>JAFTDJ010000039.1 GCA_017454265.1 Bacteroidales bacterium | reverse complement strand
CTTCCTTGATACCGGAGATCCCGATATGCTTGAGGCCGTTACTTTAATCAGACTAAGTGGCAACGACAGCAGCAACATAATTCTGTGACGGTAGAAGGTTGGTGAGAATATGCCTTGGGTTATAAAAAATGGTGACCCCGCAAATTATATCATGGGCGTGAACATTAAGAAGACGCCGCAAAGAGATATCCTTGCATGGAGTGGCGGGAAGCACGGAGCTATTATCCTGAAGACTAAATATGGCTGTGGGATTCATGCAAGCGATACAGGCAAGTTAAAAGAGTACTGCTCGATGTTACCGGAATATTCGAAACTACCGCAGGGTGAATTTGTCTCCATCGGAAATGAGGTCAGCGTAAGATACGTGCCGCAGGCAGAATGGATTGCAAACGGGTTTGGCTGCAAGGTGCCAAGTCTACATAGCTATACGATTTTAGCTGCGGCTGGCGGCTCGGAAAACCGCTGCGGGGAGAATACCGTCTATCTGCCTTTTAAGGCGAATGACGCGATATCCTGCGATTTTGCTTGCACCCTAAGATACGGATGCAGCCCCTCCACGCTTCGACCTAGCGTAGCGCATAGTGAGCCGCAAAAACGCGGAGGCCTGTTCGGTTTCCTACGCGGCAACGCTGGGGGACCGACAGGCGCGAATTGGGCGGTCAACTATTATACGCTGGAGCTTAAGTTGCCGAACGAACTTGAGCCGGCCGATCTTCGGGGCGTCTACTATAAACTTCGAGATATGAATTATCCCTTAAGCACGGAGCTGTTGAAGGCTGGCGTCTTTACTGTACGCTCTGACACAGAACCTTCTCTCGTCGCGAATCTTCCTGGTATTACGATTACAAAGGGCGCGATGACGAAGTAGAAACAATCGTTGTTACGACAGGAGATATATATATGGCTAGGACTATTATTTGTCCATATTGCTTTGAAAAGTTCGAGGATGACAAGGTGCTTTTTCGCTCCGAGCGGATTATTGAGGAGGAGAAAGTGCTGCCGCCAGGTATGCGCGATTATGATGACTACATAAAGCGTGGACACATTCCGGAGAAGCGCAACGGCTCCATATCCGATGAAGAGGAAATGGAGATCAAGCAGCGCAATGTACGTAATTGGAAATACTTCACCCCCCGGCAGGATGAGGTCTTTGAAGCGTGGTGGAAAGATCATGGGTGGACGGATGAGCAGGCAATCCAACAGAGTATGCCGGAAAGAGAAGATCCGATTATCGACCCGAACCAGCCCGATGATCAGGCATATCTGCGCTCGGAAAATGGGAATTTCCTCTACTATACAAACGATGCTGACCCGATGGTCTCCCATATCGTTTTAGACGATGGAACTGTTTGCATGAAGCGGATCTGCCCACACTGCCATAATACACTCCCCGAAAACTACGGCCGCTTTCCTGTGAAGTTTATTGCTATTATAGGTATTGCCGGTTCAGGAAAAACAGTTTATCTTTCGCAGCTGTTCAATAACATGGGGTCGATTTGCGCACAAGCTGGACTGAGCAGCACCATGTTAAATAACGCGGCGAATAACTTCGT
>JAFTDJ010000038.1 GCA_017454265.1 Bacteroidales bacterium | reverse complement strand
TGCTGGTGAGTATGAGATTGCCGTGGCTCCGGGGCAGTATGACGGTCTTCTGGTGCTTTGCAAATCTGGCGGCAAGTGGTATAAAAGGTCTTCCGGAAATACTTTGGTTGCAGGTAGAAATCTTATCGTCAATATAGGACAGATGCTGCTTCAAGAAGAGGCTTTTGTTATTTCAACGCCGGCAGATTTTTCTGATTTCCTGAATTCAGCAGAAGACGTCGAGAATGCCTACCTGATTAACGATATAGAATTAGACGCTTATAGTTCCGCACAGGACTTTGCTGGTACTTTCTCAGGACTTGGGCATACAGTATCCGGCATTAGTCAGGGTAAACCGGTCTTTCTTCAGAACAGCGGAAATGTAAGCCGATTGAGTTTGCGGGGGACAGTGAATACAACTGCTCTTGAGTTTGCACCTCTCGCTTTGCGGAACTATGGCAGTATTGAAGACGTCTGCTCTTTTGTTGATGTGGTTGTTTCTGCTGGTAATGATGTGTCTGCTGCCATTGTTCTCGGTGGTATTGCCGCATATAACTATGGAACCGTGCACCGATGCTCAAACTCAGGCGCTGTTAAATTCATCGGCTCTTCTTCCGTGAAGGCCGCTGCACTTGGAGGTATTGTCGGATATAGTGAATCTGCCATTTCGGATTGCTGCAACGATGGGAACGTATCTCTTTCTGCCAAGTACGGAAGCGGCACAGCTGCGCTCGGTAATATCAGTGCGTCTGCAGTGAATATCGGAGGTGTTCTTGGTGCCGGATGGAATGCGGCGGAACTTGACTGTTGCGAAAACAGCGGGTCAGTGTCACTGTCTCTTTCTGCTATAGAGAATGCTGCGGCCGCGTACGACCGATGCCAGATTGGAGGCATAGTCGGCTCTCCATATGGAGACATCGAACGCAGCAGCAATTCCGGAAATGTTTCGGTAAATGTTGTTACAAGCTCTCGCGCCGCATTCTCTGCCTATGGATGTACCCTGCACATAGGTGGAATCTCCGGAGGCAGTTATACTCAGGATCTTGTGTATAACAAAGAAAATGATCATACCAGCATATCCGATTGTGTCAATTCGGGTGCAGTAAACATAGAACTGGATGCCGTTAGCTCCAATTCTACAGCTGGAGGCATTGTGGGGTGGCCCAACGGTGAGCATAAATCTCTGCAGACCAAAATCACGTCCTGCACCAACAGCGGCAATATTACGATGAATGGAAGCGGTAAAATCAGGATAGGAGGGATAATGGGGGGAACAGGTTTTCCGGATAACTGTGAGAACAGCGGAACCATTCACGTCATTTCCGCTAACTCAGCATCTGTAATTGGCGGCATCGCCGCTTTTCATTCCCAGGACCACGGACTTAAATCCTGCACCAATACAGGAGACGTGATTTCTGATGTCGCCATTAACGGGGCCGCCGGCTTGATAGGGAATCACGGTTCTGTGTCGTTAAGTTCTTCCACTGGCTGCAAAGTGGCCTGCAAGGTTCAGAATCCTGCATCAGATTTCAGCGGTACCGGTATGGTGCTGGGCTTGTATAACAGTAATTCAACAAGTGTCATACTAGGTTCTGAGGACTCTCCAATTGATGTAAGCGGATCGATATCCTGTGCCGGCAGGGAAGTTCTCATAGACGAAGAGTCTTATCAGTATTTTCTATGCGGAACGGCAAAGTATTCTGCATCCCATATCATATATGCAATATGTACTGTCCCTGCTCCTGTCGGTCTCCATTATGCGGAAGGATATGTTCTCTATAATAACTCCGAGCCTGCCATAGGAGTAAGCGTGAGCGACGGATTTAATGTTACTGTGACAGACGACAACGGCTACTACAAGCTGACCACCAAAGATGACAGTTGGTATATCTATGTTTCGTATCCATCAGATGCAGTCATAGAAAAGCAGTCTGACGGTCGTCCGGCATTCTTTTCAAGGTACGAATATCCTGAAACCCGTTACGATTTCAACTTTACCAGACAGCCGGTGGAAAAGGAGTTTTCGATATTTGCAATGGCGGATCCACAAGCGCATTACAGTAAACGGGGAAATCAAAAAACCGCAGATACCAACCGCTTCCTTCAGGAATCTGTCCCCGCCATCAACGCTCAAGCCGTTTCTGAGGGGCTTCCGTGCTATGGTATCACTTTGGGAGATATCGTTTATTCCGAAGGGTCCAGAAACTCCGTCCCGGGAATGAGCACAATGCTCTCGCATTTCAATTTAATCGACATGCCGGTTTTCCAGACTATGGGCAATCACGATTTTACATATTTCTATTCCAGTTCTGCACTTGCGACAGATTCCCGAAGCAGTTCGTTGTTTCTGAAAGCCCAGCGCAGTTTTGAAAATGTATTTGGTCCGGTGAACTTTTCTTTCAACAGGGGAGACGTTCACTTCGTGTGTATGAGAAATATCATCTTCGATAGTAATACAGATGCTTCCAGTTATCACGGCGGCTTTTCCGACGACCAGTATAAGTGGCTTTGTAAAGACCTTGAAAACGTTTCCAAGGACAAAATGATCGTTCTCTGTGTCCATATCCCCATTTGCGGCATATTAAGCAACGAGCATGTCAAAGACGTGTTGTCCTTGATGAGCGGGTATGCTGCTGCGACAGTATTCTCCGGACACACCCATTATAAGCGTTCGTATGCAAACCTGAACTCCACCGGAATATTTGAGCATATCCACAGCGCCGTTTGCGGACAGTGGTGGTGGAGCAACATAGGCGGCGACGGAACCCCCAACGGATATACTGTTTACCGTTTTAACGGAGCATCAATCGAAAACGAATGCTTCTATGGCGTGAACGATCAGATGAATACGGCCGATTATCAGATGCGCCTGTACCGTGGCAACCTTAAGACAGGCGGAGCGTACGCATATTTCCAGTGGCCGTTCAGCGAGAATCTTCTTCTTATCAACGTGTTCAACGGAGACAGCCGCTGGAAGGTGCAGGTGTACGAAAACGGCGTTCTCAGCGGTACGGCCTCATTGATGGCCAACAAACGACGTTCGTTCAGTTCGGTGACGTCCGGACAGACATATACTGTACCCTCCGACTCCAACCAGGACTGGTGGGCTATCGGCTATCACATCGGAGTCCGGGGCCGGGGAACCACGAATACTTCATACTATACCAATATGTTCCATATGTTCAGTTATACCCTGAAGGATGCTTCTGCAGACGTAAGGGTCGTTGCAACTGACCCTTATGGAAATGTCTATACCTGTGAGGATATAGTCAGCGACGGCAGTTGGTATCCTGAATATGTTAAAGGGGTAAATGCGTTCTGATACCTTATATGATCCGTTGCGCCGGAAAGACGTGGCTGCTACACCTGAGGAGCAGGTGCGGCAATGGTTTATTTCCATACTCTCTTCACGTTCCGGTGTACCTCTTCATCTAATGATGAGCGAGGCACCCTTGAGTCTGGGGCCTAAACGCTGGCGGGCCGACATTCTCGTTTATGACAGAGCAGGTGCTCCTTTGGCTGTGGTTGAGTGTAAACGTCCCGGTGTTAGCCTGAATAATGCTGTCGCATTCCAGGCTGCTCGCTACAATCAAGTTCTGGATGTCAGTTGGATTATATTAACTAACGGAAACACTACTTATGTATATCGCAGGGATGGAGAAAATTTCTTACCTTGCACTGATTTACCTGATTACGAAAGAATGCTATGCCGACAATGATGCCCCAGTTTTTGGATAAGCCGATATTCCGTATAATCAGCGAGACCGCCGCCGAAAGAGGCGTGAGGGCTTTTGTCATAGGTGGTTATGTGCGAGATTGTCTTCTTGGAAGGGACTGTAACGACATAGATGTAGTCACAGAGGGCAGCGGTATTGATTTTGCCCGTGCGGTAGGAGAGAAATGTGGCAGAAATGTGCAATACTTCCCGAGTTTCGGTACTGCGATGCTACGGTTCCATGAAGATGAAGTTGAATTTGTCGGCGCCCGCAAAGAATCATATAGGCGGGACTCCCGCAAGCCAATTGTGGAAAACGGAACTTTGGAAGACGACCAGAAACGCAGAGATTTTACAATCAATGCCCTGGCGCTCAGCCTCCAGGTCGGAGATTGCTTCGGTGAGCTTGTGGACCCATTTGGCGGTGTCCGCGATTTGGCGGAAGGCATAATCCGCACACCTCTTGACCCTGATACTACTTACTCCGACGACCCCCTGCGTATGCTGCGGGCCGTGCGTTTTGCCGCAAAGTTAAGTACACCGTCACAAACCTTCAAGATTGTTCCTGAATCAATGCAGGCAATGCGCCGTATGGCAGACCGGCTATCCATTCTTTCGGTGGAGCGTATAACGGAGGAATTGGAAAAAATGATGTCTTCCCCTAATCCTTCAATGGCCTTCCGCTTAATGGACAGGGCCGGCCTGCTGCCTCATATCCTCCCGGAGATTAGCGCGTTGAAGGGCGTTGAGACCGTTGACGGGAAAGGACATAAAGACAATTTCGAGCATACCCTGGCCGTTCTGGACAACATTGTAGCCGTGTCCGGAAGCGTACCGTTGAGATGGGCTGCCCTTCTGCACGATATAGGCAAGCCGGCCACGAAACGATTCGACCCGGTCGCTGGATGGAGTTTCCACGGACACGATGTGCTTGGCAGTAAAATGGTTCCGGCAATATTCGACCGTCTGCGCCTGCCCCTGGATATGATGAAATATGTCCGTAAGCTAGTTTGGCTGCATCTGCGGCCAATAGCATTGGTTGACGGGGACGTTACAGACAGCGCATTGCGCCGGCTGCTCTTCGACGCCGGAGACGAGATAGACGACCTTATGCTTCTGTGCAATGCCGATATTACGTCCAAGAACCCGGCTAAAGTTGCCAGGATACGTGCAAATTTCGAGCTGGTTAAGCAAAAGCTTGCAGATGTGGAGGCCAAGGACAAAATCCGCAATTTCAAGAATCCTATAACGGGAGAGTATGTCATGCAAGTATACGGAATTCCTCCTTGCAGGGAAATAGGGTTGCTGAAAGATATGGTAAAGGAAGCTATCCTGGATGGTTTGATCGGCAATAATTTCGAGGAAGCCGACGTATATATGCGCAAGAAGGCACCGGAGCTTGGACTGAATGAAAAATAAATACCTGTCATACATAAAGGATATACGTCGTTATTCTGAACGCACTTGCGCCATATACTCCGACGTTCTCAGAAACTTCGTGGATTTCTGTGAGGGCTCTGAGGATTTCCGGACTACACTCAGCGTCAATTCTGTGCGGGCATATGAAGTTTTCCTGTTTGATACCAGAAAACTTTCGCCGCGTACGGTAAGCCAGCATCTGAGCGTACTTAGCGGATTCTGCCGTTTTTTGATGAAAGAAGGTGTGTTGGAAAGCAACCCGGTACATTTAGTCCGGAGACCGAAGATAGAAAAACGGCTGCCGGTATTTCTGAAAGAGCAGTCTGTGAGTTCTTATTTTGAATCGACGAAAGGCGATCCCGAGTTCGGCAGTTACGAGCAAAAGCTTCATCGTCTGATTATGAGCATATTGGTATCCTGCGGCATACGAAGATCGGAACTGATTTCCCTGAACGTTTCTTCGTTTGATCAGAAACGCCAGGTGCTTCACGTAAAGGGAAAAGGAGATAAAATGCGAGAAATTCCCCTTCTTCCTTCTCTTTGTGAAGAAATTTCATTATATTTGAGTGCAGCTAGCTCTTTGATGGATGATGCATATGCCCCGGAGTCTCCGCTGTTGCGGACAAAAAAAGGCAGGCGTCTGTATCCGGTATATGTGGACAGGGTAGTTAAAAAAGAACTTGCGAACGTACCTGATGTTACGGTTCGCCGCTCACCGCACGTTTTGCGTCATACCCTCGCCACTGAGCTCCTGTCCGACGGAGCTGAACTCAACTCCATTAAGGAGTTGCTGGGACACAGTTCGCTTGCAGCCACCCAGGTTTATACGCACAATTCCATTGAGCGCTTGCAAAAAGTTTACAAAAACGCCCATCCAAGGGCAAAAACAGAAGGTAAAAATGGAGATTAAACTTAAAACCCTCAAGTTCGACGCCGGTGAGAAGCTCACCGCCTTCGTCGAAAAGAAAGTCGCAAGACTGGAGAAGTTCTTTCTTCCCGGTGTTGCACCTGAGACTGAAGTCGCACTTGAAGACGTGAAAGAAGGCAAGAAAGCCAAGTTGCACATTCATCTCCCAGGAGACGATCTCATCATCGAAAAGGTGGCGGATACTTTTGAAAATGCCATTACCGGTGCGGTAGATGCAATGAAAGAAAAACTTACGAGAACCAAAGAAAAAGTATTTGACAAATAAGAAGTTGCCGGCCATTTGAGCCGGCAACTATTTTATTCTTCGGGAAGCAGTTTCTCCTTAAGGTGCTTGATCATATCTTTGGTCATGGTTTGCAGATTGTAAGACGGCGACCATCCCCATTCTTTACGGGCGCAGACATCATCCATCTTGTTGGGCCAGGAATCCGCAATGGCCTGGCGTATCGGATCCACCTCATAACGCATCTTGAATCCAGGTATGTGCTTGCGTATCTCGTCGTATATCTCTTCCGGGTCAAAACTCATGGATGCTATATTGAAGGAGTTCCGGTGCACGAGGTACCGTGGATCAGCCTCCATGAGGTTGATTGCCGCCTTGATTGCATCCGGCATATACATCATGTCCAGAAATGTCCCATGGGCGAGTGGGCAGACGAATTCTTCGCCCCTTACCGCGGCATAGTATATCTCAACGGCGTAATCCGTAGTGCCTCCTCCTGGCAGGGTCTTATATGAAATGAGCCCGGGGAAGCGGACGGAACGGGTGTCAACCCCATACTTGTGAAAATAATAATCGCTCAGCAGTTCGGTGGCGACCTTGGTTACACCGTACATCGACGTAGGCCTCTGGATAGTGTCCTGGGGTGTGTTGTCCCTTGGGGTGTCAGGGCCGAAAGAGCCAATGGATGACGGGGTAAATACAGCGCAGCGCTTTTCCCTGGCTACTTCCAGAACATTGAGGAGTCCGTTCATCTGAATATCCCATGCTTTGAGAGGAAGTCGCTCTGCGGTGGCTGACAGAAGTGCGGCAAGATTGTAGATAGTATCTATGTCGTATTTATCTACAATATCTGCTATTTGCTTGGCATTGCACACGTTGGCGGGCTCGGCCGGACCGCTTTCCAAAAGGTCGCCCTTAGGCTCTGCTCCGGGTATATAGCCAGCAACAATACGTCCGTGGCGATATGTCTTGCGGAGTTTCATCGTCAGTTCTGAGCCGATTTGGCCTGAAGAACCTATGACAAGAACATTTTTCATTACTGTTGTCAATTATGTGGTGCAAATTTATTAAATTTGTAAGAGAAAAAACGCAAAACCACATAATTATGTACGGAAAATTTCAATCTTATCTTCAGCAGGAGCTGAAAGCAATCGATGAGGCAGGCCTTTACAAACGCGAGCGCACTATTTGCTCTCCACAGGGCGCAGAAATCACTTTGGAAGACGGCAGCAAAGCCCTTAACTTCTGTGCAAACAACTATCTCGGCCTGTCAGACAACCCGCGTCTGGTTGCGGCTGCCAAGAAAGCTATGGATGAGCGTGGTTACGGTATGTCTTCCGTGCGTTTCATTTGCGGAAAGCAGGATCTTCACCGTGAACTGGAGAAAGCTGTCTCCGATTACTTCCACACCGACGATACCATCCTCTACGCTGCGTGCTTTGATGCCAACGGCGGCGTATTCGAACCGCTCCTTACCGCAGAAGATGCGATCATTTCAGATTCCCTGAATCACGCGTCTATAATTGACGGCGTACGACTCTGCAAAGCTGTGCGATACCGCTACGCCAATGCAGATATGGCAGAATTGGAAAAATGCCTGCAGGATGCCCAGGCGCAGAGATTCCGTATAATCGTCACTGATGGAGTGTTCTCAATGGACGGTAACGTCGCTCCAATGGACAAAATTTGCGAGCTTGCCGAGAAATACGATGCCCTGGTAATGGTTGACGAGAGCCACAGCGCAGGCGTTGTCGGCAAACACGGAAGGGGAGTTGCCGAGCTTTATGACCTGTATGGACGCATCGATATCCATACCGGCACTCTGGGCAAGAGCTTCGGTGGAGCCGTCGGCGGTTTTACCACAGGACGTCAAGAGATTATCGACATGCTCCGTCAGAGAAGCCGCCCCTATTTGTTCTCCAACTCACTGCCGCCAATGATCTGTGCTGCCGGCATAGAGACATTTAAGATACTGAGCGAGAGCGATGAACTTCATGACCGTCAGCAGGAAAACGTGGCATACTTCCGTGAAAAGATGATTGCTGCTGGATTCGACATAAAGCCGACTCAGTCTGCAATTTGCGCAGTAATGCTTTATGACGCGCCGCTTAGCCAGAAGTTTGCGGCGGCCATGGCGGAGGAAGGCATCTTCGTGACCGGGTTTTACTATCCTGTGGTTCCCAAAGGGCAGGCTCGCATACGAGTACAGATCTCTGCGGCGCACAGGACGGAACATCTGGACAGGGCTATAACTGCATTTATCAAGGTCGGGAAAGAACTTGGAGTCATTTAAGTTTTTGCTTCTGAAAAAAAGTTCTATATTTGCGGAACTTTCCTACGGGGCTGTTCTGGTTTTGACAGCATCGATTTCGGGAGGTAAGCACGTCGGGCGTGGACCGTTGGCCCGTTAATCCCAGCAGTCGAACAATTAGTAGGCAACTACAACTTCGCATACGCTTGCTAATCTCCAAGAGATTAGGCATTAATCAGAGCCGCCAAGGCTGCGGCACTGACGTATATCCCTCCGGCTTTACGCCGTTTATGTCCGGAATCAGGGGTATCATTCAAAACGGATGCGCTCTCCCGCCGCCTCCACGGGGAGTTAAGATTCAGAGGATAAGCTGCAGACTAGGGCGTCTTCCCTCATTCCGTAGCCGACAATTAAAGGAAGAATAAGCGTGTAGAAAGCTTTTCGGGACTTTGTTTGGACGCGGGTTCGACTCCCGCCAGCTCCACAAAAAGTGAACTTGGTACAGGTCCTGTTCAGTTTATGTGTTTAGAATCTTTGCCGTAAGTTCTGTCATGAGTTCTGCTGGTGTTGCAGCTCCTCCGTCTCCTCCCTTCCCAAGGTAGTCGTACTCGCATAGCAAAGACATTACAGCCTGGGCTCTGGGCAGGGGATAGTTGCGAACGGCTGTATCATATTCCCTGTAGAAATAGGGGTTGACTCCGGCCAAAGCCGCTGATTTGTCTTCTGCTGATGGTGCAGCGGCTCTCGCAAGCAAAGCACCATACCTGAGAATCCGGTTGAAGTGCATATATAGCGCGCTGACCGCCTGAGGCATATTGAAACGGGCTGCATTTCCAAGGTGGGCGGCAATTTTCAGGGCTTTGGGAGAATTCCTGTATGAAAGCTCTTTTGTGAGTTCGAAAATACTGAATTGTCGGGAGATACCAACGTTCTTCTCGATATCTGCTGTAGATACCGATTTGGCTCCTTCCGGCAGATTCTTCAGCATTTTTTCTGTTTCCGCAGCAATGGTCGAGAGGTCGGTGCCTACAGACTCTGCCAGGAGAGCAGCAGCTTCGGCATCGATAGACAGGCCCTTTTCCCTGTAGTAACTTTCTATCCATCTCGGGACTTCGTAGTCACGCAATGCAGGACTGTCCAGCACTACACCAATTTTCTGCACTCCTTTGTACAGAGCCTTTCTTTTATCGGTACTGGCTTTGTGCAGCATGAGCACCAGAACGGTGGAGTCCAGCGGCTCATTGCAGTATATGGCAATATCTTCCAGACTCTTCATCATCTGGGCCTCTTTTACTACGACAAGCTGCCTGTCTGCCATCATAGGGAAGCGCCGGGCAGCAGTAACTACCTGTTCGCCTGTTACGTCTGCGCCATAGCAGATTGTTTCGTTGAAGTCTTTGCCAAACTCATCAACGCAGTTGTCAATAATCGCCTGGCAGACGAGCTCCGGATAAAAGGGCTCGTCTCCCATCAGAAGATAGACCGGCCTGAAAATGCCATTCCTGGCATCATCTACAAGCTCTCGGGCTATTGCTGCTATGTCTTCTTTTTGCCTGGCCATTGATTAACGGATAGTCTCCACCAGGGCCAGGACGCGATTGCGGTTTTCCTCTATGGTGCCAGGGTAGCCGTTTACTTCGTAATAGTTGCCCGCGGCGCGGTAGTATTCTTTCAGCGGCTCAGTCTGATCGTGATAAGTCTGAATACGGTGTGCTATGATTTCCGGAGAGGCGTCATCTGCCCGGCCTTCGATTTTAGCCCTTCCGGCTATTCTTTCATATACGAGTGAGTCGGGGATCATTATGGAAATGACTCCGTTAACTTTTTCTCCTCGTTTTGCAAGAATGGAATCCAGGGACTTCGCCTGTGCCAAAGTGCGAGGAAAACCGTCGAGAAGGAATCCGTCAACGTCCTTTATGGTGTCGAACGCGTTTTCAATCATTCCTTCAACAACTTCATCAGGGACAAGGCTGCCTGCGTCGATAAGTTTTTTGGCATGTAGTCCCAGTTCGGTGCCAGCTGCAATTTCACCACGGAGAAGTTCGCCGGTAGAAATGTGTTTCAAGTTGTACTTTTGTGCAATAGCGCCTGCGTGGGTGCCTTTTCCGGCTCCGGGAGGGCCGAACAGAATGTAGTATTTCATTTGTCCAAAATATAAATATCCTTGAGATTGCGACCCAGTTCATTGTAATCCAGACCGAATCCGACAATAAAAGAATTGGGTATTTCCATTGCTACGTAATCCAGTTTTACATCCTTGTCGAATACGTCCGGCTTGAGCAGCATTGTGCAGATGCGCACTTCGGAAGCTCCCTTGTCCAGCAGCATCTCCTGCAAAGCGAGTATTGTGGCACCTGTATCTACGATGTCTTCGCAGATGATGACTCTGCGGCCCTTTATGTCATTTGTCAGGCCCAGGGTGGTGAGAACTGTTCCGGTTGACCTGGTGCCCTGGTATGAGCTTAACTTCACACAACTCAGTTCGCATTGGAAACTCAGTCGCTTCATGAGCTCTGCGGTAAACATAATCGCTCCGTTCAGGGTACAGATAAGTACGGGAATGTCTTCTGAGCCTTCGTAGTCCAAATTGATTCTTGCTGCGAGTTTGTCGATGGCTGCTTCTATCCTCTCATTTGGAATGAAAGGGCGGAAAGTTTTGTCGTGCAATGTTACTGTTTCCATTTTATGCTTGTTTTTGCTTGTCAAGGAAGGCTACTACGTCAGCTACGGTCACGAAACCGGCCAGCTCCTGGTCCGGGATAACAATACCATAGTCATCTTCAACCCTCATAAGCAACTGCAGGATATCCAATGAATCTGCTCCAAGGTCTTTCTTGATTTGAGAATCAAGACTTATCTTTTCGGGATCAACCCTGAGTTGTTTTGCCAGAATGGCGCGTACTTCTTCAAACATAATTAAAATTCGTAATGATCGTATTTACAAATAATTTCTTCAATTTTCCCGTTAAGGTCGCTTATCTGCATTTTAAATGCCTGTTCTATGCATTTCTGCACGGCTGTGGCCTTACTGCTTCCGTGACCTTTGACTACTACCTTGGATGTTCCGAGCAGCACGCTGCCGCCGTAGTTCTGGTAGTTCATGAATTCCTTTTCTTCTTTGAACATGCGGGACATGAGCGCAGCGCCCATTTTATAGATCCAGCGGGAGTAAATGTCTTTCTTGAGCTTCTTCATAAGCTCCAGAGCGGCGCCTTCCGTTGCCTTTACAAGAACGTTTCCGGAGAATCCGTCGCAAACAACGACGTCATAACTGCCGCTCAGCAGGTCGCGGCTCTCCATGTTGCCTACGAAGTTCAACTCAGTGGTTTCCGTCAGCAACTTATATGCTGCCTGACGAATTTCATCGCCTTTTTCAGCTTCTTTTCCAACGTTTAGCAATGCAACCCGGGGAGTGCTGACACCGTAAACGTTTTCCATATACAGACTGGCCATAATTGCAAACTGACGCAGATGCTCAGGGGTAACTTCTACGTTGGCGCCACTGTCGCACACTCCCACGATACCACCGTTCATGGTAGGCAGAACGGGACAGAAGGCTGGACGTATCACGCCGCGTAACCTGCCTATACGGGTAAGAGCCGCTGCGACTAGGGCCCCCGTGGAGCCGGTACTTACCATCGCTGCAACGGAGTCATCGTCGCGCAGCATCCGGATGGCCTTTATCATGGAGCTGTCCCTTTTAAGGCGGATTACGTCGGTTGGCCTTTCATCGCATCCGATTACTTGAGTGGCATTCAGGATTTCAATTCGGGAATTGTCGTATTGCCGTCCTTCCAAAAGCTTGCGGAGTATGCTCTCATCTCCGGAAAGAATCAGATGCAGGTCGCGGGTCGATTCCAAGGCGGCAAGTGCGCCGTCAACGTTAGCCTGCGGACTATGGTCTCCGCCGAAGCAGTCAACAATTATCTTTATCATATGAGTTTCTTGACATATGCGCGGCGGCGTTTATGATTTACGCGGCCGAAGTGTTTCCAGAGGTTTTGAATGTCGTAATTATCTTCCAGATTCAGGTTGGTCTCTGCATATTCTATTTTGCCCTCCTTGAGCATACGCATCAAAGCGGCGGCGAACACTGCGCTGACTCCTCGGTTAAGATACTCGGGATCCACTCCGACCAGACAGAGATCGAGTACTTTGGGGTTGCGTTTAGCCCTCAGGAAGCGGAGGAGCATCAGGGGCGTTATGCGGCCGCCGGCTGTACGTACTGCTTCAACTATGCTGGGAAAGCAAATGGCGAAACTTATCATCTTGTCGTTCTCGTCCAGGATAACGGCAGCATATTTCAGGTTCAGTAAGAACTTGAAGCCGCTAATCATCTGCTTTCTCATCGAAGGCGTAAAAGGGACCGTGCCATAAAGTTTGTCGTACGATTTGTCCAGGAGCTCGAAGATTCCGTCGGCATACTTGTCCAGAAAGTCATTGGTGTTCTTTGCCGGTCCGAAGCGCAACTTATAACGTTTCATTACGAAATTTCCCAGCTTTTCGAGTTCCCCGTCATAATCTTCGGGCACACTTATTTTGCTCTCGGTCCAGTCTACTTCTTTCGTATAGCCGCAGTTTTCGATGAGCTTCGCATAGTATTCATAATTGTACTGCTCTTCGAATGTGGACATCTGGTCAAATCCTTCTATGAGGAGGCCTTCACGCTCGAGGTCGGAGAACCCCAGGGGCCCATGGGCGGTATCCATTCCCTTGCCGACCGCCCAGTCTTCTACCGCCTTCAAAAGGGCAGTGGCGACTTCCTGGTCGTTTATTGAGTCGAAGCGCCCGAAACGGACCCGCTTTTCACCGTTTTTCTCATTGGCCGCTTTCTGGATTATGCCGGAAATACGACCGACCGTCTTTCCTTCGCGACGAGCAATGTAGTAAACGGTGTCACAAGTGTCGTTATAGATGTTTTTATCTCCGAAAACACCCATCTCGTCGCCATAAAGGGGAGGACAAAAATACGGACAGTCCTTGTATATGCACAAAGGGAATTCGACAAACTCCTTGCGCTCCCTGTGTGTCCGAACTTCTATAATATCAATCATGTCCTATCTGTGCTTGCCGTGGAAGCAGACGCCCATTCCGTTGGGACCGCAGTGGCTTCCTATAGTCGGGTTGACCATAGTTACTACAATCTTGAGGTCGTCGCCGAACTTTTCTTTTAATTTGGCGGTAATGATATCCACGAGGTCCTGGCAGTCGGCATGGCCAATGGTGATGCGATGGCTCTTGACGTCCTCGCCAAGTTCTTCTACATACTGTACAAGCCTGTCAATAGCCTTGTTGCGCCCTACTTCCTTGCCTATGGACACCATCTTGCCTTCTTCGTTTACGTATATTATGGGACGTATGCCGATGAAGTTACCCATAGTAGCTGCAAGTCCGCTTACCCGTCCGCTGCGGCGGAAAAACTTCAGGTCGTCGGCAATAAAGTAGAGAGGGAATTTTGAAACCTCCGTTTTGGACCACTCGACAATTTCTTCGGCAGTCTTGCCCGCTTTGTACATGTCTCCGACTTCCATGGCAATATTCAGGGATTCTGCAGATATGCCCAGAGTGTCGATTGAGTAGAACTTACGCTCGGGATATTTTTTCTTAAGGGTTTCAACCGCTTTGTCCATATTCTCGAAAGTGTTGGACATGCCGGAAGAAAAATGAACGTAGAGTATGTCGTTGCCGTCGGCAAACTCCGGTTCGAAATACTTGATGTACACAGACTCGCTCACGGCGCTTGTAGTGGGGAGAGTGCCGGTGCGGAGCTTGGCGTAGAATGATTTATGATCGTAATCCTCACTTTCTACGTAAGGGTGATACAGCTTGCCGTCAATAGCATACGGCATAGGGATGATAACCTTGTAACCGAATTCCTTCGCAAGGGAAGGAGTCATATCACAATCGGTGTCGGAAATAAGTGTCAGCATATTATGAAAGTGTAATCAAAGACGGGCTGGCCGCCGTGGTTATAGATAAATTCTGTGTTCGGGTATTCTTTCCCAAGTTCGGCGCAGAGTGCGGAGGCTTCTGGTTCCGGCGCATCTGCGCCTCCAAGTATGAGCACAACGTCGTGGGAGCCGGCTTCGAGAGCTTTGCAAAGTGAGAGCGCGGCCTGAAGGCGGTCGTCGTCGCTTGACAGGATTTCATCGCCGGAGAAACCGATGAAGCCACCTTTGTGCACTTTATGGCCGTCTTTCTCCGTATTACGGCTGGCAGGGGAGACCTGTCCGCATATAACGGAAGAAGAAATCCCGGTAAGCATCTCCTCAAGCTTCGCCGCATCTTTTTCCGAGTGGTCGAAAGAGGCGAGTGCAACGTAGCCGGCCCCCAGGCTTTTTGTGGGTATAACGTGCACGGACGCATCTGCATATATTCCGGCGGCCTGCTTTGCCGTCATGATGATGTTGGAATTGTTGGGGAATACGAATATATGTCTGGCGTGGACTTTGTCAAAAGCCGCTATGAAGTCAGCAACTGAAGGGTTCATGGTCTGTCCGCCTTCCACTATCTGATCGGCAGCAAGCTGCTCAGTGAAGATGCTCCTCAGGCCTTCACCGCTGGAAACGGTAACAGTACCGTACTCCTTCCGCTTCACCGGCTGCGAACGTTCTGCAAGACTTGAATTATGGTGCTGCAAAGTCATATTCTCAATCTTGACGGTAAGGAATTCACCCCAGCGCTGGCAGTGGCTGATAATGTCTCCCGGTGTCTTGGTGTGAACGTGGACCTTGATTATGGAGCCTTCCCGGAAGAAAACTACGGAATCGCCGGCTCCGAGTATGTATTTTTCGATTTCTTTTTCATCAAATGAGGCAAGGTCCACCTTTGAGCTCTGCAGGCGCAGCAGGAATTCGGTGCAATAGCCGAATTTGAGTTCCGTATTCTCGTCGAACAGCGAAAAATCAACTTTGGCTTGACTCCCGGAGGCAGGCAGTGGATCCGAAACGGAGCCGTTTATCCCGAGTATCGCATCCTGGAATCCGTAAAAAATGTGCAGTAACCCGGCGCCGCCGCTGTCTACGACACCGGCGTCTGCGAGGACCTGTAGTTTCTGCGGTGTGCGCTCAAGGGATTTTTCCATTCCGTGTATAAGTGCGGAGATGTACTCTTCCATGGACTTGGTCTTCGATGTTTCTGCTTCCTCCGTACCCTCGCGGACTACTGTCAGTATAGTACCTTCCACCGGATGTGCAACTGAGCCGTATGCTTCGGAAACAGCGGAAGACATCGCTGATGCGAATCCTTTTGTATCTGTCTTTGATACGCTGGAGAAACCTTTCGCCATTCCGGCAAAAATTCTTGAAAGTATGACGCCGGAATTGCCTCTGGCACCCATGAGCATGCCGGAGGACGCGGCATTGGCTATTTCACTCAGGCGCGCTCCACCAAGTTGTGAAGCCTGGACGTATCCGGATTCAATAGTAAGACACATATTGTCCCCTGTATCTCCGTCGGGTATGGGAAAAACGTTCAAGTCGTTGACTCTTTGCCTGTTGTTGGAAAGCCTTGCGTGCCCCTGTGCCAACATCTTCAAAAAGAGCTCTCCGTTCAGATTGTAGGTTTGTGCAGTTTTATTGTGCATAACATGCAAATATAAGGATTTTATGCTTATATTGTACTGCTTAAACTATTTGTGCTATGAAAAACCTCTTGTTTCTTTTGGCATTTGCAGCAGGTGTTTATGCCTTTGACTTTGATTCGGCTGTATTGTATATCAGCGGCGCCTCTTCAATGGAGGATTTGGACGAGTCTGCGTTGCAGCATTTCAGGGACCTTCACTCCAGGCCTCTAAGTCTTAACAGTGCGGGGCGCAGCCGTCTTGTCGCGAGCGGCTTGTTCAACGCCTTCCAGGTGGCTTCACTTCTGGATTACCGCAAACGAGGCGGCGACATTCTCTCTTTTACCGAATTGGGACTCGTTGACGGCTTCACGCCCGAGCTCTCTGAAGCCTTGAAACTGTTCGTCAAACTTGAAAGTTCCAAAGCTCCGGGGGAAACCGCGTCGCTTGCGATTCATCACGATCTGATGTTACGCGTTGCAGCCCGGAAAAATGATGACGTTGGCCTTGCAGCGGGTTTGCGCTACAAAATGACACTGGGGAATGCAGGGGAGTTCAACTGGGCGAGCAGGACCACTTATTCAAATCCAAACCCTTCTCTGGGAACACTGAGCGCCGCATATTATGGAAATAAGTACCTCGGGAAAGTAGTGCTTGGACATTTTAACGCAAGATTTGGACAGGGCCTTGCGCAATGGAGCGGTTTTTCTCTGTCTCATTACAGCAGTGTGACATCGTTTCAGAGGAGGGGTACCGGTTTCAGTCCAACCGGATCTTTTTCCCCCGAGTTTTGTGGCGCTGCAGCAGACTTCAATATAGGACGCTGGAGCGCTGGGCTCGGTTACTCCGTAACAGGCCGGAAACCACTTGGGTATGTTTCGTGGTATGGCTTAAGAACTACTTTAGGTATATCGGCCTCGGACAACTCAGTATCAATAGATTTCAAAATTGGAACCAGAAACCTTGCTACCTTCGGTGAGGCAGCGTGGAAAAGTGATGGCCCTGCACTTGCAGCCGGTGTCGTTTGGACTCCAAAATACGCTCTCAAATATGGTTTACTTGCGAGCTGGAATAACAGTATCCCTGAGTTCTGCGCCGGATTCGGCTCCCAGGTTGCAGATGCGGTGATTGCGGTTTCTACAAAGCAGTCGAGGTTTATGGTCAAGTATTCACCTGTATTTATGGTTGGTGCCATGAGGCTTGCGCCCTCATTGCGTCTTGCGGCGCGCCGGACAGACGTGTGGCGGCTGGAAGCAAGAGGGGAAATGAGTTTGGGCTATGGAAAATGGAGCCTGAATATTAGGTCGGATGGTGTCTGGTGCGGTACACTAGGCTTCCTGGCATATGCAGAGGTGGCGCGGGAAGGGGAGAAAGTGCGCTTCTGGTGCCGTACGTCAGCTTTTTTCATTGATAAATGGGACGCCAGGATTTATGTATATGAAAGAGACGCCCCTGGTAATTTCAATGTTCCGGCATACTACGGAAGAGGTTGGTCTGCATCCTTGTATGCTGCATGGAAACCACACAAAAGGCATTCTTTTTACTTGAGGCTTTCATATTTGGGATATCCATGGATGACAGAGGATAAGAAAAGCAAAACTGAAGCAAAGTTACAGTACGCTTTAAGTCTTTGAAAAAAAGACTGGCACACTTTTCCCTGCAGAGGCTTATAAAACTAATAAATTATTAGTATTTTTGCAGAATATGGGTAAAGTAATAGCTATAGCAAATCAGAAGGGAGGGGTCGGAAAAACTACCACGGCCATTAATCTTGCGGCGTCTTTAGCTGCACTGGAGAAGCAAGTGCTCATCATAGACGCTGACCCTCAGGCCAATACCACTTCCGGCCTTGATTGTTCTCCGGATGACGACCGCCATCGCAGTCTGTACGAGCTTATGGAAGGCACTGTTACGGTTGATGATGTGCTTGTCCAGACTGAGTTGTCCGGGCTTCATCTGATTCCCTCCCATATCAATCTGGTTGGCATCGAGATAGAAATGATTAATGAACCTGACAGGGAATCCGTGCTTAAAAAGGCAATCGCCCCGGTCAAGGACCGTTACGACTACATCATTATTGATTGTTCTCCCTCGTTGGGCCTTATAACGGTGAACACTCTTACCGCTGCGGATTCTGTAATTATCCCCGTTCAGCCTGAGTTCTTTGCCCTTGAGGGTCTTGGAAAGTTGTTGCAGACCATAAGAATTGTACAAAACGGACTGAACCCCAACCTTACCATTGAAGGATTTGTAGTGACGATGTTCGATGGCAGGACCAAGGTTCACCAGCAGGTGCTGGCAGAACTGCGTGAGCATTTCCAAGACCTCGTTTTCCGTACCGTTATTCAGCGCAACATCCGTCTCAGCGAAGCCCCTTCACATGGCAAGCCGATCATTCTTTATGAAATTTCCTGCTCCGGTTCTTCAAACTACCTCAACCTTGCGTCAGAAGTGCTGGAGAGAAACGGAGAAAAGCTAGCAGAAGTATGAGTAACAAAGTAAGGGGATTGGGCAAAGGCCTAGAAGCTCTGATGGGAGGATCAATCCCTACTGCAGATTTGCTGCGTAAACCTGTGGCATATACCGGAAAGGATATCCTTCGTATTTCGATGGATTCAATTACCGCAAACCCTTTCCAGCCGCGTGAGAATTTTGACCGTCAGGCTCTTGAGGAGCTGTCAGAATCCATTAAGGCATTAGGCCTTATCCAGCCTGTTACAGTGCGTCGAATGCCTGATGGCAAGTATCAGATTATCAGCGGAGAACGTCGCTACAGAGCTTGTCGTATGGCAGGAATGACAACCATCCCGGCATATGTCCGCGAGGCTGATGATCAGGGTATGCTGGAAATGGCTTTGGTAGAGAATATTCAACGCCAAGATTTGGACCCCATTGAAACAGCTCTCTCTTTTCGCCGGCTTATCGACGAGTGTTCACTCACTCAGGAGCAGCTTGCCGACCGGGTAGGGAAAAAGCGCGCATCTGTAGCCAATTCACTCAGGCTGCTTAAGCTTCCGGTAAAGGTACAGCACGACCTTAAGGTCGGACTGATTACTCCCGGTCACGCAAAGGCGCTTCTGGGGTTGGAAGATCCCGCTATGCAGGAGCAACTGTGCGACCTGGCTATTGAACGCCGGTTGTCTGTCAGGGAACTTGAAGAAACAGTGCGGTCTATGGCGGAAGGCGGGCCTGTGGCGCGGACAGACACACCTGCGTCACTGCCGCTTACGCCATCTTACGAACGTATGCTGTCATTTATGGGAAAATACTTTTCCAAAGATATCTCCATACGAAGGAACGCTTCCGGGAAGGGTTCTATGACCATCCGCTTTGTTTCGGACGAAGAACTGGATCGGTTCCTGGATATATTCGACCCTGCACATCTAGGATGAAAAAGCTCGTCTCCTGCATCCTGTTTGTATGCTTGGCTCTTTCTGCTTCCGCGCAGTTCAAGAGCGAAGCGTTTAAGCAGTCCTATAACGACGACAAGGGCACGTCCAAGGATTCAACCGATGTGTTATTCTCGTTTAAGGAGTATTTTGCGGGTCTGAGACACGAACAGGAGATAAAGATTGGCACCATGTTCGCCGGATCGCTTTTGGTCGTCGGAGGTGAACAGATGTATAACAAGCAATATTGGAAACTGCCCATTGTGTACTCTGCAATTGGCGGCACCCTTGGTGCGGGCATATATCTTAATACCCAGGGTAAACACGATGCCGCCAAGTACTGTTTCATCGGCACCGGGGTGGCGTATTGGGCAACTCTGATGGATGGAGTAATAAGTTATAAATCAGACCGTTATCCTTTACCTGGAAGAGCTACTCTGTATTCTTTGCTTCTCCCCGGCCTTGGGCAGGCATACAACGGGGAATACTGGAAGATTCCGATTTATCTTGGGGGAATGGGCGCTGCGTTCTACTTCTACAGGACAAACAGCATAAACTACGAGCGTTACAGACGCATATATAAAGAGGCTACCGACTCCGAAACAACTTACACCGGCCCGATAAGTGCGGAAACAGCGGTGTATTACAGAGATACATACCGCCAGTACAGGGACTATTCAACCCTCGCCATGGTGCTTATATACGTCCTTCAGGTAATTGACGCCAACGTGTTCTCCTATATGCACGATTTCGAGATCGCTGATGATATGGCTATGACGGTTCGCCCGTCCGTAATAATGCCCGAAGCGCAATTGGCTTTCAACCCTTCTCCCGCATTTGGTATAAATGTGGGGATACGATTCTGATACGCTTATGCACGGACGTAAGGCTCTGACGTTTCTTTTGTGTTTTCTGTTTGCATTGCCTCTTTCGGGGCAGGGAGAGTTTACGCCCGAGAAGACGGACAGCCTGCTTGTGATGTGGTATCACGAGAACTACCGTCAAGACAACATTAATACTGTTCCTGAGCTTGATTCTCTGAGCCTGACATCCATTGTAAGCGATGAAGTGATGATGCAGCGGCTGGCTGGACTGAACCCTTATTTCTCCCTTCCGTTCAACGAAGTGGTCAAGAACTATATGATCGTCTATTCAGAGAAGAGAGGGGAGACAATGCAGCGCGCGATGCGCCTGAGCGATTATTACTTTCCTATTTTTGAAGAGACTTTCAGGCGTTATTCCCTTCCGTTGGAACTAAAGTACCTGGCCGTTGTGGAATCCATGCTCAATCCAACAGCTACATCAAGGGCTGGCGCCATGGGATTGTGGCAGTTTATGTTCAAAACTGCGCGTTCGTATGGGCTTTCCATCAACTCATATGTCGATGAACGCCTGGATGTGGAAAAATCGACCGATGCTGCTGCCCGTTACCTTCTCAGCCTGTATGAGATGCTTGGAGACTGGCCGCTGGCCATCAGCGCTTACAATTGCGGGGCCGGCAATGTGAACAAGGCTATTCGCCGGGCAGGGGGCAAAAGGGATTTCTGGTCGGTGTATCCCTATCTTCCAAGGGAAACCAGAGGCTATATGCCTGCATTTGTGGGAGTGATGTACGCCTTCAACTACAGCCGCGAAGACTTGCCGGATTCCCTGAACGTAGGCGCTCCAATTCACATAGATACCTTCGAGGTGCGAAAAAATTTGCATTTCAGGCAGATAAGCGAAGTAGTGGGGGTTCCTCTCGAAGACCTTCGGTATTTAAACCCCAAATACTACAGGGACATCATTCCCGGCAGCAGCGGCACCTGTATTGTGAATATCCCTTATTCCTGGAGCCCTTCATACCTGTCCGTCGCCCCTGATTCCCTTTATGCGTATAAGGCGGACGAATATTTGTCTGACAAGGTGCTCAAGGATGCGGCGTCAAGCAGCGCGGATGGCAACGGCGTACGCACTTTATACAGGGTTAAAAGCGGAGATACGCTCAGCCATATAGCAAAAAGATACCGCGTCAGTGTGCGCCAGCTCATGAACTGGAACCACCTTCGTTCCGATCGACTCAGTATCGGACAAAAAATCTATATTTACTAGGCGAGATTCAAATAATGCCTGCCGAAACGCTCGAATGCCTCACGTTCAAGCATTTCGCGATCGTCGGGATGTGCTATGCTTATCAGCAGCTTTGCACGTTCCTGCAAACTGCGGCCGTATAGATCTACTGCGCCATACTCAGTCACCACCCAGTGAGCGTCGGCGCGGGGAGTGACGATTCCTCCGCCCTGATTGATTGCACTCACTATCTTGTTCTTTCCCTTGTTGGTGCGGGATGCGAAAGCGGTAATGCTTTTGCCCCCCTCCGACATACTGGCTCCGCGTACGAACTCAAGCTGTCCGCCTGTCCCGCTGAAAATGCGCATGCCAATGGAGTCGGCGCTGATCTGGCCGGTGAGATCCACTTCAGTCGCGCTGTTAATGGCTTTCATCCTGTGATTGCGGGATATGACCCACGGGTCGTTTGTGTAGGTGATGTCACGCATGAGTACTTCAGGATTATGGTCTATGAAGGAATAGACTTCTTGCGAACCGAGGAGGAAAGATGCAACTACTTTACCCTTGTCTATTTGCTTCCGGGAGCCGTTTATGACGCCCTTCTTGATGAGTCGCAGCAGACCGTCTGCAAACATCTCAGTGTGCAGTCCGAGGTCTTTATGGTCTCCAAGCTGGGAGGCAAGAGCATTGGGCAGCGCGCCTATACCCATCTGAAGGCAGTCCCCGTCTTCCACAAGGGCAGCACAGTTCTTGCCTATTTGCATTTCTGTCGGGGTGGGTTCGGCAAAAGCGGCAGTAACCAAGGGCTCGTCGTCCTGGACAAGGTAATCGAAGGCGTCCAGACTCACCAGGTCTCCGTAAGCGAAAGGCACATTGGGATTGACTACTCCTATTACGAGTGCGGCAGTCTGAATTGCTGCATATGAGCAGTCAACGGAGGTGCCGAGCGACACGCGCCCCTCCGAATCAGGAAGCGACACGTTTACCAGGGCGGCCCCCAGCTTGATGGCCCCTGAACGGTACAGGCGGGGTGTTTCTCCAAGATGAACGGGGAGATAGTCTGCATAACCGGAATTAACGTTGGCACGAACATTCGGGCCTACAAAAAAGCCTTGATCGAAGAAGATTCCTTCGTAGCGCGGTTCGCTGTACGGGGCCGGCCCCTCAGTATGAAAATGATGAAAATGCAGGTCGCGGATGTCTCCTGCGTCTGCCCTTCTGCAGAGAGCCCTGATAAGGCAGTGGGGAACACTGGCAACACTGCTGAGATGTATGTGGCTATGTGAAGGGATGTGGCTCACTGCCTCATCCGCACTTACAAAGTGTATATCTCTCATAATGCGGCAAAGATACGCATTCTTTATGAAATTTTTACATGTCGGAATTCAGATCATATTTCTTGATTAGTTCGCTGATCTCAGGATCCAGTCTGCCGCGATGGATAAAGCTCCCGTCTTGAGAGCAGGCGTGAATATAATGCTCGACTGCACTCCTTTCATCGCCCTGCCGGGAGTAGACAATAGCTTTGAGATAGTCTGTACGTGCGTTCTTGGGAAGCCCGGAAAGTATCTCCATGGCGGACGTATTGCGGTCAAGGGCAATCAGGGCCACTGCTGTATTGTAGTCGGAATACGGGCGTAGCAGCTTAAGAGCGTTTTTATACTCGCGATCACGTATGCACTGAACGCCACGCATGTAGGCCGTGTCCGGTTCCGTGGTGTGTATCGTGTCCCGGAGCATTCCTTTTCTGTGGAGGAAAAAATCAAATTTAACTATTCGTAGTCGCGGATACAAGTGTTCCCGCATATACTTGTATGAAGAACTGGCGGTCAGGGCCTTTTCCCTTGCATCCAGATCTTTGTGCTTTTCAGCAGTTTCACGGTAATAATCCTTAACGCTTTGTGCGAGAAGAGGGTCTTGTTCTACCAGAGCGTCAAGCATCCCCCAATTCTCACCCCCACTTCTGCTGTTAAAGAATATTCGGGGTATTTCAGGACCGGTAGGCCGGGATTCGTCGAGTGAAATGAACGCCCCGGCATCTTTCATGACGGAATCACGAACTGCAGCGGCAAACTTTCCAAAGTATTCTCCTGCACTCGCGGCTCTTTTTTCCGATAAATAATCATTTGCCCTGACGGCTCCCTCCGGAGATGCGAATGCGGCGATCGTTATTGAATCCAGTTCGAATTCTTCGTTGGCAATGAGGCTGCGGATATTGTTTTTTATTCTTCCGATTTCCTCCGGATTATGTCCAAGTTCAGGATCAATGGCCGCCTTGCCTTGACGGAACTCTATGTAGCAGGCTGTATTGGCTTCTACGCGCCGGCTTATCACTTTCTTCAGGTATTTTTCCGTGTTGTCTGCAAGTGAAGAAAGGGAGGATATATAGAAGGTAAGTGGCTCAGACCGGGGAATTGTGTACAGTTGTTTGTCCTGTTCCCTGATTTCTCCGGAAATGCAGATATCGACTTTCTTCAGTTCGGGAGTGGTGTTGACTGTCTGGATGTAATTATAGGCGAATCCGCCGTCGGGATCTCTGATAACAGTGTCCAGGCGTATCCCTTCGCTCACTATAGGGGATTTTACATATTTCCTGAACATAGCACCTTTCATCATGATTCGCCGCTTGTTGCGTCTCACGAGAAAGCCATATGTGTAGTGCCGTACGGCCTCCTGTTCGGTTACGCCGTACATAGAGGCGAATGCCTCGTCTGAGACAAAAGTCGAGTCATTTTTGAGCGCGTAGAGTTTAGGAATATTGCGCTCCAGAAATACCTCAAGGTCATGTTTGTTGATGAACAAAGTGGTATCGGTTACGATGGAGCTCAGGAATCTCCTGTATTGCTCGTAGCCGCGGAGCTGGGCCTTCCTGTATCGGCTGCCGGTGATGTAAACCGGGTCCAGTCTCAGTGAGTCACCGGGCAGGAACATGTCCGGTTCCAACCGGAGCTGCCACTTGCTGTCCATCATTCTTTCCGGCACGTGAACTTGGAATTCTATGTCTACCTTCCCGTTTCGTTCGGCCACATTGAGGAAACGTGCAGTTATGTATGATGCGGCCAGCCGGTCTGTGGCAACCATTTCACCGTCAACGTCGCGCACTGCGTTCATAATGAGGGTCCTGTGGCCTTCGAAGTCTACAATTCTCAGAGTGTCTCTCGGGGTGTCCGGCAAAGTGAACTCCGGCGGTGCGGCCCTGTTCTGGTCTGGAAGGCTCAATCCGGCTTTCATCTCGGTTTTTTGTATGTCCCTGAGCTTCTGGGATGTCCCGCATGACGTTGCAGAGATGGCTACGGCAAGGACTGCTGCGAGTCCGGATGTGTTTATTCCGTTTATCATACTACGGCTGTTTAAGTGGCGCAAATATAGGCCGTCAATTTAATGAAACAATGGACTCATAATGATTGAACAGCACTTTTTTACGATTGTTTTGAATGAGTACCGGATAATGGATTTTTGTTGATAAAATGTTTATAAATAAATAATAATTTTTTGACTCGAACTTGTATGAGAAATCATAAAAAATACTAAATTGCGAATTATGAAAATTTATATTAAAGTATAGTCATTATGGTTAATCGCTTTTTTGAGAGGGACGAATACATCAGGCCCTTGATAGAAACCGGAGAAGTGATTCCGGAGATTTTATGTGAAAGCCCCGATGCCGATCTTGAATTCCCCGAGACCGGCGATTCCTGGACGTTTTAATGCTTAAAGAACAAGAAGATGAAGAAGTTGTTTACTTTTGGAGCCATTGCTCTTTCAGCACTTGCAGTGCTTTCCTGCAAGCAGGAACTTAAGGTAGAAGTCGAGCCCGGAATGAACGGAGCCAAGACCGAGATCTGCGCCACCCGCGAATCGAACAGCACAAAGACAAGTTGGGATAATCCCAACAATCCGACCAAAATTGTCTGGGGGCCTAATAACCAGCTCAGTGTGTTCTCGACCGACAATCCCGAACCGAATAATCAGAATCTCTACTTCTACGTTGAAGCGGCAGCATATACTGCGTACGTTGAAGGTGGTTATGAGTCTCTTACCTTCACGCACGGCAGCGGAGAGATTCCCGGAACGGCACCATACTGGAGTGTTTACCCTTACGATCGCAGCAATGCCATGGTCGATGGCCATGTGCAGATTCCGTTCAAGTTTAATCAGACTGCATCCGCCCGCTGCTTTGACCCCGGGGCCTTCGCTGCCGCTGCGTATTCGGAAAGCATGAAATTCAATTTCAAAAACCTCTATGGGCTTCTCGCGATAAAGGTGGGGGAGAATAACGTCTCAAGCGTAAAACTCAAGAGCAAAAAGGTCGGAGAGCGTTTCAGTACCACGCGGACTATCCTTGGGTTTGGCGGCGAGTTATATACGGTCCCTGCCGGAGAAGATTTTGCGGATGAAATTACTCTCACAGCATCTGAAGGCAGCTTTACTGTGGGGGAGACCTATTTCATGGTCGTGCCTCCCATGACATTTGAAGAAGGCGCAACCTTCTCCCTTTACAACGGCAATACGCTGATTACAGAAAAGGGCACATCCGGTGCCGTTTCAGTAGAGCGCAACAAAGTGCACCTGGTGTCGGAACTGACGGTGGGCGACACCCCGGGCCCTGGTACAGAAGGGGACACTGTAGCCGATATAGTAGCTCAAATTACATCTACCGACAGCAAGAATCCTAGCGAGTATTCTGTAACGAATCTTGCTGGAGCTGTGGTGTCTTACGCTAATGGTAACAATATATATATTGAGGACGACTCTGCAGCCATACTTCTTTATGCTGCAGATAGCGGTCTTTCCGCCGGAGATGTAATTTCTGGCGCATTGTCAGGCACCGGTTATATTTATAGAGGTTTGCCCGAAATAACCTCCCTCGGATATTCTTTTACAAAGACAACGGGAGGCACCATCCCCGAAACTACTATTACCCTTTCTGAACTTTCAGCAAACCATGCGGCAAATCTAAGTCGTAGGGTATTGGTTAAAGGGGTAACTGTTATCGATGGGATAAAAGATGGTGACCGTAACGGAACAATAACGCAGGGCGCCGGTATAGACTATCCCGTCTATGCTCAGCTTAATAACAAGGGACTTCAGCTTAATGCCGGGGATATCGGTGACATAGTTCTGTTTGTCGGTATATACAATACTACCAACCAGCTTGTTTTTTGGGACAACAGCTTCTTCACTCAAACTGGCGCAATTACGAACCTGACTATTACAGAATCTCTATCTATTTCTGCTGGTAGCACCAAAAGCATTAGTGTAGAGACAAATAGCACGGGTGCGGTTTCCTTTGTCTCCAATAAACCTTCTGTTGCAATTGTTGATGATAAGGGTGTAGTTACAGGCGTAGCTGAAGGGACCGCTGAGATTACCGTGTCCGTTGCGGCTGATGGTTTCTATTCTGCAATTCAGAAGGTCTGTGCTGTGACAGTAACAGCATCGAGCGGTACTCCTGATCCCGAAACAATAGATTTTTCCTCTTTAGGACTTTCAAATGGAGTTGCTTACAATGATCCTTTTGACGGAGGGCATTTTACTATAGAGTTTATCAAAAGTGGCAACAACGGAAAGTATTACACGACGGGAACTGCTATTCGCAGTTATGCAGGTAATTCATTTGTCGTGAAATCCAGCTCTAATACTATTTCTCAGATAGTATTTGTTTATGGCTCTGGAGACGGAACTAATGCAATTACTTCTGATGTTGGCAGTTTCGCTACCGATACTTGGACTGGCTCCGCATCAGAGATAGCTTTTGCAGTAGGTGGAGAAAACGGACACCGACGTATTAAGTCAATAACTGTATCTTATAAATAATAGATTGTGCAGTATTCTATCACAAAGGCCGGCCTTTGGGTCGGCCTTGTTGTTTATAATGACACCGTTTGCTGTCGCAGGGAGATCTCTCGACTTCGCTCGAGGTGACAGCAGGGGTGCTCGAGATGACGTCAGGGGCGACCAGGCAGATGCGGCGGGATGTCCGAAAAAAGCAGTATATTCGCAGACACAAATATTGCTGCTATGGACAGTAACGAACAATACCGCGAAGAACTTACACAAGACTTGCTGCAGACGGCCACCGGCGGGGGATACCTGGAGGGAGTGCTCCTGAACTCACCCGACATAGACGAAGCCTGGCTGCACTACGCAAGCGAATTATTCGGAGACGCAGTCCGCAACTTCAACGAATACCCTGAGTACTGCCTCGCCTGCGCAGGATACCTCGGAATGGCAGTAGCCCATCTCTGGGACAAAGACTGGCAGAAATACAAAGACTCCCCGTATAGCTACTTCCAGGGAGCGAGGAAGTTCGACGACATGGACGACCACATCACCGCCCGTATCCTCAAAGAGCAAAAGCAAAGCGTAGCTGCAATGGAATCGCTCTCGGCGGCCGCCAATCACTTCCTGTACAAATCCGGTGCGGAACCGGGCACCGCCCAGGCCTATAAACACTTTCTCATTACCATGGAAGTAATGTACAAGCTCGGAGCCGCAATAGAACTCAGTCGTCTCGGGTACAGATTCGAAAAGATATGAAAAAACGCGACCCTTGTGGCCGCGTTTTCTATATAAGAGGGTAATAATTACTTCGTGATGACGCGTGCCATTTCGAGCACCTTGTTGCTGTAAACCCACTCGTTGTCGTACCAGGCGCAAACCTTTACGAAAGTAGGATCGAGCTGGATACCTGCCTTCTCGTCGAAGATGGAAGTGCGGGGATCGTTGCGGAAATCGGTGGCGACAACTGCATCGGAGGTATATCCGAGAACTCCCTTGAGTTCGCCCTCGGAAGCGGCCTTCATAGCGGCGCAGATCTCCTCGTAAGCGGCGGGCTTGGCAAGCTCGACGGTGAGGTCGAGGAAGCTGACGTCGGAGGTGGGGACGCGGAGGCTCATGCCGGTAAGTTTGCCGTTGAGCTCGGGGAGAACCTTACCTACGGCCTTTGCAGCACCGGTGGAGGAAGGAATGATGTTCTCGAGGATGCCGCGGCCGCCGCGCCAATCCTTCTTGGAAGGACCGTCAACGGTCTTCTGCGTTGCAGTAGCAGCGTGGACGGTGGTCATGAGGCCACGAACAACACCGAACTTGTCGTTGAGAACCTTGGTGATAGGAGCAAGGCAGTTGGTGGTGCAGGAAGCGTTGGAAATGATGTCCTGGCCTGCGTAGGTCTCGTGGTTTACACCATAGACGAACATAGGAGTGGCATCTTTGGAAGGAGCGGACATGATGACCTTCTTTGCGCCGGCCTCAATGTGCTTGCGGGCCTTTTCATCGGTAAGGAAGAGACCGGTAGACTCGACTACGACCTCTGCGCCGACCTCGTTCCACTTGAGGTTTGCGGGATCCATCTCAGCGGTGAGGCGGATCTTCTTTCCGTTGACGATAAGGGTGTTGCCCTCCACGGAAACCTCGCCCTTGAATGCTCCGTGTACGGAATCGTACTTGAGCATATAAGCGAGATAATCGGGATCGAGAAGGTCGTTGATACCTACAACCTCGATGTCATTGGGGAAATTTTCAACTGCGGCGCGGAAAACCATACGGCCGATACGGCCAAATCCGTTAATACCAAGTTTAACCATTTTTGTGTTTATAAAAGTTTAACAATAATTTTGTCCTAAAATGCGGCGCAAATTTATTAAAAAATTTGCTCAAAATCAATTATATTTGCAGAAAAAAGATGAGGATTCTGATAACAAATGATGACGGGTACAGGGCAAGAGGCATCCAGAGCTTGATAAAGGCCGTTCGACCTTTAGGTGAACTGACGGTTATTGCCCCGAAAACTGTTCAGAGCGGAATGTCCATGGCGGTCACGATGGGTTACAAACCCATAGCTGTCAAGCATCTCAAGACTCTTCCCGGAGAAGATTGGTGGTATCTTGACGGAACGCCAGCCAGCTGCATCAAGTTCGGAATCGACAACATCCTCCATCCGCTCAAGCCTGATCTGGTCATCAGCGGTATTAACCACGGCAGCAATGCAGCCACGGCATCCAATTATTCCGGTACGGTGGGAGCAGCGATGGAAGGTGCCATCAACGGTATCCCTTCAATAGCCGTAAGCCTGGATGATTTCAGCCACGACGCCGATTTCAGCGCCGTGGAACAGATTCTCCCCGGCATTCTCGAGAAATTGATTCCCAATTTCAGCCCTAGATTCGGCACGTCCTACAATATTAATTTCCCGAATTTGCCCGCAGACAAAATAAAAGGTGTGAAAGCGGCAAGGATGGGCATAATTCATTGGGAGAAGGAGTATCTGCCTTATGGAAAGGATTTTCTGGATTCCCGTGGCCATACCCCCAGCACGTCTGATCTGGAGTATGTGAAAGCGGCGCTCCCCGGCGAAGATTTCTACGTAATGGCGGGTGATATAGTGGAGAATCCAGGTAATCTGCCAGATGCGGACCATCGTCTCATGTCTGAAGGGTTCGTAGTGGTTACTCCCTTGAATCTAGACCATACCGATACAACTGAGCTTGACCGCCTATGCGCTATTATCTGATTGCGGGAGAGGCTTCCGGAGACCTCCACGGGGCAAATCTGATCAAAGGTATCATGGCCGAAGACCCCGATGCGGAAATTCGTTTCTGGGGTGGTGACCTTATGGCAGAAGCGTCCGGTGGAACAGCACCCGTGGTGCATTATCGCGATGGTGCTGTCATGGGGTTCGCAGAGGTCCTTTTGAAAGCCGGAACGCTCAGTCGCAGGCTGGCCAGCTGTAAATCAGATATTTCAGTCTGGCACCCCGACGTTGTAATCCTCATTGACTATCCAGGTTTCAATCTCAGAATAGCAGAGTTTTGCCATAATTCCGGGATAAGGGTTTTCTACTATATTGCACCGAAAACCTGGGCCTCTCGATCCGGGCGTAACAAACGCCTGAAAGAGTGGGTTGATAAGTTGTTTATTATTTTCCCCTTCGAGATACCTTATTTTGAGGCGCAAGGAATAGCTTATGAATATCACGGCAATCCGCTTCTCGACGCTGTGGATAACCACGAGTATAAATGTCCTTCAGAGGTTCCATATATCGCATTGCTTGCAGGCTCAAGAAAGTCTGAAGTCGGTCATATGATGCCGGTTTGCATGGAGGCTGCGGGCAAACTTGGGATGAAGGTAATAATTGCCGGGGCTCCTTCTCTGTCTATGGAGGATTATTCTCCCTACATTCCGTGCGGATCAAACGTTGAAGTGATCTTTGGACGCACTTATGACATTTTGAAGTATGCGCAGGCGGCAATAATCAACTCCGGCACGGCGTCTCTTGAAGCCGCTTTAATAGGAACTCCGCAGGTTGTTTGCTGGAGTTCCAGTAAATTTACTTATATTGTAGCGGAATACATATTGAACGTGCGCAAGCGTATCAAGTACATATCGCTCGGCAATCTATGTCTGGGCCGCCAGGCTTTTCGCGAACTCGTACAAGATGATTTCACGCCGGATGCTGTTTGCCGTGAGCTTCAACGGCTTATAGGCGACAAAGAATACAGGCGAGGCATGCTGGACGACTATGAACAGATCCGCAAATCCCTGGGGGGCAGGGGAGCCTCTGCTGCAATCGCCCGAGCAATGATAAAGGAACTAAAAACAAACGCTATATGAAAAGACTAATAATCATCTGCTTCTCTGTACTGTCATTGTGCAGCTGCTCTATTTTATCAGGTATAAACTGGAATCCCGAAGGTCTTGCCTCGGCTGCCGGTAAAACCATTACCGCCGCCAGTATCAGCGATGAACAGATTGTGGAGTTGAGCCGCCAGACTGTTCTTTCTCTGGACAAGCAGAACACTATAATAGGCGGGGAGTATCAGAATCGACTTCAGAGGCTCCTAAAGGGTGTGGACCAGATAAACGGCCTGCCGGTTAACTATAAGGTTTACAAAACAGATGAAATTAACGCATTTGCTTGCGGTGACGGTTCAATCCGGGTTTACTCCGGCCTTATGGACGTGATGAACGACCAGGAGTTGATAGCTATCATCGGCCACGAACTCGGACATGTGAAGCATCAAGATACTAAAAAGGCCCTCAAAAATGCTTATATAGCCTCAGCAGCTAGGGATGTGGTAGGTTCTGCCGGTTCCTACGGAGCCCTTATTTCCAGCCTGCTGGGTGATATGGGAGAAGCTCTGGTCAGCTCCCAGTTCTCTCAGGCCCAGGAGTATAAAGCAGACGAACACGGCTTCGAATTCGCTATCGAAAGGGGATACGGGCCCCGCAGTATGGAGAATGCACTAAACAAACTGCTCACCCTGTCGGGGAGCAGTTCAAACAGCATCGTTGCCCATATGTTCGCCTCTCACCCCCAGACGGAAAAACGCATTGAAAAGATGAAGAAGGCTGCGGAAAGCTACGAAACTAAATCTTCAAAGTAGCGTAAACCAGATTCTTGAGTATGTAAACGCTCAGCGTAATCAGGACGACTAAAGACCAGTTCAAACGACAGATTATTACTACCAGGATGGCTGCAAGCACCAAAAATGCAAGCGCCATCCTTTTGTTTTTAAGAATCTGTGGATCATCCTTGTGCAGTTTTAGTGAAAACATGGGTATTTCGCTCACCATCAGGAGCGAAAGGCATACACTGACTACGGGTATGAATACGGGGCCCGCGCACCAGGTTGCAAGGAAAGAAGACGGGTCAACGGCAACGTAATAGCACAGCGAGCCGACAAGCAGGGCGGAGGCAGGGGTGGGAAGGCCGAGGAAACCAGACGTCTGACGAGTGTCAACGTTAAATTTTGCAAGGCGTAATCCACTTGCAAGGGCTATTACAAGCGGAACCCAGCACACCCAGCTTTCTCCGAACATGCAGGCCCTCGAACAGTTGTAGAGCATGACTGCCGGCAACACGCCGAATGAAACCATGTCGCACAGGGAGTCCAGCTCTTTACCCAAATCTGAGTAGGCGTTCAGGGCGCGTGCTGCAAAACCGTCAAAAAAATCGGCGACGGAAGCGGCCAGCATCATAATGAAGGCGAGGTCCGGCCTGCCTTTGAAGGCAAAAACAACCCCGATGACTCCGCAAAGGAGATTCATCGAGGTTATTGTATCAGGAATATACTTCTTCATAAATTATTTTATGCCGAGCTTAGCCTTGATATCTTTGGGAAGAGCGTCCTTATGCACCATGACGTCCATAGACTGGCCCTTTACGAATGCCTCGGTGGCATACCAGATACCTTTATATTTCCCGGTCTCGCCCCAGGAATTCTTGACCATATAATATTTCTTTCCATCCTGGTCTTTTGCGATACCGAAAATCTGCATCCCGTGGTCATCGGTTATGGTCTTGTTGTCGAATTCAAGCTGCCGTGATTCCTGAGTGGGGACAGATTCGACAATCTTGACAGGAGCTGGAGCGCCCTCCTCTTTTCCTACCCAATGCTCCTGGTCTGAACCGGCGGTACTGGTAGCTGCTGCATCAACGAGAATGGCAAGACCGTTGCGTGTGAATCCGGGGTGGCTGACGTCTGCGCCCCAGGCAAGTGTGTAACCGTTGTTGACCGCGTTGTCAACGATAGCCATAAATTCATCGATTGGAACATTATATACAAGATCCCAACGCCAGTTGTCGCACACTTCAATAGCGAACTTGGTATAGAAGGGGTGGTGAGTGAAGCTGCTGATGGTCACGTAGTCGGAAGGATTGATTTTCATGGCATCACGGTAACTGGCGGGTGTGTAAGTCTTGCCGTCAACTACGAAAGACTCGGGACACTTTCCGAGATACTCGTCGATGACGCTTTTATAAGCTCTCTGCCAGGCTGTGGAAAGGGTCCTGTTGGGATTCTTGGCAACGGCCTCCACGAAACCTTTGAGGATTGCGTCGAGTTCGCCCTGCACGGGCAGCTCGGTGCCGTAGTTCATTCCTGTCATTGCTTCATTGGGTACAATTCCGTGATCCCTGATTACGTCAAGTACGTCGTCTGCTTCCGAGCCGGCACCAAAGGTAAGATGCCCGTCCAGGCGAACGTATTTCAGACCCCTTTCGTAGTAGGAGTGGCTAACCACAAAGAACTCAGAAAAATCCGGATACTTAAGTGTATCGGTAATTTTGCAAAGCCTGATTGCCTCGGATTCGAAGAAACCGATGGTGGAATATGCCCAGCAGGTGCCGCTGCGGTACTGATTCTTCACCGGAGTGATAGGATTGGCCTTTACGGTGGTGAACTTGTAATCCGGGAATTGTATTGCAGGTTTCGGCTGTGCGAAAACACTGACGGCGACAAATCCAAACGCCAGGAACGTCAATAACTTCTTCATCTTTCTATCGTCTAGACTTACAAATATACGTAAAAAAGCAATAAACCTGTCAAATATGCAGGATTATCTGGTTTCCAAAAAGGAGTTCTCAATACCGCAGGTCTTTATGACAGCTTTTACGGTGTCTGTAACGGCTGTGCGGTCAGCACTGTCGTCCAGAACAAGGGTTGCCGAGAGTGCATTCTCCACAGTGCTGACGGGCCAAATGTGGAGGTCGCTCACTTCGCGGACACCCGGAACAGCCCTGACCTGATCCAGCAGTTCTCCTACATGAACGGACGAGGGAACACCGTCTATGCTCATGCGGAAACTTTCCTTAAGCACGCTCCATATGTTGAAGAGCACGAACAACGCGATAAGTATGCTGATAACCGGGTCGATAACAGCCAGTCCCGTCCACTTGATGATGAATCCGGAAATGACCATGCCCACGTATACCAGGGCATCTGTAAGGGTGTGAATAAACTGCCCCATAGTGTTTACGTCGTGACTTCTTTTGAGACTGAGCAGAAAGGCGGCAATGCAATTCACAACAAAACCGACTGCTGCAGTAATGCTGATTGCTCCGCCATCCGGTGCAAGGTCGCCGGGTTCAATCACCTTCTCGATACTCTCCCATATTATGGTAACAGCGACTATTACTACAAGCACAGCATTGAACAGCGAAATGATAACTGAGAGTTTCCGAAATCCCCAGGTGTAGTTCTTTCGTGCCTTAGTTGTTGATAACCAGAAAGTTATGAGAGTGAGGGACAAGGAGAATACATCTATAAGCTTATGGCCGGCATCGGAAACAAGGGTCAGGGCGTTGTGCCGGAATCCCATCCATGCCTCAAATGCAATATACAGTGCAATCAGCACTATTACAATTATGTAGATGTTTTTGAGATCAGCGCTTATCTTTTCGGTCCCATGATGGTGATGATGGTGGTGATGTCTCATAACAATGTCGTTTAAGATGTGCAAAGATATGGATTTTTTGTATTTTTGTAAACTGATATTGAATTGTTATGAATAGAACTATACGAGCCTGTCTGTTATTCTTTTTTATCCTGTGTTCATGCGGAAAACAGGTACAGACCGGGCGCGATACAATCGACCTGGTGAAATCTATCAGCTCAACACCTGACAGCCCGGAGAAAGTGCTGCTTTCTTCGTTGTCCAGGCCATCGCCTGCCGGAGATGTCTACATCATTGGCAGTCCGCAGTCCTGCAGAATAATCAGTGATTCTTTTCTGCAGTGCGATATGAGAGAAAACGCCAGGGGAAGGAACTGGAGAGATGGATTGAAGGACTTTGCCGGAGAGACTTTCGACTGCATCTGTGATTCGTCTTATACGCCGTATGCAGATTATGTCTCACGCTGTGGTGAGGATGCTGTCAGGGAACTTGCAGTCAGATTGTCGTTGTCTGCTCTTTCGTCCAATTGCAGCGTCAGCATATATGACTTGGACGGCAATTGCGAAAAAACTCAGGCGAAGATGATAATTCTGGCAGATCCTGTTATGCTGGAATTCGGCAAGTTTGATGTGGATACACTTTTCAGCCTTACCTCCTGTGGTATCCCGGTTGTTTCTCCGCTGGAACTGGCTCTCGATGAAGTCCTTGGAAGCGATAAGAAGCATTTCAACGTGGGGTTGATGTGCGATTCGCTCTATGTTGGCAAGGGACTCTATCCGGCGCTGTTCGATGCCAAAACAAACCAATTCGATATAGTCGGGGCCCGCTGCTGGGAGTCCTCGGTAGATGCCTCGGGCAAAGCCCTTGCCCAATTTCTTGATGCCTACGTTCTTGCTGGTGGAGTTGAGCCGCTGGATGCACTTATCGTAGATGACTGGCATTTGGATTTGGAAGATATTTATGCGGAACTTTCGGCGATTAGGGATTTTTCCCGGGAGGAATCTATGCGCTATGGAAAACTCTTATCCCAGTCCTTCAGTGTATTCAGCTCTTCGGCAGCAACTATGAGGGCCTGCTATGATTTGTTAAGGGACAATAATCTGTTTACTCATAAGATTGCCCAGCCTGCCGTACGCACGTTCATAGTCTCACCTCGTCAGGATGCTGAAGGAATACAATATTTGGTGATACCGTCGGAGAATGTTCAAAATTAGTGTAGATGCCGCCGAGATAGAGAAACTGCCCGTCGGCACCTTTCCCGGTGAGATAAAAATAATAGACAAGCCAGGCCTCGAGTACGAAAAGGCAATATTCTATTTGCGAAGGCAGAAGATAATCGGCTTTGATACGGAAAGCCGTCCGGTTTTTTCTCCCGGGCAGCATAATCACGGAGTAGCTTTGCTTCAGCTCTCCGGCCCCAGGAATGCTTATCTTTTCCGGATACAGCTTCTTGGAATGAAGCGTTCACTTTGCAGCGTTCTCTCTAATAAGAATATAATTAAGGTAGGAGCAGCTGTAATGGACGACTTGAGAGGTTTGCAACGATTGAGAAGCTTCTCGCCAGCAGGTTTCGTGGACCTTCAAAAAATTGCCTGGGAATGGGGAATACGCGACAAAAGCGTAAAGAAACTGGCTGCTAACATTCTGGAGTGCCGTATTTCCAAGGCCCAGCAACTCTCCAATTGGGAAGCGGAGATACTGAGCCCGTCTCAGTGCAAATATGCGGCTACCGATGCGTGGGTGTGCAGGGAAATGTACTTGAAATTATTGGAATGCGAAAAGCATCCGCTTTCGCCGGAGGAGATGTTGCCACCTCAGGATATGCTCGCACACAAGGCGGCCGTAGAGCGCAAGGAAGCCAACATAGCCGCAGAAAAGGCCAGGGCAGGCACGTCTAAAAGGAAACGTCACCGTCACAAGAAGAAAAAAACGGAAAATGGTAAAGATAATACTGAAGAAGGGCAGAGATGAGTCTTTGAAGCGTTTTCACCCCTGGGTGTTTTCAGGGGCCATCGCGCAAATTCAAGGTAATCCTGCCGAAGGCGACCTCGTTGCTGTCCACGATTACGAGGGGAGACCTCTTGGCGTAGGCCATTACCAGATTGGCTCCATTGCAGTAAGGATTCTAAGTTTTTCCGGAGATCCTCAATCTCCCGGGTTCTGGACCGATGCGATTCGCGCCGCCAGTAATGCCCGTTCCGCCATAGGTCTGCCTTCCCCGGACACCACTTGTTTCAGGCTCGTTCACGGTGAAGGCGACGGACTGCCTGGGCTCATCATAGACTGGTACGACGGGGTTTGTGTCATGCAAGCTCACAGCGTGGGTATATTCCGGGCAAAGCAGCGCATATGCGAGGCCCTCAAGGAAGTTTTCGGAGATAAACTGAAGGCTGTTTACGACAAGAGCTCAGGAACAGCGCCATTCAAAGCGGGCCTGGAGCTGATAGACGGATATATGTATAAATCACACGGCTTTGATGGCACTGAGAGTACAGTCCTTGAAAATGGAAACAGCTTCCTGGTTAATTGGGTCGAGGGGCAGAAGACCGGGTTCTTCCTGGACCAGCGGGACAACCGTTTCCTGGTAGGGAAGTACGCCCGGGGACGCAGAGTCCTGAATCTTTTTTGCTACACGGGTGGCTTCAGTGTGTATGCACTAAAGGGAGGCGCTGAACACGTAGACAGCGTAGATTCATCTGCAAAGGCTATATCCCTGGTTGACAGGAATATAGCGATTAACGGTTTCTCCTCCAGACATGACTCGTTTTGTTGTGATGCAATAGACTATCTGGGTAAATGCGAAGAGTTTAAATATAATCTCATCATAGTTGACCCCCCTGCATTTGCAAAGCACAGGGGCGTTCTCAAGAACGCTCTCAGGGCATATCAGAGGCTAAACGCCACAGCCATTTCAAAAGTAGCGCCCGGAGGTCTTGTTTTTACGTTCAGCTGCTCTCAGGTCGTTGACAAGACGGCTTTTGCCGAACTGGTATTCAGCGCTGCCGCCCAGACGGGACGGAACGTGAGAATCCTGGACAGGCTTTGCCAGGGAGGGGATCATCCGGTAAATATATATCACCCTGAAGGAGAGTATCTTAAGGGTCTTCTTCTATACGTTGAGTAGAGATTCACTCTCTATTAGTTCAAGTAGCTTGTCTATCGCCTCCCCGGCCGGGATGTGCTTGAGTACGGGCTGATTTCCGCGGTAGATGGATACTCGTCCGCCTCCTTCTCCGACATAACCCCAATCTGCATCCGCCATTTCGCCGGGTCCGTTGACAATACAGCCCATAACAGCTATCACCATCCCTTTAAGGTGAGCCGTTCTGCGTTTTACATCTTCGAAGGTTTCTTCCAGATTGTACATAGTGCGGCCGCAGCCTGGACAAGCTATGTATTCAGGCCTGTAGAATTTTCTCCTGGCGGCTTGCATTATTTCGTCTTTCAAATGCTCGTCTATGCCGGCAGAATCCGGTATGGAATCTATCTTCCTGTCAAGCAGGTCGGGACCCCATTCAATGGCGGCATCAAGCATTTTGTCTTCTTTAGGCGCAGCCCCCTGATACAGTCCGAATTTCCATGCCAGGTACGAAGCTACCGGGAGCTCGTTCGCCGGGTCTTCTGTAAGTGAGACCCGGATTGTATCACCTATGCCCTCACGAAGAAGCGAGGCTATTCCTACGCAGGACTTGATGCGGCCAGACTCTCCGTTCCCCGCTTCTGTTACTCCCAGATGAAGGGGGAATACGTGACCTTCTTCTTTCATTAATTTAACAAGCTCCCTGTACGCGGCGGTCATTACGGCGGTATTGGAAGCCTTAAGGGATACCACTACGTTCAAATAATCGGCGTCAACGCACATGTGAAGCCATTCCATTGCCGCTTTAGCCATGGCAAATGGTGTGTTCCCGTAAAGTTCGGTTATGTATTTACCCAGGGAACCGTGGTTCAGTCCGACCCTCACTGCAGTACCGTGAGACTTACAAACCTTCAAAAAATCAGCAAACTTCCGCCTGGCGGTTTCGTGGTCTGGATGGAAGTTCCCGGGGTTGATCCGAACCTTCTCTACAATGGCGGCGCAGGCAATAGCTGTTTCAGCAGAAAAGTGTATGTCTGCCACTAGCGGAACCATGCATCCTTTTTCTAAAAGTTCCGAACGTATCTGCCTCAAGGCTGATACATCCTGCATGCCCGGGACCGTAATGCGAATCATCTGCGCACCTGAATTTGCAAGCCGCAGGCATTGCTGTACGGTTGCTGCAACATCGCAGGTATGGGTGTTGCACATTGTCTGGACAACAAGAGGATGATTGCCACCTATAACAAGGTTGTTGCCGACTCTTACCTCAATTGTTTTCAATCTTTCCATAGACAATTTCTCTTGCTTCCTGCTTAATCTGTTTTGTGGTTTTGCCAGTGCGTTTAGTGAGTTGTATATATACCCCCAACGTTACAGCAATATCAATGGGATTGGCATAACGGTAGTAGTAGGTATTGTAAGGGTGAAAGACCTCGTTGTAGTAATCCGGCTCGTAGAGATTCTGAAAACTCCATCTTCCCAATACATTCAGGTGGATTTCTATCGGGTCGAACATTAAGCCGATGCCCGCTCCTCCCATAAGCCCGTAATCAAAACGGTACTCGTAGTCCCTGAACTTTTTTGCATACTCTTCGTCCATCCATATGCCGCTTCGCTCTATGGAAAGACGGTATCCCAGATAGCCGCCCAAGTTGGCGAGTATTTTTACAGGCGCGGCATCGAAGTGCATCTGCATCATTGCGGGGACTTCAATGGTACGCATAGTCATATCCGTCGCACCGTCGATATAACCCAACGGGTACCCGGTATCGGGGTTGTCTTCAAAGCGGACGCCCTCGTGTGAAAGAGATACGCCCACTGTCAGCCCGAAATAAGGTATATAGTTGAACATCTTTTCGTGATGGGTGTACATTATCGAAATGTAGCTTGGTTGGAAACGGAACGTTGCGCCCATCTTCGTAGGGTTGAAGTAAACCGTCGAAAACATCACGCCGTAATTCACGCCTATCATCGAATAATCATTGATGGCCTTTGCCTTACGTACGCTCACGGTGTCCAGATACTCGGGAGAGTACTCCAAAGTGTCTGTCTGCCCAAGAACGGGTAATGCTAAAAAGACCGACAACAGTATGAAGATCAACTTTTTCATTCAGTAAACAATGCTTTGATATCAATTTCCTGCTCAACCTCGGCACTGGCGGGAATCTCGATGAAATCTTGGCCGTTGAATTCCACAAAAAGGACGGACTCCGGCTGGCGGTGTTCAAGCAGGGAACCGGTGTCTACTATGGAGTTACGGTTGCCGTCATCGGTTACACGTAAAGAATACTTGCCTTCTTTGAGGTAGGGGAAGTCCAGTGTGCAATCCTTATCTACGATATACTGTCGAAGTATGCCCTTGCGTTTCTCGTCGAGCAGGTCCACAATAATCTTGCGGTCCACACCGGTGAGATTTGCTCTCATCACGCTGAGTTTCTCGTCTGAGGGAAGAGTTACCTTTACCTCGGTGCTGTCTGACCAGAATCCATTGATATCCCGGAAACTTCTGTTGGGCATCTTCAGGAAATATTCGTATCCGGGAAGCATCTTCTCGGTGGGGCGGATTATGTACTTCCTGAGATTGGCCGTGTCTCGCTGGACTGTAACGGCACCTTTGAACTCTTTTTGCTTGGGATTCAGGTAACGGAAGCGCAGGGAATCGAAGTTCTCATATATAAGAGGAAGGGCAAACTCCAGCTCGAAACCGTTCTGCTCCACAGTCTCCGGCTTAGCCTCAAGCTTATAGGTGCAAATCGTATCTTCATGTTTGAGGCTTCTTCTGGGAATACGCTGGAATACCCGTTTGCCTTCGGGCATCGTAAGCCGCAGATGCTCCAGCGCCGGTTGAAGCCTTCCCAATGAATCGGTTTTACGGTAGTTTACAAACAAGTGGAGAGTGTCAGGGGCAGGCTTGCGGCTGTTGATCCAAAGCTCCAGGCTGTCCTGAAGAATATTGAACTGGGAGATCACCTGATCTGATTTATATCCCCTGAACCACAGTGAGTCAATCCAAACGTAAGGGGCCTGGAAGGTTATATATGCGGCACGGTCAGATGTACGTACCCGGTTCACCAGGAATTGCTTGCTGGGTTTCTCCCTGAATAAACGGAGCTTGTAGTCAACCCTTCTCGCTTCGCACATAAGGGTGTCCGTCATGTCGTACTTCAACATTTCCGGCAACGTGTCCACTACCCGTACTACCGGGCGGATGATGGAATCAACAAAACCTACCAGATCCGTATCAGGGTCGTAAATGTTGTTGTTTGCTTCGTCCTTGATAGCGTACAAGCGGTATGTGGTGTCTGCCAGGTAGGGGAGACAGAAGTACCCCCAGTCATCAGTCTTGACAGCGGCGCTGGGGCGGTGCAGGAAGACGGCGGAATCACCAAGGTCTTTGTACAGGAGTACAGTGGCTCCCTTGACTGGCTGCAAAGTATTGCAGTCCTGGACTTTACCTGTCAGCAGCAGGGAGTCGATGTTTGGCCCGGTTGAAAAGACGTATGTATAGCCGGGGAACATATTACCCTCGTTGTTGTCGGCAAGGGCGTCAGTCATATTAAGGGTGTACGTAGTGTTTGAGTCCAATGGTTCCTCAAACGAGACAATCAGAAACTTGTCTCTGATACGTGCTTTGGGAGCTTTTTCCAGAGGGGGTGAAAGAAAAATGTTCTTCTGATTCTTGATGGTTACATATTCATCGAAACGGAACACGATCTTTGCTCCGTTCACAGGCACGTTCACGGCTCCAGGCAAAGGATTAATACCGATAATAAAGGGGGGGATAGTATCTTTGTCTCCACCGGTCGGAGCCTGCGTCGTATTGGCGCAGGAATGAACGAAAAGCATCGGCACAAAAACAATCGCCGATATTATCAAGGGTAGAAATCTCTTGATCATAAGTCATTTATAATGACATCTTCGATGCCGTCTATCTGTTTCAAAACTTCAGCTATCTCTGCTGCAAGGCCAGGGTGGTTCCTGCCTTTGATACGAATTTTTAGCGGAATATCGGGAGCGGAAGTAGTATCCTTGTAATCATACTCTTGCGATGCGTTTGCCTTCAGCCATTCCATCAGTTTGCGCTTTGCGTATCGCGTATGCAGAAAACCCATCCACTCGGCCTTGGGCGTTGCATTTCTTGCAGTGATGATCTCAACCTGGTCTCCGGCTTTCAAGACCTTGGACAGTGGCACCAGCTTCATATTCACCTTGGCGGCAATTGCCTGATTGCCAAGGTCCGTGTGTACCTTGTAAGCAAAGTCAAGAGCCGTGGAACCTTTGGGAATACTGCGTTGCTGGCCTCTTGGAGTGAAAACTACGATTTCGTTAGTTACTATATCGTCCTGGATGATGTCCAGCAACTCAAGCGAACCGGTATCTTTGCTGTTAAGTATGTCCTGGACTTTGGCGAGCCAGCGGTCAACCTGGCTGTCAGACTCCGACAGATACCCATCGTTCTTATAGGACCAGTGCGCAGCGATACCTTTCTCAGCTATGTCGTCCATACGGCGGGACCGTATCTGTACTTCTACCCAAATACCCGCATGGCTCATAACGGTGCAGTGCAACGCCTCATAACCGTTGTTCTTTGGCTGGCGGATCCAGTCCCGCATACGCCCCCGCATATCGCTGTATAGGGAAGTGACGGTGTTGTAGATGTCGTATGCCTGTCCGCGTTCTTTCTCCCTGTCGTCCGTATCGGATTCAAAGATGACCCTCACGGCGTAAAGATCGAAGATCTGCTCGAAGTTTACCTGTTTGGTTTCCATCTTGTACCAGATGGAATAAGGGCTTTTTATACGCTTCTTGATTTCAAAGCGATATCCTTTTTCCCGGAGGTGTTCGGAGATGGGGGATATGAATTCGTCCAGTTCCTTGGTCCTCCTGTCCGCATCCTTGCTTAGCCGCTGTTCTATTTCCGCGAATTCTTTGGGGTGAGCATAACGTATCCAGATATTTTCCATCTCCGTTTTTATGCTGTACAATCCCAATCGGTGCGCAAGGGGGACGAAAATGGCCATAGTCTCAGTAAGTATCCTTTCCCTCTTTGCTTCGGGGAAAGAATACAAGGTGCGCATACATTGCAGCCGTTCGGCAAGCTTGATGAGTACAACCCGGACATCGTCTCCCATAGTAAGAAGGATGCGCTTGAATCTCTCGGCCTCTTCGCTTTCGTATGATTCCAGGATTTTGTCTATATTTGAGAGACCTTCAACCAGGCTGGTTATCTTGTCTCCAAACAAGTTTCGGATGTCGTCTGAACTATAATCGGTATTTCGGACCACGCCAGCAAGCAACGCGGCGCAAATGGACTTGTAACCCAGACCGACTTTGTCTACGACTATCTTGGCTTCTTCCAGGACCTGCAGGATATATGGCTCCCCGGTATGCAGAAGAACGTCTTTATGGGCTTCGTACGCAAAGTTGAAAGCTTTGCGCACCATCTCAAGCTCCATCTCGTCGCGGCATCTGACGCGGGCAAGCTCCATCAAGGAATTATATTCTTGCTTTACTGTTGCGTTCATATTGAATCTGATTCCGGGAGACCGTAATTCTTGACATTCTGCAGACTGTATGTGAGTTCTGCACCATAAATGATTATCTGCCAGCTGAAGTTAAGCCAGATAAGAAAGAGGGGAATGGCGGCGAGCACGCCATATACGGTATTCAAACGTGCTACGAAAACCTGTGTCTCGAGATATAGATACTGAAAAACCACAAATACTAAAGCCGCCACTACAGCTGCTTTTATTGCGTGTTTATATTTGACTTCCGTGGCCGGAATAAATTTATACATTGCCGAAAGCGTCAGGGTGGCAACAAGGTAGAAGCCAAGATATCCAAGTAGTTTAGGAAGGAATCTGAGCTGCGACAAATCCAAACCCAGGAACTTTGTAAAGTTACTGTACAGTACAATACCGGCGCCGAACAACACCACGAGGAAAGGGGTGAGAAGCAGTACCAGAAGGTAGTAGCCGAAACGTTTATAAATCTTGCGCGGAATCTTGCGTATCCCCCAGACATTATTGAAAACCCGCTCGACCTGGAACATCATCCAGAGTATGGTCCAAAGAAATGAAAGGCCTGCAATAACTCCCACCCAGCCGCTCTTCGCTATGTTGATCAGGTTGTCCGCCTTCTCTTCCACCATGTTAAGCATTCCGGTATCAACGAAGGAGGAGAAATAACCCAGGAGCGTGTCCAGGTAATTGCCCAGGCCCATGCCTCCGGTTACTGCAAAAGTAAAGGCCAGAAGCGGGATCAGCGCCAAAGTGACGAAATAACTCAGCGCGACACATTGGAAGCCCATTCTGTTCTCGGCAAAAGTATTGACGGTTATTCTGATGAGCTTGACGAATGTAACCAGTCGTGCATAACTTTTGGATACAACCGACACTTTACCCGTATCTATTGACCAAATGCGGTCAGTAAAGAGGTCTTTCAGTCTTCCCATATCAGAATAACGTCAATTCTTGCACTGCTTCATTTTTTTCGGAACTCGGGAGCAGCTTGCTGAACTCATCCTCAGAAATAACCGGAATCCCCAGCTGATCACATTTTCGCAATTTTTCTGGTCCTGGTTTTGACCCTGCAAGAAGGAAGGATGTACTGCCGCTCACAGACGACGCGCATTTTCCTCCGTGTGCGGCGATAAGTTCCTTCATTGCGTCCCGGGAGATGCTGAAATTGCCCGACACTACGATAGTCTTGCCGGCAAGCGCTGCGGAAACTGAGTCGGAGCCGCCTGTGACCTCGAACTTCAGCCCGATCAGACGAAGCTTTCCGATTTCCTCCATATGGGCGTCCTTGTGCATATATTCGTAAACACTTCCCGCAACTACTTCGCCTACGTCGGAAATTTGCAGAAGGTCTTTCTTGCTTGCGGACGCAATGGCGTCGATACTGCCAAAATGCAGGGCAATGTCTCGGGCGGTACTTTCTCCTACGAATCTGATGCCAAGCGCGAACAGCACCCTTTCAAACGGAACTTTTTTACTATCTTCAAGGCTGTCGAGGAAGCGTTGGGCTGCTTTGTCCTGCCACCCTTCCAGACTCATAAGCTGATATTTGCTGATCTTGTAAAGGTCGGAAGGCGTTTTTACCAGTGACGCGGCGTAAAATTGCTCGACCGTAGCCTCTCCCGCCAGGATATTCATAGCCTTTCGCCCCATAAAGTGCAGTATGCGTCCCTTGATCTGGGTGGGACAGCCATCCTGATTGGGACAAAACCACTTTGCCTCACCTTCCTGCTTTACAAGAGGGGTGCCGCAATCCGGGCATAAGGCAGGAAATGCCGGAGGCAGGACGTCTGCTGGCCTGAGAGACAGGTTGACTCCGGTAATCTTAGGAATGATTTCACCACCTTTCTCTACATATACAGAATCTCCCACACGAACGTCCAAAGCGGCAATCTGGTCGGCATTCACAAGTGTCGCCCGTTTTACAACGGTGCCGCCAAGCTGCACAGGAGCCAAATTGGCAACTGGGGTAACCGCACCCGTGCGTCCTACCTGATAGTCTATGCTCAAGAGGGGAGTGCAAGCCTGTTCGGCCTTGAACTTGTATGCTACCGCCCAACGGGGAGATTTAGCAGTATATCCCAGCGAACGCTGGGCGGACAGTTCATTGATTTTGATTACAATACCGTCTGTGGCATAGGGTAGGGACCGTCTGGCGACATCCCAGTAGTCGATGAAGGCGCGGATCTCTTCGATGCTGTTGCAAAGCTTAATGTGCTCCGATACGGGCAGCCCCCACGAGGCCGCTTTGCTCAAAGCTTCATAATGGGTGTCGAACGGAACGCTCTGGGCGGGAATATGGTATAGGGTGCACCACAAGCCGCGTTTTGCCACTTCTTCGGAATCTCCCAGTTTTAGAGATCCGGAGGCGGCGTTGCGTGGATTTGCAAAGGGCGCCTCTCCTTCGTCCGCCCTTTCACGATTGAGGGCTTCGAAAGATGCATACGGCATAAGGATTTCGCCCCTGATTTCGAACTCCTCCGGAAAGTCTCCTTTGAGCGTATGGGGGATATTGCTTATTCTGAGAGCATTCCGTGTGACGTCGTCACCCATGGTTCCGTCGCCCCGGGTTAGGGCGCGGGTAAGTCTTCCGCCTGTATATGTAAGGCATATGGCGGTCCCGTCAAATTTCAACTCACAGCAATAACTGAAGCCGCTTTCCAGAAGTTTGTCCGCCCTGGCGGCGAATTCTTCAACCTCCGATATGCTGTAAGTGTTGCCCAGGGACAACATCGGGTAACGATGTGCACGTTTTACGAATTCAGACCCAAGATCGCTCCCGACCCTTTGCGTAGGAGAGTCGGGAGAATAGAATTCGGGATAAGCGGCTTCGAGAGCTTCCAACTCATGCATCAGGAAGTCGAATTCCTGGTCGCTCATATCAGGCGCGTTCTCTACATAATACTTCCGGCTGTTTTCCCTGAGCAGAATCCGGAGCTCTTCGATTCGCCTCTGTGCTTCATCTTTTCCCATACAACAAAGATAGGTATTTTCTCCGAAGTACTTGGCTTTACAATAGAAAATCTTTTTAGTATATTTGCAAGAATTTAGAAGAAGGTTAATTATTTATTTATTCATACAATGAAAGATTCCATTATCATTCTTTGCGGCGGCGGCCCGGCTCCGGGTATGAACACCGTCGTTTGTTCTGTTGCCAAAACTTTCCTCAGCAACGGTTATCGCGTAATCGGACTTCATGGCGGGTACAGCGGTCTTTTCAACCAGAATCCCCGTATTGAAGACATTGATTTCTTCAAGGCCGATGCATATTTCAACAGAGGAGGCTCTTACCTCCAGATGAGCCGTTTCAAACCCACTGATGAAGATTTCGAAAAGCGGTTCAACCTGGACCTTTTCCAGGCCAACAATATCAAGCTTCTCGTTACCGTGGGAGGTGACGATACAGCCTCTACCGCAAACCGTATCGCAAAATTCCTTGAGGCCAAGAAATACCCGATAGCCAATATTCACGTCCCCAAGACCATAGACAACGACCTTCCGCTGCCCAACAATACCCCTACTTTTGGTTTTAATTCAGCAAAGCAGGAGGGAGCCCACATTGCGCGCACTATATACGAAGATGCCCGCACTTCCGGAAACTGGCTGCTTATTTCCGCTATGGGACGTTCGGCTGGTCATCTCGCCCTCGGCATAGGCGAAGCGACCCATTGCCCTATGACGATTATTCCCGAGATGTTCAACAAGACAGACATCACTATTGATAAAATCATAAAACTCACCTTGTCCACCATTATCAAGCGCAAGATTCTTGGAGTTGACTACGGTACTGTAGTTGTTGCAGAAGGCGTTTTCCATGATCTTTCAGCCGAAGATATCAAAGCTGCAGGCGTGCATATGACCTACGACGAGCACGGACATCCCGAGCTCGGCAAGATCAGCAAGGCCGTTCTTTTCAACGAGCTGCTCGAGAAAGAGTTCAAGAAGCTGGGCATGAAGGTCAAGACCCGTCCTGTGGAAATCGGTTATGACGTGCGCTGTCAAGATCCTATTGCCTACGACCTCAGCTACTGTTCAGAGCTCGCCATGGGAGTTTATGAACTCTTCCGCAAGGGTGAAACCGGTTGTATGGTGTATGTAGATGCATTCGGCAACCCATCACCTCTTTATCTTCATGATCTTCAGAATGCAGAAGGCAAGATACCTCCGCGCCGTGTAGAAATCGGAGAGGGTATTGCCCGCCAGTACTACGACCATATCTGCCATTACATCACAGTTGACGATTATGAAGCGGCCAAGAAATATGTAGCAGATCCTGAAGCTTACGACTTCCGCAAGATTCTTGGCTGGTAAAGGCCTCGTACCTGAGAAACAAAATAAGAAGGGCTTGACCGTTTTGGCCAAGCCCTTAAATGTTTCAGGACAGGGGATTAGTCAAGTTCTTCCACTACGGGAGCCTCCGGGGCATTTTTCATCACGGAAGCAATACCCTGTTTCATTGTACGCTCAGAAGCGTACATCTGGCTGGCACCGACGACCTGGCCATTGGAGGCCTTAAGGTTGAAATACGGCTTGCCGTTCTTGGCGACTTTAATCTCGAAACGCTCTTCTACAGGGGCGTTCTTTTTGACGGACTCGATACCATTCAGGCAGGCAGCTTTGGTAGTATAGCCCTCGCTGGTAAGAATTACCTGGCCGTTGGTGGCCTTGAGGTTAAACTGGAATTCTCCGTTTTTCCTGAGAGTGATAACAAACTTTCCCATTTCTGATTATTTAAATAGTGTTTTCGCAAACTTAACAATTTATTGTTAAATTTGCAATAATATTTTCGAAACAAATGTTGACCAATTCTGAGATAAAGCGTATCAAATCCCTGAAGGATAAGAAATTCCGCGATGAGTACGGGCAGTTTGCCGTAGAAGGGGAGAAACTTGTCTCAGAAGCGTTGCTCTCCGGATACAAAGTGCTTGCCGTCTATAGATCTGATGAAATCGGTGCGGAGAATATGGCCAGAATGTCACAGCTTTCCACCCCATCTCCGGTTCTTGCCGTGGTTGAAAAGCCTGCACCCAGGAACCTCGTATTGGAGCGTGGCTTGTACCTTGGACTGGATTCTGTTCGCGATCCCGGTAACATGGGAACAATACTGCGGCTGGCCGACTGGTTCGGAATAACTACCGTTTTCGCTTCTCAGGACTGCGTCGAGCTATACAACCCCAAGGTGGTTCAGTCTTCTATGGGTTCTGTGTTCCGGGTTTCTATAGTAAACTGTGACCTTGAAGATATCTGTCGCAGGTTCAGGGCCAAGGATATGCCGGTTTACGGCACGTTTCTGGACGGAGAGATTATTTATTCGGAAAAGCTTGCGGAGGAAGGCTTGATTGTAATGGGCAATGAATCAAATGGGGTAAGCCGGGAAGTGGCTTCTCAGGTCAGTACCCGTCTCTTTATTCCTTCCTTTGCGGGAAAACGCCAGACTGCAGAGTCGCTGAACGTGGCTGCTGCAACGGCTATCGTGCTGTCAGAGTTTAGGAGAAGATGAGGAAACGTTCTGTATTAATTGCACTCCTGGGACTATTGGTCATAGCCGCTTCGTCTTGCAGCAATACCAGGGTCCTTACTGAGAATCAGTATAGACTGGCATCCAACAAGGTCGCGTTTGAGGGAGATGCTTCCGGGCTTTCCTCCTCGGAAGTATCGTCTTACATCAAGCAACAGACTAAGAGTTCATTCATCTTAGGCTGGATATATAACTGGTCTGACCCTGCAAAGGACAACTGGATAAACAGGGCGCTCCGGAAAATAGGCAGCGCTCCAGTGGTCTTCAACGGCCGTATGCTCAACGGATCCAAGGAGAATATTTGCCGTCACCTCGACTATCTTGGTTATTATGGTTCATCTGTGCGTACCCGGGTAGATACGGTTAAAAAGAACGTGCGCGTCACATATTATGTCTCGCCTGGCAAACGCATAAAAATTGATTCTCTGGTATTTAAGCTTCCGGAGGGGGAATTTTCCGAAGAATTTGACGCAGACAGGAAGAACGTCCTTGTGAAACAGGGCGGATGGCTGTCCGAGCAGGCTCTTGAGACGGAAAGCGCACGCAGTGCAGCGTACTTGCGAAACAAGGGATATTACAATCTGACAAAATTCAACTACTTTTTCGAAGCTGATACCCTGGGCCCGCGCACTATACTCACGTACGAAATTCGCAACTATACCAGAAATGAACCTGAGGTGAATGCCGAACCTCTCAGGAAATACCATCTTGGAAACGTGAATATCAATTATCCTGAGACGCTTCCGTTCAGGGGAAAGGTGCTTACCGACATCAATATACTCAAGCCCGGAGACCTTTACAGCGAACAGAGGGCAAATGTGAATTACAACAGGTACACTGCCTTAAGGCTTTTCAGCAATGTTGCGATTGAAATGACACCCGTCGACAGTGTAACAGTGGATTGTAACATCAACCTGACACCGTCCAAGCTGAAAGGAGTTAAGCTTAATCTGGAGGCCTCGACCAGTTCAAACGGTTTGTTCGGCGTTTCCCCGGCAGTCAACTTCTATAATAAAAACATATTTCACGGTGGCGAATGGCTGACCCTGGGCTTTTCCGGTAATTTCCAGCGCAAGTTCGGAACCGATCTCAGTGCAAATGAGTTTGGTATCACAGGCAGCATTAGTTTCCCTAAGTTCATCGGGCTGCCATATAAAGTGTTTTCCGGCGCAAACATTCCAAGAACGCTTCTTCAAGCCTCTTTTAACTTTCAGGACAGGCCTGAGTTCAAGCGCTCCATCACGACGGCGTCCTGGGGTTACACCGGCAATTCAGGCATTTTTTATTATCAAGTCAATCCTGTCAGGGCCACTGTAGTCAAGGTCAATAATGTGACCGATGAATTCCAGGTCCAACTACTGAAGAATCCACTCTTGTATGATTCGTTCTACGACCACATAGACGCAGGTTTGAGCGCACAGCTTTACCTTACGTCCGATTCTTCGGTTATCCCGAAGACGTCTTATTGGTATGCCCGACTTGGCTTGGACCTTGCGGGTAACGCCATCTCCCTTTTCGACAAATGGCTCCCTCACGACGGTCGTGGCAATAAGCTTATTTTCGGGCTTGCTTACTCCAGGTATTTCAAAACGGAACTGACTCTCGCCAAGAACTTCCGCTTCAGCCCCGGTTCGGCTTTGGCTATGCGCCTGACGGGTGGAATCGGCCTTGCCTTCGGAGAGTACGGCTGGCTCCCGTTCGAAAAACAGTTGTATGTGGGCGGCGCGAGCAGTATGAGAGGATGGCAAGTGCGTTCACTGGGCCCTGGCAGCAGTCAGATATATGAGATGTTCACGATAGCGAGCCAGACCGGAAACAGCAAATTGGAATTTGATGTTGAATATCGACAGAAGTTGTTCTGGAAATTCGAAGGCGCTGTGTTTGCCGAGGTCGGAAACATCTGGTTGACATATGAAGAGCTGGATTCGACATGGGCGGAGACTCTTGCAGGCGACTGGGGTATAGGACTGCGGCTCAACCTGGATTTTATACTCCTGCGACTTGACTGGGGCATGAAGGTTTATGATCCGTCAATTGTCGGCGGCAACAGGTGGTTGGGCCCCGGTCAGTGGTTCAGCAGGAACGGCTCAACTCTTCATTTTGGTGTGGGTTATCCTTTCTGATGAAAAAGTATATTATATATCAGACACTTACGCGATTATGGGGGAATGGCAGGTTTTCCGCCTGGGGAGATGCTGCCTTCAGCTACCTGAAGTCTTTGAGCGTTGACTATATTTGGTTTACCGGCATTCCCAGGCACGCAAGTGGTGAACCGTTTGTTAAAGGTGACCCTGGTTCTCCCTATGCCGTATGTGATTGGTACGACGTTAACCCATATCTTGCAGACAATCCTGAGAAGCGTATGGAAGAGTTCTCTGATATGGTGGCAAGAGTACACAAAGCCGGTCTCAAGTGCCTGGTGGATTACATTCCAAATCACGTTGCCCGCAATTATAAGGGCGTGCTTCCACTATATTCATGGTGTGACGGAGACTGGACAGATACGCTCAAGGTGAACTGGTCTGACCCCTCCACGGAAGCGGAGGAAATAAGGATTCTTGAGTTCTGGGCCTCCAAAGGGGTAGATGGATTTCGCTGCGATATGGTGGAATTAGTGCCGGCTGACGCTCTTGGACGTGTAATTAAAAGTATCAAGCGGGAGTATCCGGAAATGCTTTTTGTGGCCGAAGTGTATGGGCAGGAGAATTATACCTCGTATTTGGATACTGCGGGTTTTGATTTGTTGTACGACAAATCCGGAACGTACGATATTCTCAGGGGTGTTTTTGGGAAGCACCGTTCAGCCGTTGAGCTTAGCCGGAACTGGCAGTTCCTGGGACCTAATCAGTCAAAAATGCTGAACTTTCTGGAAAATCACGATGAACAGCGTCTGGCTTCGCCGCATTTCGCCGGACGGCCAGACAATATGTGGGCGTCCCTGGCTTTCGAACTGCTGTTCAATGATGCCTCGTTTATGCTGTATGCAGGACAGGAGGCAGGGGAGGATGCATCGGAAAGTAAAGACGGACGCACATCCATTTTCAATTGGTGCAGGCCGGCATCGCTTTCAGATATATGGAACAGCATAACTGGAACTGCAGATCTTCCTGCTGCACGCAAGGAGGTGTTCAACCAGTATCGTGAATTACTCACGGTGGCTTGCCACAAGGTTTTCAAGTACGGTAAAGTATGGGACCTGTGCTATTGCAATTATAATTCTCCGGGCTTCAGCAAAAACGAGCATTTCGTTTTCGCCCGGTACGACGGAGAGTCCTGCAAACTGGTATTCTGCAACTTCAGCCAAAGGCGGGCTTCCTCCCTTGTCTGCATTCCGGAAGAATTGAGGAATGCGGCAGGAGTGAGCTCTGACGAAGCTGCAATAGAAGCGCCACCCTATGGATATGTACTTACAGAACTAAAATAATATACTGTTATGGCTAAGACAATTACAATCATCGGGTCCGGAATGATGGGTTCCGCCCTGGCTTTTCCGGCTTTTGAAAACGGTAATGAGGTCCGTCTTGTAGGAACGCCTCTTGACAAGGAAATCATCGACAATTGCAAGCAGAATAACCAACATCTGAAGTTCGACATTCCTTTCCCGAAAGGCGTTAAGTACTACTACTATGAGGAATGGAAAGAAGCCGCAAAAGGCGCTGATTTCATAATCGGAGGAGTGAGTTCGTTCGGGGTGGATTGGTTCCTGGAAAACATCCTTGGCGAGCTGGATCCCTCCGTGCCGGTTTTGTCGGTCACCAAAGGTCTTATCAATCTTGAAGACGGTACGCTTATCTCGTATCCCGAGTATTGGAAGAGGGAGCTTAAAAAGCGGGGTATAGAGCGCGACATCTGCGCTATAGGCGGTCCTTGCACCAGCTATGAACTGGTATTCCACGATCAGACAGAAGTGGCTTTCTGCGGAAGAGATACGGCAACCGTCAAGATGATGAAAGAAGCGATGCAAACATCATACTACCACATATCCGTAACCAACGACGTGGAAGGACTGGAGAGCGCAGTTGCACTTAAGAACGGATATGCGCTTGCAGTTGCAATGACCATCGGACTTGTAAACCGTCATCACGGAGCGGATGCCGGCCTGCACTACAATTCACAGGCGGCAGCTTTCTACCAGGCTGTCAAGGAAATGCGCTATCTCCTTGAAATGCAAGGTGCAAGCAGGGATTGCGAAAACATCGGCATAGGCGACCTTTATGTTACCGTTTACGGAGGACGGACACGAAAGATCGGCATCCTTCTGGGCGAGGGCAAGTCTTATCAGGAGGCGCTTGACATCTTGGCCGGAGTGACCTTGGAAAGTCTGGTTGTTGCACGCCGCGTATATGCAGCCATGAAAAGAAAGGCAGAGCTCGGTAAGGCCGATCTTAGCCTGTATCCGATGCTCTGCCACGCAGCTGCCGTACTGGATGAAGGTAAAGATGCTGAACTCCCTTGGGAGGCATTCACCTTCGACCATACTAGATAGCAAGAGTAAGCATAAGCGCGCCTACCAAACCAAGGATGGCGTAGAATTCAGGGAGCGCGGCGTATATGAGAGTATTAGTCTGTACGTCGTGCCCTTGGCTTATACCTATGATACCGTTGGCACAAACCTGTCCTTGACGGATAGCTGAGAGCATACATACCAGACCGACGCCGAGACCAACGCCGAAAAGCATAGGACCATTGGCGGCAAAATCGAATTTGTAAACCAGCAGCCACATAAAGAATCCTACGAAGCCATAAATACCCTGAGTTGCAGGGAGAGCGGAGAGAATCAGGTAGCTGCTGGATTTCTCCGGAGCTTTCTTAAGAGCTCCTTCTGCAGCATTTCCTGCGATTGTAGTGCCATAGGCGCTTCCGATACCGGACAGACCAAGCATCAGTCCAAGTCCGAGATAACCAAGAATTTCATTCATAATTGTATAAATATAATTTGTTTATTTACTGAGTGGTTGATATGTGCGTCCCTTACCGTCGTATCCGGAATTCTTAAAGAACTCCAGGAAGTTGAGACGAAGAGGATGAACAAAGGCGCCAAGGCAACACATTGCAAGGTTCAGGGCGTGACCGACAACCAGAATGATTACAAAGAAGAGCCATCCGATTCCGAACGATCCGTCGCCTAAAGTCATAGATGCAATGTCGTTGAAAGCCTTGCCCAGCATGCCACCGGCAAGCCCGAGAGCGTAGAGGCGAAGATAACTCAGTACATCTCCCAGCAAACCGGTTACGGTATTGTATGTTTCCCACAGCCCCGAACCAATGTTCTTGAGGGGATTGCGCTTAATGTCGTTGAACAGGAAGATTCCAAGAGCAGATACAACCCCAAGAGTGATAAATACCCACTTAAGTACGTTGGATGGCAACAGATTCAGCATAGCTACAACTGCGAGCGCCACGCCTCCTACGATGAGCAGGGTCCATCCCCACACTCCCAACGAACCAAGAAAACCTTTGTTCTTTGTAGCGTAAACAGTTTTGACAACCATTGCAAGGCATAAATGCACGATACCTATTGCCAGCGACAGAACCATCTGTGCTTCGAACCCTGCTATCGTACCGGTAATCATTACCGCTTTCAGCCAAGAAGGTACCCATGGGAGTGCTGAGATATCAACACCGAAAAACGTATGCATAACGATTCCGGTGAAAAAAGTACCGACGCCCAGTATGGTCACCAGGGGCGCAAGATTCTTGAAGGAATCAACCTTTCTGAGCAGAATTCCTCCGGCGATGAGCAACAAGCCGTAGCCTGCGTCTCCCATGCACATCGCGAAAAAGAGCAGGAAGAAAACGGAAATGTATGGAGTAGGATCGAATTCGTTGTAATCCGGTCTGCCATACATATCTGTCAGAATCTCGAACTGCTTTACGAACTTGTTGTTTTTCAGCTTTATAGGCGGATTGTCCTCTACGTTTGCTTCAGCGGAAAAACATAGACAGTCCATTGCATCGAGCTCCGATGTCAGTCGCTCTTTTTCAGAGGCGGGGGCGAAGCCTGTGTACACAAGGAGAGTGTCGTCTGCAGCGGATTCACCGCTTGCTCCTGCAAGGTACAGGTTCAACTCCTTGCCTAAAGAGGAAACCTGCTCCAAAAGACCGGGCAAAGTAGTCTTCAATCCTTCCAGCTCGTTCTTATAGTCATTTAATTCTGCTTCTTTTTTCTGATAGAGCGCCTCCAATTCGGCTATGGTATGTGTGGGCACAGGCAGGGGAGTCGCCGGTATATCGCAGTTGCCCAGCACAACAAACCAAACCTTTCCCCGTTCCCTGGCTATCTCGAACAGGGCATACTGTTCAGTCCAGGAAGGATCGAACACCTTATCCGACACAGAATAAAACCAAACCGGGAGACCTGTCGAAGCAAGCTTTTCCTTATTATAATCGCCCCAGATCCTCACAGCATCGGACTGCTTGCGAAGCTGATTGCATTCTTCTTCAAGTTCGGCAAGATGGGCATCCTTGCCGAGCTCTATCCTCCGTATTTCAGTCTTTACGGACTCAATCCTGGAAAGAAGTTCTTCCGAATGGGCGTCAACCGGCTTTGGAGAATGAGTTATGTCCATAAGCCCAAGAGCGCTCAGCCTCTCAAGGAAGTCGTCCTTATTACCGCTTAAGAGGATGAAGTCGTATCTGGTCATCTTCTCTATCATAGGCCATCCTCCTCTTCTTGTGCAGCGTGGCGGTTTTTAACTATCTTGGAAGATGCTTTAGACAAGTTTTCTTCGTCTTCCATATAGCGTTTTATTTTGCGAATGGCTTCCTGATAACCCGGTATCTGGACTTTTTCGTACAGGTTGACCTTCTGAGTAGTCTTCTTGCGGTTGAATTCGAGGACACTGCGCCTCTCTTCTGCAATCTCCGATTCGATTCCCAGCGTACTGAGTTCCTTGAGTATGCGGATACCGTCTGCGTACCAGGCAGGGGAAGAGAAGGCGTTGAAGGGATTGAGCGCAAAGTCAATGTGGTCAAGACCCGGAGCCTTGACTCCCGCAATCTTAAGCGTCTTAAGGTGCACGTCGCTTATACTGATAAGACCGGGCTCGAATTCGTTCCAAAGAGCAGCCAGATAGTCATACTCAGTCAGCTTGTTCTCCAACTTATCTGCCAGGGACTGTGCCTCGGATTTTGCAGCTATCACGCTGACACGCAAGGCGGACTCCTTGTTCTTCAGAGTAGGAAGAGCGTTCTGCCTGATTTTTAGCTGCTTGCCAAGATTTGTCAGGGAAGTCTTATTATATTGAAACTTTATTGCCATCGGGAATTACTTCCAATATTTGTCTATCAGTGCCTGTTTGATACCGGTTTCGGCCGGGGAGAAGTGGCGGGCAAAGAGTTTCCAGGCCGTGTCGAGCATTTCTTCGATGGAAATGTTCACGTCGATGCTCAGAAGTTCCGTGGCATAGTCTTTTGCATAATCCAGGCAGCGCAGGTCGTAATCGGAAAGGTCGAAACCGTTCTGAAGTTTGGTCTTTGCATTCTGGGCGTCGGCATACAGGCGGACGCCGGCATTCATCACCTGACTGTGGTCTTCGCGGGTTTTCTTGCCCTGCACCAGCTGCTTGAGGCGGCTGAGGCTACGGAAAGGATCCACGATAACCTTGCCGGAGTCTGAATCAGCCCTGAGGAATATCTGGCCTTCGGTGATATAACCAGTGTTGTCGGGGATAGCGTGCGTAATGTCTCCGTCATTCAGTGTAGTCACTGCAATGATGGTGATAGAACCTCCTGCTGGAAGCTGCACCGCTTTTTCATAAATTTTTGCCAAATCCGAGTAGAGCGAACCCGGCATCGAGTCCTTGGAAGGAATCTGGTCCATACGGTTGCTCACAATAGAAAGTGCATCTGCATACAAGGTCATGTCGGTGAGCAATACAAGCACTTTTTCGTTCTTGTCGACGGCAAAATATTCGGCGGCGGTAAGAGCCATGTCAGGGATGAGCAGCCGCTCCACAGGTGGCTCTTCCGTAGTATTTACGAAAGAAACAATGCGGTCTAGGGCGCCGGCGTTCTCAAAAGCGTGCCGGAAGAACAGATAGTCGTCGTTGCTCAGTCCCATCCCTCCAAGAATAATTTTGTCAACATCTGCCCTCAGGGCAACGTCTGCCATTACTTGATTGTAAGGCTGGTCCGGATCTGCAAAAAAAGGAATTTTTTGCCCGGAGACCAGGGTATTGTTAAGGTCGATTCCGGCAATTCCGGTGGGAATCAATTCGCTTGGCTGACGACGCTTGTACGGGTTAACCGAAGGCCCTCCGGCCTCCCGCTCTTCGCCCTCCACTTCGGGGCCGCCGTCTATAGGACGTCCATATGCGTTGAAAAAACGCCCGGCAAGCTGATCGCCGACTTTAAGGGTAGGAGGTGCCCCGAAGAAGGAGACCTCGGCATTGGTAGGAACTCCTTCCGTGCCTGAGAATACTTGCAGTGTGACACGGTCTCCATTGGTTTTTACGACCTGCGCCAACTTTCCGTTAACACTCGCGAGTTCGTCGTTTGCAACCCCTTTCGCATCCAGGGATACGGTAGCCTTTGTTATGGCCTGAAGTTTTGTATAGGTACGCTGATATGCTTTAGTTGCCATTTTCAGAAAGCTGTTTTGTTAGCATTGAACTGTATTTTTCGAAGTCGGCAGATTTAAACTCCGAGTAATTCATCTGCCTCATAATATTGATAAGGTCTTTGAACCAGGAGCGGCATTTTTCGTAATCCTCAAATTCAAAGTTCCTGTCGCATATATCCAGTATCAAGTCCAGCATATATTTCTGCCGTTCCATAGGGCATACCGAATCAACAGCGTCGAATGCATCCTGCTGCAAGAATGCGAAGTCTATCAGCTCACTCTTCCAGAAGGCTTCGTGATACGACATAGGGACGCCGTCGTCGCCCAGAATATTAATCTGGTCTGCCATTTCCTTGCCCCGGCGTACATAGTTCTTGGCCTTGAGGACCTGTCCTATCCAACCTTTTTCTACAGTGTTCTCCAGACTCTCCTGGATCTCCGGATATTCCAAATATTTGGAATAAGAATCAACAGGATTGACCGCCGGGTATCGCTTTTGGTCTGCACGATTCTGCTCAAGTGCATAGAAACAGCGCGCGGCCTTTTTAGTGCTCTCTGTCACAGGTTCCTTGAGGTTTCCTCCGGCAGGGGATACGGTCCCGATGAAGGTTACAGCTCCGGTCTGGCCGTTGTTGAGCACCACTTGACCGGCACGGGCGTAGAAGTTGGAAATAATGGCGGGAAGGTCGACGGGGAAGGCATCCTGTCCGGGGAGCTCTTCCATACGGTTAGACATTTCCCTCAGCGCCTGCGCCCAGCGGGAAGTCGAGTCTGCCAGAAGGAGGCACCTGTAGCCCATTGCCCTGTAATATTCGCAAATGGTCATAGCAGTATATACGGAGGCTTCACGTGCCGCTACGGGCATATTCGAGGTGTTGCATATAATCACCGTACGCTCCATCAACTTGCGCCCGGTATGCGGGTCCACCAGTTCGGGATACTCGGTAAAAATCTCCACGACTTCGTTTGCACGTTCGCCGCAAGCTGCCATAACTACGATGTCTGCTTCGCCTTGCTTAGCAATGGCGTGCTGAAGTACTGTCTTGCCGCAGCCGAAAGGACCCGGGATAAAACCGGTGCCGCCCTCTGCTATGGGGTTGAAGGTATCAATGATACGCACGCCCGTCTCCATAATTTTGCCGGGACGAGGCTTTTCTGCGTAAGCCTTTACCGCCACCTTGACAGGCCACTTCTGGACCATTGTCACAGTATGGTCATCGCCATTCTCATCGGTCAGCGTCGCTATTGAGGTGTCGATGTCGTAACTGCCTGCAGGTGCCATGCTTTTTACCGTATATTCGCCGGAGAATGAGAAGGGAACCATTATTTTATGAGGCAGCCAGCCTTCCTGCACCTCGCCGAGCCAATCAGCAGCACGAACTTTGTCGCCGACATTTGCAAGTGGCTTGTAATCCCATTTTTTGCCGTGGTCCAAAGGGTCTGTGTATTCACCTCTCTTAAGGAACACTCCCTCCATTGTGGTAAGGTCGTTCTGGAGCCCGTCATAGACTCCGGAAAGAAGGCCGGGGCCGAGGCTGGCCTCCAGCATCCTGCCCAGAAATGTTACTTCGTCCCCGTTCTTAAGCCCGCGAGTGCTTTCGAAGACCTGAACGGAAGCTTTGTCTCCTGTAACCTTTATTACCTCGGCGAGCAAATCAGTACCCCCGAGTTTGATGTGGCACAGCTCGTTTTCTCCCACGGGACCGTCCACAAGGACAGTCACGAGATTGGAAACAATACCGGTCACTTTTCCTTTAGTAGCCATATTATCTTGTATTTCTTATTTCTTGCACAAGTTTGCGGAACATTTCCCTGCCTGTCCGGGGGTCAAGTTTGTTCCAGCGGTCAGTTATCTTAAGTTTTGCAATGAAGGACAGGATTACGTCTATGTCGAACAGGTCCATCCGGGTCAGTTCCTCGGCCTTTTCCCAAAGCAGTTTGTCGAGGCCGCGCTCACGGGAAAGGATATCGCTCTGCTCGAGAACCGCCATAACGGCAGGGGCGGCTTCAAAGCTATAGCCGTTTTCTTCCTCACGTCCGGGAACCGGCATAATGTCAAGTCCTTCGGGACGCCCGAGAACTTTGTTCAGGTATTCTACTTTGACATTCCTCATTTGGAGGTCGAACAGCACGAATTCGCGAAGAAAACGGTTTTTGCTCCCAAGAGCGCGGCTATAATAAGCAAAATCGAGCTTTTTTCCGTCAAAACTATCCAGAAGACTGTCTATGAAAGCACAGTCTGAAGGGGAGCATTGACTGCGTATGAACCCTATCAAGGCCTCCGGGTCCAAATCCTGCGAATCAGGGGAGGGGACAGGGAGGGAGGCTATTATGTATTCGTAATTATTCACCGAAGAGAAGTTTACGGGTGACAGGACGAAGATACTCTGCTATCAGTTCGTTGAAGGTCTTGTCGGCAAAGCTTATGTAGTAGCTTCCGTCTTTGGGACCAATTGTGAAACCTCCGCTAAGTTTCTTAGAGAAGGATACCTCCAGGGGAGTGTCCAGGGCCTTGGCGAGCTCTGCCTTCGCCCACGGCTCAAGTCTGGCTTTTTGCGCTTCTGGCAGAACCAGGGCGATGTCACATCCTTCAGCAGCACTGAACTTTTCTGCAACTGTTTTTACGATGTCTTTTAGAAAGTCGGGGTCGGAGACCGGAGTCTGCGCCGTAGCTTTGGCCACAATCAGGTTTTCAATGCTTTTGCGGGTTGCCTGCAGAGCCTGCGCAGACGCCATTCGTATATCTGCTTCCGCTTTGGATTTCAGGTCGGCTGCATTCTTTTCAGCCTGGGCCAAAATGGATTCGGCTTGACGCTTCGCTTCTTCTACAGTTTTTTCGGCTTCAGCTTTGGCTTCTTCCAGGATTCGTTCACCTTCCTGGCGACCTTTAGCCAGCCCCTCATTATAAAGCTGTTCTGTCAGTTCCTGTAATTTGTTTTGCATATTTTATATGTTTAATCTTTCAAAGATACCTATTTTTCAAATAAATAGCAAAAGGAGGATGACTCAAGCATCAAGACTTTTCTGCCATCCTCCTTAAGCAAAAGCGATATGCATTACTCAAAGACCGGAAGCCCTTCGCGCGAGGTCCAGGACTTAAGTGCGAGCCCCGAATATGAAGCGACGAAGGCGTTAAGCCTTTCCGTTACGGTGGTGCCGTTCCTGAATTCGGCATCGCTGAATCCCTGGTTCTCATTCAGCACTACATTTGCGCCGGCGGAGCCTATAGACAGGGAGCCGTCGTCAATGTAGCAGCAGCTGTTTACTTTGACCACTGCCCGGTTGGGCATCTGACCAAAAACAGTGCCCGACTGAGCCTGTCCGTTCCAGGCGGCGCCGCCTATGTTCAGGCTTGCCCCTGTAAGGCTGGAAACGCAGTTTACTACTTCCAGGGCGCCCGTAGCAGATACTGAGCCATACCCCATTATTCCACCCACTGAAGGATGTACCATAGGCAGTTCGCACACTAGCTTATCCATATGTGAGAAGCAGTTGACGATATATGCCCGACTGCCGGAATCCGACAGTCTCATCCAGCCGCCGATGCCGCCCGACATGGAGTCACCCTTTGCGGGATCTGCACCAGTGTCGCAGGAAGTGGCTTCTACACTCGATCCGGAAATACCGCAGTTGACAATGTACAGTTCACCGTCGGCGTCGGGGTAAGCATAACCTACAATTCCACCCACGCTGTAAGAGCCTCTCACCAGCGTATTGTCATATACGAAGCAGGAGTTTACAATATTGAGGGTACCGCTCTTGCTGATTGCACGTCCGACAATGCCGCCGACTCCGTCTGCCGAAGCAATAATCCGGCACGAACCAAGAATCGTGCAATTCTCAATAGTTCCGGTGTCGAGCCAGCCGGCTATTCCTCCGATGTTCTGAGGCCCTGAAATGACAGATTCACCTCCTACAACGCAGGATTTTATAGTGGAAGACCCCGTCTTTTTCATATATCCGACGATACCGCCCGCACCGCTTTTTGTCACGCTTACCTCGACACCTTCGTTAAGGAAGCAGGCGTCGAGCGATGAACTTTCGAGAAGGCCCACTGCTCCACCGGCGTAGACATTTGCCGAAACTTCCGTGGCGGATATGTATGATGACTCTATACGACAACCGTCAATGACCCAACCTCCGACGGCGCCAGCGTCGTCGCTGCCTGCTTTAACCTTCGATTTTTCAATCCAGGCATAGGAGATGGAGCCTCCCTCAATCTTGCCTGCAATGCCGCCGACCTCATTTGGAGAAGAAACCTCCGTGCCATCTTCTACGTTGCAGTTTGATATGACAGTGCCGTCATGTGCATAAGCCACGATGCCACCTGCGTAATTCTTGGTGTTTGTAACCTTTACGCCGCTGGCGGAGCATTTATTGAGCTTACAGGCCACGGCTTCTGCTACAATGCCGCCGCACATATTATTTGCGGCCTTGAGTTCTCCGCCATTAATGCTGCAATTGTCGAAATAGCAGTTTTTAGCGTATCCTGCTATACCTCCGACTCGGTTGAAGCTTCCGGTATTGATGCGGTTGGAGACCTTGATGTTCAGCAGGTTCGCGCTATCCGCATATCCAAAAACACCGCTGGCAGGGTTGTCGGAGCTAAGACCAGACGTGCTCAGGTTGGAAATGACTTTGCCGTTGCCGTCGTATGTGCCCTTAAAGGGCTTGGTGATTTCTCCAATCGGGGAGAAATCGACCCCCTCCATGTTTATGTCGGTTTCCTGGCGGTAATACTTGTCTGAATAAGAGGCCCACTCGTCTGAGCCCAGCATCTGCGAAAGGTAACAGAGGTGCTCCGGTGTTTCGATGAGGAACGGATCCGCTTCGACTCCCAAACCGTCAAACGACTGGCCGCCGGAAGGGGGCGTCATCGTAATCACAGGCATCTTGAGCACCTTGCCGGTCTCTATTTTGTTGGATTTGCCGCTTATCGCACTCGCCGCCATTTTACCGTCCGGACCATATGCTTTCAGCACCAATCCTTTATCGAAGCTGCCTGCCGGTACGATGAAGTAAAAATCTACGGGCTCGGTGCCTAGTGTGAGGTCGGTGTCCATGATGATTCTGTTTTTTGCAGGGTCGTCATTGACCATCGCCGCATCAGTGGTTCCCGACCCGTAGTCAGGAGTAACAGACAAGGTCCCCCACAAGGCGTTGGACGTATCCGCATCAAGAAGGACGAAGCTGGAGACTCTCTCTCCATTTCCGCATACGCTGAACTTGATTGCACCCATCAGGTAATTCATGGAAAAGGACTTCGCTCCGTCCGCCCAACAGGCACCTGCCACAATGGAGCCTTCAGGACAATCCCCCTGCTTGAGTGTGCGGGCCTGCGGGACTTCTATGAGAATCAGGTCGTTGTTGGAACCTTGGAGGACACGGTTGTAAGGATAGATGGCGCAGAGCTTGCCGTCTGTCCGCGTACGTCCTTCGAAATCTGCCCTGTGACCGTCGCCGCTTATCAGGGAAGCATTTGTCTTGAAGCAGTCGCCCCGCTCCCAATAAGGCTGAGTGCTGCTCCTGACCCATATGCAGTCACCATCCTGCCATGTTGTATTTGTATAACTGTCCAGATCTTTTTCGAAGTGTACCTTGCTTTCGGGTGCACCTATCGAGGCGCTCAGGACAACGTAATCCCCGGGAAGGATTACTACCTCCGGAGAGTCCTGCAATTTGTTGCAGGATACTGCCGCCAGAGCTGCAAGCAGCAGCGTAGAAAAAACAAATCTCGCTTTCATATCACCAAGCACCATTATTGTTAACAAAATCACTGATTGAGCCTGCACCCGAGTCGTTCCAGGAGCTCTCGAGCCAGGATCCGCATTCACTGTAAATCTTGTCCGCTATGAATCTCATGGCTACTGCGGAGTAGTGATCGCTGCTGTTCTGCCTCAAGTCGCCGGAGGTGATTTTTTTACTCCAGTCAAAGTCGTGCTTGGGCATATTGGGCTGATAACCTGCCTGCAGATACTCGAAATTCCAGCCAAGGTCGTTGAAGCCGTTGACGGCATAGAGGTCGACGGCTTTGCAGTTGTCGTAATGAGCTGCAATATGGAGCAGGGCCTCTTCTACGTCGGGGGTGAGGGTGTCGTGAATGATGACGACTATTTTCGCGTGAGGGTACTGGATGCTTATCATACGCACCAGTTTCACATAGGCCTCCACAAAGCTTGCATCCGGGAGGGCCTTAGCATCGTCAAGAGTAGTACAGGCGTCGGCAAGGGCATATACTGCATTCATTGCATCGTCGGCAGGGCGTTTGGGAGTGGAAGACGGATAGCGTACAAGCTTCTGGCTGCCCAGCATATTGTATATGCCGTGAGCCCAGTCATTTGCTCCGCCGTTTATGAGAATGATATCCGGAGATCCAAGCCCGCCATTTTCTATATAGCGTGCACAGAAATCTTGTCCATACCAGTATTTATCGCTATAAGACGTATTTGTGCAGCGAGTTACGGCCGTGCCTGAGAAAGCCAGGTTAGTGTCCCATACCGCATTTTTCAGGTAATCGTAAGTAAGCATGTACCAGTAGGTCTGTTTAGCGGATGTTACATTACCGTCGCTGGTAGGGTAGTGGCAGCGGTAACCGTTGGGCGCCCTGGTTCCCTGATAGCCGTGGGGGGCATAGCCGTCGAAAGTGGAAAGAGAATCGCCGATAAGGCTCACCCTGAGGGGCTTTTTCTTCCCGGTGGACGGATTGATTATCATTCCTTCAAGAATGGGATAACCATTGCTTGCTGCAACCCATTTCCGAAGGGTCAACGGACCGCTGTAAGCGCTTACGAAACTATTGAGCTTCGAGAGAAGTTCACCGCTGCTCATCTGGTATAGGGACATTCCGACACATTCATTGCTGGTTCCTGAGTTGGCTTTTCCCAGTGGCGCGAAATCGTTTACGTAGAAAACACAGTTTAAATTGGTCTTGGTAGGATTGCCTACCAGGGCTCCGTACTGATAATAACTTGAGGCGAACTGGGTTTCCCCGTTGATAACGGCCGTTCCCTTGCCCATAGTGTTGTAGCAGCCCTCGATGTTTACAGTCGCATTCGAACCGCCCTGCTCGCCGATTAGTCCTCCCATATCCACTTCAAGAGCTTGCGGAAAATCGCAGCGGATTACGGCAGGATCGGAGAAACAGTTCACAATATTCAGCTTTGCAGATGTGGTTCCCATCCGGGCCCATGCAACCAGGCCGCCTACCATTGTCCACTTGGATGCAGCATAGCCGGCATTGATGATTTCGCCTCCATAATAACAGCAGTTTGAGATATTTACTACCGTAGCGTCATGGGTTGGGTTGCATTCGCCCACTATGCCGCCTACAGAATAAGAAGCCGCGACATTACAATAGACCGCGCAATTGTCGATGTTTACCGTCTGTGCTGTATTTTTGTGGTAAATATATGCCACGATGCCGCCGGCCTTGTCCTGTCCGGTACGGACCAGGGCATTTGAGCCGACTACGCAGTTGCTGATGGTGCCGCTTTGCAGCCATGCCACGATGCCGCCGGCACATGGATACCAGCAGATGACGTGAGCCTGTACCTCGCAGTTGCTGACTGTACAGTTGCCAAGACATTCGCCCGCAATGCCTCCTACATAATAGTTGTCACCGGTAACAGTAGAGCCGTTAGTAACCGCACAGCCGTCTATCGTACAGTTGTTAGCCTGGCCTACGATACCGCCCAACTGCTCACCTGCAGAGCTTACGTCGCCGCTGAAGATGCATCCGGTAACCGCCGCATTGTTGAGATATCCAGCGATGCCACCAACGCAAGAAACCACTGTGATTCCCTGGAAATCGGCGTATTCTTCGTCGTGAATGAATCCGTTGAACTTGCAGTTGCTGATGGTGCCGCCATTAAGGTAACCTACCACGCCGCCGCAGGCGCATTTGGCAAAACGGACGCTGGCGTTTATCTCGATGTCACTGAATGTGGAGTTGCTCGCACGTCCGGCAATTACCCCTTCCTCTCCGGCGGTTCCGGCATTGATGTATTCATCTATTTTAAGATTCTTTACCGTTGCGCCGTCAAGATAGCCGAACAGGCCGGCCGCTTTGCCGCTTCCCGGTACGGGAGCAAGATTCTTTATGGTAAAACCGCCGCCGTCGTAAACGCCTTTGAAAGCTTTGTCAGAAGTGATGCCGATGCAGGAAAGTGTGAGACCGTCCATATTGATGTCTGCCGACTGCTTATAGAACTTGCCATAGAAACTTCCGGAAGAAGTGCCTTTGCATAACTCAGACAGCAATACCAGTTCTGACGGCTTGGAAATCAGGTAAGGGGAGCTCTCGGTGCCGTCACCCGCAAATACAGGTTGTGCTCCGTTCACCGGAACGACAGTATTTACACCTACGGTGCAGGCTTCGTTCTTTTCTATCTTGTCCAGCTCCTCGTTGTTGATGCCGTACATGGTAACGGTAAGGCCCTTTGCAAAAGCACCTGCAGGCACTACTAAATAAAAAGATTCGGGAGCAGTGAGGTTCAGCTGCACGGCATTGCCGCAATCCAGAATGATCTCGTTACGCTTTTCTGAATCGTTTTTCCAGCTGACGGATTCTACAGCTTTTTCACCCGGAGTTACTATGCAATCACCCCAAAGTGCAAAGGAAGGATCGTTGTCGGCTACAACTACCCGCTTAACTCCAGAATAGCCGGTAAGGTTCAGTTTGACTGTGCCGGCAAGGCTGGTAAAATTGATTCTGGTGCCGCTTTCCCAGACGCAGGCGCTGATATTGGCGCCTTTCCCGAAGCTGTTCTTCAGGTAACTCTGATCCTGCGGAACTTTGATGATAACCTTGGAATTGTCACTCCCGTCTGCAACAAGGCTATAGGGGTAAACCGCAATATACGGTCCTTTGTTCAGGGTCTCTCCTACGAATTGCGCCACGAGACCACCGTTCACAAGCGCAGAGGCACTTGTGGTGAAACGGCTGCCGGGGGAGCCTTCGCTTTGGGCTGCGGAACGAACCCACAATTCGTCGGTGGCATCCCACAGAATGGGGAGAGTCCCTCCTTCAGGCGTACCTAAGTAAGATTTTGTGCCAGTCTGACCGGCGGTGAGGGTGATGGTCTGGAATTCGACCACAGGTTCGGGGCCCGGAGAAGGCTCGTCCGGTTTGCAGGCTATGGAGCACAAACCGGCGAAGCACAGGCTCCACTTTAAAAAGGTTCTCATAGGTAAATGGTTCTTTAAGATGTTATTAACTAAGTGTTTGCTGGTCAGAACTTAATCTTGGCATAAAGGAAATAGTGGTCGCTTGGGTATATGCCACGGGGTGCATCTTTCAGTATTTCTGCTTCGAGGGTTTCAACCCCGCCTTTGGTGTAGATGAAATCTATGCGGCGTCCTTTGGGACGTTCGAACTTCCAGCCGTGGGCGGTGAATCCGGTTTCCTCGTGACCATGGACGGCTTCATATACATCTTTCCAGCCGGCTTTCGTAAAAATGGCATAAGGCTCATCCTTGATGCCTGAGTTGAAGTCGCCGAAAAGCAGCTGGGGGAAGTCGTCGGCATACTGTGAACTCTCCTCTACGATGGCCTTGGCCTGCATGGTCTTGGCAAGTTTGGTGATGTGGTCAAGATGAGTATTGAGCACGCGGAAAACTTTTCCTGTTTTCTTGTCTCGCAGACGTACCCAATTGCAATGGCGGGCGCGGGACGACTCCCAGGAAATGCTGCCGCCTATCGTAGGCGTGTCTGACAGCCAGTAGCACCCCTCGGCTATTAGCTCATAACGTGCCTTGCTGAAGAAAATGACGTTCTTGCCTATGAGGTGGTAGCCTTCAGTCCAAGGATCCATTTCCGGCCCTTCAAAGCCGAATGCGATATAGGATGGCAGCTTTTTCTTCATGTAGTCGTATGATTCGTATATTACCTCCTGCATGCAGATAATATCCGGCTTGCGGGATTTAATCACCTTCAAGCATACGTCTTTGCGGTCGTCCCAGCGGCGGCCGTCAACCTCGTCTGCCTCCAATCCTGTAATGCGGATATTACAGCTCATGACGTTGTGGGTCGCCTGTGCCTGTGCGGCAATTCCGCATGCAAGGCTCATAAAGAGGATACAAAGCTTTTTCATTATCCGAGGAATCCTAATAAAATGCCGGCTGCAACGGCGGAGCCGATAACGCCTGCTACGTTGGGTGCCATAGCATGCATGAGAAGGTGATTGTTCGGATCTGCTTCCCGCCCCACGACTTCAGAAACGCGGGCGCTGTCGGGAACGGCGGAAACGCCTGCATTGCCGATAAGCGGATTAATCTTGCGCTCCGGCCTGAGGAAGAGATTCCAGATCTTTACGAACAATACACCGCAAGTGGTTGCAATGATGAATGATACCAGACCCAGTGCAAATATCTTGAGAGAATTGCCCGTGAGGAACTTGTCGGCCTGGGTGGAGGCTCCTACAGTGAGACCGATAAGTGTAGTGACAACGTCGATGAGCGGACCGCCTGCCGTGTTGGCCAGACGCCTGGTTACTCCGGATTCCTTGAGAAGGTTCCCGAAGAACAGCATTCCCAGGAGAGGGAGGCCGGAAGGAACGATGAATGCGGTGCAGATGAAGCCGACTATTGGGAAGATGATTTTTTCCTTCTGGCTCACGATGCGTGGTGCCGGCATACGAATCAAACGCTCCTTTTTGGTAGTCAGCAAAAGCATGATAGGCTTCTGAATAACTGGTACCAACGCCATGTATGAGTATGCACAGACGGCAATTGCGCCCATCAGGTCCGGCGCGAGCTTGGAGCTCAAAAATATGGCGGTAGGTCCGTCGGCTCCGCCGATAATGCCTATTGCTCCCGCCTCATTGGGGGCAAAGCCGAAAGCAAGCGCAAGAAGGTAGGCCCCGAATATGCCCATTTGCGCGGCTGCGCCTATAAGCATGAGCCGCGGTTGGGATATGAGTGCCGAAAAATCGGTCATTGCACCAATTCCGAGGAATATCAGAGGCGGGTACCACCCCTGACGCACGCCTTGATAGAGCGTGTTCAGCACAGAGCCGTCTTCGTAAACACCGATATTGAGTCCGGGGAACATGGGGATGTTACCTATGATAATGCCGAAGCCTATCGGCACGAGCAACATGGGCTCCCACTCCTTAACGATGCCGAGGGTTATGAAAATCAAACCTATGGCAATCATCGCAATGTGTTGCCAGGTGCAATTTGCAAAACCCGTAAACTGCCAGAATTGTGAGAGGCTGTCGATAATCTGCTCCATTATGCAATCTTCATGATGCCTGCCCCTTCGAGCACGGAATCTCCTTTATGTACGAGAATTGAAGTAACTGTGCAATCTATGTCGGAGAGGATTTCGTTTTCCATCTTCATGGCTTCCAGAACTGCAAGCTTCTGACCTTTCTTTACGGTCTGTCCTTCCTTGACGTCGATGCTGATGATGACGCCGGGAAGAGGGGAGTGCACGACAGTCTCCGCACCGGCGGAAGCGGGGGTGGAAGCAGGTGCTGCCGGAGCGGCAGTGGCCGAAGCAACGGGGGAGACAGTTTGAGGCGCAGGGGCGGCGGCTGCCGGGGCTTCATTCTCCAGCTCTACTGAATAAGCAACTCCGTTTACGCTCACGTCGGCGATTTTGCCCTGGATTCCATTTACATCCACTGTGTAATCTTTACCGTTGATTTTAAATTTGTAGGTTTTCATATCTTTTATGTTTTTTTCCTGAAACTGAGTGATTTGTTGCGCCAAGCGGAATCCGGATTGGACCGTATTGTAATATAGCCGGGCTCCATGTCGTGGACCCTGTCCGACAGGTAGAGGTGCAAGGCCAGGGCAATGGCGGCTTCTGTGTCGTCGGAAGACTCATACCTGGCAAGGGCAAGTGCGATTGCAGCAGCAGTAGTTTCTTCGTCGGATGAAGAACGGGTTTTCGATTTTTCCTTGAACTTGCCGGTGAATATATTGCCGGACAGATTGTAAAGAAGGAACAAGATGAACAAGGCAAAAAACACCACCATGACCGATACAACCGTGAGCGTCCATCCGTGGGGATCGGTTTCCTGTATTGACTGAGCGTTTGACTTCTGACTGCGCCTTCCGTTTTCGGATAGCGGAGAAGGGGCGGCCGGATATATGTCGTTGAATATCAGCCCTTTATTATCGTGTGAAAACTTAGCGATGCTGACATTTTCATCAATGACGAGGGGCACGGCAAGGCTGTCGATTATTGTACGTCCGTCATTACTGACCAAATAAACGGTGTTGCCTTTACGAAGCTCGAAGTTAAGATAAAAAGTCCCCTTCGAGGCATCTCCGTTAGCATATATAACGGCGGACTGCCTTGGACCAAGCTTGGTGGCAAGATCACCTTTTGGAATCTGGCTCTTTGTGAGATTCGTAGGGTCATCAGTAAAAAAGCACCCGGCAAAATTGACCGTACCCTGAGAGGTGTTGAAAATTTCAAGCCATGGCGAATGCTCACCATAATCATCAATCAAGGACGAGGTGTTGACCGGCAACGCCTCGGAAATGATGAGGTCAGAAAGGTTCTGAGCACCTATGGTGCCGCACAGGAAAGGGAACGCAAGTAACAGGAAAAGCTTTCTCATAACGGCATGTTATCATGTTTCTTGGCTGGGATATCCTGTCGTTTCCCTTCAAGTACCTGGAAAGCACGGATCACTCTGAATCTTGTGTTACGCGGCTCTATGACATCTTCAATATAACCCTTTTGCGCAGCTTGATACGGGTTGCAGAACAGTTCGTTATACTCTTCTTCGGTCACGTCCTTAAGAACACCCACGGCTCCTTTTGCACCCATGACTGCAATTTCCGCAGAAGGCCAGGCGTAGTTGATGTCTCCGCGCAACTGCTTGCAACTCATAACAATGTGGGCGCCGCCATAACTCTTCCTCAGGGTTACGGTCACTTTGGGAACGGTCGCCTCTCCATAGGCGTAAAGCAATTTCGCTCCATTGGTGATAATGGCGCCATATTCCTGCTGCGTACCACAAAGGAATCCGGGAACATCTACCAGAGTGAGCAAAGGAATGTTAAATGCATCGCAGAAGCGGACGAAACGCGCTCCTTTACGGCTTGCGTTTATGTCCAGGACTCCGGCCAGGACAGCGGGCTGGTTGGCAACTATACCTACGCTGCGGCCGTCCATATGAGCGAATCCCACGATAATGTTCTTCGCAAATTCTTTATGGACTTCAAAGAAGTTGCCGTCATCAACGATGCTGCGGATAACTCCGTAAATATCGTAGGACTTGTTGGGGTTGTCCGGAACAACTTCGTTAAGAAAATCGTCGGTACGTCCCACGGGATCCGAAGTTGGAAGAGCAGGGGAGGTCTCCATATTGTTCTGGGGAAGAAAACTCAAGAGCTGCCTGACCTTTGCAATGGCATCGTCTTCCGAGTCTGCTGCAAAATGGGAGACCCCTGATTTGGAAGAGTGTACACCGGCGCCGCCGAGTTCTTCCTGGGTCACGGTCTCCCCGGTTACCGATTTTACTACGGCAGGTCCGGTAAGGAACATATAACTGGTATCTTTCACCATGACCGTAAAGTCTGTGAGGGCGGGAGAATACACGGCCCCGCCTGCACAAGGTCCCATAATGAGGCTTATCTGGGGGACAACGCCGCTGGCGAGAATATTGCGCTCGAAAATATCTCCATATCCCGCAAGAGCATCTATGCCCTCTTGTATTCTGGCCCCGCCTGAATCATTCAATCCTATGACAGGAGCGCCCACTTTTACGGCCGTATCCATAACTTTGCAGATTTTTTCAGACATAGTCTTGCTGAGAGATCCGCCGTTTACAGTGAAATCCTGTGCAAACACAAAAACAAGGCGCCCGTCAATGGTGCCCTGGCCGGTTACGACACCGTCACCGTCGAAGTGTGTCTTTTCCAATCCGAAATTGGTGCAGCGGTGCTGGACGAACATATCGAATTCCTCAAAACTGTCCTCATCCAGTAATTTAGCAAGTCTTTCCCGTGCCGTGAGTTTGGATTTCGAATGCTGGGCTTCGATTCTTTTGGCCCCGCCGCCAAGTTTAGCAGCTTCGCGTCGTTCAACCAATTCTTTAATCTTTTCTTCCTGAATACTCATTGCGGTATTATTTATTCTTCAAATATAAGCATTATTGTTCGGAAACGATGTATTTGTACAAGAAGCGAAGCGCAGCAGAGGCAAATCGGCGTATGTTCGCAGCCCTTTCTCCATTGCATTGATACAGCATTGTACGCGTTCCAGCCGGGCCGCTTACTCCTATCCAGACGGTTCCTTCCGGATAATGACCGTCACTGCCTTCTGCCAGGCCTGTAGTGGAAACGGAAAATGTACTGCCGGTAACCAACCGTACTCCTTCTGCCATAGCCGCAGCCACCTCAGAACTTACCACGCCGTATTTATCAATAATTCCGGGCGGAACGCCGAGTACTTTTTCCTTGACGCTGACGGCGTATGAAGTAACCGAACCCAGATAATAGGATGACGAACCTGATACAAGTGTCAGCAGGTGAGAAATCAAACCGCCTGTACAGGACTCGGCAGCGCTTACGGTATAACCGTTTTTTTTCAATACCGTTCCTATTTTATATTCGGTCTTCATTTGTTTCTGGCTGATAAATGTCTGAGTATTTGACCAATAAGTACCGGCCCTTTTCGGACGAGCCCCATTCGGACTTCTACGAGCGAAGCACCTGCATCCAAAGCTTCCTGGGCCTGTTCTGGAGTTTTAATATGACAGTTTGCAATGATTGGCAAGCGGTTCTTGGTGCGCTTGGCTATGTAACTGATCTGCTGAATGGAGCGTGCCTGGATTCCGTCGACGCTGTTCATCATGCAATAGTCCAGAATGTCATCTATTTCTTCGAAAGGAATGGTTTCGGGAATCTTGACGACAACCGGCTTGTACGTATCATATGTGAGTCGCGCGTTCAGGATGCCGTCAAAAATCTCCATGTCGGGATTATCAGAAATATCTATGACGAAAAAATCACAGAAATCGTATGACAGGCAGAATGAATCCAGCACGTCTCCACAGATACAAGCGGCGATAATGTCGTCAGGAGGGTCGGATTGGATTCTGTATATAGCCTGCCGGATTTCGTTAATACTTTTAAAGGGGCCGATTTCTACAAAACTGAAACCGAGATCGTTCAGGTCGTTGTATAAGTCACCTTTAACATCAAGTCCTGCACCTAGTCCTACGGGATTGTAAAAATTCAGGCCAAAAACTTCTTTTTCAAGGCCGGCGGGGCGATTCCCGTGAATCAGACGGCTGATAAAACGCCCACCAGGAATTCTGCCCTCTAATTTGAAATAACTCTTGGCAATAGCACTTGCCCGGTCATTATCTTTGATTTTTCGGGTAATCGGTCTGATGAATAAGCTGTACATTACCTATTTTTACAATAACGTACAAAGATAACAAAACTATTTAAACTCCTCAAAGGTGCCGTCGCTGTAAAAGACCGTGATGTGCGATATTTTTCGTTTACAATTCTGAGGATTTTTTTGTCTTTCGTCAAATGCCTGATTATCAGAGGGGAGGAGAACGCTATCCTCTTGAGAACCGAATAATTCGCTCTCGGTTGTCTTGTACATACGGCCTGCGCCGGTCAGCAACCACTCAATGTTGAGGGCGGGGAAGTGCCGTGCAGTACTGACTATAAAATCGAAACCGGGTTTATTGCGTCCGGAGATGATATGTGAAATACTTGCCCTTGCAACACCAATGGTATCTGCAAACTGTGCCTGGCTAATATTTTCGGCTTCCAGAAAGCGCAGCAATCTTGTATTCATTTTTATCTCGTTTGATTTACAAAAGTAAATAATTAAAATTGAATATACAAAACGAAGAAATAGTATTGTTGATAGGGATAGGGATAATAATATAGTAATATGATGTAGTAAGGCAGAAGATAAGTGGATATATATGTCAGATATTCAACGTTCTAGATACTAAATATTCATTAATCACAGCTCATTTGGCGGGCATTGGTTTTTAAATTGGTTGTGCCAAATATGAATCACTAATAGAGGTAAAATTGCTAAATATCTGAGTTATAGTAGATTGCTTTAATCACTATTTTGTTATTGATTATTTTTATGTTTGATTTTGCGTGTCGTTTGTCCAGTCATAAGCGCGCTCGATGGCGGTTTACGTATGTAATTTCATTGACGGGTAAAATCAGTTCATCTTGTAAATCAATAAATGGTTAACTTTGTAAAACAAAAAAAATATGACCGAATGATTCCTGAGATAAGAATTGAAGACTACAACTACATTCTTCCTGACACGAGAATTGCAAAATACCCGCTGAATAGCAGGGATGCGTCAAAATTGCTCATCTACAAAGATGGAACCTGCGCTGATGCATTATTCAAAAACCTTCCCGAAAGCCTCCCTGATGGCTCTATAATGGTTTTCAACGACACACGCGTAGTTCCTGCAAGGCTTTTCTTCCGCCGTAACAGCGGTGCCCGGATTGAGATATTTTGCCTGCAGCCCTATGATCCTGAAGAGTATAATCTCGCGTTTGCATCTGTTGGGCGTTGCAGTTGGGAGTGCGTCCTGGGCAATGTAAAACGCTGGAAGGACGATCTTTTGTATTTTGACAGCGATGATCCTGAAATCAAAGAAATAAATCTTCAGGCAAGGCTTATCAGGCGATCTGGCCAGACCGGGGTGGTGGAATTTTCCTGGGAAGGAGAAGTATCCTTCTCCGGTGTGCTTGAGTTATGCGGCAGAGTGCCGATTCCGCCGTACCTTAACCGCGATACGGAGCAGATAGATCTTGAGCGCTATCAGACTACATATGCCCGGTACAATGGCTCGGTAGCAGCTCCTACAGCAGGACTTCATTTTACACCGGAAACCCTTTCAGAAATCACTGCACGCAATATTAATATAGAAAAAGTCTGCCTGCACGTAGGAGCAGGGACATTCCTGCCCGTCAAGAGTTCACTTGTATCTGAACACCCCATGCACAGGGAACCTTTCGTGGTAAGCAAGAAACTCCTGTCTTTGCTTGCGCATAATAATACTCCGCTTACCGCGGTAGGCACTACATCCGTAAGGACGTTGGAATCTTTGTACTATGCCGGAGCAGCTTGTATCGAGAAAGGAGCCCCCGAGGATATAGGTCAGTGGGAGCCTTACACCAGGGAGTGGCCATACAGTACAGAAGAGGCTCTTCTGGCCCTGGTCGCATATCTCGACAGAACAGGACAGGAAAATTTAGTCCTCGGCACCCGGATTATCATCGTTCCGGGCTTTCGATTTCGTCTTACTGATATGCTGGTCACCAACTTCCACCAGCCTCAAAGCACCTTGCTGCTGTTGATAAGCGCATTTGTCGGGGGAGACTGGAGAACAATCTATGATTTTGCTCTAAAACATGATTATCGTTTCCTCAGCTATGGCGATTCCTCGTTGTTATTCCGAAGATAATTTGTAAATTTGCATATTATATATATGTAGCACTATGGTGGATCTTTCCGAATTCGAGGACATTCGTCCTTACAGTGATGAAGAAGCGGTAGAAGCATTGCAAAGGGTTTCTCGACATCCAGCTTTGCCTGCTATATCCAAATATCTTTTTCCTAAGGCCAATACAGACGAACTCGCAAAAGCTTTGCGCAGCGTAAGGAGTATTGATGAATTCCAGAAAGTTGTGATGATAGGCGTCATCAATGCAGTGTTGGCGCGGACCTCTGAAGGTTTTACATTTAGCGGAATGTCCAACATCAACGGGATAGACGGTAAGTTCCTGGCGGTGTCCAATCACCGGGATATTGTACTGGATCCTGCACTTATTTTATACTCGATGAATGCGTCCGGGCTTCCTTTCGCCGAGCTTTGCGTAGGCAGCAACTTATTGTCCAGCAAGCTGATAGAAGACCTCATGAAGTCTAATCGTATGATTAAAGTCATACGTGGAATAAGTGCTCGTCAAATGTATCTCAATTCCCAAACCTTGTCCAAGTACATAAGGCTTTCCATAACTTCAGGAAAATCATCTATCTGGGTTGCCCAGAAAGAGGGAAGGACAAAGAACGGGATGGATAAGACCGAGCAGGGTTTGCTGAAAATGTTCGATATGAGCGGTGAGAAAAGTTTCGAAGAAAACTTTAAGGAACTTAATATAGTCCCGATGAGTATTTCATATGAGTATGAACCTTGTGACAGTCGTAAAGCCCGCGAACTGTATCTGAGCCGTGAAGCTCCATACGTTAAAAAGAAGAACGAGGATCTTCATAGTATCCTCACGGGTATCGGTCAAAAGAAAGGCCATATCCATCTTACTGTAGGAAAGCCGCTTACATCACAAGAAATCACAGAGGCATCGACCCAAAGCGGTAATGACCGTTATCAGGCACTCAGGGGAATTCTGGACAACAGGATTCGCAGCGGATATAAGCTTTGGAAGACAAATTATATGGCTTATGACCTGATACACGGCAGCAACGAATTCCTGGGGGAAAAATATTTACCGGAAGACATTCAAAAGTTCAAGGAATACACGGAGCACAAACTTTCAAAACTTGAAAGAAAACTTGACAGGAATGAACTGCGGGAGATATTCTGGCATATTTACGGAAATCCAGTTGAAAAACTGTAGTTGTGCATCTTGCCCCTTTTGTTATACAATTTATATTATGTTAACCTAGCGTTGTGATGGCGCTTCCCTATAATGAGCAGAAAAAGTAAAATAGAGATAATTCTGCACAACGTCGTCATTGAAGATGTTGCAGCCGAAGGAAAATCTATTGCGCACATACATCTGCCCGAAGACGATCCGGATTCTCCCGGTCGAGTGATTTTTGTGGAATTTGCCGTGCCGGGCGATGTTGTTGACGTTCTCGTCACCAGAAAAAAGAAGAATTTCCTGGAAGGTCGTATTGTCAAGCTGAATAAGCCCTCAGATGACCGTTTGGAGCCATTTTGTGAACATTTTGGCACTTGTGGCGGGTGCAGATGGCAACCACTGCCCTATGACATTCAACTTAAAGCGAAGCAGCGTCAAGTTTATGACCAGCTTACACGTATCGGACATTTGGATATTCCGGAAATCTTGCCAATTATAGGTTCTGAGAAGACGATATTATATCGTAACAAGCTGGAATTCAGCGCATCAGATAAAAGATGGATACTACCGGGCGAAGATTTTGCATCTATTCCGGACAGCGATCGCGCAGGACTTGGATTTCATGTCGGTAAATTCTTCGACAAAGTCCTGGACATCAAACACTGCTGGCTCCAACCGGAACCGGCCAATGCGATAAGACTTTTCATCAAGGATTATGCAGTGCGTAATGAATTGAGTTTCTATAACATAAGAGAAAATTACGGGTTTCTTCGGAATATGTTCATTCGCACGACAGACGACGGTCAGGTCATGCTTATACTCTGCTTTGGCCATGACTCCCCCGCCATTATTCCTCTTCTGAAAGCAGTATGTAATCGCTTCCCGGAAATTTCCTCCCTCTATTACGTAATTAACACCAAACTTAACGACAGCATCTCCGATCAAGAGTGTATATTATTCTCCGGGGAGGAGGCCATTTATGAAAAAATGGGGTCGCTTCGCTTCAAAATCGGCCCCAAATCCTTTTATCAAACAAATACCGGGCAAGCTCTTCAACTTTACAGTAAAACTTTGGAATTCGCCGGTTTAAGCGGAAAGGAGCTTGTTTATGACCTATATACCGGCACGGGAACCATTGCCCAGTTTCTCAGTTCTCAGGCCAAGGAAGTAATTGGCATTGAGTATGTTCCCGAGGCTATCGAGGATGCCCGCATCAATGCGGCCGGGAACGGCATTTCCAATTGTAGTTTCTTTGCTGGAGACATGAAAGACATCCTCAACGACGCCTTCATAGCGGAACATGGCAGCCCCGATGTAATCATTGTCGATCCTCCGCGTGCCGGGATGCACCCCGACGTGGTGGACACCATTCTCCGGGCGGCTCCAAAGCGTGTAGTGTATGTAAGTTGCAATCCTGCCTCCCAAGCGCGTGACATTGCCATGATGGCCGAAAAATACAAGGTTACGGCTGTACAACCGGTAGATATGTTCCCTCACACGCAGCATGTAGAAAACATTTGCAAATTAGATTTATGCTGACAACTATTTTAATTCTCATAGCCGGACTGCTACTGGTTGTCTTTGGTGCAGATTGGCTTGTCGACGGCGCTTCTGCAATAGCCCGCAAAATGAAAATCAGCGAGTTTGTCATAGGCTTTACCATTGTCGGCTTCGGGACATCCTGCCCCGAGCTTGTGGTGAGCGTAACAGGGGCGCTCAAAGGAATCTCCGACATTTCTCTCGGGAATGTTATCGGCTCCAACATTTTCAACACTTTGCTGATCCTTGGACTAACCGCTCTTATCATGCCCATCTCAATCACGAAGGCTAACAAGCAGCGAGATATTCCTATGACGCTCCTTATTACCTTTCTTTTGATATTCTGCGGGATGAGCTTCTCCCTGCTAGGTATCGGCAAGGGTGATAATCTGTCCAGAATCGAAGGAATCGTGTTTCTCGTTCTTTTCCTCATCTATCTTTATTACTGTTTCAAAACGGACACCGGGGCGGTTGAAGAAGAAAAGGCTGACGCAAAAGACGAGGGGCTTCTTAAAGCCGTCCTGCTCACTCTGGCCGGGCTTGCAGGACTTATTCTTGGCGGACAATGGTTTGTTAATTCAGCCGTAGAACTTGCGCACACGCTGGGAGTAAGCGACAAATTCATTGCCATTACCCTTCTTGCGGGAGGCACCTCCCTGCCCGAGCTTGCCGCCTGTATAGTCGCGGCGGCCAAGAATAAAGGCCAGCTCGCACTTGGCAATATCCTGGGATCCAACATCTTCAACATCCTGCTGATTCTAGGCGTTTCAGCCACTATCTGCCCCATAACGTTCTCCGGGATAGACTTCGTGGACATTGTCGCCCTCCTGCTTAGCATCGTGCTGGTGTGGATGAGTTCCTATACCTTCAAAAAAGACAAAATCGACCGCTACGAAGGTGTCATCTTCCTGCTGGTTTTTATTGCATATTATACCTGGCTCTTTATAAAACTCTGAAATGCAGCTTCTTAAATTCAAACCTACGGAATATCAACTTGAGAATGTTAAAACCGGCCGTATTTTCGACGATGCCGGCTGGACCCTCAACGACCCGGAGGGCGGCGATCCGTCCCTGATCCGTGCAGTTTATGCTTCTTCCAAGTTCAATCCCCGCAGCGATCTGAAAGGACTCTACAGATATGCCGACTGGATGCCGGTGAAGAGAACTTTGCGCAATTCTTGCGCCCCTGTCACGTATAAATCCAAAGGGCTTGCCAAGCATTTGGGACTGAACAATTTATACATTACTTTTTCCGGATATAACCCGAAGATCGGCGCAAAGATGCAGACCTGTTCATTCAAAGAGACAGAAGCATTTTCCGTATGCGCCAGAATTGATAAAAAGGAAAAAAGGACTCTTATCGTACAGTCTGCGGGAAACACTGCCCGCGCTTTTGCACAAGTTTGTTCCGACAATGACATTCCGGTGGTTATATGCATACCGGAAGACAATATCCACGATCTTTGGTTTCATAAGAGACTGAACAAATGCGTGAAAGTGATTGCCGTTCCCCACGGTTGTGATTATTACGACGCCATTACGCTTGGGGATAAACTGGCTCAGGATCCTCGTTACTTCCTTGAAGGAGGAGCGAAGAACATTGCACGCAGGGACGGAATGGGTACAACGATACTCAGTTTCGTAGAAAAGACCGGCCGTATCCCCGATGCATATTTCCAAGCGGTAGGCTCGGGCACAGGTGCCATTGCTGCCTGGGAAAATGCAGAAAGGCTTGCTGCAGACGGCAGGTTCGGTCCAAACAACATGAGGGTATATGTAGCACAGAATACTCCTTTTACTCTTTTATATGACTCCTGGAAGGCGTGTTCCCGCCAGCTTTCAGACATTACGCCGGAGCTTGGAAGGCGTCAGGCGGAAATAATCCTGGCGAAGGTACTCTCCAACCGCAAGCCGCCTTACAGTATAGCCGGAGGCCTTTATGATGTACTCGTCAAGAGTCGCGGAGATGTATTTTTGGCTACTAATGATGATATTATGTATTGGCTTCTGCAGTTCCGCAATACCGAGCTTTACGACCTTTTGCCTGCAGCCTGCGTAGCAGTTGCAGCACTTGCAAAGGCAGTACAGGAAGGCACGGTACACAAGGACGATCTGATAATGCTCAACTGTACTGGCGGCGGCACCCTGGCATCATTCTCCAAAGGGTATGTCCTGAAGGAGCCTGACCTTGTGCTGAGCCCGGATCTTCCTGCAGAAGAAATAATCAAGAAGGTATCCGAATTATAATGAACTAAAAGTTTAGTCCTATGCTTAAGTTCAAAGCATAATACTGTACGGTATTGGACTCTATTTCAGTTCTTGAGACATACTGATGCGTGTCAGGATCGGTAATGCGGTCATGATCCAGGGTGACATTCAGCGAGAGCGTAAAATCGACGCTCATCTTTCTGAATATTGCAAAGCGGTAACCGGCTCCGGCAACGCCCCTGGCACCTGTCTCCCTGAGCGTAGCTGTGGGGAAAGTAACTCCCCCGCCGGCACTTAATACGAATCCGTCTTTATCAAGCCCTGCAGGGCAATATTTCACTCGTAGCTCTACCGGAACCATCCACCTTCTTGAATACACGCCCAAAAGGCCGGAATAAGCAGACACGTTCAGATGGTCCGTGAAGTTCAGTCCGGCATTGGCCAAAATGCTGCCGTTGCTGAAATAACGCCATGTCACCGGATTCTCAATTATGCGGTACCCCTCGGCGCATATGAAATTGTACTGACCGGTTTTGAGGAGCGTTGCCGTGTAGCCCCATTCCAGGCCATAAGTAAACACCGGCGTGCGGGCCTGCAATGAAAATGCGACAAGTAAAGACAAGACAATTGTGGCCGTTTTTTTCATTACAGGCGGAACAAAATAGTTAATTGAGGATAAATATCCTGCAGAATTCCGTTATTATAAAAACTGAGGCTTGCTGCAGAATAACTCTTCTCCTTTTCATATTCCCGCAAGTGGAACCCGCCTTCTGCCATAAAAGACAAATCAAGGGCAACACGGGACCCGAAGTCGAACCGGCATCCAATATCCCCGCTGACGGCGAGCATGAATCCGGTATTGTCGCTGATTAGCGAAGTGAAGTCTATTCCCCTGCCCTTGTCGTGGTCGTGAACCATACCTAAGGATATGCCGGGCCCGGCGTACAGGCGCATATGGACTGGAGACTTATCAAATTCCCGGATAATGTATTGCCTGGACACGTTAAACTTGTAGCCCGGAAAAGAACAACGGCTGGTAGCGACTCCGTAGATATCTACAAAGGCTGTAGCTGAATGGAATACTCCGTTTTTCTCCGCCAGGCTGAAGTATGCCCCAAATCCCTTTATGGAATTGAAGATTCCGGCCTCTTGGGCTGCAGCCGGAAAAACAGTTGCAGCTTGCAAGGCGAGAAATGTGATAAAGAGCAGCCTTCTTTGCATATCACGAAGGTAGCTAAATCTTTGATTATTTCCAATAAAAAAACTAACTTAGCAAACTATTACAACAGATAACCTATGCCTGTAGAGATTAGAAAAGTAAATTCCAGAAAGGAGTTACGGGAGTTTGTAGATTTTCCCGAAGTCTTGTACAAAGACAATCCCTACTATGTACCACCACTGATATTCGACCAGCTGGATACCCTGGACCAGAGAAAAGGCGCAGCCCAGGAGTTTTGCAAATCCGCGTTGTACATGGCCTATATAGACGGTAAGGCTGTGGGACGGGTGGCGGCAATCGTTAACTTCAGAGCCAACGAGCAGTGGAATCATAAGGAGGTGCGCTTCGGATGGTTCGATTTCATAGACGACCCCGAAGTCTCATCCGCCCTGATGGACAAGGTCTATGCATTCGGCCGTGAATACAAAATGGACTCAGTTGTAGGGCCTCTTGGCTTCACCGACTTCGACCCCGAAGGAATGTTGGTAGCCGGATATGACCGGCTCAGCACGATGGCGCTTATATACAACCATCCATATTATAACGAGCATATGGAAAGGATGGGGTTCAGGAAGGATACTGACTGGATAGAATATAAAGTGTTTATCCCGGAGAAGCTTCCAGACCGTCTGACCAGAGTCTCGAACATCGTTATGCAGCGCACAAACGTACATGTGCGCCATCTTACCCGCAAGATAGTAAAGTCTGAAAACTACGGAGAAAAAGTATTCCGGCTCATTAACGAGTGCTACAAAGATTTGTACAATTTCACCGTTCTGCCAGACCATATGGCCAAGAAATATCTCGATTTTTATCTGAGCATTCTGGACCTCCGGTACTTATCCATGGTGGAGAACGAGAAGAATGAACTGGTAGCATTCGGCATCACGATGCCTTCCATTGCCCGGGCCCTTCAGAAGAACCGCGGACATCTGTTTCCTTTCGGATGGTGGCCTTTGGTCAAGTCTATGTACCTCAAGCACGAAGAAGGAGTTGAGATGCTGCTGGTGGGCGTGAGGCCTGATTATCAGAATACAGGTATCAATTCACTTCTTTTTACAGATTTGTTCCAGAAATTCAACAAGTGGGGCGTCAAATGGGCGGAAACCAACGCAGTCCTTGAAGATAACCTGAAGAACCAGGGACAGTGGAAAGACTTCGAGCACGAGTGTGTAAAACGTCGCCGCTCCTACATAAAAGATCTGGATTAAATGAGTAACGAACTGCAGGGCATACCGCTTCCTGAGAGGATGCGTCCACGTAATCTGTCCGAATATGTAGGACAAAAACACTTGGTCGGACAAGGGTGCATTCTACGAAATATGATAGACAGCGGGAACCTCTCTTCATTTATTCTCTGGGGGCCGCCCGGTGTTGGAAAGACAACGCTCGCCAGCATAATAGCAGGTACTTTAGGGCGGGAGTTTTACACTCTGTCTGCTGTCAGTTCCGGTGTAAAAGACGTGCGAGATGTAATAGACAAGGCTAAAAACAAATCCCTGTTTTCTTCTGCATCTTCTCCCATCCTTTTTATTGACGAAATACACCGTTTCAACAAAGCGCAGCAGGATGCGCTTCTGGGCGCGGTCGAAGCAGGCACTGTCGTGCTCATTGGGGCGACTACGGAAAACCCTTCTTTCGAGGTCATCTCTCCCCTCTTGTCAAGGTGTCAGGTATTCGTACTCAAGCCGCTCGATGCTGCCGACCTGAAGCTTCTGCTGGATCGCGCTTTGCATGAGGATCCCATCCTGAAATCCCGCAGCATCGAACTTTCCGAGACAGACGCATTGTTGCGACAAAGCGGAGGCGATGCCAGGAAACTTCTGAATATTCTTGAAATAGTTGTAGATGCTGCTCCAACCGACAATAACGGACATACCATTATCGACAACAAAACCGTAAATGACTGTCTTCAGGAAAATATGGCCGTTTACGACAAGGACGGGGAGATGCATTACGACATTATCTCAGCATTCATTAAGTCCGTGCGGGGCTCAGACCCCAATGCCGCCGTATATTGGATGGCGCGCATGCTCGCAGGCGGTGAAGATCCGCTTTTCATTGCCCGCCGGCTCTGTATCCTGGCGGCAGAGGATATAGGCCTTGCAAATCCCAATGCCTTGCTGTTGGCAGACTCGACATTCCGTATTGTACACTCCATAGGTATGCCCGAAGCCAGGATTCCTCTTAGCGAGTGCGCCATATATCTGGCTTCATCGCCAAAGAGCAATTCTGCCATTATGGCGATAGACGGTGCACTGTCTGCAGTTGATGAAGACAAGACTGCGCCTGTCCCGCTGTATTTGCGTAACGCGCCTACAAAGCTTATGAAAGAGCTTGGGTATTCCGACGGCTACCGTTATGCCCACGACTATGACGGCAATTTCGTTGACCAGGAGTTTATGCCTGAAAGCATGACTGGACGCACCTTTTACGGACCTCAGGACAATCAGCAGGAAGACAGGCTCAAAGCATATCTTAAAGCCTGCTGGCCAAAGTATTACAGTAAATGATGAATATTATTAAGACTTCAATAGAAGGTCTTCTGATTTTGGAGCCCAGGATTTTTGAAGACGGACGCGGATACTTTTTTGAGAGCTATTCCCAGAAAGATTTCGATGCTGCGGTTGGGCCAGTGCGCTTTGTGCAGGATAACGAGAGCTTTTCCAGTTACGGAGTAGTAAGGGGCCTGCATTTCCAGAGGCCTCCTTACACTCAGGCGAAACTCGTCCGCTGTGTAAGTGGAAGAGTCCTTGATGTCGCTGTTGATATAAGGAGGGACTCCCCTACCTTTATGCAGCACGTAAGCGTAGAACTGAGCGGAAACAACAAGCGTATGTTCTTCATCCCCAAGGGATTTGCCCACGGCTTTTCCGTACTGGGCGACCACGCAGTGTTTCAGTACAAATGCGACGAATTCTACCATCCCGAGGCAGATGACGGGTTCTTGCTCACAGACCCTTCGCTGAATATAGACTGGGGCGTTCCGCACGACGCGATGATTCTGTCTGCAAAAGACCTCGGACGGCGTCGCATTACTCCGGAAGACGCAATCTAATATTCCCTTTCTCCGAAGATGGCTGTCCCTATGCGGACTATGGTTGCCCCGTATTCCATAGCTATCCGCCAGTCTCCGGACATTCCTATGGACAGTTCCCGGAAATCATCATATTCCGGAAACAGGTCCCTAAGATAGTTGTAAAATGCATTAATCCGCTCGAAATCTGCACGGACGGTAAGCTCGTCATCAGTATTGGTCGCCATCCCCATAAGACCGCAGAACCGTACGTTGGCAAAAGATGAGGCCCGGAACATAATATCCAGAATTTCCTCTTCGTAGAAGCCCTGCTTGCTTTCTTCAGTGGCTACATGCAGTTCAAGCAGTACAGACACGCAGCGTCCGTTTCGTTTTCCCCAGTCGTTTATGGCGTCCAGCAAGTGAAGAGAGTCGACAGACTGCACCAAGTCGGCATATGGCAACACCATTTTCAGTTTATTTGTCTGAAGATGCCCAATGAAATGCCATTCTATCCCCCGACCCTGCAATGCCATGGCCTTCTTTTCAAACTCCTGAGGGCGGTTCTCCCCAAACGCATACTGGCCGGCAGCCAAAGCTTCTTCTATTGCTTCCAAAGGATGGAATTTGGAAACTGCCACCAGTTTTACCCCTGATGGCAGTTCTTTGACGATTGATGAGATGCTTTCCTGAATGCTCATTATTCTTCTACAAAACGTATCCCTTCCCAATGTCCGAAGACCAATTGAGGTGCACCTAGGGGCTGCGCATATTGCTCCACCATATTGGTCTTAACCTTAGCCGGAGCGCTGCTGGAAAGATATCCGGATAAATTGGGCAGGAAATATGTACTGTCCCATTCAAGGAAGTCTTGCAGTTCGGCATTACTGCCCCAAGATCCGGCAGCAACGCCCATAAGTGACTTGGCCCTATAGAGAATCTGCCGGCGGCTGGGCGCGTTGAAGATGCCTGTATTCCAGTTCATTATGCTCTTCGCCCCATTTTCCGTGGGACGGCAGAAGTCTTGATAAAAGGCATTCCCGCCATGGAAGACTCCGAGGGACTCCACATTATCTGATTCATAGTTATTTACGGTGCCAAACAAATCAGCCCAATATACATTGGCGCTTGTTGTGACGGGATAGCTGTCGCCGTATTTTGCATGAGATTCTTCGGTAACAAAGCGGTCGGTATTGCGCCAGAATCCCATATTATGCTCATCGGCCAAATCGTTCCACGCACCGGTAGGATTGGAATAATAGCTGCTTGTGGTATATTCATCGGCAAGTTTCCCGAATCCGTGACCTCCGGCCTCATGACGGACCAGTTCATCACCTTCTGTGGGGCTGGTTCCCCTGCCGAAATATGCTATGGCATTTGAGTGGCCGTAGTCGTAATTGCCTGCCTCCCCTGTCCAATAATTCCAGCAGGTACCGGAACGGCATTCGGCATTGGCAATAACTATCACAGTAGCATTGGCCAGGCGGTCTGCAGACAAGGCCTTGGAAGCATATTCCAATACTGCGTCCTTGTCTCCGCTGACCGAGGTGGTATAGGGGGTAAAGAACACGCTTAATTTGGTGTCTGAACCGGTATTCCTGGCACCGTTGGCACCTGTAACCTCGGCATTAGTCCTTTCCGGAGACACCACTTTAACAACATATACGTTAAAGAACTGTCTGAGATAAGTGTATGGCTGTACAGCAAAGAAAACATCCGCTGCGTGGCTCATGATGCCCATATAGGTACTTGAATTACCTCCGTCGAAATCGGCTGCAATAAAGCCGTCTCCCATGAGAACCAGGTCAAGTCCGGTTCCGTTCTCCTGAAGGGTGACGACTTCCCCGTCGAAGTCATATTCTGTGTAGTCTGCGGTACTGAGCTTCCAATTATCGTCAGCGGTAATGCTGTGGCAATGACCTGCAGAAAGCGTAAGGTTGGAGTTGATGTCTATGTCGCTGTACCACAATCCGTCTGAACATTGTACAGATACACGGACTTTATCTCCGGAAGACAACTTCACGTCCAGATTGGACATGGCAATCCAGGCCTGTAATTCAGTTTCCGAACCGTATCCTTCCAGAGAGACAGTAATGGTCTTGGATGTCTTGAACTCACTGGGCTCATCATCATTCATGTAGGAATAAGAAGATGGATACCGGCAATTCATGCAAAAGTTATCGCCGCCAATGAGCCTGACGGAGACTTTGGTCGGATTGTTGAATGTCATTCCGCTGAGATTCACCCTCATACATGCTGTCTTTACGGCGTCGCTGAAGTCAATGGTACTGTAGTTGCTTACCTGCTTGTACATCAGGAAGTAATCGGACAGATGCGCCATAGGGGCGTCCTTGCTCTGCACCTGGCCTTCAAGGCTCATTTTGGGAAGCTGGGCAAAGCTCTTGACCTTGTCTCCAGGGTAGAATGCATAATAATAGCTTGCATTGGCCCCCACTGCCTTGGTCTGTACAAAGTCGGCTGAGGTTCCGCCGCCGTCGGGAAGTGTATAAATGCCAGCGTATGTGTGGTAATAACCATAAGGCACCACCGCAATCGCATCTCCTGCAGACCAACTGGCCTTGAGGCGATAATCCGAGAATTCAAAGGAAGTCCTGGTCTCGGAAGCGTCGCTCTCCAGAATGGCCGTAATGACAGGAACATCAAGGATATCTTCCGACACGACGGCGGACTCCACTTCGATATTTGTCGAGCAGGCGCCAAGGAGGGTAAGGCTTGCTAACGCAAGATAACATTTCTTATTCATAATAATAGTCGCCCTCCACCCACGACGGTCCTACGATAGGGTCTCCATCCGAGATGCTGCTTGCAAGCAAGTCTCTCTCGTCTGCCGAGATCCATTCAGTTTGCGGAACCAAATACTTATGCTTGTCCATATTGTTGCATTAACGGCGTTTATTCTGCTGCTCCTGCATCTTCTGGGCGGCCTCCAGCCTCTGCTGCCACTTTGACTTTGGCAGAGGCTTGCCTTCGGACGCTTTAAGCTTTGCCATGATCTGCTCAGGGTGCACAAAGAACTTCTTGATGACCCAGGTCTGTATAATCGCTATCAACTGGGAAAGCAGATAGTAATAGCTCAATGCGGCAGAAAGGTTGTTACAGATGAAGAACATCATAATAGGCATCATCCATAGGGTCATAAACTTCATGGACGAAGCCGTGGGATCGTTGGATGCCGCCTGGTTGGCCGTAGTCATCTTTGCATAGAGCCACATCACTACTGCCATCAGCAGGGCGAATAAAGACAAGTGGTCTCCAAGGATGGGGATACGGACACCGTAGTCCAGAATAGAATCGTAAGCGCTGAGGTCGTCGCACCACAGGAACGGCTGCTGCCGAAGTTCGATGGAAGCCGGGAAGAAGCGGAACATCGCCCAAAGTATAGGGAACGTAAGCAAGGTTGGCAGGCATCCTCCCATAGTGTTCACTCCGGCCCGTTTGTACAAATCCATCGTGGCCTGCTGCTTCTTCATTGCATCTTCCTGCTTGGGATATTTTGCGTTGATTTTCTCTATCTCGGGCCGGAGGACCTGCATCTTTGCGGACGACGAGTATGATTTGTATGTGAGCGGGAAGACAACGGTCTTGATAACCAGCGTCATAAGCAGGATGATGAGTCCGAAGTTGCTTATAAAGCGGCTGAAGAAGTTGAACATCGGTATAATCGCATACCTTGTAAACCAACCGACGAGCGAGCCTCCGAGCGGAATGATCTTTTCATACTTGCGGTTGAACGACTTCAAGGTATTGAAGTGGTTGGGACCGAAGTAAAACTCATAGGGCACAGCAACGCTCTCCGCCGGACGGAAGTCGGCGCGCATACGGGCGCTGCACTGCATGAGGTTGTGGGATGGGTCATTTTCAGGAACGAACTTCACCGAAACCTCGCCGTTGGCAAATTCCTGGGGGGCGCACATGATGGCGGAGAAGAACTGCTGCTGGAACGCGAACCAGCTCAGACGGGAACCGATGCTCTTTGACGCCGAGCGCCCGCGTCCTATCTCGGAAGGTTTCTTGTCACCATCGAAATAATAATCCAGTTTTGAGTATTGGGACTCGTTCTTGTAACCTTTTTCCATACGGGGAACGGTTACGTTGAAATCAATATCGTATGAACCCACGTTGCGGGGAATCACGTTTTGCATCCCGACGAAAGACAGAAGATTGTCAACCTTATAGCCATCTTTCTGCAATACGTAGCTCTGCTCTATATATCCTCCGCTTTGGAAAGGCAGACGGAAGGTAACAGTGCTGTCGCTATGCTCGGAAACCGAGAAATTGAAATCGGTTGTGCGAATGTACTGACCTGCGTAAATGCTCACTGCATATTCTGCATCCCCGCCCTTGAAGAGGAAAAGTTCATTTCCGCCATAGCTGGAGTATTTCTTCAGCTTGGCGCTGTAAGGCTGTGCTCCTCTGGAGGTAAACTCAAGCTTTACGAGTTCGTTTTCAAGCGTAATGATTTCCCCTTCAGCCCCATGTGCGGCCTCCAGCATACTGTCGGAATATATAGCCTGATCATTCTCGGCGGAATCAGCTTGAACAAGCTCCGGTATCACGGCTGCCGCGACGGAATTGGTGTCAACCGGCATGTTGGCCAGAGCGATTGAATCCAACTGGCGCTGCTGCTCGTTCCTTTTTCGGGACTGACTGGACTCGAAAAACGTAAAGCCGAAGAGAATAAGGGCAATTAGTACAAAGCCTATAATTGAATTCTTGTCCATCAGGCGTCCTCCTCTGTTTCCCGAATCTTCTGCTCAAGCTCCTTAAGTTCAGCCTTGGCTTGCTCTATCCGCTCCTGCATTTGTTTAATGAGCGGCTCGGAGTTCTTGGAGGCGGAGAAGAACCCTATGTTATTCTCATAAGTGGTAACATCCTGCTGGAGAGCGCGATACTTATCCATAAGAAGATCCTTTTCGCTCTTGGGCGCACGGGTGGACCTGGGAGTGTTGCGAAGAGTCCCCTGACGAGCGGGGAACTTCTCCCGTATTGCAGAACGATAGGCATCATTCACGGTATCCTTCTCCTTGAAAGGTACATGGCCGATTGCCTGCCAACGTGCATTGAATGCTGCCAAAGCCTCGGCATTTGCAGTTTCGTCATCAACGGGAACATAGGCTTTAATCTCATCGATAATCTGCTTTTTGGCTTTAAGATTACCATAGAAATCGTTTTCGGGCCTCGCGTTCTTGTCTCTTTCTGCAAAGAATTCATCGCAGGCGGCGCGAAAACGCTTCCATATCTGTTCACTCTTCTTGCGAGGCACTGCACCTATTTCTTTCCATTCCTTTTGGAGTTCAATAAACTGGTCGGTTGCCTTCTTCCATTCGGTGCTGGTTTTGAGAGCCTCGGCTTTTTCTATGATGGCCATTTTCTTGTCCAGGTTGGCGTTCATGGAATCTTTAAAACCGGCATAATAATCACGCTTACGGCCATAGAACTGATCACAAGCTGCACGGAACCTGTCGTAAATCTTTTGATTTTCCTTACGCGTGGCGAAGCCGATTGTGCGCCACTTGGCCTGGATTTCCTCTATCTGGCGGGACAGGTCGTTCCACTCGTTGGAAGAAGCGACTTCCTTTACGGCTATCGCCTCCACCTGCTCGCAAAGTTCCTGCTTGGCGGCCAGATTTGCCACTTGCTCCTCTTTCCGGGTCTCGAAGTGGGCCTGATAACGTTTGTTTATAACTGCCGTTGCAGCTTTGAAACGATTCCAAATATCGTCCCGCTTTTCTTTTGCCACAGGGCCGAACTCCTTCCACTGTTCGTGGAGTTTCTGCAATTCGTGGAAGGCATTGACCACATTGTCATTCTCGGCAAGCTTCTCGGCAGCCTCGCAGAACTTCTCCTTTGCTTCCAGGTTTTTCTGGAAGTCAAGGTCACGAAGGTCCCGGCTGATTTTCACCATATCGTAAAACTTCTCGACATAGAACTGATAGGTGTCATTTATGTCGCGATATGCGGTCACAGGAACGGGACCCGCTTCTCTCCAGCGACTCTGCAATTCGCGGAAAGCAGGGAAAGAAGCGCTGGCATCGTCGTTGTTCTCGACCATCGCCTTGAGTTCCTCGATGATAGCCTTCTTGGCGGCGAGATTCTCCTCCCTGCGGGCATCCTGTTCGCGGTTGTATTCTGCGCGCTCCTTCTTATAATCGGCATAAACAGCCTTGAAGTTTTCTTCCACGGCCTCGAATGGATTGTTGAGTGTGTTGGGCTCCTCGGGGTTATCGCTCTTCAGCTTTCCAAGCAGCTTATAAAAGGCCGATTTTATGTTTTCTGCTTCCTTGGAACGAAGCATGCTGTCCGTACTGTCTTTCAGTTCGCGGAACATATCGGAAAGCTCAGCAAGAGTCTTACCGGCGAGATTCTCCAGTTTTTCTTTCACTTCCTCAACGATTACTGTCTCTTGCGCGTCCTGCACTGCAGCCGTCTCCTGCACCGCAGGAGCCTCCTGCGACTCATTGATGTCTTCCTTCTGCTTTTCTACGTCTGAAACTGCCTCCAGGACCTTTTCAGGAAAAATTGTTTCACTCATAATCAGAGATATTTAAATATTATAGCTTACAAATATAATAATTATTTTTCTACCAGCAGAATTTCGTAAAGCTTTGGCCAATTCTTGCCTGTAAGAAAAATTCTGCCGTCTTTGAATGCAATACCGTTCAGTACGTCTGTATCCTTGTTGCGTAAGTGTGCAGGCAGAAGTCCTGTACAGTCCACGGTCGCATCTACTTTTCCAGTGGATGGATTGATAATCACAATCATGTCGGTCGTATAAACGTTCGCCCATATCCGGCCGTCAATCCACTCCAGTTCGTTCAGATAGCGTACCGGGCGCTCATTCAGAGTCACCTTTATTTTCTTCAGCACCCTGAAATCTGTGTCCATGAAATATAGAAATGATGAACCGTCAGACGCGATAAGCTGCTTGCCGTCTGTTGTAATCCCCCACCCTTCACGCGGATAAGAATATGTCTTAATGTATTTGAATGATTCTGCATCGTACGTGAAGGCCAGTTTACTGGTCCAGGTGAGCATATACAATTTACCGCCAAGTATCACTGATCCTTCGCCGAAATACTTGGAGTCAAATTCTATTTTTCTGAGCACCTTGCCGCTTTCCAGGTCAGTCTTACGGAAACTGCTCTGGCCCCATTGACCGGTACTTTCGTAGAGTTCCCCATTATAGAAAAACAATCCCTGGGTATATGCTCCTCTGTCGTGGGGATATTCATTTACCACTTTAACAGCGTATTCCCGGGGGCCCGAAGCCGAGCATGCCACCAGCCCCATGGATAGTGCAAAGGCCAAAAGAATAATGCGTTTCATAACTGCAAAATTAATAAATTAATGCTAATTTTGTGGAGTTACATAAAATATGATGAGAATAGACATACTTAGTGTCGTACCTGAGCTGCTGGACAGCCCCCTCAGCTATTCCATAGTAGGCAGGGCGGCGAAAAAGGGCTTGGTGAATATCCATATTCACAATCTTAGAAAGTACGGTATCGGCCCGAGACGAAATGTGGATGACTATAGTTACGGCGGGGATGCGGGAATGGTGATGATGGTAGAGCCGGTCTTCCGCATGATTGAACAGCTTAAGGGGGAGCGTGAATACGACGAAACGATATATATGTCCCCCGATGGAGAAAGACTTAATCAGAGCATAGCCAACGAACTGTCACTCAAGGGAAATCTGATAATACTATGCGGGCACTACAAAGGGATTGACCATCGCATACGTGAGCACTTGATCACGCGTGAGATTTCAGTAGGCGATTATGTTGTGAGCGGGGGTGAAATTCCCGCAGCCCTGCTGACGGACGCGATAGTACGTCTTATTCCCGGAGCCCTTACCGACGAGACCTCCGCTTTGTCGGATTCTTTCCAGGACAAACTGCTCTCCCCTCCCGTTTATACCAGGCCTGCAGAATTTAACGGCTGGAAGGTTCCCGAAGTGCTTCTTAGCGGTAATCCCAAGCTTATTCAAGCGTGGCAGGACGAACAGGCTCTCGAAAGGACTAAAGCGTTGAGACCGGAGCTGTTAGCTGATGGTTTATAAAATATTTTAAAAATTAAAAAGAGTTTTTTTAGAAAATTTTTCAAGATTCGCTTGCAGAATAAAAAATATGTGGTATATTTGCATTCGGAAATCAACAACTATTCTAACCAACAATAATTAACCTTCTAAAGGTATACACTACTAACTAACCGTTAAGGCCCGCTGTGAAGCGGGCTTTAGTCGTATTAACGTTGTAAATAAACAGAAAATATCTATCTTTGTAAGATATGAAAGTAGCTATTGTTGGGGCCAGCGGCGCTGTTGGCCAGGAATTTCTTAAAGTGCTGGAAGAGAGGGATTTTCCGGTAGATGAATTGCTTCTCTTCGGCTCCCGGCGCAGCGCGGGGCGCAAGTACACGTTCAAGGGAGTCGATCATGAAGTGCGCCTCCTTCAGCACAACGATGACTTTAAAAATGTTGATTTCGCTTTCACTTCCGCCGGTGCTTCCACATCCCGCGAATTTGCCGAAACAATCACACGGCATGGTGCGATAATGATCGACAATTCGTCAGCGTTCAGAATGGACGAGGATGTACCCCTCGTCGTTCCGGAGTGCAATGCAGAAGATGCCCTGACGAGGCCCCGAAACATCATTGCAAACCCTAACTGCACAACTATCATGATGGTTGTGGTACTTAAACCAATAGAAGATCTGTCTCACATAACACGCATACACGTTGCCAGTTACCAATCCGCTTCCGGCGCCGGCGCACAGGCTATGGCCGAACTCCGTCAGCAATATAGGGAGATTGTCGAAGGCAAGCCTGTAACCGTGGAGAAGTTTGCCTATCAGCTGGCTTATAATGTTATCCCCCAGATTGATGTATTCCAAGACAATGGTTACACCAAAGAGGAAATGAAAATGTTCAATGAGACCCGCAAGATTCTTCACTCAGACGTCCGTTGTTCAGCAACCTGCGTGCGCATCTCCGCCCTGCGTTCCCATTCAGAAGCAATCTGGATAGAGACCGAGGAGCCGCTTGAAATCGCACAGGTACAGAAAGCCCTGGCAAGTGCTCCGGGAATTACCCTCCACGACGACCCGGCCACCAAGACTTACCCTATGCCCCTTTATACAGGAGGGAAAGACGACGTATTTGTCGGCCGCGTCCGCAAAGACCTGGCTAATGAGAACGGCATAACTCTGTGGCTCTCCGGAGACCAGATCAAAAAAGGAGCGGCACTGAACGCAGTTCAGATAGCTGAATACTTGATTGACAGACTTTAGAATTATGCCTCACGTTTCCAACAGAGCTGCTGAAATGCCGGCGTCAGCCATACGCAAACTGGTTCCTTTCTCAGAAGCCGCAGAAGCGTCCGGCGTCAAGGTTTTCCACCTGAATGTAGGAGCCCCCGACATCCTGTCCCCCTCTTGTGCCGGTTCGGCCGTAATCGAACGCAGCAAATCTGCACACCATTTTTCTTATACCCACTCTGCCGGTCTGAAAGAACTCCGCAAGGCAATGGCCGGGAAGTATTACAACAAGCTTGGACTTGATGTATCGGCAGAACAGATTTTAATAACTGTCGGCGGGAGCGAAGCCTTTGCGGCGGCCATGCAGATTGCCGCCGGCCCCGGAGATGAAATCATTGTTGTCGAGCCTTTCTACACCAACTACCAGACATTCGCTTTCCTGAACGGAATAACATTGAAGGCTGTTCATTCAGACATTAGGAATAATTTCAGCGTGCCGGACATTTCAAGCTTCGAGACGTTGCTCTCCCCTGCCACAAGGGCGGTTTTACTGAGCAATCCCTGTAACCCTTCCGGGAAATTGTTTACCCGCGAAGAAATGATGGCCATAGGCGGATTCTGCCGCAAACACGACTTGTTTCTGATATGCGACGAGGTTTACAGGGAATTCTGTTACACAAACGATCCTTTCTTCAGCGCGCTGGAGATTCCCGGATGCGAACAGAATGTGATACTCGTTGACTCAGTATCCAAAAGGTACAACCTGTGTGGCGCACGTATCGGGTGCATAGTGTCCAGAAACCTAGAAGTGATGCAGTGTGCATTGAAATTCGCCCAATCCAGGCTTTGCCCTCCGGTACTGGGTCAATATGCGGCTCTTGGCGCCCTGGATACTCCAGAATCTTATTTTCAGGAAGTCCGCGCAGAATATATCAGAAGGCGGGACTGCACCATGGATCTCCTGAACAAGATTCCAGGGGTGTACTCCCCTGTCCCCTACGGAGCGTTTTATACCGTAGCTGAACTACCGGTCCCGGATACTGAAGTTTTTGCCAAATGGCTGCTTACAGATTTCCGTATCGACGGCGAAACATTGATGATTACTCCTGCAGCATCATTTTACAAAACTCCTGGAGAAGGGCGTAATCAGGCCAGAATTGCCTACGTCCTTGAGGTTCCCCTGCTTAAGAGAGCCATGAATATACTATCTGAAGCATTAAAAGAATATAGACAAAATGTCTGAAGAACTTAATTTAGTAAAAGACCTGGCGCTGATTCTTATTGCCGCCGGTGTATTTACAGTTATCTCCAAGGCACTGAAGCAACCGCTCATACTTGGCTACATAATAGCGGGATTCATTGTGAGTCCTCACCTCGGACTCTTCCCTTCGGTGACCAGTACCGAATCCGTAAAGCAGTGGTCTGAAATTGGAATTATTTTCCTGTTGTTTGCACTCGGGCTTGAATTCAGTTTTAAGAAACTTCTGAAAGTCGGCAGCAGCGCCCTGATAACATCCGGCACAAAATGCATAGGGATGTTCATAGTGGGTATAGTCGCCGGGAATGCCATAGGATGGACAATGATGGAGAGTATTTTTCTCGGAGGCCTCCTGTCTATGAGTTCAACCACCATCATCATAAAAGCATACGATGAAATGGGACTGAAAGGCAAGCCATATGCAAACCTGATATTTGGAAGCCTTGTTGTGGAAGACCTTATTGCTGTGTTGCTCATGGTGCTGCTTTCCACACTCGCCGTTTCAAATAAATTTGCCGGAGGAGAAATGGTGATGAGTCTGGCCCGTCTCGCTTTTTTCCTGATTCTGTGGTTCCTTGTGGGCATTTACGTGATTCCTATCCTGCTGAAGAAAGCCCGCAAATACCTGAATGACGAAATTCTGCTTATAATATCCATCGGCTTGTGCTTCGGCATGGTAGCACTGGCGGAGGTAACCGGATTCTCCAGTGCCCTTGGTGCTTTCGTTATGGGCTCCATCCTTGCAGAGACTGTGGAGGGTGAGAGAATCGAGCACCTTCTTACCAGCATTAAAGACCTTTTCGGAGCCATATTCTTCGTGTCGGTGGGTATGATGCTCGACCCTGCTGTAATTGGGACATACTGGGGTACCATAATTGTCGTCACGCTGGTAGCTGTGGGGGGAATCCTCATATTCTCAACTGCAGGCGCGCTCCTTGCCGGACAGGGCCTTAACACTGCGGTCCACGCAGGCTTCAGTCTTGCGCAGCTTGGAGAGTTTGCTTTCATTATCGCCAGTCTGGGCTGCAGCCTGGGTGTTATGCGCGAATTCATTTATCCTGTAATCATAGCTGTTTCCGTCGTGACGACTTTTACCACTCCTTACATGATAAAAGCGGCAGATCCGGTGAGCAGATGGTTGGAGAAAAAGCTCCCCGCCTCCCTTCTGGCAAAGATCAATCCGGCTCCGACTGCAGCATCAGAGTCTTCAAAAGCGGAGAATAACGCTTGGGGACAGCTCCTCAAAAGCTACGCTGTCCGCGTTGTACTTTATGGCGTTATACTGCTCGCAATCCTGCTCGCTACCCCGACGCTGCTTGGTAACCTCTCCGCAAAATTGTTGCCCGACATCTCTGATGTGGTCAGAAACATTATTTGCCTGGTAATAGAACTTGTAGTGATGACGCCCTTCCTTTATGGTCTTGCCATCACTAACGGAAGCATAAACAAACACGCATCAAAACTCCTTAAGGAAAAGGCCAGCAACAGGTGGCCCATCCTTTCCCTGCTCGTATTCCGCATCCTTATTGCAATCGCTTTCATCATTGCGGCTATCACCAGTTACTTCCAGCTCGGTGGATGGGGCATCCTGATTGTGATAGGTGCAGGACTCATAGTGCTCCTTACGGCTAAAATTACTTTCAAGCGTTTCTCCGGACTGGAGAAACGTTTCATCGATAATTTCAACGAGAAAGAGGAACTTGAGCGCAAAAAAGCTCCTGTATCATCCTCCCTGAAGGAGAAAATGTCGCAATACGACATTCAAACCTCCGTAGTCGAAATTTCTCCCGATTTTGCCTATATCGGCAAATCCTTGCGGGAAATGCCTTTTCGGAAGCATTCGGGGGTAAACATCGTCAAGATTCAACGCGGTTCCAAATCCATTCAGATTCCGTCCGGTGACGAAAAGGTCTATCCATACGACAGGCTTCTAGCCGTAGGAACAAATGAGCAGATAGAGGCATTCAAGTCTATCATCAATGAAAATATTGTACCGTCCGAACTGTCAGATCCCGACTTCATAGTCAAAGCCGGTACGCTGGAGAAGGATTCTTTCCTGACTGGAAAAACACTTCGGGAAAGCAACATGAGGGGTAGCGGATGCATGATAATAAGCGTTTTGCGGGGCGATAAGGTACAGACCAACCCCGGTGCCGATTTTATTTTCAACGAAGGTGACACCGTCTGGATTGCGGGCGAAACTGCATCTTGCGACTGGTATCTGAAATAAAGAACAAATGATATTATGGGAAAAATTATTCTTACTGGCGACCGGCCAACAGGCAGACTGCATCTGGGGCATTATGTGGGATCCCTGCGTAGGCGTGTAGAGTTGCAAAACCAAGGCGGTTTTGACAAGATATTCATTATGATCGCTGATGCACAGGCACTTACAGACAATGCAGACAATCCGGAGAAAGTGCGTCAAAACATAATTCAAGTAGCTTTAGATTACTTGTCGGCCGGGTTAGATCCATCGAAAGTCAACATTTTCATACAGTCAATGGTGCCTCAGCTCACTGAGCTGACGTTCTATTATATGAATCTGGTTACCGTTCAGCGCCTGCAGCGTAACCCTACAGTGAAGCAGGAGATTAAGCTGCGAGGCTTTTCGGAGAATGAAGACGGCTCCGACAACAAAGCCGGCACGCCTGTGGGCTTCTTCTGCTACCCGATAAGCCAGGCGGCCGACATCACGGCATTCAACGCGACTACCGTTCCGGTAGGTGAAGACCAGGAACCTATGATAGAGCAATGCAGGGAGATTGTACGTAAATTCAATGCAGTATATGGAAATACTCTCACAGAACCCGAAATACTGCTGCCGGACAATGCCGCCTGCCTCAGGTTGCCGGGGACTGACGGGAAGGCCAAAATGAGCAAATCTCTAGACAACTGCATCTACCTGTCCGATTCTGCAGAAGAAGTCACCCGTAAAGTGAAGGGGATGTTTACAGATCCCGGACACCTGCAGGTAAGCGATCCGGGAAAGGTTGAAGGGAATACAGTATTTACATATCTTGATGCTTTCTGTCGTCCTGAACATTTTGAGCGCTATTCATCCTGTTTTGTCGGCAAGAAATCATCGTTCTCATTTAAATCTCTGGATGAGGTCAAGGCACAGTATCGTGCAGGCGGGCTCGGCGATATGATGTTGAAGAATTTCCTGTCGGCTATTCTCAACGACTTGCTGGAGCCTATGCGTGTACGCCGCGCCCAGCTTGAACAAAACCTGCCTGAGGTATGGGATATTCTGCGCAAGGGAACACAGGCGGCCGAAGCCGAAGCCGCAGCAACCCTGTCGGCAGTGCGAAGGGCAATGCGTATAGATTATTTTAACGACTCTGAACTCACAGGACTCAAATGAGCTATCTAATCATTCCAAAATCTTATAAGTCGGTCCTGTCTTCCGAGGAAACGGAACAAGGCATCAAACTGGTTAAAGATTACTTTCAGCAGGGACTCGCTAAAGCATTACGTCTCAAGCGAGTAACCGCGCCGTTATTCGTTCTTGCCGGGCAAGGTGTCAATGACGACCTTAACGGTGTGGAACGTGCGGTCACCTTCCCCGTCAAAGACCTTGGAGACTCCAGGGCGGAAGTTGTACACTCTCTGGCTAAATGGAAAAGGCTTACACTTGCTGAATATAAGATCAAGCCCGGCCACGGCATCTACACAGATATGAACGCGATACGTGCGGACGAAAATCTTGGTAATCTTCATTCCCTTTATGTAGATCAGTGGGACTGGGAAAAGACAATCACAGACCGCCAGCGCACAGTCAATTATCTCAAGCAGACCGTGCGCAGCATATACGAGGTTCTTAAAGAGACCGAACAATTTCTTTGTACTTGCTATCCGTCCCTGCGCCGCTTCCTCTCCCCCACAATCAAATTCTTTACATCTGAAGAGATTCTTCAAATGTACCCTGGCATGGACGCCAAAGGGCGGGAGAACGCTGTATGCAAGGAGTACGGCAGTGTTTTCATCATAGGAATTGGAGATACCCTGTCGGACGGGAAGCCGCACGACCTGCGCGCACCTGATTACGATGACTGGTCGCTGAACGGAGACTTGCTTGTCTGGAACCCTATTCTGGAAAGAGCATTCGAGCTTTCCAGCATGGGCATCAGGGTTAATGAACAATCTCTGAGGCGTCAATTGGCAATCTCTGGAAAAACCGAACGCGCAGGACTGTATTTCCATCGCAGGCTTTTGAATGGTGAACTGCCTCTCAGTATAGGTGGTGGTATAGGACAATCCCGCCTATGTATGCTTTTCCTTCAAAAAGCTCACATAGGCGAGATACAGGCCAGTATATGGCCGGAAGATCAGCGTGCAGCCTGTAAGAGCGCAGGCATCAAGCTCATCTGATTATTCTTCCCATCCAGGGATTACGGGGTATTCAGGGCGTCTTGCCAGGTCATCATAGTCGGCTGCAGTGGTTATCTTACTGCAGCTGAATTTTTTGCCTGACTTGTCGTACACGACAACTTTTACTTTTGCAGACGGATCTTTGAGCTCGTATTTAAACATATGGTAGTTCTTCGAGCAATAATTGTTTCTGGTGCTGCCTTTGCTGTGGCCTCTTCCCACTACACCGACGTTGTATCCGATTGCCCACCAGTCTTTGCTGCCATTGTAAGGAGGTGTAAACTCACCTGAAGTAGGCATCTTTTCCAAAGTTCCGGCAAGCTTTCCGTTTTCATATACTTCCGAGCGCCAGCCTTCGTCCCAGTTCCAAACGTTCACAAGAATGCTTCCCGCTCCGTGTTCGAGCTTGAATCTTTCGAACTCTCCGCCAAATTCTGCGTCACCGCGGTATATGCGCATCTGGTAGTCCTCCTTAAAGTTTTGTCCTTTATATATATCAGACACTACTTCGTTACCCTTGATTTTCCAGACGGCATAACCGTTCGGCGCGCCGTCTGCGCAGTTCTTGCTCCACCACCAGCATCCGCTCATAGCTCCGGCAACGAATTCGCTTACGCCGTTGGGATAATGAAGGTGCTTGATGGTATGCGTATGTCCACTCACGATACGGGCGTGTTTGCGCGCCCCCAGGATATCCATTACGCGCCCTACGTTGGGTTCCTTCTGGTATATGTTCTCAAATGGGATATGAACACAAAGTATGACAAGTTTGTCATCCGGCACAAACTCCAAATCCTTCTCCAGCCACTTGACCTGCTCGTCAGTAAAGTCGCCGTGGTATTTGCCGGGAGCGCCAAATCCTTCAAAGCAGACATTATGCATCGATACGATATGGACGTCTCCTCTGTTAAAAGAATAATTAGCAGGGCCGAAGATATCCTCAAAATATCGGTGACGACGAAGGGAAATGGTAGGACTTGCACTCTCAACTGCAGTAAGAGGATACTCGAAGTCGTGGTTTCCGATGGTTTGGAAAACTGGCATGCCGGTCTTCTCTGCCGCAAACTCGTCCCTTATGAGGGTAAGCAGGTAATTAGTGTTTCGGTGTCCCTCACTGTAAGCAATGTCTCCAAGAGTAATAGCATAATCGGGACCCTTGCATTTTTTCGCATAAACCTTCATATCGGGAATAGCTTCAGTTGCAAGGCGCCTGACGTGCCAGGCCCACTGACACTGGGGATCGGCAATCAAAAACAGATTAAACTCCTTTTCAGGGCCGTTTTTAAGCCGTTCAAGAGTGAAATTGTATTCGGGCCGGTCTTCCAGCTTTTTGAAGAAGCATGGCTGTCCCTGACGCAGGGGGACCTTGAATTCCCCGGGGATGCTTATGTAAACATAATAAGCCTCGGGAATTCTTGGAAAACAATATTTACCCTGAGAGTCTGTAAGCACTACGTGATACCCGTCGGAGACCACTACTCCGGTAACAGGCTTACCCTCCATATCTCTTACAGTACCCTTCACCTCTGAGGGCAGCGGTTTAGCCGCAAACAGCAATACGCTTGCGGCAAGCCCTGAAATAAATAAAACAAATTTCTTCATTTCCTATTTGTTGTGCAAATCTTCTTCTGTATATCCGGTAGCCTTTGCGCCCCAAATTGTAAGCACAGTCACAAGACCGATGATGGCGCAGACAAAAATGGTAACATACGCTGCATTCCAGCCATAGTGCTGAGCGATGAAGCCGAAACCGAAACCAGACACGATGGTGCTGAGATATCCGAAAATCCCCAGAATGCCGTTTGCGGTAGCAGATGCCCTGTTGGTGGCGTGCTGAGCGGCACAGATGCCAAGAAGGGCCTGCGGACCGTAGATGCAGAAACCAAGGAGGGTAAACGGAATAAGCATCACCCACCAGGCTGCAGTAACAGGAAGCATCCAAAAGACGGCAATGCAGAGGGCGACACCAATCATACATACTACACAAGTATGGTGGGCTTTGCTCCCGAAAATGTGGTCTGTCGCCCAACCCCAGAACAGCATTCCGAGGTTACCTCCAATCAGTTCAAATACAACGCAGAGGGTAGTCGCATTGGCCATGGACAAGCCCTTTGATTCAGTGAGCAGCGTGGGTCCCCAGTCCAGGGCGGCGAAGCGCACCACATAAACAAAGAAATTGGTAACCGCCAAGGTCCAGATTATCCTGTTCCGATATACATGCTTATTGACGAACGCCTTGTGTTCCGCGGCCTCTTCGGGGGTGGTGACTATGGCCTTCTTCTTGCCGACGACCTCAGGAAGGCCGACATCTGAAGGCGAGTCCTTCATGGTGAAAAACAGCCAGATGGAGCCTATAACAGCAACTCCAGCAGGAATGAGGAAGCACCAGCGCCAGGCCCCGAAATGGGCGGCAAAGCCGGTAACCTTTGCTACGTTTGCAGGATCGCTCATATCCAAGTTCAAATTGGCACTGATAGAAGCCAAGACCTCCGGATTCAGGCTCATATCCACGCCGAGATGAGGCATAACCAGCCAACCGCACAGCGCCATGGCAAGTCCGGCGCCTATGGAATGTGACATATTCCAAATACTCATCTTGGTGGCAAGCTCCTTTGGATGAATCCATTGCGTCAATGTCTTCGTGCACGGAGGCACGCCCATACCCTGCAGGAATCCATTCACCATCCAAAGAACCCCCATTACGTAAACAAGTACTGAAGCGATAGCAGTTCCGTCTCCGGCCTTTCCTGCAAGGGCGACAATCCATCCTGCCACTGCGTCACTGGTACCGAAGAGAATATTCACGGCCGCACAAAGCATCAGACCCAGAGACATGACCTTACGGGCGCTGTTGCGGTCTGTTATAATACCGACCACATAGCGGGACAGTCCATATATAACTCCGTGGAGAGTAAGGAACAAGCCAAGCTGAGTCTTTGTTATTCCGAACTCGGCTCCAAGTCCCGGCATAGAAAATGAGAAATTCTTTCGAACCAGATAAAACATAGCGTATCCTATCATCGTGACAACGATGGTACGCCACTGCCAGTACTTAAGAGTTTTTGTGGTATTTTTTCCCATATGCTAAATTACTTGACCTCCCAGATTCCACCTTCGCCGAACAGCCGGTCGACGAGTTCGGGCATAAGTCCCAGGCGATATACAATATCAATATTGGTAAAACGGCTGCGCATAAAGGGTATGCCAGAGAAAGTCCTGCGCATCCTGGCCCTGTCGACACAAATCAATTCGGGCTCATACGGAGCTCCGACAAGTTTGAGGTTTTCATAGACTTCCGCGAAAGGGATAATTTGTTCGCGAATCTTCTCTTTAAGTTCGGGCCAGGCTTCCTTGAGAGCTTCCAGCTGTTTGCGAAGACCATCTTTATCTACATATTTACCTTTGGTCTCCTCCAGTCCCCTGGCAAGATGGCCGGGCATCCCGGCAAAAACGGTCCGGATCTCTTCTTCCATCTCCTCCCAACTCTTCCATGCGGCAACACACTTATCAACGTACAGATTCTCCAGGTCTTTCTCAAGAAGGAATTCCAGGGATGCGGTGCTTGCAAGTGTTCCGATGCCTACTTTAAAGCCGTGAGAAACGTGTTTGCCGTCTGGATATGCAAGATTTTCCATATCCCAATAATGAGAGAACTGATGCTCCGTGCCGGATGCGGGACGGCTGCTGTGTATAGCCTGCATGGCAAAACCACTCATCAACAATCCCTCGCTTAGTTTCTCTGTCATTTCAACGTCACCAGCGTGAACGGCCGCCGGAGCGCTCAGGGCCTCTTTAAGACCATCTTGGACAAGACTCCAGCCAAACGGATCAATGGCTTCCGCTCCAACAGCATCTGCAAGCATCCAGTCTGCGGCTGCAGGAATTTTGGCAATGAGATCCGCATAACCCGATGCTGCAAGTTCCTTTGGGGCGTCTGCGGCAATCACAGGGTCCATCACAAAACCGTAGGGAGCCGGGCAGCTGAAAGTCTGCTTGTTGCCATCTTTAGTGATAGAAGCTCCATATGCGGTGTACCCGTCCATGGATGCAGCAGTGCCCACGCACATATATTTGCGCCCGAGAATATGAGAGGTGTACTTTGTCAAATCATTTATAACGCCTGAGCCGACTGCAATGGCGATAACGTCCTCCTTCTCCAGTCTAGCCTTGAGCCGTTCAACAAATTTCCACTCTGCATAGAGATCGGGATCGTCAAATATGAAAGACTCCGAATGAGGAACGGAAGCAGCCTCAAGAGATTGAAGTACTGCTTTACCTGCAACCCTCCAAGTATTTGTATCTGCGACAATTATCGCCCTCTCTCCCGGGAAAAGCTTGGTAAACATCTCAGCTGTTCGTGAAACTACTCCTGCACCTATAAACAAGTCTTTGGTGTCTGTCGTGCGCTGCAGTGCGCTTTCAATTTTGTTCATAATGATATAGCTTTTCTGAATGTTGGTATAGTTTCCGTCAACTCCATCCCTTTCCTGTATATGCCGGCTGTGCCGCCCACGAAGACTTGCGCACCCAAGGACGCCATATGCTGAGCCCTTTCAGCGCTTACGCTGCCATCTACACTGATAAGAACGTCTTTTTGTCCGTGCTCATCGAGCCACATACGCGTACGTCCGACCTTCTCCATGATGCCGTCAACCATTTTCGCCCCTGCATAACCCGGATGAACCAGCATAAGAGTCACTGAGTCAAAGAGTCCTAGATGAGGCTTCAGGGCGTCTATATCGGTCTCTGGATTCACGGCTAACCCGAACAGGCATCCCTGGGAGCGCACTGAACGGCTCAATTCATCAAAACTCCGGTTTAATTCGACGTGCACCGTCAGGCAGTCACCCTTGCGGAGTTCAAAACGGGACATCACCAACTCCGGGTTTGTAACCATCAGGTGGATGTCCAGAGGATGATCCGTCCTCAAATGCATTGCCTTTATAAAGTCGGGGCCGAAGGTAAGATTAGGAACGAAGTGTGAGTCCATCACATCTACATGAAGCCAGTCAACGCCAAGGGATATCAACTGATCAATATCGGCTCCAAGGTTCATCAGGTCGGAGCACATAACGGAAACAGAAATATATTTTTTTGTCATATCCTCAAATATAATAAAAATACTTGCATTGTTGTTCCCGGAGAGCGGGATTTTGTGTTCATGAATGTTGTAACTTTTTTGTTATTAAGACAAACATATTTGTTTCACTCATTATGTAACAAAGAAATGCAAATACCTAAGCAAAATAATAGTAAAAAGAAGGTTTTTTTGATGCTTTTCATTAAATTTGTGCTGTTAAAGCTATTAATATGAAACTCGACGGAAGAAGACAAAGCAGCAATGTTGACGACAGGCGCGGTATGTCTGTGGGCAGAGCAGGCGGACTCAGCATTGGGGGAATTTTACTCGCCGGCGTACTGTACCTCATTTTCGGCATCAATCCCGGTGCCGTCCTCGAACAGACCGGCGCATTGAATTCAAGCCAGACAAGCAGCGCCGAATACACGCCAAGCGCGGAAGAAGAAGCCCTTGCGGTTTTTTCCAAACAGATTCTTGCAGGGACTGAAGATGTGTGGACAAAGATATTCAAATCTAACGGCCTCAGCTATGAACCTCCACGGCTAGTCCTCTACAATGACTACGTACAGACGTCTACAGGCACTGCTTCTGCCTCTACAGGACCATTCTATAGCAGCGCAGACCAAACTGTCTATATTGACTTGTCCTTCTTTTCTTCCATGAAGAAACAGATTGGGGCTGACGGTGACTTTGCATATGCTTATGTGATAGCTCACGAGGTTGGACACCACGTCCAGTACTTGCTCGGGACACTCCAAAAAGCGCACAGCCAGATGCAACGGGTAAGCGAAAAGGAGTCCAACCAGATAAGTGTCCGACTGGAGCTCCAGGCCGACTTTTATGCCGGCGTATGGGCTCACCATGATAATAAAATGTATAATTCCCTCGAGCCGGGTGATCTTGAGGAAGGGCTTGCCGTAGCGTCCAAAATAGGTGATGACTATCTCCAGAAAAAGGCCTATGGCTATACCGTACCCGATTCATTCAATCACGGCACATCTGCACAGCGCGCAAAATGGTTGAAGAAGGGATTTACGACTGGAAATCCAGCCGACGGAGACACTTTCTCAATATCATACAGCCAATTGTAATATGAGTTACGACATTTCACTGCCGCTCCCCCCTTCCTGGACAAGCGAACTGGATCGCTACGAGGAAGTTGACGGAGTCATTATTACCCATATGGAATGCCATTTGCCGGCAAAAGATGGAAAGAGCGATGAAGCTTTTCTTGACCTGTATGTGGGCGATCTTCCTTCAGACACCACAGCGGAAGACGAAGCTTTCGCCAATTACGCAGAAATAATCGGATGGGACGATGACGACGACGAAGAGTCCCCTATTGCCGAGTGGCGTTTCAAGAACAAGAAAGCTTTCGGATTCTCAGGTGAGTGCGAAGACGGATCGATTATGCTTCTGATGTGCATTGAAATCCTTAAAGGGAGCCTTCTGATATGCACCGTTGTGGCCAAGAATGACGACGAAGTATCTAAATGGGTAAAACACGTGGAAGATAACCTGCGCGTGAAAAAACAGGGCTAACTGAAGAATTTTCCGTGGCAGAGCCTGTATGAAAGGCCGCTACCGCAAGGACAGGGTGCATCCGGTGCTACCGGGTGCACCTTGTTCACTCTCTCAAAAAGCTTCACTACAGACTCATCTTCAGCGTTTTGCAGGTCGGCACCATAAATCTCGCTGAGATACTCGTCACTGGCTTCATACACCATATAGCCGGAGCTTTTTGCTGAATGGCCTTTCAGCAGCCACTTTGGTACTGAATTAGCGTATTCCAGCAGTATTCCGGCATAATGGAAAAACAGTTCCTCCGTTTCTATGTCTGCAACTGCGGCAGAGAGCGGAGACATCAGCATGTCAAGATTCTCCCGGTTAGGATCATACTGTGAATTAAGCCATACAGTATGTGCTGCAGCCATCAGGGATTCCCCTTCATAGCCAATAGCGTAAAGCATGTCGAGAAGCGCTTTCCCCTCGGGCGTTTCCATACCGTAACTACAGAAAGGTGAGTTGCTTCCGCAACTTTCCGCCTGCTCACGGGAGGCCTTTGCATATCTTCGCAGTCCCTTGTAGAGTTCTCTTCTGTGTTGCATCAAATCATCAAAATTTTCCACGAACGGCGACACAAGATATGCTTCTCCTCTATATTCTTCCTGATACAAGCGTATTACGGGATGCCCGGCAACGCTCTCAGCGAATGCGCGCATCGACTCGTAATCGTCAAAATCGTCGAAAATACAGTCTACGAATGTTCTGAGCGGTACTGCTCCATATATGTTTACTGCTCCTAGGATAAGGTGTTCCAAGGCAAAGGAGCCATCTAACTCCTTTCTTTCAATAACAGCATCTATATCGTTGGATATAAGCTCATAAAATGCACTGGGAATACTCATTAAACAAGTATCCTTGCCGGAAACTGATGTGCTGTCTGAATTCACGAAGTGAAGCACCTCCACAACAGACGGGTAATCGCCTGGGATAATTTCAACTGAATTACCCGGACCGGCCTTGCAAAGAGTCTGCAACAACCTCAAATCCTGCTCCATAAGCTTATTCAGCCAAACTTTTGGCGCCGACAAATACGATGACAGTGTACGCACAAGCTCATTTTTATGCATTACCCTAAGCGGCAAGGCATCAAAATAGTCAAGCGTAGCCTCAATTTCTTCCTTTGTACGGGAGCTGAGTATATCGTGAATTGCGCTCTGCATAGTTTGCAAAATTAATACTTTTCTGCAGAAAGGACAAATACGGTTCCGTCAGACACCTTAAATTTAATGTCAAAAGAATCCAGATTCAGTCCATATACCCTCTCGGAGTCATCCTGATACTGCGGACGAGGGTCTTGAGACAACAACTCTGAGAGAGCGGACACAATATCACCTCCAAGCTTTTCGGTAACGCTTGCCGGTATTTCAACGCGCAAGGGTTTCCATTCGGTCGAATCTACAAAACCGCACCTGGCAGATGGAAAACTGTCGGCGTATGATATATATGGCTTAATATCATACACGGGAGTTCTATCCGCCAAATCCGCACCGGAAACAACAATCCTGCCTGGCTTAAGGCTTTCTATTCTGACACATGACAAGCCCAGCCCATTAGGCCTGAAAGGCGAACGGGAAGCAAAAACTCCTACCCTTTCATTTCCTCCAAGTCTTGGCGGGCGGACCGTCATTGAGTTCCGCTTGCCTTCACTCAAAGAAAAGCCCCATATCAACCAACAATACTCGAAGCCATCAAGACCGCGTACGGCTTCTGCGGCATCGTATGGGGGTATTAATTCTATCTCCCCTTTAAGTGACGGAGCAAGTCCTGACTGGCGAGGCAGTCCAAACTTCCCCTTCAGGGGCGATCTGAAATATGCAATCGGTTCTATGGTCATTCTCCAACTGCAAGAAGAAAAGAATTATACATTTTATGAAGCGAATCCAGATTATCCTTATTCAGCGGCTCCGATGGAGGGGAAATCATCTTTAGCGGATCCACAGGAGTACCATCCTTCCATACCCTGAAATCCAGATGGGGCCCTGTAGAATGCCCGGTTGAGCCAACATAACCGATTGTCTGCCCCTGAGAAACGCGGACTCCACTTTTTATTCCGGAAGCGAATTTGGACAGGTGCATATAGCAGGTCTCGTAACCGTTCATATGACGTATGCGGATACGGTTCCCGCCACCCGTGCCATCCCAGCCGCACATTGTAACCGTCCCGTCTCCAATTGAATGAACCGGTGTCCCGGTCGGAGCCGCGTAATCAACCGCAGTGTGCGGGCGTACAACTCCGGTAATGGGATGCTTCCTATGATAAGTGAAACGACTGCTAATACGGTTATACCGCAACGGGGCTTTGAGAAAAGCCTTTCTCATGCTTTCTCCCTTTTCGTTCCAGTATTTATTTCCCCCGTCTCTCTGGTCGAATCGAATTGCGGCCGCTCGGAAGGAGCCGCTGTCGTACAGGGCAAATTCGACGCTGTCTATTCGCACTACTTCCCCATCACAGACAGTCTGGTCATAGATAACCCGGAAGCGGTCCCCGCCTTGCAGTCCGAAGAAATTAACAGTCCAGGCATATATATCTGCAAGATCTACAATCAGAAGCGGCGAAATACCCTTTGCCAGCATATCGTTCCAAAGGGAGCTGGTGATGGTGACATCTGCAATCTTATGCTCTGTCAGGACCGGTTTGTCGTACAGCCAGCCGCGAAGGGAATCGGCGCAGCTGAATACAGTTGCCCGGATTTTGTCATTATGATATACTATATACTCCAGCTTTCTGCCGCTGCTGTCTGCGCTATAATAGGCTTCCACGGGATTTCCTGCCCGCATGCGCTTTGCGTCGAATATGGAATCGCAATTCTGTACCAGCTCCAGTGATGCCAAGTTCCCAAGCCCAAGCCGCCCGGTGAGTCCTGTGAAGGTTTCTCCTTCGCGGACCTTTGTGGAATCCACGGTAAAATCCGATGGAAAGAAGCCTATCTGCGGCACAGTATCTTCCTGCGTGCTTACATCAACGCTTCCCTCTCCCCTGCGCATACAGGAAGACATGAACAGCAAAGCGACCAATGTCAGCGAAATGTATTTATTCATCTCAAAATACGTAGTTCAAAGCAAAATAAAGGCCATAAAGACCGTCTTCGGCACGAAAAGGCTTACCAAACTCTACCGAGAAAACAAAATTTCCGTTAGCAGACACTTTAGCGCCGATACCGGCACTTGGATGTAGCTCACGGCTGCGAGAATACACGTCTTCTTCTGAAAGGCCAAATGCGGCAGCCGTCTCATCAACACGCATCGGTGAGGTGATGCATCCCACGTCGAAAAAAGGGTTAAGCCCCAATACAAAATCATTCTTGAGAAGCTGGAAACGGAAAATGCGTAAACGTGTTTCCACATTTGCCCAGGCGTAGCCACGCCCAATGAGACGATTGCTCATTACTCCACGCACGGTGTTTATTCCACCAAGCCCTTCAGAACAAGTCTGTCGTATTTGAATTGTGCTAATGTTCTGCTCCATATAGAACGGTGCATCTCCCATAACAGTAGATTGATAGCCAAGATGATAAGCGAGTGTCAGCCAGTCTCCGAACGGCGTCAGATAGTGCCGCCAGCGAAGTGCCGCCTTAAGGTATGGGTATGAAGTTCCGAAAAAATCAGGAGAGCCATTTACAAACAGTTCCGCCCACACTCCCGAGCGTGGGTCCAGCTCCAGATCACGGGTATCGAACTTCAATCCTCCAATTATATCCAGCAGAAACCCATGCAGTTCATTATCCCGGATCAGACCGTTTTCCCTATAAAAATTAAACAGCGTATTCTTGGAATCGTAGCCCTTGAAATTCAGATCGTCCGAGGACATATACCGGAAATTCAAGCCGCCCATCCAGGAAAAGCCGCCGCCTATTATACCCTGAAATGTAGCCAATACCCTGATAAGGTCTCTTTTGTAGCAGTAATATGCAAGTCCGTCCTTACGGTCCACGGAAGGATTATATGTATTCACTGAACCGTTGAAACCATAGAAATTGAAAAGCGGATCGTGCTGCCAGGTTGCTGAAGCCACAAAACGTACGCCCGGAATCAGCAGAGAAGAATCATACTCCCCATGCACGAACGTTTGCCCTTTGGTATAGTGAGATACTTCCAGATGATAGTGATTGCGAGCAGGATCAAACAAATCAATGTACCCACCATACTGGAAGCCCAAATCGCTGTGGAACCCCACTATAGGCAGGGCAATAAAAGACACCCGGGAATCCCCGGCTGCACGCAAAGCGCTGCTTCCTGCAATCGAAAGCAGCGCTGCAGCAAGTAATGCCATTCTTCTCCTCATCTACTTGATGAGACTGCCCAATATCGAGCGGGTAAAGGTACGGAGAGCGGTTGACGTCGCGTTGGATACAGCTTTTCCTGCTACATCTTTACCCGTGGTCTTGCTCTTTTTGCCGGTCACCGCATTTGCAGCCGCAGTGCCTGCACTGCGGGTAAGGCTCGTAATTGCCGCACCAGCTGCAGCAGTAAGAATGGCCGACCCCAGAGACTTGCCCGCCTTTGACCTGCCCGTCTTAGACTTCTCAGACTTTTTCTCCCGGGCGCTTTCCTCCATAGCCTGTTGTTGTCGCTCTTGCTCCTCCTGGGCACGCTGACGGTCTGCCAGCAGCACTTCAAAGGCAGATTCCCGGTCGATTACCTGGTCGTACTTTCCTTTGAGGGGGGACGAATTTCGTATATCAAGCCGCTGGCCTTCAGTTATAGCGCCAATCTGGCTCAGAGGGAATAAAATACGTGCGCGCTGAACTATTCCGGGAGCGCCCTTTTCGTCCAGGAAACTAACGAGGGCCTCACCGGTCTCAAGGGTTGTTATGGCCTCGTCAGTTTTAAATGCAGGGTTGGCCCGGAAAGTCTCCGCAGCACTGCGCACTGCTTTCTGATCTTTAGGTGTAAATGCGCGCAGGGCGTGCTGGATGCGGTTTCCGAGCTGGCCAAGTATGCTCTCGGGAATATCTGTGGGATTCTGAGTAACAAAGTAAACGCCCACTCCCTTGCTCCGTATCAATCTTACCACCTGCTCAATCTTACGTACCAGGGCTGGTGCTGTGTCAGTAAACAAAGTATGGGCTTCGTCGAAGAAAAACACCAGCTTCGGCAGCTCGCAGTCACCAACCTCGGGCAAAGTCGCGTAAAGATCTGAAAGCAGCCACAGAAGGAAGGTGGAGTACATCTTTGGATTAAGCATCAGCCGGTCAGCTGCAAGAACGCTCAGGACTCCCCTTCCATTTTCTACGGCAAGAAGGTCGTTTATTTCAAACGCAGGCTCAGCAAAGAATTCCGCGGCTCCTTCATTCTCCAGTCCTACAAGAGCCCTCTGAATTGCTCCTATAGACATCGATGTTACGTTTCCATAGGTGATGCGTATTTCCTCAGCGTGTTCGCTTACGTATGTGAGCATAGACCTGAGATCCTTCAAGTCAATGAGCAGAAGGCTGTTGTCGTCTGCTACACGGAAGACAATGTCAAGCACTCCGGCCTGTACGTCGGTAAGTCCCATCAAGCGGCTCATCAACTGAGGCCCCATATTGGAAATCGTAGTACGCATCGGATGCCCCTGCTCACCGAAGACATCGTAAAGACGCACAGGATTCGGCGCGAAAACAGGATTGTCAATACCGAATTCAGCGCAACGCTTTTCAATAAAACCGGACATCTTACCCGTTTGGCTGATACCGCTCAGGTCCCCCTTCATATCAGCCATAAAGCATGGAACGCCAGCTTGGCTGAATGTTTCGGCAAGTACCTGGAGAGTCACGGTTTTACCGGTACCCGTCGCACCCGCGATGAGTCCGTGACGGTTAGCCATTTTCCCTGTAATGCTGATGGGCCCTTCAGGACCGTGAGCTACATATAGTCCGTTGCTGGAAGTGTACATATTATATTCGATTTTTGGCAAATATAGCTTATATTTGTGGAAAAACATATATAAGACAATGAAGATTTCCCTCAGAATCGCGCTCACAGCGACGTTGCTTGCCTGTCAGTTCACATCTACTGCACAGGAAATGCGGACAGAAAAGAATTCACCTGTAATAAAAGAAGTCAGCCTTGAAGGTGATTTCGTTGTTGCAGGTGGCGGGCTTGCCGGAGTCTGCGCTGCTGTTTCAGCGGCCCGGCACGGCGCCGACGTCATCCTTATTCAGGATCGCCCCGTGCTTGGCGGTAATGCATCCAGCGAGATGCGAATGGGCATAGTCGGCGTTCTCAAAGATCAATATACCGAAGCCGGATTATTGGAGGAAATGCAGTTACGCAACTTCTACTATAATCCCCTCCAACGCTATACTATGTGGGATGACGTAATCTATAGCACAGTTATAAGTGAGCCACGTATTAAGCTGCTGCTCAATACTTCCGTAGAGGATGTAATAATGGACGGCGACAGGATTGCCGCAGTCAGGTGCTGGAACGGCAACGCTTATACCAAATATACCATCAAAGGCAAACTCTTCGCCGATTGTACCGGAGACGGCATACTGCGTCTTTCCGGAGCCAGGTTCCGCCGCGGCCGCGAATTCCCCGAGGAGTTCGGAGAGACCAACCTTCATCAGGGAGGTGATGCAAAGACCATGGGCAATTCCATACTCCTGCAACTTAGAAAAACAAACGAGGAGCATCCCTTCATTGCACCCGAATGGGCTTACCATTTCACGGACGCAGACTTCGATTACGAGACCCCAAAGTCCACGATTCCCGGCGTAAAGTTCAACTACAAACGGATTTACAACCCCAAGGACAACAATTTCTGGTGGATAGAGTTCGGCGGCACGCTGGACACCATTTTCGATGCCCCTGACATACAGTTTGAGCTCAAACGAATCGCATACGGCATATGGGAGTATATGAAAAACCATCCGGACGGACGCGGTAAAGGATATGAGCTTGACTGGATAGGTTCCCTGCCAGGCAAGCGTGAGTCTACCCGTTATATCGGCCCTCATATCCTCACCCAGAACGACGTATTGAGCGGAGGCCATTTCGAGGATGTCGTCGCCTATGGCGGATGGACCCTGGACGACCATGACCCTGAGGCCTTCCATAAGAAAGGCCGCATCAGCGTGGAATATAAATGCCCTGATTACTTCGGAATCCCGTTCGATTGCCTGTATTCTGTCAACGTGCCCAACCTGATGTTTGCCGGGCGCGACATCTCCTGCACCCACATGGGACTTTCGGCAACCCGCGTCATGGCTACCACCGCCCTGCTCGGCCAGGCCTGCGGAACCGGTGCTGCGGTGGCATTGGAGAAGGGTGTCAGCCCTGCCGAAGTACGTTCACATTATATAGGCCAGGTCCAGGAGATGCTGGAAGACGACGACTGTATGCTCCCCTACCGCTGGCGCAAACCATCCGCCCTCACCATTAGTGCAAAGCTTCCCGAAGAATGTGAAGTGCTGCGCAACGGCATAGACCGCGGATGGGACGGCGCAGACAACGGAGTCTGGCTGTCGCCTGGCGAGGAATCCGTAGTGTACTGCTGGAAGAAGCCGGTTACGGTCAGTGGAGCGCGTCTCATCTTCGACTCCCATTTCAAAGTCCGCAGCAAGCGTATGCGCAAGCTGGAAGCCACAACGGAAAGGGTCCGGATTCCGGGCATGATGGCAAAATCCTACCGCATAGAAGTTAAACTCAAGAAGGGCCCGTGGACCACGGTTTACGAATGTCCGCTTAACTACACGCGACTTAACAAGGTTAGTTTCCAGTCAGTGAAGGCAGATGCTGTCCGACTGGTCATTACTGAAACATGGGGAGCGGAAAAAGCTCACGTTTTTGCCCTGGACGTACTGTAGTTTCCTTGTTCGACATAAACACCTCAACAGCCGGCCCCGCTATCAGGCCGGCTGTTGATATTGATGTTGAAAACTTCTGCCCGAAAAAAGTTTTCGAAGTATTCTATTGCCTAAATTTGTAGTCCGAACACTAAACGAATTCTAAAAATTCTAACAATAATGGACGTACGAAAAACCAACGGCTCGATTGAAGAGTATGACAAAGCGAAACTGGCCCGTGGCATACACGAGGCCTACAAGACGGCAGGGCAATATTGCGACGACTCCATAGTCGTATCCATCATCAACAACCTCTACATATACGACGGCATCTACAGCAGCGAGATACGCCGGCAGGTGGTGGATTCACTGATGTCCATCAACAAGAAAGTTGCTCTCGCCTACATTGAAAAATTTGACGCAGACCTGGATCTCCGCAAAAAACGCGACTTCATTAAAGACTACATAGCCGCCACAAATGCAGCTACGGGTTCGAAGTTCGACGCCAATGCCAACGTCACCCGCAAAAACATTGTGACTCTTGGCAACGAACTTTACAAGGAGAACAACATAAAGCAGAACCGCTACATTATGTGCGACAAGATCAAAACATTGTTCGGTCGCCATCTTGCAGACCAGTATCTGAGAGATCTGGAATCCCACGTGTTGTACAAGCACGACGAGAGCGGCACGCCCGGATTCCCCTACTGTGTAGCCATTACCATGTACCCCTTCCTCGTGAGCGGCCTTAAGGAATTGGGCGGAGTTTCCGTTGCCCCCACCGATCTCAAGAGTTTCTGCGGCGAATTCATCAATCTGGTGTACTCCGTCTCTTCCCAGTTCATGGGCGCTGTGGCAACGCCTGAATTCCTGATGTATTTCGACTATTTTCTCCGCAAAGACTACGGCGACGACTATCTCGAGCATCTCGATGACATAGTTGAACTAAACATTAAGAAGAGGACGCTTGTCAAGGTGATAGACAACTATTTCCAGCAAGTTGTCCACTCTATGAACATGCCGGCCGGAAACCGTGGTTACCAGACCGTGTTCTGGAATATCGGATACTTCGACAAACCATATTTCGAGGGCGTTTTCGGGGACTTCCGCTTCCCGGACGGTACAGCCCCCAAATGGGAAACCCTCGACTGGCTCCAAAGGCATTTTATGAACTGGTTCAATGAGGAGCGCAATCACTATATCCTCACTTTCCCGGTTGAAACCATGGCCTTGCTGACCGACGGAGGAGACGACTTTGCCGACAAGGACTATGCAGATTTCACTGCAGAGATGTGGTCAAAGGGGCACAGCTTCTTCTGCTACCTGTCCAATAGCCCTGACTCACTGAGCAGCTGCTGTCGTCTGCGCAACTCCCTCAAGGATATGGAAGACACGGATCACAACCATACCACTCACCAGTACTCCATGGGCACTGCGTCTGTGAGTACCGGTTCAAAGTCGGTCATGACCATTAATCTCAACAGGCTGATTCAGGATTCTGTGCGCCGTTATTTTGCAGAGCGCCGCGGCGTTCACCTTGAGTCTGGAAAGCCGCTCAACCCCGTGAGCAACTTCTATGACAAGGACGACCTCTATACAAACTTCATTGCCAAAGATATCAGGGAAATGACAGAACGCGTTCATAAGTATCAGATTGCGTTCAACGACATCATCAAGGACTTCCTCAAAGCGGAAATGCTTGATGTTTACAAGGCCGGTTTCATTGACATGAAGCGCCAGTATCTCACTGTAGGCGTAAACGGCCTCACGGAAGCTGCAGAGTTCCTCGGCCTCGAGGTCTCCCCCAACCCTGAATACGGCGCATTCGTAAATACTATCCTGGAGACCATCAACATCTGCAACCGCAAGGACAAAACTGCTGATGCAATGTTCAACACGGAATTCGTACCTGCCGAAAATCTGGCTGCAAAGAATTACAAGTGGGACAAGAAGGACGGCTATTTTGTTTCCGACAAGCATAATCTGTACAGTTCGTATTTTTACAACCCGGAAGACGTGAACGTATCGATGATTGACAAGTTCAAACTGCACGGAGAAGATTTCGTAAAGTACCTTGACGGTGGTTCCGCCCTGCATATGAATATTGCCGAGCACCTGAGCAAGGAGCAATACCGCCAGTTGTTGAGCACTGCCGCCCACTACGGCACGAACTACTTCACATTCAACTGCCGCAACACTGTCTGCAACGACTGCGGCTATATAAGCAAAGATACGCTTACAAAGTGCCCGAAGTGCGGCAGCGAGAATCTGGACTACCTGACTCGCGTCATCGGCTATCTCAAGAGAATTTCCTCCTTTGCAGAGCCGCGTCAGATCGAGGCGGACAAGCGCTTTTACAACCCCAAGGAAAAGGAATGATAAAGTATATCCCTTCGCTGACCGACACGGTCATTGAAGAAATACCGGACCGCGTTACCCTGGCAGTTGAGATAACCAATTGCCGGGGTAATTGCCCCGGATGCCACTCCCCTTTCCTTCGTGACGATATAGGGGAAGAACTTACAGAGAATGCAATAGACAAGCTTCTGGCAGATAATTTTGGCATAAATTGTTTCCTGTTCCTGGGAGAAGGCTCAGACAGCGCAGCTCTGATGCGCCTTGCCGGGCATATCAAGAGCAGGTGGCCCCGGGTGGAGACGGCAGTATATAGCGGAAGGGACAAAGTGGACGACTCCTTTTTCCGGACATTCGATTTCGTAAAAACAGGGCCATATATCGAGTCTCTGGGACCGCTTAACAAGCCAACGACAAACCAGCGCATGTATTATCACGGGCAAGACATTACAGAACTTTTTTGGAAACGGTAGAATATGCAACGATACCTCGACCCACATTGTGAAATGATTCTGGAAGAATACAGGGATAATCTTCCGGAAATCAAGAAAAAAGCAGAAGAAATCAACGCAAAGCTCAATTCCATGCTAAAGGACGCCGGCCTGCTGGTCGCTGCGCTGGAATACAGAGTAAAGAGCGAGGACTCACTCGCAGGGAAACTCGAGCTCAAAGGTTCAAAATATGCATCCCTTGAGGACATTACAGATATTATCGGCCTTCGCGTAATAACCTTTTATACAGACGACATAGCCAAAGTTTCATCCGCAATAGAAAGGCTTTTCGAGGTGGATTGGGCCAATTCTGTAGATAAGCGTAAAGCTCACGAAATAGACAGTTTCGGGTACCTGTCACTGCACTATATCTGCTATGCCCCCGGTTTCCCCTACCGTTTCGAAATCCAGCTGCGTACAGTGCTGCAGCATGCGTGGGCAAATATGAATCACGACACCGGCTATAAAAGCGGCGTCGAGATTCCAAAAAGTTACCTGCGCAACCTCAGCCGGCTTGCCGGCATTTTGGAACTGGTAGATGAGCAGTTCAGTATCATCCGCTCTGAACTAACCGACTACAGGCGGCGCGTGCGTGCCCTGGTCGCCTCCGGCAACCTGTCTGAAGTCCCGCTGGACGGCGACACCTACCGCAGCTTCCTCGAACTTGAGCCTTTCGACACGCTTAACAAGAGAATTGCGGCAGTAAACCAGGCAGAAATCCATCCGGTATCACTGCTCCCCTATCTCCAGGTTTTCAAACTTATAGGATGCAAGACTCTCGGCGACCTCGAGAAGGTCATTCGAGACTACTCCGATGCAGCCTACCAGATTGCCAGTTACCAGATTGGACTTACCGACCTGGACATCCTTGCGTCGTCTATCGGGCCCCAGAATCTGTGCGTCGCTTTCATACTCAAATCCGGAGGCGGTCGTGCAGGCATACGCATGATGTTTGACCTGCTCAACGGCGAATCATCCAACAACGACACCATGGCAGAGATTTTGGTAGAACAAGCCAACAGCCTGCCGTTCATGAACAATAAATAAATATGGCAAACAAACCATTGGACACAGAATTGCTGGACAGGGCAATAATATTTGCCGTCAAGGCCCATGCCGGTACTGAGAGACGCGGTAAAGGATTCCCTTATATAGTGCATCCTATGGAGGCCGTTGAAATAGTCTCCACCATTACTCCAGACCAGGAGCTTCTGGCCGCTGCGGCACTTCACGACGTTGTGGAAGACAGCGGCGTATGTGTAGAAGAACTTCGCAGAGAATTTGGGGACAGAGTGGCAGCTATCGTAGCTTCAGAGAGCGACCATTTCGAGCCCGGAGTGAGTGAGGAAGATAGCTGGCATGCACGCAAACGCGCAGCTATAAACAGGCTGGCTGCCGCTTCAAGGGATTCGAAAATCGTTGCCCTCGGCGACAAACTCTCCAATATGAGGGCCATCGCCAGAGATTATGCCGTGCAAGGTGACAAGCTGTGGAGCATATTTCACGCAAAAGATCCCAAAGATCACGAATGGCACTACAGGGGTCTTGCGGATTCTCTTCGTGAGCTGGAAGATACGTTCGCTTTCAAAGAGTTCCAATCATTAATCGACAACGTATTCAGCAAATAAATATGGATCCTATTCTGATAAACCTCAACGATTACGTCCCCGCAGGAGAAGGTGCCAACGGCGAGAGCTATAACCACAGGACAGACGAGGGAATAATGCTCAAGCTTTACTTCCCCGGCAAGATACAGCAGCCTTTGGACGAAATTCAGATAGCACGCAAGGTATATGACGCCGGTATTCCTTCACCGGAACCCGGTGACTTTGTAGTTACAGGAGACGGCCGCTACGGTATCCGTTTCCGGCGCGTATTGGGAAAGAAATCCATTGCGCGGGCAATTTCTGACGACCCGGTACATGTTGCCGATTATGCCCGCTTATTTGCTGGAATGTGCCTGAAACTGCACGCTACTACAATCGACACATCACAGTTTGAAAGCGTGAAATGCCGCTATCTTCGGCTGTTGGACGAGAATCCCTTCTTCACGATTGCAGAGAAGGACAAACTGGAACGTTTTATAACAGACGCTCCCGATGCCCCTACAGCAATTCACGGCGACCTGCATTTCGGCAACCTCATTTTTACAGGAGACCAAAATTATTTCATAGATTTGGGCGATTTTTGTTACGGATATCCTCTTTTCGATGTTGGGATGGTATATGTAACATCAATTCTGAGCGGCAGCGAATTCAGGAAAGTCAATTTCCATATAGACGATGCCACCTCCGCCCGTTTTTGGGAATTTTTCGCCCAGGCATATTTTGGTTCAGACCGTCCTCTTGCCAGCATTGTTGAAGAAGTACTCCCTTATGCCGGCCTGAAGACTCTCATTATTGAACGGGACACAAAATGCCCCATGCCTGAATTCAGAGCCGCATTAAAATCAATTATATGAAAATTGCCAAACCAGAGACTATTGCGAGAGTCAAGCAGGCTGCAAGAGCCGGTCTGCTGCTCGTTATCGTTGCCGCGCTTACTTTGGAAGCCACTTCCATTATTCAATATATTTATTCCCAGAAAGGCATAAAGGAAGAGGCTTCACTTAGGGCACAGAGTGAGATGGAGGCGACCAAACTCAAAGTTATAAACGTTGTGGACCAGGCAGAAACTGCAGTTCGGAACAGTATGTGGATAGCAAGCTGGTGCCTTGACATTCCAGACAGCATGCACGCAGTTACACGCCGGCTCGTAAAAGACAACCCCGTTGTCATAGGCTCCTGTATTGCGATGGTTCCCGGCTACAGCAAGAAATACCCTTTGTATGCCCCTTACACCTGCATAGAAGACGGGAAGCTTGCAGATAAATCGCTAGCTGGGGAGCAATACGACTATCCTTCCCAAGAATGGTTTACAAAACCTCTTGAGACCAAGGGCGGGTACTGGTCCGAGCCATACTTCGACGAAGGAGGCGGCAACGTGCTGATGACGACCTACTCAGTGCCGATAACCGACAGATACGGCAAGATAGCAGCCGTTTTCACGGCTGACATCTCCCTGGACTGGCTTACGGATCTGGTGGGAAGCGTAAAGGTTTATCCAAGCGCATTCAGCATGATGTTCAGCAGAAGCGGCAAGATTATGGTCGGGCCGGTTGACTCAATCGTAATGAACAAAAGCATTTCTGAAATGTCTTCCGAGTCCAAAGACAGCGCTGTCCTGGGTCCTTTGAGCCGTACTATTCTGGCCGGTGGTACAGGTTCCATGCCAATTGAACTTAGAGGCAAGAAAAACTATGTTTATTACTCCCCTGTAGAGCGCACAGGATGGTCCATGTCCATCGTTATTCCAGACGAGGAAATATTCGGCAATATCCGCAAGCTGGGACTTGTTGTAAAACTGCTTCAGCTGCTCGGAATAGCCATGCTTATACTGATTCTCCGCTCCGTCATTAAAAGTCAGGTCGAGTTCAGCCAGCTCGAAGAGAGCAAGGAGAAGATGGAGCATGAACTCCAGATTGCACGTGACATCCAGATGTCCATGCTGCCTAAGTTCTTCCCTCCTTTCCCAGAGAGGCACGACCTGGATATGTGCGCAGACCTCGTGTCGGCAAAGGAAGTCGGCGGAGACCTGTACGATTTTTACATCCGCGACGAGCGTCTGTTTTTCTGCATAGGCGACGTATCCGGCAAGGGTGTGCCCGCATCCCTGGTGATGGCAGTCACCCGCAGTCTTTTCCGCACGGTTTCCGCCCACGAAAAGAGTCCTCAGCGTATCGTGACAGCGATGAACGAGTCCATGTCAGATATGAACGAGAACAATATGTTCGTTACATTCTTCTGCGGCGTACTTGACCTCACAACCGGTCATCTTCGTTATTGTAACGCCGGGCATAACGGTCCAGTGATTCTCACGGACCATAAGGACTTCCTTCCGGTAGAACCAAATCTTCCATTGGGCATTATTGCCGGAATGTCATTTAAGGAACAGGAAACCGACCTTCACTACGACGATGCTTTATTCCTGTATACTGACGGCCTTACCGAAGCAGAGAACATCAACCACGAGTTGTTCGGCGAGGAACGCATGCTTGCGGCCCTTTCCGGGCGACGCCCTTCTCAGGAGCATCTCTCCAATATGCAGAATGCCGTTGCCGGATTTGTGGGTGACGCCGGACAGAGCGACGACCTCACTATGCTATTCATTCATTATCTCAACGATGTTATGCCCAACACCTCAGAAAGACATCTCATTCTGCACAACGATATTCAGCAGATTCCACAGCTGGCTGAATTTGTACAGACAATAGCGGATGAGAAGCATTTGGACCAATCCCAGGCTATGGGTCTGAATCTGGCGCTGGAAGAAGCGGTAACCAATGTTATCATGTACGCTTACCCTGAAGGATCTGATGGACTTGTGGAAGTAGAAGCAATACTCAAAAAAGACGCTTTGGAATTCATCCTGACAGACAGCGGCAAGCCATTCGACCCAACTGCTACACCCGAGGCGGACACAACTCTAGGCGTTGAAGACAGACCAGTCGGCGGTCTTGGCATTTATCTTGTTCGAAACATCATGGACACCGTCACATATCGCAGAGAAGACGGCAAGAATATACTGACAATGATCAAAAAAATTTAAGAAATATGGAAGTTATTATCAGCAAAAACAACTCTGAAACAATCGCAGAATTTATCGGAAGGCTTGACACCCCTGCATCTCCTGAAGTTGCCAAGGCTGTTGAACCGCTCATGCAAGATGCTGCAGGCACCATTATCCTGGATTGCACACAAATGTCTTATATATCCAGTTCCGGGCTCAGAATCTTTCTCACTCTCAGGAAGGCCTCCGTCTCCAATGGCGGACGCATTATCATCCGCAACATCAGCAACGACATCCGCCAGGTGTTCATGATGACCGGATTCCTTAACCTCTTCGAAATAGAGTAATGGCTCGAAGACGGGCACTGGCTTTTTTAGCATTCCTGCTCCTGGGCTTAACACTTGCGGCCCAGAATTACGCAGGCACTTACACGGTGGCACAGAAAGACACGTGTGAGTTATGCATAGACGTCTATCTGCCCACAGTAGATTCCGGCAAACCCTCCGTACTTTTTGTTTTCGGAGGGGGGTTCGTGGAGGGGAGCCGCAACGACCGGTATTACCTTCCCTGGTTCAAACTGCTAAACGAAAACGGCTACGGGGTTGTATCTGCAGACTACAGGCTTGCGCTCAAAGGTAAACGGATGCGCTTCGACTTTATTCATATACTCCAATCAGCCAAAGCCATCAAAGAAGCGGTAGATATGGGTGTGGAAGACGTGTTCTCCGCCGTCCGTTATCTAATAGACAATGAAGTCGGCATAAATCCATATAATTTGGTAATAGCAGGCAGCTCGGCCGGAGCGATGATTTCCCTGAGCTGCATACTGGAGACCTGCAACTCAAGCAGCAGGGCGTCTATACTGCCGGATTTTTTTCGCTTTAAGGGAGCGATGTCCTTCGCCGGTGCCATTATGTCAGATTTCGGCGTTCCCGAGTATAAGAGCACTCCACCCCCGCAACTGCTTTTCCACGGGATAGATGACGGCGCCGTAGCATACGACAAGATAGCTTTCGGCCGTTACGGCATCTATGGCAGCAGCGCACTTGTTCGCGATGTCTTGAGCAAACACGGGTACGATTACGCCATATACAGGTATGTCGGGCACGGCCATGACATTGCGGCGCAACTTTTTGCCACCTGGCCAGAGCAGAAACTGTTTTTGGAGCGAAACGTGGCGGCCGGGATGCACCGTACCATAGACGCGACAATCGACGATCCTTCCATTCCGCAAATGCGGAAGCTCAACAAGCTGAGCGTTACCGATATTTACTAAGAGAACTCGCTGAGCTCAAGCCAGCGGGTTTCTTTTTCGTCTATCAGTGCAGCCAGCACCTCGTAGCGGGCCGAAGCTTCGCTTATGCGTTGATAGTCCTCGGTTCCCCCGGCCATAAGGTTCTCCAATTCCTTTTTTTCGGCTCCTAGAGCGTCGAGTTCCACTTCAAGCTGCTCCAGCTCACGTTTTTCTTTCCAGCTTAATTTGCGAGGCACATCGGTTCGGGGCCTCGCCGGAGCCGCTTTTCGCTCGGCCTGCTGCCGGGCTGCACGCTCCTCCCTGCGCAGGTCTTCCATATAACTGCGATATTCGCTGTATCCACCGCTAAAGTCCTTGATGACGCCGTTTCCGCAGAACACGAAAAGATGGTCCACCAGCCTGTCCAAAAAGTGACGGTCGTGGGTAACGATGATGAGCGTCCCCTTGAAATCCAACAGATACTCTTCCAGTATGTTCAGCGTTACGATATCCAGGTCGTTGGTAGGTTCGTCCAGAATCAGCACGTTTGGCTCCTGCATCAGCACCGTAAGCAGGTACAGGCGTCTCTTCTCTCCGCCGGAAAGACGCCCCACTGCAGTATTCCACATTTCACGCGGGAAGAGGAAACGTTCCAACAGGTGCGTATCCTGAACCGTCTCCATCACCGTATCGTTTCCGTCGAATTCCAGACCGTTCTGCCGATAATAACCTATCCGCACCGACTCTCCCCTCTTTACAGCAGGATTGTCGCTTTCTGCCAGCAGGTTCAGGAAACTGCTCTTGCCTATACCGTTGCCTCCTACGACGCCCACGCGCTCGCCCCTGCTGAAGTTGTATGAAAAATCCCTTATCAAGACTTTATCGCCGTACGCAAAACTCACGTCCTTGCAGTCTATAACCTGCTTGCCAAGATATCCGGCCTTCTGCAGGCCATCCATCGACACGCGCTCCACAGTATAGACGTTTTCGGCTCTGGCCTTAATCTCCTTAAAAGCTTCCTTGCGGTACTTGGCCTTGCCGCTGCGCGCACATGGAGTCGCATGTATCCACTCCAGCTCACGGCGGAAAATGTTTCTAATGCGTTCAGTTTCCGCGTTGTAGTTATTGATACGCTCTTCACGCTTACGAAGAAAATTCTCGTAGTCCCCTTTGTAAACATAGATTGTCCCCCGGTCCATTTCCATTACAGTATTACAAACCCTGTCCAGGAAATATCTGTCGTGGCTTACCAAAAAAAGCGTACAACGGGAGCGCTTCAGCGCCTTCTCCAGATATTCTATTGCGTCCAGGTCCAAGTGGTTGGTGGGTTCGTCCATTATCAGGAAGTCGGCGTCACAAGAGAGCATCTTGGTTATGGCCACTCGCTTCACTTCACCACCAGAAAGAGAGCCCATGAGAATATCGGGATAAAGACCAAGTTCATCGAGGATACGGTTAGCCCTCAACTGCTCGTCGTAGTCTGATGAATTCAGCTGCCGGGCTATGGTATTGCTCGGATCGAAGTCATACTCCTGTTCCAAAAACGCGATGCGTATGTTGCGCAGGAACTTGATGGATCCGCCGCTGTCCGAGCTGTCCTTGCCGGCCAGTATTCGCAGCAAAGATGTCTTGCCAGTACCGTTGGGCGCAACAAGGGCAATCTTGTCGCCTTCGTTGATGTTGAACCCTATATGGTCGAACAGGATTTTTGTCCCGTAAGACTTGGAGATATTGTCAATTTGCAGGTATGAGGGCATTGCAACGGCGAATGATGGCAATTTCTTCGGGATCGTAAACCGAGCCGTCCGGCCTATAAATGTCGTGGAACCATACCGGAGGTTCACTGAGTTCAGGCAATGGTGTATCCCAAGCAAAAATCGTATTGGTCTTGCCTGCTACGAATCCCCAGTTGATTGCGGCTACGTTGCGCTCTTTGAGTATGGGCATGACGGTGGTGAAAAGGCTCCCGCGTGTACGGGCCATGTACTCGGTACAGACAAGCGGGCGGCCGCGCCTTTCGAGTGAATCTATTGTTGCCGTCATGCGCTCGGGGCCGCCGTAGTCATGGAAGGAAATTATGTCTGAATTCTCCAGCTGATAGGCATTGAAATTCGGCAGAGAAGCAGTCCATACGCCAACTGTAAGAGGCTGTGCAGGAGCAGCTTCACGGGCCCACTTAAAGGCGTTCTTGAGCAGCGGAAAGCTCTCGTATCCATGGCCGCTGTTACCGGGCTCGTTGTAGAGGTCCCACATCAGGATGCGGTTGTCCAGGCGGAAGGAACCTATAATATCCTTCACATATTTCTCCAGCTCAGGCCAGGTGGCAAGAGTATCTGCCCTCCTGTCTTTTGACGGATCCTGAACCCAACCGGAGTTATGTATTCCCGGCTTGGGTGCAGGCTGGAGACCATAGGAGGAGTCGGAGTTCCAACAGTCGTCGAAAAAGACGAACATGGGCATTATGTCGTAACGGTCGCAGATCTTCAGAAATTCGTCCATTCTGGTTTTCAGGCCATCCGGGTCGTTTGCATAGACCACGCTGCTAAGAAAGACGCGCATGGTGTTGAACCCCAGGGAATCCGCTGCCCAGCCCAATTCTTTTTCTATCTGTGCAGGGCTCCAGGAATCTGCGCTCCACATTTCTATCTGATTGATAGCGTCGCAGGGAATATAATTGCAGCCCGACAGCCAGGGTTGTGCAGAATACCATTTGTTTGCTTTATCTGCGCTCCACCTGCCGTGCGGTTGGCTGCAGGAGCACACGGTGAGGGCCGCAATGGCCAGAACAGATAATAATTTTGTCTTCATAAAGCAAATATAACCAGAAAAGCCATAAGTAACAAAAACGTAATTTGACGATACAGATTTTTTTTCTAAATTTGCATCCGCTTTGGGGCATTAGCTCAGTTGGCAGAGCGCTAGGTTCGCAATCTAGAGGTCGGGAGTTCGACCCTCCTATGCTCCACGGAAAACCGCCTTCTACACACGTAGGAGGCGATTTGCTTTATCAAATGTAGCTACAGGGCCGGGAATTTACTGAACAGTTTCGAAGATATCGTTCCAGGATCCTATTCCAATCACAGGAAGATACTGGTCGAATACTGTGGCCTCTTTTGATGTGCCTGCAGCTTCCCAAACATACCAGGAAGGTTTGCGGCCATTGGGATCGTCGGGATCGTCGGGGAAGCGCCGGAGACCGATTCGCAGGCCGCCCTCTCCCCTGTTGTCACGCCAGTTGTGCCACTGAATTCCGTCTATACCCTCGAGCGCTGCCGTTTTCTTCCATGCCCAGGCCGCTCCGGCCGCCTGCTTGGCGAGGTCGGATTCGGAGTACGAAGGCGAATTGGTGCCGTTCTCGGAAAGGAATAGAATCCGTTTTTCTTTGCCATTGTAGAAGTGAGCATTATCCCGTACCCATGCATCCACGACCTCAAGGTTCTTGAAAGTGCAGTAGTTTGAATTCATGGAATAGGTAGAAGAAGTATCGTCGTTCCAGAACTCGGGCTTTGCAAGGTTCTGAGGATAAGGATGATACGCCACGCCCCAGCGGAAATCGCCCTCTGCGGAGCCGAAGCGGCAAAGATCTTCCAGAAGACTCTTGGAGGCGTACTGCATCTCCTTTCTGGCCCAACTATGGGTCAGGGATATAAGCACGTATGCGGATGGGTCGTACTTGTGAGCTATATTATGACAGATACGCATGGACTTAACATATTCGTCCATATAACGAAGTTCCGGCTGATCTCCCATATTTGTCCACTCTTTCTGGGCATCTACCTCGTTGTGGAGTATCCAGTGGTGTATGCGACCGCCTGCCTGGGTGGAATAGCGTTTTGCCAGAAAATCCAGAGCGGCGGCATAGACGTTCACAGCGGCGGCTGTAGTCAGGTTGGGCATACTGTAATTACCACCGTCATTTTCAGGGTGCTTCAGCACAGGAGTAGCGGAAGAATTCGTATCAGACTGCCTGTTCAGAAGGATGGCAGACACTACAATCCCCCTCTTACCGCACTCCCTCATGAACAGATCCAACTGAGAGGTATATCCGCTGTCCATGTAATAAGTGGTGCCGCAGAAGGGATAGGCAATGGAATAATTGCCCTTGCGTACTGTATTCACCACAGAATTCAGAACTATGTTCACGGTTACGCTGCCTATGCCCAGATCGTCCAGATCGGCAATGTTTTCGTTGTACACGAAACCGCCAAGCCCTTTCTTAGATTTCGGTTTCACTGCCGACGGACTGCCGACGGAATAGATTTCTCCAGCATAGCGGGCCTTTGAACACAAACTGCCGTCTGCCTTGACAATTGCGAAACGGGATAAAAGGCGGTCATACCCGGCAAGCCCGTCTCTGGAAACAGTTCTGGGCAAATTTATGCTGAAAGAGCTTCCGTTAATGGCCGTTACATTAGGGAATGTGCTCATCTCGGTAATGTCCTCCCAAGGGGCGATATCTGCAAGGAAATAACCGCTGCCGCCATCGGTCCGGCCTTTTATTTCTACCTCCGATGCTCCAACCACGACGGACGTAACCGCACACGGGAAGGACCTGCCTAGATAGTCATCTATCCTGGCCGCTTCGGCATCTTTACCCTGTGCCTTTTGAATTTCAGCCTGGTACGCAGCAAGCTCGGCTTCGTTCATTTCCCTTACCTGAAAATTGCGGATTTGTATCTTAACCCCTTTCTTGTTACCGAAGTCAAGGCGCAGATTATCGCCTGCTTTGCCCCAGCCGAAACTAAGCCTGTCGGAGGCAATCGTGCAGCTGTAATTGCGCCAAGCGCCCACCGGAGTTGCGGGGATGCTGCCGAAATGACGGGACCTGGCCTCGCTGATTGCCCTTCCGTAGAACACCTGCAGGTCGGAAATGACAGACGTGCATATATAGTCGAAACTGAGCACGCGGAGCCCTTCCTCCAGATCGGCGGAAAGCGCTGATGTATAGATATATGGATCTGTACCGGTAGTGGTGAGCGTCCACTCGGCGGCAGACTCGTCGTATGTAAAGTCAATATCGAATTTCCCCTTTTCCACGAAACTCAGAGGCACAGGATCAAGATGCTTTGCAGGTTCCGGCTCCGGCTCCGGTTCCGGCTCCGGATCAACCGGCTGCTGTTCTGTTCCGTCTTCAGGTTTATCCGGGTCTATTTCCTTGGGCGTGCAGGAAAAAACTGCCAGGGGGATGACGAGTGATAAGATAAAAAAACGAATTTTCATATTACTGCTTGTTATACTTGTCGGACAAAAGAAATATGCCGCTAACGGTAAGTCCGCTAACGATATGCCACACTCCCCACCAGGCTGTGATTACCAGCATGCCGCCGTGAGGTGGGAGTCCGGCGAAAATACTGGTGCCGAGAAGCAAGGCAAGGCCCAGTCCGCTGTTCTGGATTCCCGTCTCGATTGTAAGTGTGCGCCGGTCTGCCCTGGGGACCTTGAAAACGGAACCGACAGAAAAACCTGTCAACAGGGCAAGCAAATTGTGTACAAATACTATAAGGAAGATATACCCTATGCACTGCAGGAAAGCCTGGCGGTTGCTCCAGAAAGAAAGAATCACCATAGCTATAAAGAACAATATGCTGAGCCACTGCATAGGCTTCTTGAGTTTAGCGGCTACCTTGGGAAGGTAATGTGATGTCAGGATACCAAGAGCCAAAGGGATGCCTAGAAGTATTACTATGGTTTTGAAAACATCCCAAAGTGGAATCACCAACTGCGGCACGGCTGCGTTTACGCTGGCTATATCGAGATACAGATTGCCGTACAGCCAGAAGTTGAACGGCGTCATAAAGACACACAGGGCCGTACTTATTGCGGTCAGGCTGACTGACAATTCAATGTTAGCCTTCGACAACGATGACATAAAGTTGGAGATATTTCCCCCGGGGCAGGATGCAACCAGAATCATTCCAAGCGCCATGGACCAGTTGATTCTGTCTCCCAGCAGAAGTACCAGGCCGAAAGTGAGGAGTGGCAGCAGAATGAGTTGGGAGCACATTCCAAGGATAACAGACTTCGGCTTGCGGAACACTTCCACGAACATACCGGGCTTTATGCCCAGGGCGACGCCGAACATTACGAACGCAAGGACGATATTAATAGTATTCATCCCTCCTGCATTGAGGGTTACATTTATGCCGTCAATAAAATCAAATGTACTATTATCCATTGGGCTTACTGTTTAGCATTATCAGAGGCAAACATTGTCATTCTTTCGTCTAGGAGACGGTACGCATTATCATCGAACAGGCTCACGCAAGCACGTACGCCCTGCTGCAGGCTTCCTGTTGTTGTAAGGCTGATGCAGCTGACGCCATAGGAAATAAGAGCCTTCACAAGCTCTCCGGAGGGGAAATCCCCGTAGCCTAGTGAGAAGAAAAAACCGTTTCCTACACGCTCCGTGACATCCTTGTCATAAACTATGTGGAAACCATGCTTTTCAAAAATGCCCTTGGCCTTTGCCGCCCTTCTCTCGTAATCCCTGGTATCCTCGACGAAGTCGATTTTCCCTTCACAGGAAAGCCGCATCATTTCAGCGTAACCGTACTGGGTGGAAGCCGTACATCCGCTCGTAAGCATATAAAGAATGGAGGCAACCAGTGTCTGGCCGAATACTCCGGCATCCTTATACCTTTCCGCAAGCGCGGGGTACCGACGGTCGAAAAGCTTATCGCTTATACAAGCGAGCGCCATCCGCTGTCCGGCGTAACTGAATATTTTGGAAGAGGACAGCATCAGGATGTAATTATCGGTATAACGGGCCACGGTCGGGAGGAAAGGCGGCGCATAAGGGTGACCCAAGTCCTTGCGGTAGTCCATACAGAAGTATGCAAGGTCTTCCATCACAACCGCATCGTATTTGGTGGCCAAATCCCCTATCACCTTCAATTCTTCATCTTCCAGGCATATCCAGGCGGGATTGTTGGGATTGGAATATATGACCGCTGCAATATCTCCTTCGGCAAACAATTCTTCCAACTTCGGCCTCAGCCTGCCTTCTCCGCGGTAAGAATAAATGTCGAAGGTCTTCCACTCTATGCCGAGAATTCTTAACTGAGCCTTCTGAATAGGGAATCCCGGATCGATGAAAAGCACTTTGTCTTTCCCCGGAATCCGCTGGCAACAGGCCGCAAACGATCCGAACGATGCAGCTACCGAACCAGTAGTGGGCACGCAGGAACGCGGGCTCACGTCTACATCAATAAACGCTTTAACGAAGCGGGATGCCGCCTCCTTCAGTTCAGGAACACCGTCAGCAGGCGGATATTGGGCTCCCACCCCGGCATCCAGGGCTCTTTTTTCAGCCTCGATTCCAAAGCGGTTAGCAGGCAGGCCGGGAGATCCCTGATCCATACGGACGAAGGGTATTCCTGTTTTCCTTTCAAGATAATTCGCAACGAGCACCACCTCTCCTATGGAAGCATTAGCAAGATCAGAAACTTTGCAAGCCGCACAAGCCTCTGCTATCAATCCTTCATCGAAAAGTTTCATAATTTGCTGCTGGCTATCCTGCCCGAGGCGATTCTCGTCATGGTCGCCGACTTTATATTCTCCACAGTTACCTGGGGTTCGTTGCCGAAATACAAGGTTGGCCCTCCGTTCAAATTGACTGTAAGGTTGCGATATGCAGACTGCGTGAGTTTGCAGACGCTTGACATCGAGACTTTTGCATCAGGCACATCAAAGGAAGAAGCGTCGACCTCTGAGGTACCGTTGATATCGTAAACAACACTGTCTCCCGATCCAGTGAGCAGCATCACACAGTTGGACTTTGTACGTACGTTGACTTCTTTGGTGCGGCATTTTGCATTGACCTTGGATGAACCCTGCAGGAAGTAGGAAGACTTCTCGGAGCTGTCGTCTATCGTAAGATGGGCCGAGTTGGAAGTTTCCACATCAGTGGTCTGGCCTATGAACGCAATATCGGCAACAGCCTTGTTCTGCATCGATATTTTCAAAGCCTGGGAACTCAGGGAAAGTGATTTGACAGAAGAACTGCCGCTGAGATTGAAGCTTACGGATGCCTTATCAAACACATCTTCAGTGTCGGTAAGTACAGCTTTGTCGGTAAGAGTCACGCTCCCGAGCAGCTCGGGCACATAAATTACAGCTGAGAAAACAGGGTCAGGCGTACCTTTGCCACGGAACTGGCGCCTCACTTCCAGAGGCACTTTACGCTCGTCCAGAGAAATAGTGAGGGTGTATCCCACTACATCGCAGGTAACATAATCAGCATAGGCCTCCTCTATACTCAGCAGTACCCGGCTGTCGCTTCCACGCACCAGCCGGACAGTGAAAGCATCGGAGACACTGATACTTGAGAAAGGTGCAACGGTACGGCTCAGCTGTTGCACGGCGGCATCTGCCGCTATGTTGAAAAGCAGCAGGGCCGATGCAATGGCAAGAATCAACTTTTTCATAAGCCTACTCAATTAACGAGCCCCACTCCTCGGTTTTTGCTTCCATGTCACGCTTACACTCAAGGTAACTCCGGGTGAGCTCCATTATATCGTCTTCCGGACCGGGAGCTGCGAGAATTTTTTCAATTTCAGCCATCCGGTTTTCCAGTTTTTCAATTTCGCACTCAAGATAAGAAATTCTGTTCTTTTTCTTGCGGTCTTGTTTATTTTTTTCTTTCAGTGCCCTATAAGCACTGTCGTCCTTTACGGACTGCTCCTTAGCCTGGACGACGCTCCTCTCCAACTCTTGAAGGCTTTCCAGCTTACGGGATGCAAGGTATTCACTCACGCTTCCCAGATGCTCCCTTACCTTCCCGTCCCGGAATTCATAGAGCTTGTCTGTAAGACCGTCGAGGAAATCCCTGTCGTGACTAACAACAATCAGCGTGCCGTCATAAGATTTCAGAGCTTGCTTGAGAATATCTTTGGACTTGATATCCATATGATTTGTAGGCTCATCGAGCGCCAGCAGATTATGGTTCTGCAGCATAAGCTTCGCCATCCCCAGACGGGCCCTTTCACCGCCGGAAAGTACACCCACCCGTTTGTCTATATCCTCTCCGCGAAATAAGAACTGTGCCAGAAGGTCACGCAGCCTGGTGCGGATATCACCTGTGGCAATGCGGTCGAGAGTAGAGAATACCGTTTCTGACTTATCGAGGATATCCTCCTGGTTCTGGGCAAAGTAGCCAAGATCCACATTATGCCCAAGCCGGCTTTCGCCCGCAAGCGGAGCCAGTTCTCCGGCAATAACCCGCATAAGCGTTGTCTTCCCTTCTCCGTTGCGACCCACCAGAGCCACCTTTTCGCCACGCTTTATTTCAATCTCGGCACCGGAGAAAACAACTTTCCGGGGATATCCTGCAGTAAGCCCGGACGCCTTGTATACCAGGTCTCCCGAACGTGGTGCCGGAGGGAATTTAACAGTCAGGCTGACCTTATCTGTTTCATCTATCTCTACCTTGTCAAGCTTTTCAAGAGCTTTGATGCGGGACTGTACCTGGTTAGACTTGGTCGGCTTGTATCGGAACGCTTGTATGAACTCTTCAGTTTTTTGAATCATACGCTGCTGGTTCTCATATGCAGCTGTCTGTTGGGCGATACGCTCCGCTCGCAGTTCTGTGTATTTGGTGTAAGGGACCTTGTAATCGTGGATATGCCCAAGCATAATCTCCACGGTGCGGTTGGTAACGTTATCCAGGAATTTTCTGTCGTGAGACACCAGCAGCAGCGCTCCCCGCCTGGATTTAAGGTAGTCCTCGAGCCATTCGATGGATTCTATGTCAAGGTGATTGGTGGGCTCGTCCAGCATCAGCAGGTCGGGCTGGCGCAGCAGAATCTTTGCTAGCTCGATCCGCATATTCCATCCCTGACTGAAAGTCTCGGTATTCCGGTCCAGTTCGTCATCCTTGAATCCCAGACCGGCAAGAGTCTTGCGCGCCCTCACCTCAGGAGGCTCGCTATGGGAGAGAGTCAGGCGATCGTTCAAATCGCCAAGACGCTCTATCAGTGCAGCGTATGCCTCAGACTCGTAGTCGGAGCGCGCGCCTAGTTCCTCCGTGATAGCTGCTATTTTATCGTCTAGCCATGCAGACTCGCTGAAAACAGTCATCGTTTCTTCCAGTACGCTGCGTCCGCTGCTGTGCTCCATCAATTGCGGAAGATATCCTATGCTGATCCCTGACGGTTTGTCTATCTGTCCGGAACTGGGACTCTGCAGCCCCATAATCAGTTTCATGACAGTAGATTTCCCGGCTCCGTTCCGCCCCACCAGACCAATCTTGTCTGTGCCGCTGATATGAAAATTTATTCTGTCCAGCAGCACAAAGCCCCCGTAGGCAACGCTTACGTCATCAATCGATATCATTGGACTTGGGGCACATAAGTATTGACACCTCGTACATAAGGTAAAGCGGTGCCGCAACAATTATCATTGACAGTGGATCTGCAGGTGTCACCAGTGCAGACAGAACAAGTACAGCGACCAATGCGTAACGTCGTCCGCTGCGGAGCTGCTTACGGTCAAGAATGCCGAGCCTGGACAGAGCCCAGATAACCGTAGGAAATTCAAAAGCTACGCCGACAAGCAGTACCGTAGATGTGAACATAGACATATAAGAGCCTATGGTTATGGAGTTTGTAACCATTGAGCTCACGCTGTAGTTCATAAAGAACTGAACACAGGCAGGCAGCACCAGTAAGTAGCCTACGGCAACGCCAAGATAAAAAAAGCCCGTAGCCATCAGGAAAGCTCCGCCAACCGCTTTCTTTTCTTTCTCATATAGAGCAGGTGCGATAAAGCGCCAAAGTTCCCAGATGAGGTACGGGAAAGTGAGTATGAGAGCGGCACCGAATGCAGCCTGCAGGTGAACAAAAAACTGGGCGGACATCTCCACGTTTATCATCTCCAGCGTGAAGCTCCAGCCCAGAAGGCGGTATATAAAGAAATCGGGCGATGCCGGGAGAAAAATCAAATAGAAAAGCGGCTTCTTGAATATGAAGCCGAGCACGGCAAAAAGGCACAAAGCGATAATTGAGCGGAACAGCGTCCCCCTCAGTTCTTCGAGATGGTCCCAAAAGGACATCTCCTTGTCTTTGCCGGCTTCAGCCACGATCAGGCCTCCGGCTCCTTGTTTTCCCCTTTTTCCTTGATTTCTTTGGGTTTGGAAGGCAGGTCTGCATTTATCTGCTCATCTATTTCGTTAATGCCTTCCTTGAAGCTCTTTACTCCTTTACCAAGGCCCTTCATAAGCTCGGGGATTTTCTTTCCTCCGAATAGCAGGAGAATAACCAGAGCAATGATGACAATCTGCCAGGGTCCGACGACGCCGAGTGGGTAAACTAACATACTTTTCCGAATGATTAATAATTATCTCACAATACTTTGATGGATGCCTCCAGTGCCTCGATACGCGCCAACGCATCAGATTCCTTCTTCCTCTCGTTGTCGACCACGGCCTGAGGGGCGTGAGACACGAAATTGGCATTGCTTAATTTTGCCCGCACGCCGGCCAGGAATTTGCGCTGATGCTCCAGTTCGGCTTCCAGCTTGGCCCTTTCCTGATCTGAGTTCACCAAGCCCTCAAGTGGCACGCTACATTTGACAGTGCCTACGATGAAGCCGACGGACGGCCCCTCCACTTTGTCGGGGAACTCTGAGATGCAAGCCGCTTTACATATAACAGGGCATAGTTCACGGGGCAAGTCTCCCTCAATGCGGAGCTTGAGCGCTTCCTTGGGAGCAATCTGCTTCTGGGCCCTTACGCCGCGGACACCGGCGATAATCTGACGAGCCTGTTCGAACTGTTCCAAAAACAGCTCGTCAACAGGTCCGGCCACTGGAGTACGCTCGTACATTATGGTCTCTCCGGGGCGCCGGTCAGTCATGGCCTGCCAGATTTCTTCCGTAATGAAAGGCATCACGGGGTGAATAAGTTTTAGCAGTTTGTCAAAGAAGCTTACGGTTGCATCGAACGTGCTTCCATCCACCGCCTCCCCGAAAGCCGGTTTTATCAGTTCGAGATAGGTACTGCAATAGTCATCCCAGAACAACTTGTAAATCGCCATCAGGGCATCATTGATGCGGAACTTACGGTAGTGGTCCTCGACGGTGCCGATAGTGCGCGACAGAAGGTTGTCGAACCATTTCACGGCAAGCCGGGCGTAGTCTGGCTGGACTTTCTTTTCATCTTTGTTCCAACCGCTGACAAGACGCCAGGAATTCCATATCTTGCCGCAGAAGTTCCTGCCCTGCTCAACTTGAGACTCGTCGTACAAAATGTCGTTGCCGGCAGAAGAGCATAACAGCATACCGAGTCGCACGGAGTCAGCGCCGTACTTCTCTATGAGCACCAGAGGATCCGGGCTGTTCCCGAGGGTCTTGCTCATCTTGCGGCCGAGCTTGTCTCGCACGATGCCGGTGAAATACACGTTGCGGAAAGGAACATCCTGCATGAACTCGCTTCCAGCCATCACCATTCGGGCGACCCAGAAGAAAATGATGTCGGGGCCGGTTACCAGGTCACTGGTGGGATAGTAGTATTCGAGGTCCCTGTTTGGCTTATGCCCGGGGTGGCCGGGACGCTCAGGGTCGAAAACGCTGATTGGCCAGAGCCAACTGCTGAACCAGGTGTCCAGCACGTCCTCATCTTGTTTCAAATCTGCGGCGGTAATTGAGGAATCTATGGCTCTAGCCGCCTCCAGGGCCTTTTCAGGCGTCTCTTCCACAACCACGTTTCCGTCCGGCAAATACCATGCGGGAATGCGCTGGCCCCACCAGAGCTGCCGGGATATACACCAATCGTGCGCATTCTCCATCCAGTGGCGGTAAACATTGCGATACTTTTCCGGTATGAGTTTTATTTTGCCGGATTCTACCGATTCCAGTGCAGCCTTGGCGAGACTCTCCAGTTTAAGGAACCACTGCTTGCTGAGCTTGGGCTCAATTACTGCATCGGTACGTTCGCTGTATCCTACGGGTGATATGTACTCTTCCACCTTCACAAGATTTCCCGCTTCTTCCAGCAGTTTGCAGATTTTCTTGCGGGCAACGAAACGGTCTTCGCCAATCAGAATCTGCGCCTTTTCATTCAGGCGTCCGTCGTCATCCAGGATTTCGAGTATAGGCAAATCGTGACGCTGGCCTATTTCATAGTCGTGAGCGTCGTGGGCAGGTGTAACCTTCAGGCATCCTGTACCGAAGTCCATTTCTACGTAATCGTCCTCAATCACGGGAATCTCCCTGTTAATCAAAGGAATAAGGACTTTCTTTCCACGCAGGTGGTGATACCTCTCATCTGCCGGATTCACACAGATCGCCGCATCAGCCATTATGGTTTCAGGGCGAGTGGTGGCTATGACGAGATACTCGGAAGTAGGATTTCCCTTGCCGTCGGAAATGAAATAACGCAGGTGATAGAAATGACTCTTGGTGTCCTTATGTATCACTTCGTCATCGGATATGGCGGTATGGGCCACAGGATCCCAGTTGACCATACGGAATCCGTGATAAATCAACCCTTTTTTGTAGAAATATACAAAAGTGGCTGTAACGGCATCACTCAGGGCAGGCTCCATAGTAAATTTGGTGCGGTCCCAATCGCAGGATGCACCGAGTTTTCGGAGCTGCTGAAGAATTATGCCGCCATGTTCCTCTTTCCATTCCCATGCATACTTGAGAAATTCTTCACGAGTGAGGTCCTCCTTTTTGATTCCGCGTTCGGCAAGCCTTGTCACCACCTTGTTCTCAGTCGCTATGCTGGCGTGATCTGTACCCGGCACCCAGCAGGCGTTCTTGCCGTCCATACGCGCCTTACGGATCAGCACATCGTTAAGTGTGTTGTTCAGAACATGTCCCATATGCAGTATTCCTGTCACATTAGGAGGAGGTATCACAATAGTGTAAGGCTCCCTGGAGTCAGGCTCGGAATGGAAACATCTGTTCTTCAGCCAATACTCGTACCACTTGTCCTCTACTTCGGACGGATTATATTTTGCATTCAATTCCATAGTTTGCAAAGATAACATTTTTACACTAATTTTGCGGGTCTTACTAAAGTAATTTTTAACAATGGAAGAGAATAAACAAATACAACTTGACCTCAAGCCCGAGGTTGCTAAAGGCAGCTATTCAAATCTTGCCATCATAAGCCATTCACACAGTGAATTCATTATAGATTTTGCGACGATGCTCCCGGGACTCCCAAAGCCCGAGATCAGCAACCGCCTGCTCATGACCCCCGAGCATGCCAAAAGGCTTCTCAACGCCCTTGCAGACAATATAGGCAAGTATGAGTCTCAGTTCGGCGAAATAGCACTTCCCGGCTCTCCCAAGGCCACATTCAACTTAGCGGACTTCAACCCCAATGGAAACAAATCTTAAAGCTGTAAAGGCTTTTGTTTTCGATATCGACGGGGTAATGACCGACGGCAGCGTGCTTTGCGACAGCAATGCCGAACCGCTGCGAATATATAACGAAAAAGATGGACATGGACTGCGTATGGCTGCCCTGAACGGCTACACCTTGGCCGTAATAACGGGGGGACATACTGAAGCCGTACGCAAGCGTATGACCGCCTATGGTGTTCCGTACGAAAACGTATATCTCAAAGCCCGTAATAAACTTAAGATAATACAGTCTGTGTGCGAGCGTTTTAGCCTTTCATCTAAAGAAGTACTCTATATGGGAGACGATATTCCGGACATCGCTCCCCTGCGATTTGCAGGTGTCGGCGTTGTACCGGTTGACGCCGTGCAGGAGGCAAAAGACGCCGCTGACATAGTCTCCCCCATCCCCGGCGGCCGCGGCTTCGTGCGCTGGACCCTGGAGCTTGTAATGAAGGCTCAAAACAAATGGAAATTCGACGTTGACGAATATGAAAAAATGTTCTAAACGCATCATCCTGGGCAGCGGCTCTCCGCGCAGACGTGAACTGCTGGCCGGACTTGACATTGAGTTTACCGTTGATACCGGCAACACCTTCGAGGAATCCGTTCCGGAAGACTGCGCTCCCGAGGACGTGCCGCTGCTGATGGCTTTAGGCAAGTCTCACGGTTTCCATCGCCCCCTGGAAGAGGACGAACTGCTGATTACTGCAGATACAGTGGTTGTGATAGACGGGCGTGTACTGGGCAAGCCGCACAGCTATGAAGAGGCGGTCGATATGCTACATGAGATTTCCGGCCGGCCGCACCAGGTCATATCCGCAGTCGTTTTCCGCACTCCGGAACGCGAAAAGAGCGCAATTGACCGTACCGTCGTACACGTAAGCGAGCTGAGTGACGATGAAATAGCACACTATATAGACACCTGCAAACCATACGACAAAGCAGGCGGATACGGAATCCAGGAGTGGCTTGGTTATGCCCATATGGGAAAGATAGAAGGGTCTTTCTACAACGTAATGGGGCTTCCGGTACATAAAGTCTGGCAATTGCTGCAGGACTTCGCCTGATGGAGATTCCGACTCTTTTCACTTACCCTTTCCGCTATACTCCACACCCGCTTGTCGCGGAGGCGGCCGGGTCGCTTATACGGCTCCTGGATTCGCCTGACGCACCGGTCCCCGAAGACGCGCTACGCTCGCTCAGGGAGGGCAAGATGCTAGGCGTACTGATTACCGACAACGGCCCACTTTATGCATTCAGCGGAATACTTGCGGGCATGTCGCTATTAGATGGCTTTGTGCCTCCTATTCTTGATATTACAAGCGGTTACTTCAAGCAACGCGAGAGGGAAATATCGGCTCTGCCGCCAGGCCCTGAAAAGTCTGCAGCATCCACCGCCCTGCAAGACTGGCTTTTCTCCAATTACATTGTCCTGAACGCCCGTGGCGATCAGGCCAGCGTGAAGGATATTTTCGCAGCAAGAGGCCTTGTTCCTCCGGGAGGTACCGGCGAGTGCGCAGCTCCAAAATTGCTGAATCATGCTTTCCGTACAGGCCTCAAACCGCTCGCAATGGGCGAATTCTGGTATGGCCGCAGCCCCGTACGGGAAGTAAGGGAGCAGGGGCGTTTCTATCCTTCCTGTACCGGAAAGTGCGGCCCGCTCCTGAGCTGGATGATGCAAGGCATGGAAGTTGCCCCCAACCCGCTTGACTCCGCCCTGGACTCCCCTCTCGAACCAAAGATTCTTTATTCCGATGATGCGGTTGTCGTTGTCGACAAGCCCTCGGGAATGCTGTCGGTACCCGGAAGGATCGGAGTGAAATCACTGCTGGAATGGCTCCGGAAGCGTTTCGGAGAATCGGTTGAAAGCTGTCACCGGCTCGATATGGATACTTCCGGTCTAATGGTGTATGCCCGTTCGGTGCAATATAAATCTGAGCTGGAGCGCCAGTTTGCAAGCCGGGAAGTCCGGAAGTCATACAGGGCGCGTCTGGACGGTGGGCCCTGGAACCATTCGCTCAAAGGAACGATCGCCCTGCCGCTGACTCTTGATTATTACGACAGGCCACGGCAGATGGTTGACTATGAATCAGGAAAGCTTGCCGTAACCGATTACGAAGTCCTGGAGATTTTGCCTGACGGCAGTATCGATGTGATTTTTTGGCCTCTGACTGGCCGCTCGCATCAGATTCGCGTCCACGCCGCCCACGTGCGAGGACTAGGACATCCGGTACGCGGAGACAGGCTCTACGGCAGCAGTTCATACGACGGCCGCCTATGGTTACGCGCCTGCGGACTATGCTTCAAGCATCCTGTCAGTTATGAACCTATGGCGTTCGGGGAGGGGGTATAAAGAAAATGAGTTGGTGTCTCACGACAACAACTCATACTAACCACATAATTAATAACACTAAAACTAATAACCAATAGGCTGTGAGGAGAACCCTCATCATTCAACCCGATACAAAGGTAAGGCTTTTATTTTAATTTGCAAAATTTTTTTTGAAATTTTTTTAATATTATTTTCAGATATTGATTTTTAGCCACTTATGATTTAGTAAAATTTTCAGTAATCTGACACACAAGGCTACGGACCAGCATCTTTTCCGCCCAGGTACTAACAAATTGATAGCAAAATTTGCATTTTAAAATAAATAATGTAACTTTGTGGTCCCTACGGTGCGTTGGCCGAGTGGCTAGGCGCAGGTCTGCAAAACCTGTCACAGTGGTTCGATTCCGCTACGCACCTCCAAAAATGCCTCTACAGCTATCTGTAGGGGCACTTGCTTTCCAAAAGTTGGCTACATTCTGGCCACATTCTATAAGTTGGCTCCAGGGTATATGAAAAAGGTCTGGAGACCCACTGAAAGCGAGACTCCAGACCAGTGCGTTAATGAATGTCCTAGCTCGGGCCCACGGAGAGGCCATTTTGGGCCGGAAATACCGATTTCTGCGTGCTCTGGCCCAAACAAGGGCTCCAGCGGGCCCCGCCGCCCTCACTCACATTGCCCGCCGCCGAATCCGCTGATCCCAACTTTGCTCCGGAGACTTGGGTAGTGCGGTATTAATTGCTATCTTTGCAAGAATCAATTCAAGGATTACATGAACGTACTTCTGATCAACGGTAGCCCCCGTCTAAAAGGCAACACGTCCATTGCGCTGGCAGAGGTAGCCAGACAACTTAAGAAGAACGGCATCGACAGCGAAACCGTCTGGATTGGCAACAAGCCCGTCCGTGGCTGCATTGCCTGCAATAAATGTAAGGAAAAGCCCGGCGCATGCATCTTTGACGACGATGTCTGCAACAGCATCAGCGCAAAGTTTGCGCAGTGTGATGCGCTGATTGTCGGCTCCCCTGTTTACTGGGGCCAGCCGAACGGTGCAGTCCTTTCCATCATCCAGCGCGCCTTCTATTCCAACGGTGCCGCCATTGCCGGAAAGCCTGCAGCCGCCATTGCCGTTTGTCGCAGAGGTGGCGCCACGGCATCGTTCGAGACGCTGAATATGCCTTTCCAGATGATGAACATGCCGATTGTCACCTCACAGTATTGGAACATCGTTTACGGACGTGAAGCCGGTCAGGCTGCATTGGACAAGGAAGGCCTGCAGACTATGCGTGCTCTGGCGAACAATATGGCTTTTCTGCTGAAAGCCACCGGCGGCAAACCCGCCCCTGGACGCGGAGACGAACCTTGGGAGCCCATGCATTTTATCAGATAGTCCTCTGTTCAGTCGCCCGGGCAAAATACTCCCGCAGCCAAGACTTCAGCTCATCGCCTTTCTCTACTTTCACCTCCCCCATCAGGCCGGAGACAAAGCGTCCTACGCCTTGAAGGCTGCAGACTCCGGTATCAAGTATCCAATCGCCGCCGTCGGCCTTCAGGTCGCGTGCTGCCATCGGATACTCTTCAGTAAGCAGGTTCTTCGCCATCAGGCTCATACGCAGCACAACTGGAATTCTGCCGTCTCCAGTCATCCGGAAAACGTCCGTCTCCGCCTTGTGGTGCTCATCTTCGCGCTCCCATTCACTATCGAGCACTTCCACCTCTGCTATCCTGGAAATTTTGAAAGTCTTGTTACGTCCGTCTTCCAAATCCAGCGCCCACACGTCTTCATAATTAACAGAAAAGTCAAAAGGCTCCACCAAACGATCGCGCACTGTATGGGAGTTGCCGGATTCATATCCAAGAAGCTTTGCACACCTGCGTTCCTGTATCGCCTCACCTAGCGCTTCTACTGCGGCAGCATTGCTCTTGCCGCAAACGTAATCCGCTATGCTTGTAGAACGGTAAATGGCGGAAAGTTTCTCTTTCAGGTTTGCCTTCAGGCTGTTCGTGGGCACCAGCTGGTCTATCAGGGAATTCACCAGGTACGCCTCTTCCTCAGAGAAATATATCAGTTTCTCCAGCTCCACAGCCTCGCGCGGCATCTTGCCCAGCTTGTAAACGTCGCCGTACAGCTTCACTACTGCAAACCCGGCACTTTTGAAAGTGTCCAGATAGCGGTAAACCGTGCGCGGAGACATCTCCAGTTTGTCGCCGAGTTCCTTTATCGTATAATTCACATTGCTCGAGAGATACTTCATCAGCCGGAGCATCCTCTCCACTTTAGGTTGGTCCATAGCTGCAAGATAAGTTTTTTTTAGTAATTTTGGAGCTGTATGAAACGTTTTCTAAGCATTTGCCTCGCCGTGCTGGCTCTTCAGCTCAGCGCTTTCGCGCAGGACCGTGCCGGCGTAGTCTGCGGTCCTTACCTTCAAAATGTAACCACGAATTCATTCACTGTGATGTGGGAAACCGACATGGATGCCGTCGCCTGGGTGGAAATTGCGCCCGATGGCGACGACCACTGGTACAACCGCGGACGGCAGCGTTTCAACGAAGACTCCGGCTGCGGGCTGCTGCCCATAGGGCGCCTGCACAAAGTGGTAGTAAGCGGGCTGGAACCGGGAACTACATATCGATACCGCATAATGATGCGCGGAGTCAAGCAGTACATGGGGCCCGGCAACGTGAGCTACACCCGCGAGAGCGGTTCCGACGTCTTCCGCCGCAATCCTTTCAGAGTGAGCACATTGAAGGAAGACTACGACTCCGTAAGTTTCGTGGTGATGAACGACCTTCACGAGAAAGACTCGCTTTTGCGGGTGCTGCTCAATGCTTGCAGCCGGACTCCCGACTTCGTGGTCTATAACGGAGACATGACAAGCACGCTCATGGACGAGGGCAAGATAGCATCCTGCTACATGCACACTACCTCCGAGGTGCTGGCCGGCTCCGTGCCGCTGTTCGTTTTCCGGGGGAACCACGAGTTCAGGGGCCGCAGCGCCATATTGTGGCCCAAGCATTTTTCCAGTGCCACGAACAAACCTTATACGGCTTTCCGCTACGGCGATTTCTTCTTCATCGGCCTGGACAGCGGCGAGGACAAGCCGGACAACGACATCGAGTACAGCGGCTTGTACGACACACTCCCCTATCTCCGGGAAGAAGCAGAGTGGCTCAAGACCGTGCTGGAAAGCGAAGATTGCCGCAGCGCCTCGGCGCGCATCGTATTTTCGCATATTCCGCCGTCGGCAAAGGGCTGGCAGGGCAACCGCAACGTACGCGAGCTGTTCGTTCCCCTGCTCAACAAGGCCGGCATAGACTTGATGATTTGCGGACACGAACACCGCTTCCGCATAGAGGAGGCCGGTTCAGAATCTTCCGGGGCGACATTCCCCATCTGGGTGAACAAGAACGTAGAAAGGCTCGAGGTGTCGCTTTGCAAAGACGCCACCATTGTTCTGAGAAGCTTCGACACCGACGGGCGCCAGACCCACGCTAAGTCTTTCGGCCGGTAAGCAGAACAGACATCAGGGCAAATACCCCAAGAGCGTAAGGGTAAACAAGATAGCCCATGATCGATATGGCCGACACTCCGGCCAGTCCGGACGCCATGAGCATCTGGGCGCCGTAGGGAATGATGCACTGCACCAGGCAGGAGAAGACGTCCAGTATGCTGGCAGAGCGACCGGGATCCAGTCTGTAGCGCTCGGTAATATCTTTAGCCAGCGGTCCGGCGGTAATGATGGCTATGGTGTTGTTTGCAGTGCAGAAATTAATCAGACTTACCAGGGCTGCTATGCTGAGAGACGCGCCCCGCTGCCCCTTTATGTGACGCGTAAGTCCATTGATGATGAAATCCATACCTCCGTTGTAGCGAATGATTCCAAGCATTCCGCCTGCCAGCAGCGTAACGATGATAAGCTCGCCCATTCCGGCAATTCCCGCTCCGGCGGAGGTAAGCCAGCCCACCCAGTCGAAACATCCGTAGGCAAATCCAATGATGCCGTTGGCCAGAAGGCCCATGGCAAGCACAGCTATAACGTTGAGTCCGGCAAGGGCCATGCCTATTACCAGAAGGTACGGAAGCATCTTGACCCATTCCACCGCCCCGTCCTGCACAGGCGCTGAGACGCCGGCGCCTATTACAACGTAAACTATGGTCGCCAGCACTGCGGCGGGTGCCGCAATCTTGATGTTCTTCCGGAACTTTTCCCGCATAGGCACACCCAGGCTCCTGGTTGCCGCCACTGTAGTATCCGATATGAACGACAGGTTGTCTCCGAAGAAGGCCCCGCCCACCACGACAGCGGTGAGCAGCGGAACGCTTGTCCCTATCTGTGCGGCCAGTGCAGAGGCAACCGGCACGAGTGCCACGACAGTGCCCACGCTAGTTCCAATCGCCATTGAAATAAAGCACGCCGCTACAAAGAGTCCCGCATACAGGAAGCGTGCAGGCATCAGCTTCAGTGTGAACTCCACCGTTGCGTCTATAGCGCCGATGTCTTTGGCCGTAGCTGCAAAGGCTCCGGCAAGCACGAATATCCATATCATCAGCATCACGTTACTGTCCCCTGCAGCCGAAGAGAATATGGAGAGCCGCCCGTCCATATCGAAACGGGACTTCCCGTTTCCGGGACTGCGGGTAATCAGAAGCGCATATACGGAAGATACCAGGAAAGCTGCGGTGACAGGGACCTTGTAAAAGTCCTTCGCCAACACTGAAGATATCAGATATATCGCCAGGAACACGAACAGAGGGCTCACTGCGAGCCACCCGTTATTTTTTTTTGAGGAGCTTGTCATACACTGCCAACTTTGGCAAATTTAGTAATTATATTCTTATATTTGCATATGCAACCACAAGAAATAGAAGTTTCGGGCACCATTGTGTCTGAGCTGCTCGGCAGCGTCAAAGCAGGATTTCCATCTCCGGCCGAAGACGTGCGCGAGAAACTGGACCTCGTAAAACTGCTGGTACACCACAACGCATCCACCTTTTTTTTCCGTATAGACGGTGTATCCATGGTAGATGCCGACATGGACGAGGGTGACATTATAATAGTGGACCGTGCAGTAGATCCCTACAACGGATGTAAAGCAGTGTGCTTCATAGACGGCGAATATACTGTGAAGAAGGTGGAATTGCACCCCGACGGGGCACTGCTGGTACCGTGTAACGAGCACAATAAACGATTCAAGCCTATTCCGGTGGGCGCAGGTAATGAATTCCTTATTTGGGGCGTGGTTACATACATAATTAAAAAGGCATAGATGTTCGCCCTTGCAGACTGCAATAACTTCTTTGCTTCTTGCGAGCGCGTTTTCCGCCCGGATCTCAACGGGAGGCCTGTCATTGTGCTCAGCAACAACGACGGCTGCGCTGTAGCCAGGAGCAACGAGGCCAAGGCTCTCGGCATCAAGATGGGAGCGCCCCTTTTTCAAATAAAACCCATAGTGGAAAAATATAGCGTGGCTGTATTCAGCTCCAATTTTGCGCTTTACGGAGATATGTCCGCACGCGTACAGGAGGTGCTTCGCAGCTACGCGCCGTCGGTAGAGCAGTATTCTATCGACGAGGCTTTCCTGGATCTCCGAGGAATGCGTATCGACGATTTCGATGCTTACGCAAAAGAGATTTCCTCCAGCTGCCGCAAACTCACCGCCATCCCGGTTTCCGTAGGCATCGCCCCCACCAAAACGCTCGCAAAGATTGCATCCAAGCTCTGCAAACAATACCCGAAACTGCGGGGCGGATGCTACATGCACCGGCCACAGGATATAGAGAAAGTCCTACGACGTTTTCCCGTGGAGGATGTATGGGGGATAGGACGCAGGAGTGCTAAAAAGCTTGCGGCGATGAACGTTCGCACCGCGTGGGACTACACGCTTCTGCCGGAAGAGGCCGTTCGCAGGCAGTTTGCCCTGCCTGGTCTTCGGACTTGGAAAGAATTGAGAGGCACCCCTTGCATTGAATTCGAAGACGTCGTGGAACCGAGGCAAAGCATCTGTGTTTCCCGCAGCTTCGCTAAGGAGATTACAGACGTGAATTTGCTGTGTGAGCAGGTGGCCAACTTCGCGGAAGGAACCGTGGAGAAGCTGCGTGCCCAACAGTCAATGGCCATGGAACTTACAGTTTTTGCATTCACGAACCGCTTCAAGGAAAACGCGCCCCAGACCTTCGGTTCGCAGATTGCCGTCCTGCCAGACGGAAGCGCAGACCACGGCACCATCGTTTCTGCCGCAGTTAATGCCGCCAGAAACCTGTACCGCCCAGGATACGCATACAAAAAAGCCGGAGTAGTTATTACAAAGCTGGTTCAGGCAGAAGACTACACGCGCTCTCTGTTTGCAGATGAGCGGAGCGAGCTGAAGGAAGCCCGCATCTCGCAGAGCATAGACCGCATCAACCGCAACTACGGTCGCGGCACCATACTGTTCGGCGTCCAGGGAGAAGGTAAGATACGGATGTCGCGCGAGCACCAGTCGCCGCACTACACTACACTTTGGAGCGATATTCCCAAAGTTTCCGTAAAATAATTTGCATTTGTCAAGAGTTGACAAAAATGGGCCATACCTTTGCAGCAGAAACTTAAAAGAAACACTGCTATGTCAAAGGAAATCAAAAGCTGGATAGCAAATTATGCTGAAATCGAGAATTTAATCAAAGATCTTGATCTCGAATTCGAAGGAGAATTTTAAAATTTTCCCTAAATTGCAGGGAATATTAGAAATCACTGCAATGGACAGACGGAAATTTCTGGGAACAGTAGGGCTTGCTGCAGCAGCCGGAGCCAGTTTTCCCACACTCGTATCCTGCGATACCAATGAAGACATCAAAGAATCCTATCAGGCAGACCTGTTGGTCGTAGGCGGCGGACCTGCCGGAGCATGCGCGGCCGTAGCCGCCGCGCGAGAAGGAGCCAAAGTGCTCCTTGTCGACAACGGCAACTGCCTTGGAGGCATGGGCACCAAGGGCCTCGTAGGACCGTTCATGACATGCTACGACGCGGCAGGCGAGAACATGATCATCCGCGGCCTTTTCGAAGAAATCGTTGACCGCCTGATTGCCGAAGGAGGAGCCATCCATCCGTCAAAGATACGCCAGGGGACAGAATTCACCGCATGGATAAACGAGGGACACGACCACTGTACCCCTTTCGACGCAGAGATTCTAAAAAAAGTTTACGACCGCATATGCGCAGAGGCCGGCGTGAAGGTGCTCTTTCACGCAAACTTCGTGAGACCGATAATGAAGGGGCGCAAGATTCAGGGGGCAGTGCTGCTTACGCCTTCGGGGCTTGAGGCCGCACGTGCAAAAATGGTCATAGACGCCACCGGCGACGGCACAGTCGCTTTCCGCGCTGGCGCTCCCTGTGTCTTCGGCGATCCAGAGAGCGGGCGCGTTCAGCCCGCATCCCTGTTCTTCCGCATCAACAACGTGGATACCGACAGGCTCATCGCGGACGTTGTGCCTCATCTGCCCGAGTTCCGCCGCGTGAACGGAGTGAGCTATCGCTGCCTGCACTGGCGCGTCGCGGAAGCCGAAGCCGCCGGAGAGTGGGACCTTGCACGCAAGTCTGTCAACATCTGGCGCTCCGTAGAGAAAGACCAGTGGGTCATCAACTGCACACGCATACACGGTGTAGATTCTACCGACTGCGAGAATCTCACCGCCGCTGAAATTGAAGGCCGTCGCCAGGTAGAGGAACTGATGAACTTCTTCCACAAGTACGTGCCCGGCTGCGAAAAGGCTACGCTGATGGGCACGGGTTCAACTATGGGCATACGCGAATCCCGCCACGTCCACGGAGATTTCGTGCTTCCCGTGCAGGATCTCATAGACGGTGTGATTCCGGACGACAATATCTTGTTGAGTGCCAACTCCATCGATGTTCACGGCGCTATGGGAGGCCCTGCCGGCGGACTCTACATGCCCATCAAAAAAAATATGTACGGAGTGCCGTACCGCAGCCTGGTGCCCAGGGACGTGGAAGGGCTGCTGCTTGCAGGCCGCTGCATCAGCGCCGCCTCCCCCGCTGCCGGCGCCATCCGCGTGATGCCTCCGGCAATGGCCATTGGCCAGGCCGCAGGTATTGCAGCCGCTCTCTGCCTGTCTTCCGGAGCTTCCCCCGCCACGCTCGACTACGCAGACCTCAAACCCCTGCTGCTTAAGCAAAAAGTGTATCTTGGATAGTTCGTCAGAAGCCTATGCTGCTAAGTTTGCTATACGTACTGATCTCCGGCATCGCCCTGCCGGTCGGGGGCATACAGATGCAATATCTGTGGCGCAACCAGCTTGGCGACGTGTATTCGCTCGGACTTGGCAGCGCAGCTTGCCTGGGTGCCGCCGCGGCCACCATGAGCGGCTGGTGTTCGCTTACAGTAGGCAGTTTCATCTGCACGCTCATCTGCACGTTGGTTTGCTTCTTTGTAACATTGCGTGTCAATACCCAGAGTCTTATTACCTTCGGCATCCTGTTCGGCACTTTTATCGGATCGCTGGGAACTATCGTCGTTACCAACGCTCCCAACGGCGACCTGCTCAAGCAGTACTATCTTTGGGGTGCCGCGAACTTTCGCCTCGAGGGCGTAACCGTCTGGGACATAGTGTTTTCTCTGTGCCTTTTCGCCATCGGCCTTGCTGCTGCACTGATAGACAGCGGCCGGCTCACCCGGCACTTCAGCGGCGAAATCGACCTCAGCCGTCCACACAAGGCAGTGAGCCTGCTCGCAATTATGTTTCTGGTTACCAGCGCAGTAAGCATATGTGGCCCCATAGGATTCATTTCTCTCGGAGTACCCAACCTCAGCCGCATAGTCTGCAAGAGCACAGACATACGCAAGCACTATCTTATTTCTTCGGCAATGGGCGTCGGACTGCTGCTCATCACCTATCTGGTGGTACAGTATGTCAACTTCGGCATTTATCTGCCCATCAGCGCAACGATGGCGATCATCGCCCTTCCGCTGATGGCTATCCTGTTCATCAAAAAATAAACGAAAGGCGATGAGGTATTCAAAGGAACTGAGCAAGTACGGGAAAAACGAAAGTGTGCAGCAATTGTTGCTGGTGGAGCATTCAGGAGGCAGCGACGCCCTGGCCAGGTACTATACCAAGGGAGCCAAAGGCTGGCGGCTGAGGGGCAAAGGCAGTGCTTTCGTCGGGAAGAACGGCGTCGGAAAAACGCGGGAGGGTGACGCAAAAACGCCGGTCGGCGAGCTGAGGCCGCTGCGTGCTTTCGGTATACTGCCAGATCCCGGTTGCGCGTTGCCGTATCTGCATGTCGTGCCTGGAACTTTCGCCTGCGATGAGCAGGGGCCGAATTACAACCGCATCGTGCAGACCGGTTCTGCGGAGCCTTCCCCCGGCTACGGAGGCGAGAGGATGTGGGAACTCTCACCGGAATACGACTACGGCATAGAGACAGACTATAATTCCAGGGGAATCTGGCCCATGGGCTCGGCGATTTTCATTCATTGCAAAGGGGCGAAGGCCTGGACCGGCGGCTGCGTAGCTCTGGAAAAGGAGCTGATGAAAAAAGTTTTGCTGACGGCTACTGAAAAGCTGGTTATTTTAATCCGCCGTTTTTCTTAAACAGCTCATCCTCAATAACTTATAAAAGCCAGAAAATCAGGAGCTTAAGAAATACGGCTACATGTAAAAACTACTTTGCAATAGCGACGCTGCGAGTCTCCCGGATAACTGTAATCTTTACCTGACCGGGATAGGTCATCTCGTCCTGGATACGCTGGGCGATATCTGTGGAGAGGCGGGCGGCCTGGTCGTCGGAAACTTCATCGGCACCGACGATTACGCGAAGCTCACGACCCGCTTGAATAGCATAGCTCTTAGTCACCCCGGGATAGGATGCAGCAAGATCCTCCATTCCCTTGAGACGCTTGATATACGACTCTATCACCTCGCGGCGTGCACCGGGACGGGCTCCGGAGATTGCGTCACCGACCAGGACCAGAGGAGCATAAATCGTCGTCATCTCCATTTCCTCGTGATGCGCCCCGATACAATTGCAGACCTCGGGACGCTCTTTATACTGCTCGGCAAGCTTTGCGCCAAGAAGGGCATGAGGCAATTCGGGTTCTTCTTCGGATACTTTACCGATATCGTGGAGCAGTCCGGCACGCTTTGCAAGCTTTGGATTCAGGCCAAGCTCGGCGGCCATTATAGAGCAAATATTTGCAACTTCTCTGGAGTGCTGAAGCAGGTTCTGGCCATAAGAACTGCGGTACTTCATCCTTCCTATCAACTTCACCAGTTCTATATTAAGGCCGTGAATTCCGAGATCGATGCAGGTACGTTTGCCTGTCTCAAGGATTTCATCTTCCAACTGCTTGCTCACTTTTGCCACCACTTCTTCGATACGGGCAGGGTGAATCCGGCCGTCAATGACCAACTGATGCAAGGACAGGCGCGCAACCTCACGGCGAACTGGATCAAAGGCGCTGATAAGGATGGCATCGGGAGTATCATCAACCACGATTTCAACGCCGGTCGCCGCCTCCAGGGCTCGGATATTCCGTCCTTCACGCCCGATAATTCGGCCTTTCACTTCGTCGTTGTCGATAGGGAAACTGGTAACTGCATTTTCGATGGCAGTCTCAGTGGCGGTGCGCTGTATTGTATTGATTACAATACGCTTAGCCTCCTTGGCGGCATTCAGCCTGGCCTCATCCATCGTTTCATTGATATATGCCTGGGCCTCGGTACGAGCTTCCGCCTTCATATTCTCCATCAAAATGTTCTTTGCATCCTGCGCACTGAGTCCCGCTATAGTCTCAAGCTGGCGGTTCGCCTGCGCACGAAGCTGTTCAGCCTCCTCCATCTTGTTCTCCAGCAACGCCTTCTGGGCATTAACCTGCCCTTTCTGAGAATCCAGGTCGTGTTGACGCTTGTTCAGCTCGGCAGCCTGTTGGTTGAGCTGGCTTTCACGGGTCTTTATATTGTTTTCACGCTCGCGAAGTTCGTTGTTGCGCTGGCTGACTTTCTGGTCATGCTCACTTTTGAGCTGAAGGAATTTTTCTTTGGCCTGCAGAATCTTCTGCTGTTTGATGTTCTCGCCCTCTATTTCAGCCTTTTCTATGATTGCGGCAGCACGCCCCTTGGCGGCAGATCGGCTGACCGCTATGTAAATGGCAATAGCGATGGCTGCACCGACTAATGCTGCTAGTATGTAGTACAAAATCATAATACAATGTTTAATCCTACAAAGATAAGGATTATTCAATAAAAACTGCAAGACAAGAGTGCAAAAAAAAATTTAATTAAATCTCAGCAGAAATCGAAATATTATTGTATCTTTATACGTTAATTGCTAAGACCGCATTATAATGAACACTGGACGATTGATTAACTTTCTTGTGCCCGCGATTCTCCTGCTGGCGCTGTATTCTTGCAACACTCAAAAACAAAATGCCGACGATCAAGACAAAATCGTCACCACAAATGTTTCCGTTCCTGACAAACTGGATATTGAAGAAGGAACATCAATAAGTATCCCTCTCCGCGGCAAGACCAACATCAAACAGGATGACCAGGTCGTCCTGAGGTCTGCTGCCAGCACAGACTTCGTCTGCCCGATTGTGTCCCTCAAGGACGGGACGTCGTTTGAATTCAACCTGACGGACGGGATTGTATCCGGAACGTACAAAATATACATAAAGCGCAATTCTCTAAATTACTATCTCGGCTCCATCAGCCTGAATATCCTTCAGTCACTTAAGATTGAACCCGATCCCGGGACCAATATCTACGGGATCGTGCTCAGCGAAGGGAAAGGCGTACCCGGAGTTCTGGTATCGGACGGCGAATTGTTCACCAAAACCGACGAAAAAGGAATATATCAGCTCAAGTCGAAGAAAAAGTGGCAATATGTCTTCATCGTCATACCAGGCGGGTATGAAGTTCCATCACAAGGTGTGCTCCCCCACTTCCACTCCGCGGTGTCCGGAGATGTAAACACCGTTGATCGCAAAGATTTTGAGCTGATCCCTGTAAACAACGATAATTTCACGCTTTTCGTACTGGGCGACATGCACCTTGCCAACCGCACAGACGACATCAAGCAATTCAACGCCTTCTCCCGCTCGCTCAACGAGTCCATAGAGTCGGTTGCCGGGAAAACTTACGTCATGACCCTTGGTGATATGACCTGGGACCTCTACTGGTACAGCAACAATTACGAGTTTCCCCAATATCTGAACACCGTCAACACCAACTACAAGAACATCACCTTCTTCCATACGATGGGAAATCACGACAATGACATGAATTCCGTCGGTGATTTCAACAAAGCGTTCCATTACACACGGGATATCGCCCCCACGTACTATTCTTTCAACATCGGCAAAATCCACTTCATTGTAATGGACAATATCGACTACAATGACGTGGGTACCGGATCTGATCTTCGCAGCCAGTACAAGCGAAACTATACCGCCGAGCAGATGCAATGGCTCGCCAAAGACCTGTCATACGTAGACAAGTCCACTCCTGTATTCATCACCTCACATGCTCCGGTGTCCAGCCCATCAGGCGCCACCGGATGGAACGACAACTACCTGAACGGCGCGAATTCGACAGGAGAGGCCAATATGTCCGAATTTATTTCGGCGGTGTCCAGCCACAACGTACACTTCCTGAGCGGCCACACCCACAATATTTTCAACCGCCGGCATACCGAAAAGTTTGCCGAGCACAATTCTGGTGCCGTTTGCGCTTCCTGGTGGTGGTCCGGGCACCTCACCGAAGGCTTTCACCTTTCCCAGGACGGGGCTCCCGGAGGATATGGCATCTGGAAATTCAACGGCGCCGAATTCACTCAGACATTCAAAGCTGCCGGTCACGACGCCAACTACCAGTTCCGTGCCTACGACATGAACAAGGTAAAGGAAGTGCTCACCGCATCGCTCGGAGGCAGCCATAAAGCATGGCTTCCTTACGTAAACGCAGTACAGTCCTTCCCCGCAAACGCTATTCTGGTCAACGTCTGGGACTATGATTCCGACTGGAAAGTGAGCATAAGCGAAAACGGCACTGAACTTAACGTTGTTCCCGTTGCTGCATACGACCCCTTGCACATGTATGCGCTTACGGCTGCCAGATGCAAGACAGCCGGCGCCAACTCCACCCCTGGCTTCCTGACCTCATCCTGGAACCACTTCTTCCAGGCCACGGCATCCAGCGCCAGCTCCACCGTAACGGTGAGAGTCACAGACCGCAACGGCAGCGTTTTCACCGAGACGCTCAAGCGCCCCAAGGCATTCACTCCTTCGGAATACAAAAACCAATAATACCAACATATTTTTATTAACTAACCTTTTAACTAACCAAAGCATTATGAGAATTCTAAAATCTCTGGCTGTAACGGCTCTCCTGCTGCTTTCCTGCATCGGACTGCAAGCCCAGAACCGTACAGTGTCCGGAAAGGTTCTCGACGGTGCAGACCAGCCTCTGCCCGGCGTAGGAATCGTTCTGGAGGGCACTACCACAGGAACGGTCTCGAATGCCGACGGCAGCTGGACGCTCCGCGTTCCTGCCCGCGACATCGTGCTCGTTTTCTCCAGCCTCGGTTACACCACCCAGAACGTGAGTGTTCCAGCAGGCCAGGACGTGGTGAACGTCAAGTTGGCAGAAGATGACATGGTACTCGAAGAGACCGTAGTCATCGGTTACGGCACCCAGAAGAAGGTGAACCTCACCGGAGCCGTAACGGCCGTCGAGGCGAAGGAACTGGAAAACCGTTCCGCCCACTCCCTGTCCACCATGCTCCAGGGTTCCGTCCCCGGCCTGAACATCACCACCTCCTCCGGTAACCCCGGAAGCACCGGATCGCTCAACATCCGAGGATTCACCTCCATCAACGGTGCATCCCCGCTTGTGCTCATCGACGGCGCCGTGGGTGACATCAACCGTGTAAACCCCAACGACGTGGAGTCCATCTCCGTCATCAAGGACGCCGCAGCGGCTGCCGTTTACGGAGCACGCGCAGCATTCGGCGTGATTCTGGTCACCACCAAGAAGGGAACTCAATCCGAGGGCAAGGCCACGGTTCGCTACAGCGGCCGTTTCGGCTGGGAACAACCCACCACCTCCACGGATTATGAGACTACTGGTTACTGGTCTGTGTACACCATCAACAAGTTCCGTATGGCTTCTGAAGGTTCCAACTACATCCTTTACAACGATGAGGACATGATGGAACTCCTTGCCCGTGTGAACGACAAAACCGAGAACCCCGAGCGTCCCTGGGTGGTTCGTAAGACAATAAACGGCCGTGATCAGTGGCGCTACTACGCCAATACCGACTGGTGGCACAGCCTGTTCAACGACAGGCACCCCGTGCAGCAGCACAACCTGTCCATTTCCGGCGGCAACAAGAGCGTCCGCTATTACCTTTCCGGAGGTTTCGACAGGCAGACCGGCATCATCAAGCAAAGGCCGGACGTCTTCCACAAAATCAACCTCCGCTCCAAGATTGACTTCGACATCAACAAGTATATGAGGCTGAGCAACAATACCTCGTTCTACAGCTCCGTATATGATTATGTCGGCGTTGACAACACGGAGAACGCCATTGCATACAGTGCCGCCCACGCATTGCCTATCTTCCCTCTTCAGAACCCCGACGGCTCCTGGGTTTACCTCCCGGCAGCAGGTGTGCTGAACGGAAGTTATGCTGTTGGTAACGGCCGTCACATCGTGTTCGGCGAGGCAAAGGACACCAACTTTGCACGCCGCAGCGACTTTGCCAACACCACCGAGCTCAAGATTACCCCGGTGAAGTGCTTCACCCTTACCGGCAACTTCACCTATCGTCTGCACCAGAACAGAAATACTGCACGCAGGGTCAATATTCCCTACCGCCAGTATCCCGATTCGGAAATCGAGTACTACGTTTCCGGTGCCGGCCAGGACCAGCTCTCCGAAGACATTACCACCTATAATTACTATTCAGCAAACATCTACGGCACATACGAAGAGACCTTCGGCGGAGCTCACCACGTAACCGCCATGCTGGGTGCGAACTATGAAACCCAGAACAGCAAGACCGTAGGCGGGGTGGCAAACTACCTGCTCAGCGAAGAGCTCAGCGACTTCGACCTCGTGGGTGCGGCTGAAGACGGTTCTACCGTAATGTCCGTATCCGGAGGCCAGTCGGAGTATGCTTTGCTCGGCTTCTTCGGCCGTCTTAACTACGACTACAAGGGCCGTTACCTCTTTGAGGTTTCCGGCCGCTACGACGGAACTTCCCGCTTCGCCCGCGGACACCGCTGGGGATTCTTCCCTTCCGGATCACTCGGTTGGCGTATTTCTGAAGAGCCTTTCTTCAAGCCCCTCAAGAGCACGGTGAACAACCTCAAGCTCCGCGCCTCCTTCGGTACACTTGGAAACCAGAATGTGAGCAACTACCTGTACCTCCGTACCATCAACGTGAACGACTTCGCCCACTACAGCTTCGGCGAGTCCGCCACTGTTGCAAAGTATGCTAACGTTTCCGCGCCTAACGCAGGCGACCTTACCTGGGAGACTTCGGAGCAATGGAACCTGGGTCTGGACCTTGCAATGCTGAACAACCGCCTGGAGTTCACCGGGGAAGTTTACATCCGAGACACCAAGAACATGCTTACCGACGGCGTAGCCCTTCCTAACCTCTATGGCGCCGCCGCACCCAAGCAGAACACCGCTGACCTGCGCACCCGTGGCTACGAGCTCTCGCTGAGCTGGAGAGACCAGTTCAACCTGGGCGGTCATCCCTTCGGATACAGCATCCGCGGAACCCTTAGCGACTACGACTCCCACATCACCAAGTATGACAACGACAACAAGACCTTCGCCAAGGATTACTACGTCGGAATGCGCATAGGTGAAATCTGGGGCTTCGTTGCCGACGACCTGTTCCAGACCGATGCAGAGGCGCAGGAGTACGCAAGCCTCGTAGATCTTTCCTATGTCGTAGGCAAAGTGCCCAATGGCGTATGGAAAGCCGGCGACCTCAAGTACATCGATATCGGCGGTAAAGTCGAATACGACGAGAACGGTAACGTTATTTCCAATACGCCCGATGGAATCATCGGCATAGGCGCCAACACAGTGGACAACCCCGGCGACCGCAAAATCATCGGTAACAGCCTGCCAAGCCTCCAGTACGGTCTGAGCTTCGGAATCGACTACCTCGGCTTCGACGCATCCATATTCCTGCAGGGAACAGGTGACCACTACTGGTATCCTTCCGGCTACTCCTTCGCATTCTGGGGTCCGTTCTCGCAGCCTATGACATCATATCTGCCCAAGAACTTCATCGAGCAGTGCTGGGACTACGACAATACCGATGCATACTTCCCCCGTGCCGTGGCCTACTACGCCTACAATGGCAAGGGCCAGCTGCACTATGCAAACACCCGCTACCTGCAGAATATCCGCTACCTGCGTCTGAAGAACCTCTCCATAGGTTACACAGTGCCAAAGAAACTCACCAGAAAGATTGGAATCGACAAATTCAGAATCTACTTCAGCGGTGAGAATCTCGCTTACTGGTCTCCTCTCAAGAAGGTCAACCAGTACATCGATCCTGAAGGCGCCTTCAACCGCAGCAGCAGCTCCTACAACCGAGCCTTCTACCCCTGGCAGAAGTCCTATATGTTCGGTATAGACATCACATTCTAATCTGAGGAGGACAATATTATGAAATACAACATCAAAAAATACATCGTCCTTTTTGCGGTCGCCCTTCTGGGATTCACTTCCTGCGAACAGTGGCTTGACAAGTATCCTCAGTCAAAAATGACTCCGGAGACTTACTTCAAGTCTGCCACCGAGCTTCAGCTCTTCACCAACTCCTTCTACAACAACCTGCTGCCGAAGGAACCATACGACGAGCAGAGCGACCAGTTCATCAAGGCCAACCCTTCGAACGTCATGAGGGGCGGCACCAACCGGCAGGTTCCCAATTCCGGCGGTGGCTGGAGCTGGACCGACCTTCGCAAGCTCAATACTGCACTTGCCTACATGGAGACAAATACCAAGGACGAAACAGCAAAGCAGCAGTATTCCGCGGTATGCCGTTTCTTCCGTGCGTATATCTATTTCGACAAGGTAATGCGCTTCGGTGACGTTCCATGGTCTGATTATGAGCTGCCCTCCAACGATACTACCGTTCTGTACGGCCCTCGTGCATCACGTGAGGCCATAATGCAGAACATCATAGCCGACATCGACTATGCCGCAGAATACCTTCCCTCGTCTTATCCCAACGGCCTCCGCTATCGCGTGACCAAGTGGGTGGCACTGGCTCTCAAAGCCCGCTTCTGCCTCTTTGAGGGAACGTTCCGCAAGTATCACGACGACTATGCATCCATGTGCGGCGTCAACTGGGACACCAGCGAATGGAAAGACTGGAAGTGGTATCTCGAACAGAGTTACCAGGCAGCCGAAACAATTATCAACGACGGTCCTTTCAAGCTTTACTCAACCGGCAACCCCGAGCTTGACTACGCAGTTCTCTTCTCGGAGTATGACGCCAATAAAGACGAGTACATGCTGAGCATCAACTTCGACTTCGGTCTTGAGCTGATGCACAACGCCACCGCATCCGCACTTATGAACTCCCAGGGCCGTATTTCTCTCACAAAGAAGTTCGTAAACGCATACTTGATGAAGGACGGAACCCGATTCACGGACAAACCCGGCTGGGAGACCATGCAGTTTGCCGAGGAAGTGAAAGACCGCGACCCTCGTCTCGGCCAGACCATACGCATACCCGGCTATTCACGCCTTGCACTTGACGGTACCACCTACAAGTATTCCGGAGCCAAGGAAGGAATAGATATGAACATCACGCTTACCGGATACCAGATGGCCAAGTTCGTCATGGAGAAGAACAATGCCGCCAACGACAAGTTCGACCGCTCTTACAACGACCTGCCCGTATTCCGCTTCGGCGAGGTGCTCTTGAACTATGCCGAGGCCAAGGCGGAGTTGGGCAGCCTTACCCAGGCCGACCTCGACAAGTCCATCAACAAGCTCCGCGACCGCGTAGCTATGCCTCACATGGATATGGCTGCAGCAAATGCCAACCCCGATCCTTACCTCAGTTCAGCTGAGTGGGGTTATACCAACGTAAGCGGCGCAAACAAGGGCGTTATCCTGGAAATCCGCCGCGAACGCGCAGTAGAACTTGCCCAGGAAGGATTCCGCTACGGTGACCTGATGCGCTGGAAGTGCGGTCATTGTATAGACCAGCAGAAGTGGTTGGGTTGCTACTTCCCCGGCAAGGGTGCTTACGATATTGACGGTGACGGCAAGAACGACATCTGCATCTACGGCAAGGAAGACCCCAAACCGGCCGCATCCACAGCTACTTACCTTAGGCTTCTCGGCACCGACATCTTCCTCTCCGAGGGAGAGAAAGGCTATATCGAGCCTCATCAGAACATCCTCATCTCCTTCGACGAGAACAGGGATTATCTGTATCCTGTACCTATCGACGACCGTTCCCTCAATCCCAAGCTCACACAGAACCGCGGATGGAACGATGGCCTTTCGTACTAGTTAAATGATTTGTATTATGAAAAATATCAAACAAATAGTTTTATGCGGCCTTGCCCTGGCGGGCATACTGTCTTCCTGCACCAAGGAAGCGGATCCCGTGGCAAAAGCTGTGATGGCCCAGAACACCTATCTGGAGTTCGAGGCCACCGGTGCTGCTCCGCAGGCGATGACCATCTACTCCGACGGAGACTGGACGGTGGATGCCCCCGATTGGATCACCGTTTCCCAGACTTCCGGTTCCGGGACAGTGGAAGGCGTGCAGATCAGCGTTGCAGACAACAAGGATGCCCAGGGCCTCCTTCTCCCCCGCCGCGATACAGTTAAGTTCCACGGCCGTAAGCTTATCAGCTACTCCAATGTCATTGTATATCAGAAGGGTGATAAGTACCGCGGCGCTGCAGACGCAACCGTGGCAACCCTTAAGGACGTGAAAGACGGGCTCTTCGTGAACGTGAATGGCGCCAAGGTCTATGCCTCCGACGGCAACAGCGTTGTATTGTCCGACGGCGAGACCAATATACTCCTGCCGATCAAAAAAGACGTAACTCCCGGAGACGTAATCAGCTTCCGCGGCCTCAAGGGCACCGAAAACGGACAGCCCGTTGTCAGCGACATAGAGAACCTGAACATTGACTCCCATTCCGACGTGAGCTATCCCGCCTCGGCAAAAGACATTTCCGGAAGCCTGGACGCACTTAGTGTTACAGCACCCGAATACGTTGTTGTCAGCGGCGTATTTGACGGCTCTTCAGTGGTCGTTGAAGGATGCAGCCGCACCGTTTCGCCTACCGCTCTCTCCAGCCTGGGACTTGCAGCCCTCACCGGCCACAAGGTATCAATATTCGGATATACCGTGAGCGCAAATGCCAGCAAGGTGAATATGATTGCCACATCGTTCGTCGACAACGGAATAGATATGGTCATCTACTTTAAGGATGACTTCGAGTGGCTAGAGCCTTGGACCACGGCTACAGGCGCAGGTGATGCCGTCAAAGACAACGATCCCGGCACTACCGCTCCCAACGTATTCACCTCCGCCACCTGCGAAGGTTTCACGGATGAGATGGTGAAACGCGGTTACGGCTACATTTGGGGCTGGGCAGGCCAGGATTGGTCTGACGGCACCCCCGACAACGGAAACAAGCGGACCCTCTACCTGCAGAAAAACTACCTCAAGTTCGGTAAGACCTCTTACAACTCAGGCATCATCCTTCCTCCTATGAGCGAGATAAGCGGTACGGCCGACATCGAGCTCAACTTCGACTGGTGCTGGCATATAACTGCTGCAGCCAAGGCAGATATTATGACCCTGACCGTTGAAGTCGTAGGCAACGGAGCATGCGATGACACCGGCGGCAAGACCAGCGGTGAAATCGATTCCGAACAATCAACGGAAGACGGTCAGAGCAAGATTGAGTGGCAGAACAGAACGGTCCGCATCAACGGAGTCGATGCCAATACCCGCATCATCATCCGGCCTACCAACGCAGATCCTGCAGTCAGCAATCCAGATCGCAAGCAGAACCGCTGGTATCTGGACAACATCCTGGTTGTTCCCGCAGAGGGCTCCGGCTCCGGCGGCGGTGGCGGTGAAGACGTTCCCGACAACACTTCCGGCGCCTGGACGCTCAGCACTGACCGTATGGACATTTACGGGCCCACATTCGGAGGAGCGACCAAAGGCTCAGACGGAGCTTTCTTAGGCGAGAACGACAAGCAGGCCGGCGACGGTGGTAAGTACATAGATGCCGATGAAGGAAACGGGAAAATTACCTATGTCCAGATAGACAAGACCACTCTCGACAGCGCCAACAAGGCCGTGCGCAACATCGGCGCCACAGGTGAGCCGTACATGACCGGCTGCTGGCAGGGCGACTACTGGCTGTTTACAGTCACCACCACAGGCTCCTACCCTGCCGGATCCAAGATCCATTTCAAGGGCACCATGAGGGCCTCTGGCGGTGGTATCAAGCACTGGACCGCAGAGGTTCTGGACGGGAAAGACTGGGTTCCTGCAATGGACGTAAAGAGCACGACCGTTGAGGGTGCTGCCGTTTCTTACAACATTGAAATGGTCAACACAGACAACAACGACATTGAGTTCACTTACACAACCAAGAGTTCTGCTCCTTCCGTTCAGGTTAGATTCGTAGCTTCCAGTTTGCAGCAGGCAAACGCGAAAGCTGTACTTGCAGCGCCCAGCGGCGGAACCATCCGCTTCAAGGGCGGAGAACTGAGTCCCGTACTCGAGATCAGCAAATAACGCCTGATTGGTATAAAAGAAATTACCGGCCCCGAAAAAGGGTCGGTAATTTTTTTAAAAGCCGTCAGCCGAATCGTCAGAAAATTCTCTGGCTTGAAAGATTTGGGGGCCGTACCGTTTCAGGGATCCCGTCGGGGCGGGCCTGCCATCACCGGTCCGAGCTTACCCGGTTCGTGATGAACTTGTTGTTTTCAGTACTTTGGCCTGACGGCTCAGTTTCTACTCTATGCCGGCAAGATAAGCATCAAGGTCGGACTGCAGGGCATCCGCCTCATCTCCCAATTGCTGCATCCTTTTCTGAGCGGCTACCCGGTTCACCGTCTCGTTAAGGGTAACGATGACAAGTTTGTCAAAGGGAGTCTTGTCGGGGTATTTTGCATCGTATGCGTTGTATTTACGATTTATTTCTTCTGCCGCAATACGCATCGCCTCCTCAATCTCGGGAGTCGGGGCGACCATAGGATAATCGGTACCTGCTATTTTGAGTTTAATATTCTGTGCCATATTACTTCTCCAGAAGCTTGATGCAGTGGTCTATTTCGCGGACCAGTTTGGTTATGCGTTCTTTGGCCAGAGCCTGGTCGCCGGAGCCGGAAAAGGCATACTGCAACTTAAGATTGTCTATCTGGGCATCCAGCTCGGAAACTTTTTCCTTGTATGCCGCCAACTGGGCGCGGCTGGCCTCCAGATCAGCCACGGCAGCGTCTGCACGCTGCTTTTCTTTCTCGTACAGCGAGATCAGTTTCTCAACTCTGGTTTTTATATTCTCTAGCATCGTAACAAATATAGTAATTATTTTTGATTATCTATCGTCTCGGCTTTGCCCGGAGCAGAGCACCCCGGCAAAGCCGATGCCGCAATTCCGTGCAAACAGCCGGTCGGAGCCACTGTCTCCAATCATCAATGTCCGGGACGCGGAGACATCCGGAAAATCGCCGCAAATATCGTAGAAAAGGCCTGGATTGGGCTTTCTGCGCGGATCGGTATCGGAGACCGCGGTGCAGCAATAAACGCCGTCTATGCTGCCGCCGACGGCTTTTACCTCATCAATCATCCAGGCGTGAATGTCGTTCAGGTCTGCTTGAGTCATCAATCCCCTGCCTACGCCCCTCTGGTTAGTAACAACAAATATATGCCGGAACTTGCAGGCTGCGATTCTCAGCGCATACTTGACCCCGGGCAGCCATTCGAATTCTTCAATACTCTTAACGTAGTCTCCGGGCATCAGACGGTTAATCACCCCGTCGCGATCTAGCAGCAAGGTGTCGTATCCCTTTGCCGCACAGATAATTCCAGGCAGAGTAAGGCGTGAAAGAAGCAGTCCGGGCTCATTGCAGGCACGTTCATAATCTTCCGGAACACCTATGTCTATGAAGAATCCGTCTTGCACCAGGCCGGCCAGTTTACCGGCAGCGCAGGCAGGCTCAAGGACAGACTTTTCGAACGAAAACTTTTCCGGCAAGCCGTCAAAAACACTCGCGTGGGGGTCCAGGGCATACACACCACCGTTTATCAGCCCGGAGTCACAATGCCGCTTCTCAAGGAAAGCCGAAACAACGCCGTCCGAGCCTAACTCGACGGCGCCGTACCTGTCGAAGTGCAGCATAGGCTTGAGCGCAAGGGCAACTGGAAGCCCGGACTCCCTGCGGGCCTGCACAAGGAGGTCCAGGTTTACGTCAAAGAAAGTATCACCGTTGAGAACGACCACATCTCTCCCGCTGACCATAGAGGCCGCCAGCCGGATACCGCCGCCGGTACCCAAAGGCTCTTCTTCCACGGCAAAACGGAACTCGAAGGGGTAATCCCCATCGTGGGCGGAGATCCAGTCCTGCACCACTTCCCTCAAATAACCGACACTCAGGACGACGCGGTCTATGCTATATCCGCGGAGCTGCTCCAGCAGATACCACAGGAAGGGCTTCCCGTCAACCGGAGCCATACACTTGGGCACTTCGCTCACCACGCTGCGGAGGCGCGTGCCAAGGCCGCCGGCGAGAATGACTACGTCCATCAACCGAAGAAATGCTTTTCTACCATCATGCAGAGGCAGTGATAGACGGGAAGATGCAGTTCCTGCACCTTATAAGTCTCTGTTGCCGGCACTTTGATACATACGTCAGCATAACGCTCAAGGCGGTTGTCCCTCGCCCCCGTAAGGCCGATGACCTTCATTTCGCGGGCACGGGAGGCAACGGCGGCATACAGGATGTTGCGGCTGTTCCCGGAAGTGGAAATACCCAGGAATACGTCACCGCTCCTGCCGTATCCGTTTACCTGCTGGGCAAAGCACAGCAGCGGCTCGCAGTCGTTCATGTATGCGGTGCTGAGGGAAATATGACCGTCCAGTGCGATTGCAGGCAATGCGCCTTGCAGGTGCGTACGGAGCACGGCGCCCATTTCGGGATCGCTGGCTATAAGCGCCTCGGCATAGCCTTCGGGCAAGGTCTTGGGTATGCGGAAGGTCTTCATCATCTCCCCCACTATGTGCTCGGCGTCTGCAGCACTTCCGCCGTTGCCGGCAATGAGCAGCTTGCCCTCGGCGGCATATGAATCCACCAGTATCTGCGCGGCCGTCCAAATCTGTTCGCGCACACAGTCCAGCGCAGGATAGCGCTCAATCAATGTATCCAGTATCTTTTTCATTTCTTTACTGTATCTGTTTCGAATATTTTCCATCCATGCGCACCGCCGTCGGTAAACAGGAACGGCAGCACAAAACCGTCGAGCGCCTTCAAGGCATCCTCCACTTGTTTTTTCAGCACGGGGGTTACGAAGAACATTATGAAGCCTCCGCCACCGGCGCCGCTCACTTTTCCGGCCGTGGCGCCGGCAGCCATTGCCACATCAAAAGCACGCTGTATGTTCTCGTTGGTTATGCCGTCCGCCATCTTCTTCTTGTTTTCCCAGCTGCTGCCGAGAATCCTGGCAAATTCTGCCATGTCTCCTTTGAGTACGGCGGCTTTCATATCCACAGCGCTCTGACGTATCTTGTGCATGGCCTCTATTGCCTCCGCATTGCCGGAAGACGTGTTCTGCCGCTGCCTGTCTATTATTGCGGCGCTGCTTCTGGATTTGCCGGTAAAATACAGCAACAGACTCGATTCAAGTTCGTCGGTAATCCAGCGCTTAACCTTGAGGGGGTTCACGATCACGCGGTCGTCCGGCAGGAATTCGATGAAGTTGAATCCTCCGAAAGCAGCGGCGTACTGATCCTGCTTGCCTCCGGAGAGCCCCAGGTCCTTGCGTTCGATTTCGTATGCAAGACGGGCGATTTCATAATCGCCGAGCGGCAGAGACATCCATTCCACAAAGGCCTTGAGTATGCACACCACCATTGTGCTGGACGTTCCCAGACCGGAACCTGCCGGAGCGTCGTTCCAGGTTGTGATGCGGAAACCGCACGGAACCGGGCCAAAATCCTTCTTAACCCTGTTGTACACACCCTTCACAAGCTCAGCCCGCCCGTCAAGAGGCAGACTTCCGCCCAGCGGGAAACACAGCTCGGCAGAAGCATCATAAGCTTTTATACAAATCTGCTGACCGGCCGTTTCTTCAATGGTACAATACGCGTACAGGTTGATGGTGGCGTTGAGCACAAGTCCGCCGTATATATCACTATACGGCGACACGTCGCTGCCTCCTCCGGCAAGCCCGAGCCTCAGGGGTGCTTTGCTTCTGATAATCATTTTTTTGAGAATAAATTGTATTTTACGGTCACGCTTGCAGCCATGGAGCGCGGAAGCGCTTCTCCGGTATCCAGATACAGTCCTGCAATTATTTTCAGGGCTCCTTCCAGCAATGGGAACTCGGTTGTAAATCCTGACGAAAACTGCCGAAGCGGCACCGGAAAGCGGCTGCCGTCGTTATAAACAAAGTTTTCCGAGAACCAGCAGCCGTAATTCCGGCTCCATGTGAGCATAAGCTTCCAAGGGAACTTATGGAAAAGGCTTCCGGAGAAAGCAAAGTGATGGGCCGTAAGGAGATTGTTCCATGTCCCCAATCCGGAGGCGCGGGAAAGAAAAAGCGGATTTCCTATCTGTCTGCCATAATGAGTCCATCCGCTCCTGTATTCGTAATTGTTGCAATAATTGTCCGCCCCGCCGGAGATGAGAAACCACGGAGAATTCTCGTCGTCCCGGTACAAATGAGGGTCGTTTGCTGCTATTTCCGCATCGGTAGCCAGCCTGCGCTCACAGGGACCGGACTGCTTCATCGTGGTATGAAACTCATACAGCACATCGCTCAACCAGCGTTTTTTATTTTTGAATGACAGATGCAGGGTTCGCACGGCGTCGGGATAGTTGTAATACAGCATTCCAGACCTGTCGTCATAGGGTTTGTCGTGCTGGTAAGACAGGTTCCAGTCGTCGGCGGCCCAGTTGAAGCGAAGCAGTATGCGCCCACGGTGGTCGCCAAGAGAGTTGATCTGGTCTCCGGATGGAGAATCTTCCCTGCCGCTGCGTCCGGTGAGGATACGGAAATAATTGGACAGGTTCACCGTCTGCGGGCCGTACTCGGGGCTGGTCCCGCCCCACATCGTATAGTGGTCCAGGCCGAAGGTGATACTGAAACGTTTCCCTATTATTCCCCGCAGGTAAACTTCGGTATTGTGTACCAAAGCACCTTTTACGTATCTGGAGTCGATGGTCCTGTAGTCTCCAAAGCGTCCCAGGAGCTGCAAATGGCCGTTGGTAAAAGGGACGTTCCAGTCTTCAAGTACAAGCGAGTATCCCGGAAGACTTCTGCAATTGCCGCTGCGCATAATATTGCCCGCCGTTACGGACAAAGTTCCAAGTTCCGGGCTGGATGCCGCATAGCCCTGTTCAGGGTGCCACAGGCCAAGGTCCAGGCGCAGGGACTTCCAGCGCAGGCCCGCATACAGTTCGTCCGGGAGGAATGTTGCTCCGGACTTGTCGCCATTGATTCCGAGGGAAGCGCCCCAGTGCCACTGCAGCGTCTTGCTTTCGTCGAACGGCATTCCCGCGCTCAACACAGCCACTCCACCGCTGGAAGACGGCATAATGCCGAAACGGTTAGAAGCTGCCCAGAACGGCATCGAGCCGCCGGAAGAAAGTGCTCCCAAAAGCATCAGTGACACTACGACATCGCTCATCTGCCCTTGTATAAATAACCTCTGCGGCGTCTCCAGAAGTACTGCCAGACAATATAGTATGGCATAAACATCACTTCAGAAGGATAATGTATGAAGTATCTGAGCCCCCGGCCGACCTTACGCCTGCCATGGGCTATAAGCCCCTCTTTTTTGTCGTGCACGTTACGCTCGTCGTAACGGCCGAAATTGCCTGCAATCATTATTTCCTCAAGCAGGAACCTTCCGCCCTTGCAGTCTGCGGGCATCAACAATAAGCCCTCGTCCATCAAGAAGACCTCTTGAAGCACATACATGACCGATGCGGCAAAGCCGTCGAGCTTAAGCTGCCGGAGGTCGTTCAGCACGGCACTTCGGTCGCTGCCGGACAGATGAATCAGCACATAATAATAATCCAACAGCTGCCTGAGCCCCACGCCTTCTTCCAGTACGTGTCGGTAGATATGTACCAGCATGTATACGGCATTGAAGCGGATGGTGGGCACACAGAATCCCAGGCCTTCACTGTAATTGGAGAACTGCATGTCCTTAACAGAATCGAACCAGTTCTGAAGCCTCCTGTTGGCTCCTGGAGCATTCATCCAGGATGGGGTAAAATGGACCTCCACACCCACCTTGGGCATAAGCTTGGTATCGCAATGATGATACACGACTTTCCGCACCTCACAGCGCTCCCGAAGATAGTCCACCACCGCCTGCCTCTCCCCTTCCACCCAGATATCGATGTCTCCGCTCTGGCGAAGTTTCGGATCAGGGTACAGAGCGGCAGCTGCCTGTCCCTTGAGAATACAACTGCGATATCCGTCCGCAAGGAAGTTACGGTGCAGATCCCGGCAATACTCCATGAGTTTTGCGTTCTTTTTTCCAATCTTCTCCGTGGTCATTGCCCAGCGGGTGTAAATCCCCAGCGGGAGGGTGTCCATGGTGTCGTGAATTGCGTCTATGACCGGAAAGGTCACGCCCAGAAGATTGTGCTTTGCGGTAAGCTTGCAAAGCGCATCCCACTCCTCACGGGTCCTGGGAGGTGTACTCAGGGAGTCCCTTCGCCCGATGGCCATCTGCACAAGTTCAAAAAAAGCCTCCATATGCTAATATGCCTGCTTGTCGCCGCCCAGTATCTGAGCTATCGTCATAAAGAATATCTTGAAGTCCAAGGCTACAGACCAGTTTTCTATGTACCAGATATCATAGCGCACACGGTCCGCCATGGCGTCTGTAGTCTTGGTCTCGCCGCGGCAGCCGTTCACCTGTGCCCATCCGGTGAGACCTGGCTTCACCATGTGGCGCACCAGATATTCGTCCACAAGCTTGGTGTACATATCTGTATGCAGTTCCATATGCGGGCGAGGGCCAATGATGGACATATCGCCCTTGAGGACATTTATGAACTGGGGCAGCTCGTCTATGCTGCTGCGGCGCAGGAAGTCTCCGAACTTGGTTTTCCGAGGATCGTCGGCCGTGGCCTGGAGCCTGTCGGCATCGGCGTTTACCCGCATGGAGCGGAATTTATACATGGTAAACGGCTTGCCTTTGTAGCCGGTACGTTTCTGCTTGAAAAGTATGGGGCCGGGCGAGGAAAGGCTGGTGCCGATGGCCACAAAGCACCAGACTATGGGATATACCGTAACCAGGAACAGGGCGCTTAGCACAATGTCGAAAGTGCGCTTGACGGCGGCGTTTAGGGGGTTGGACAGGGGCTCCTCGCGCAGCTTCATAACCGTCATCGGCCCGAGCTGGCTGAAGTTCATACTACGGTGCAAGTAGCCGTCCATATTGGGGACATAGAAGAAATCAATGAAGAGATTCTCGCAGGTTCGGATGATGTTGTTTACCGTCTCAGTCTTAAGGGCCGGATTCAGGCTGCAATAAAGCTGGTGCACTTTATTGTGCTTCAGATAGTCTTCTACTGCAGGAAGGTCTTCACAGAAAGTTGCAACCAGTTTGTAGTCGGCGTAGTCGGCCATAGTGCTGAAGGTGTCTGCCAGGCGGCCGGCGTCTTCATTCTCACCCACGATTACTACGTGGATTTTGTTGCGGCCGCGCCTGCGGGCAGAAAGGATGAGTGCGCGGAAAACTGTATGCCAAAGGGTTATGAGCACAACGGAAGCTATCCCCTCCTGAAGAAAGAACTTGCCGGCAAAACTGGAGAAGAGAACCTGCACGGAGAGTGCAAGTATGCCCAAAGTAATAAGGCACTGATAAAAAGCCCGCACGACCAGGCGCTTCCAGGTGTACCCCCTGTAATAGAAACGAATCGGCACCAGCACCATAGCTATTATGAACCCCACCACAAGAAAATACAGGGACCTTGGCCTTGTGAGGACAAAATCCACCTGGTCTGTAAAGACAAAAATCTTCAGCAGCCACTCGAAAATGCCTATGTGGATTGCCAGATCTACCAGCATAACCGGCACGCTGTACAGGAGGAATTCCTTGATATTAAATGTTTTGAGATTCATAAACTTGTTTAACTCGTTCTGCTATTGTGTCCCAATTGTATTTTGACATATCGTAAACAGGTGCAGTGCAGTCTGCCAGTACTGCATCCAATTTAGCACGCAAATCCTTTACGTCGGTGCAATGAAAATAGTTATTTGCAGGAAGGCCAACCTCAAGATTTGCAGGGATGTCGCTCACCAGCACCTTACGCCCGTAACTCATCGCCTCGAGCAGAGCGATCGGAAGGCCCTCGTGCGAAGACGGAAGTACAAAGCAGGCTGCATGACTCAGCAGGGAATGGAGTTTACGGCCCTTTATAAAACCTGTCATAACCGCTCCAGATTCTTTGGCGTCGGCTTTCAAGCGCCTGGAATAATCATCTTCAAATTCGGTATCGCCTGCCATGACAAGTTTGTAACCGTCGATGCCCTTACACGCTTCCACAAGGTCGTGAAGCCGTTTTTCAGGTACAAAGCGGCACATGCCGAGAATAAACCTGCCGGGCTCTATTCCGAGCTCATCAAAATATTCGGGGAAGTCGCATACGTCGGGTTCCGGCACTCCGTTCGGGATAAGATGTACGCGCTCCGTACGGCCGTATTTATCTTTTATGATATTACGTATCACATCGGATATGACTATCACATCATCGGCGTACTTCACGCCCAGACGCTCCCCCAGACGCAGTACGAATTTCGCGAGCCGGCCCCATTTGTCCCGGTCATATTCGGGGCCGTGGCTGGTAAACACCACCTTGAGGCCGCGAAGCTTTGCGTAGGGTGTCACCAAAGCCGGACCGGCAGCATGGACATGAAGTATATCGGCTCTCACGCGAGCCGCATAATTCACGGCCCTGAAAGTGTGGACCAGAGCCTCGAACGACTTCTTTCTAGGCGCCGGGATATCCTTGAGCCCTACTCCCTTCCATTCGGTCAGGCCGTCAGAAACGTATGAGGCCCTGCGAACGACTGTGACATCAATACCCTTCGCTGCAACTCTGGGAAAAAGTTGTTCGCAATGAGTTTCCACGCCCCCCATGACATTGGGTATGCCCCGCGTTCCGGTTACAACTACTTTCATTTCTTCAGACCGTCGTTTGCTATTGCCTCCGGATCGCAGGTGGAAAGGGCGTCAAGCTGCGCCTTGCTCACTTTACCGTCCTTGTAATCCCGTACCGCAGGAATCTCGTACATTGAATATTTTTTGCCTGGCCTTAGTTTGTGAGTCAGTACCCACCAGGCAGGATTCCATATATACTTATGCATCGCAGGGCTCACCGAGCCTATCATCCAGCATTGCCGGTCGCAGTGCCGTACAGCCGTTCGCACCTTTTCCGCCTCGGCCGAGTTCCAGAGTTCTTCCCAGCCCTGGCGGTTCAGGTTGCCCATCACAAGCTTGTCCCTGGTGCCGTTGCACGGCATCACGTCGCCGTAGGGATCGATGAAGAAGGTATCGAAACTCATATCGCAGGGCAGCAGTCGCGGCTGGCCGTAGATATAATTGATGAGCCCGTGGTTGAAATATGCGCGGAACCATTTCTTGGGACTGTTCGAGCGCAGCAACTCGTTTACCAGATTCTCGAAGTTCTGCGCCACCATAGGTCTGTCGTGGATAATGTTCTTCGACTCCACGAAGTAGAAACTGTTGTGCAGGCTGGCCGTAGCGAACTCCATTCCCATTTCCTCGCTGATTTTGTACATCGGCACCAGGTCCGGAGCGTTCTTGTCCTGCACCGTCATCCCGAAGCCCACGTCTTTCATCCCCATCTCGCGGAGCTTCCTGAGGGTCTGGTAACCGCGCTGATAACCATTCTCCAGACCGCGTATTTCGTTGTTGGTCCGCTCCAGGCCCTCGATGCTGATGCGTATGCCGATTTGCGGGAACTCCTTACAAAGCTCGATAATACGGTCCGTAAAATACCCGTTCGTACTGATGACGATACGGTCAGACAGTTTGTATAACTCACGCACAATGTCTTTCAGGTCTTCACGGATAAAAGGTTCTCCTCCCGTGATGTTGGTAAAATACATCTTCGGGAGTTTCTTTATGGTCTCCACCGAGATCTCATCCTCCGGGCGCGACGGTGCCTTATACCTGTTGCACATAGTGCACCGGGCATTGCAGCGGTAAGTCACTATTACGGTGCCGTTAAGTTTCTTGACGTGCATATGGCATTTATTTATACAGTTCAAGCAAACGCTTGTAATAAACTTCCTGGGAGAAGCGGCGACAAGACTGTTCCGCAATCGATTTGTAATCGAAGTCGGCGTTGAACATCGCCTGGACCGCCTCAGCCAAAGCCACCGGGTCACCGCTTTTGAATGTCATCCCAGAAATCCCCGGCTCAATCAGCTCCGGAATGCCGCCTATGTCGGCTCCAAGGACAGGAGTACCAAGGCAGAGCGATTCGATAACCGACAAGGGGTTGTTCTCGTACCACTCTGATGGGATGACCAGAAAGCGAGCATGTCCCACAATATCTTTGATTTCCGCCCAGTCCTTCCTGCCCAGATACTCAATATTCGCTGCCAATGGGAGCTCTCCACGCACCGGTCCGTCACCAAGCACCAGGAGCTTGAAAGGCAGTGAGGCAGCCACACCGGCCAGGGTTGCAATCCCTTTCTCCTTGCTCAACCGGCCCACATAGCAATAGTAGTCGCCCCTGTCCGAACAGTCTTGCCGGCGGCACTTCTCCACATCCATAAAATTGCAGAGCCATACCAATTTCTCAGAAGGGAATCCCGCCTGCTCCATCTTGCGTTTCATAAACGAACTGGGACAGATAAAGACATCCGTATTTGCGACTAGACGGTCACGGTTCCATTTCTCAGCCTCCAGGTACGCCATCAGACTGCCGGCGAAGGAGTCTTTCATGCACTTGTTCTTGAGCACGTTAAGCTTGTTCCTAAAGCACTGCTCACAGGGCGTCTCCCCTTTCAGGAGACAGTCATACCGGGGACAGGCAAGTTTGTAATCGTGCAGTGTCCATATTACCTTGCATCCTTTTGCACGGGCGATTTGGGCAATCACCGGAGACAGCTGGGAATGGATGTTCCCCAAATGCACCACGTCGGGTCTGAATTCGTCCAGGAGAGCCTTGAACCGCGAGGCGGTCTCTCCCCATCCCAGACTTCTCGCAAGGAAGCGGAGCTTCGATGGCAGCGATGCGAGATTCACCTCCGACGGGAAGTACCTGCGCCAGGGTGTATCCAGTGTTTCGGGATGCTCCATGGCGAATACCGCCACCTGAAGCCCGTTTGCCTTCAGCAGCGACTCCAGTCCAATGGTATAGACGCAATCTCCGCCGCGCCTGTAATAAAACTTGTTACACAGAAGTACTCTCATCTATCAAGCTATCCAATATTCGAACGAATTCCCCGGGGGAACATTCTTTTTCGCAGAAATCCAGCATCTTTTCAGCCATTGCCGCCGCTTCAGGCTGATTGTCAAGACAATGCTTTATGGCCAGTCTCCATTTTTCAGCGTCACGGGGCAGAATCATTCCCCTGCCGCCGGCAAAGTATGAAGAAGTTGTCACAGTATCCGACGTGAGCACAGGCTTATGATTTGCCGCCGCCTGGAACATCACTATCAATCCTGCCGGCGCCTGTTTGCACAATGGCAGGCACACAAGCCGGGATGAAGCCATATGGCCCAAAAATACAGTCTCAGAGATGTTGCTATACACTCTGACATTGCCGCTGCCGCACTGCTTCAGCTTAGCCGCCACGGAATCGGGAGCAACGAAAGTGAATGATACATCCGGCATGGAAGCGGCCAGTTCTGCCATCAGGTACCAGTCCCGGCCATTACGTCCTCCGCAGAAAACATCAGACTCTGCAGCACCTGCGGGCACCTCATACTCCGAATGAAAAACGTCCCGCAGCAATGTGAAACCTACATTTGTCCCCAATTGACGGTTAAGCCAGTTCCCATATTCCGGAGATGTAACCGTTGACCTGAAATTCCCTGCCGGAAGGGCTTTGCGATACATAGCAGATACTACGCGGTTCCGCATTGTGTTCTTCTTGTCCAGCATCAGATTGACGCAGACAAAACGCCGCCTAATACGAAGTATTCTGCAAATCCACCATGCCAGTACGGCCTGAAAGTCGAAGACAAAGACGATGGCGTCGCCACTCCTGCTCTTTCTCAGGCACTTGAATATCCCCAACAGCCATTGGCGTTCCTTCCCACCTCGGGACGGCGGGTACACTACTATCAACTCGTTCCGGGACAATGCCGGGACGAAATCGTACGAGTGATTGTTATGCTCGTCAATCAGCAGAAATGTCATGGCAGATGCTGTCGAAACAACGTATGTATTTGGAGGTCACAACCTCTTCCGTGCTATTCTCTTTGAGAAGTTCTGCGTTGCCATGCATCGCGGAGTATTCATCCTGAGTCATGTGTGAAATCCGACGGAGGGCATCGGAGAGGTCTGAATACAATACCGCAGAACGGTCGTTATATTGCTCCAGGAAACAGCCGTAAGAAGGTGCCAGCACAGGCATTCCTCCGCCGACGGCAATCATCAACGGGCCGCTCTGGGTCGCGTTTCTGTAAGGAAGCGCCATAAAATGATGAGTGGCAATCAAGTCAGGTATCTCCTCGTTATCTATAAACCGGACCTTCAGATCGAACGCCTCAGGAGTTTTAATACAACTTTCGCACTCAGGCCAATAATCCCCTTTCCCGGCCACTGTCAAATATAGATTCCCAATACCCTCACTACGCAAGCTTTCTATGGTGGAAATCAGCAAATCAAGCCCCTTATAATGCACTATATTGCCAAAGAACAGCAGACGCACGCCCTTTGAAATATCCGGAAGTGCAGCTTCGGAAGGGCCGAAAGTCCTGCTGCAGAGGCCCAGCTGCCAGGCCTCGCGACCGTATCTCACGGTGAAGAGTTTCTTCTGATTCTCAGAAAAAACGCACACGTTTGCAGACCCGCGAATGGTATATTCCCTTATCGCCGTCTGGATGAAGCGTTTCACCGGGTTGCTGAAGGAATGCATTACAACGTCGTGAAGGCCCAGAACCCTCTCAGATTTCAATTTGCGTGAGGCAAGTGCCCAGTATAGCTCTTCAGTAATACAGGAATAGACCAGATCCGCCCCTCTGGAGTTTATATCATTTACGATTTTCGAATAGAAGCGCAGGTTGCGGATATCCCTCTGCCTGTAAAGGCGAGGACAAGGATGATACTCTATTCCATACTCGGCAGCATAAGCGGCCATCTGGCCTGGGTTGTAGTAGATGGGCCTGTCCGTATAATACACCGGATACCAGTCTATCTGATAATGCCCGGCAAGATGCTTCAGAACCGTAAGGTCAACATCGACATAGCAGTCTGCATTGACATATGCTAATCGTCTCATAACTTTCCCAGAATATGAAGGACTACGCCTTTTGCTCCCTGAACCAGTATTCTGCCGACAGAAAGGCGGCTTTCTTTTGCATGCCTGAGCCAGAAGCGGACTCTGCCCGGGCTCCGTCCTATATCCGTCTTGATGTATTCCCCGCACAGATACCTGAAGTAAGGTCCCCTCCGCATGCGCAAATCGTTCAGCAGCAGCGTCTCTCCCTTCGAAGCGGGTTTCCACGAATCAAGCATGTCTTCAAACAGCTCCGACTCCCGGACGGCTGCCGCTACCTTAATCTCAAAATCCTTTTCCGAGGAAAGGCTGAATGCGCTTTGCCTGTACTGGAAACCGGGCCGTTGCGTATTGGCGATACCGGTTGCTGCCGCACGGAATGCGGAAATGTCATCAGAGCCCCAGGCAAGAGGAAGCTTGTAAAAGCCGCCGGCTTCTCGTAGACACGGCAAGTCGAAGCAGAAATCACCAATGAACTGACGGCTATTCTTACGCCACCTGCGCGCGATAAGGTCAAGCGCGCTCTCTTTTCCTGGCCTGGGCGGGAAACTCTCTATGACTACGCCATCCTCGTTTATCATTTCTGCCTGAATATGGTAAACGCCGAGTCCCGGATAATTCTGTATCAGTTCGCTCAAGTCGCCGAGGCAGTTGGGCAGCAGTCTGTCGTCGTCGCCCATGCATATGACGAAATCTCCTTTGCAATACGCCAGGCACCGGTTCCAGTTGTCCACGACGTTGAGGGCCCCGATATTATTTTCGTTCCGGAAATACCGGACTCTCGAATCGTTGAGATACGGTTCTACAATAGCGTGCAAGTCATAAGGAGAGCAGTCATCTACAATAACCAGTTCCCAGGATGCGAAAGACTGGGCCATAACGCTTCGGACGGCCTCTCCGAGGAACTGCGGCTTGTAGGCCGGTATGGCTACGGAAAAGGTCATTTGAGAGCTTTAATCAATTCGCCCTTGCGGACTATCATCTGATACCACAGCACATACGCACAAACCAGAAAGACCGACACTCCGACCCTGACCAATGCCCCTCCGGGGATGAGCAGGCAGGCGGCTATCATTATCACAAGCGGCAGATATACCAGGCAGTTCCTGAGACTCTCCCGGAAAGGGAATCCTATACCTATTTCGCGCCTCACTGCAATCTGGCTCAAGACCAGAATCAGGCACTCAGTAGCTATCCACACTATTGAAGAGCCTTTGGAGGCAAATACAGGCACAAGGGCAATATTGAGAAGGAGTCCCAGAGCTGCACCAAGCGAAGAGTTCCTAAGCAGCAGTTTGTCCCGTCCCAGAGGCAGCAGGGTCTGAAGCACAAGTATCTGCTCATAACCTATCACGAAAACCAGAGGAGCTATAACCACCATTGGGATAACCGCGCCCGCAAACTCTGGACCGGCAATCACCCGCACGATATCCGGGGCCATAATCATCATCCACGCCACTATCGGGAGCGAAAAGCCGAAGAGCACATCCACAGCCATCCGAAAATGCGACTTGAAACTGTCCATATCCCCCGCTGATACGAGATTGGACATACGCGGCAGCATCACGCCGGTGAATGCAGTGAATATGGCCATCACCATAAAATAAATCTTGGTAGCGGTTCCATAATAACCGACTTCCACCTCACCCGACACAAAACCCAGGAAGGTGACGTTGAATGTCGTGTACATCGACGTCAGAATGGCGTAAATACCCAGCGCCAGAATGGACTTGAACGTAGCCACATAGGCAATGCCCTTGAAAGTCAGGCGCACCCTGCTCCTGGCGAACCCTATGTTGACAAGGGCGTTGACAACTACCATCAGCGAAGACAGGAGGTAATAGACCCATACGTCGCTGCGATGGCGGACGAATATAAAGACGGCTGCAACATAAAGGATTTTGACCACTATGGTCCTCAGGGAAATCAGTTTGAAATCTTCCAGACCCTTGAACAACCACTCCACAAGCAGGCAGTTGAAAACCAGCTTGAAGGCCCCTATGAACATCAAGTCCTTATGCTCAGCCAGTTGGGGAACCGCATAGGTGCAGATTATCAGGAGCGACAGCATCAGGCAGGTCAGGGACAGATTCACGATGAAGATATTGGAGAAAGTCCTGTCCAATTCTTCCCGGTTCCCTTTATGCCTTGCTATCTCCCGGACGCCCAAAGTCTCGATACCCAGGGTCGAAAACAGAATGAAATAGTTTATTACGCTGTCGACGAAATTGCACGCGCCTATTCCCGTAACACCCAGGACCCTGGAAACATAGGGATAGGTCAGGAACGGGAAAACATAGTTCGCCAGCACCAGAAGTATGCTGTAGAACAAATTCTTTTTCAGGCTCGGCATCTTGGTCTTCTTCGGATGATATGTTGACGCAGAGTTTGATTGGCAATTACGTAACCAAGAATATAGAAAGACGGCGTGGCACTGAGCAGTTCTCCGGTCATAAAGCTGAAGAGTATGTACAGGGCAAAAACGGTGATGCCAAGGGCATACAGTTTTCTTCCAAGTTTTCTATGCCGTATGATAAAGACCGCAATCAGCACCATCATTGCCAGATAAAGGGCGAAGCCAAGTACTCCGCGCTCCAGCAAAAGGTTGAGGTAAATACCTTCCAGACCGTACAGTTCGCTGTCCGCCGCCAGAACGCTGCCGTTTTCCCAGCCCAGATCAAGCTCGAAGAAATGCACGCCCCTGCCGAACAAAAGGTAAAGCGGAGATGCGGAGATATAAAAGATAACCGAGGTCAACTGCACCAGACGCATCGCCAGCGAACTGCCTTTGGTAACCGAAGTGGGATCGAATATGGTCAGTACGGATAGAATCAGCCTGCGGGCGCCGGGGACGAACAGAATAAGCGCAAAGCCTAAGGCTACAGCACCCAAGAGTAAATACAGCTTGCGTGTACGCTGCTTCTGAATGGCAATCGCAAACACCAGTGCGCATACGGCATAGCAGAACAGGATAGTCCGGCAATTGCACGTAAAAACTCCGAAAAGGCAGCACGCCTGGGCAACGGCAAGCAGTTTGACATCCTCCATCTTTTGGAGATACCCGTACAAATGAAGCACAGCCAGAAGCACGCACATGAAACCGTAATCGAAGGGGTTGAGGAAAGTAGCCTGTACCCTGAACCGTTCAGTATGGATAAAATCGTACTCCGAGAGTATTCCGGAGTAGAGTTCCTCCACCATAAACGACGAGCCGCTGACGAAGTTCGCATAGCCGATTACGGTCATAAGAATCAACGCGCCAAACGATACCAGCAGTAGAGGCCGTATCGAACGCCGGCGCCTCAGTGCCATGAAACCGTAGATAATCGCAAGCTGTTTCACCATCACCTCGGACAGGGCGAAGTATCCCAGGTCGTTGACGTTATGGAGATGCGGACTGGCGACTGCAGCAAGGACGAAAGAGACGGCCACTAGAATAAGGTACGGGAGCAGCACCGACAGCTTCAGGCGACGCCAGTGCCCCCTGAAATACATTGCCTCCGACAGCAAAAAGCCAAGGGTGATGACCATAAGAGCCGTGATACCCTTGAAAGGCAGTATCACCAAGCTCAGCAGCATAGTCGCCACGAACATTATAGCAAGCTTGTACTCCCTGCTTACGATGAACATAAGCACGAAGCAAAGCAGCGTCAGGGCAATGAAGAAAGCCGTCATTCAGCTTCTTGATGGTTCTTTTCTTCTTCCGGCTTTTCCTTGCGGATTGTTATCCAGGCACCCAGGGCACCTGCTAGCAAGAACCAAAGGATGCCAAGCTTGACTTTGGACGGCTTGCCATAATGAGGCGCAAATCCGGGCTGGACAATCACCAGGACCGGAGACTCCTGTTGTACCTTCGCACGGGCTGCAAGAAGGTTTTGTGCTGTCTGGTTGTATATCTGATATCTCAGCTGCGCCTCGTTTTCCAGATGCTTGAGCTGCACTCTGGCGCTCTGGCTCACCAAAGCGCTATGCGTGTCGGAATAACGTGCATATGCCCTCTGGGCCTCGAGATACTCACTGCGTGTCTCGTCATAGATACGCTCGTAATACTCGACATTCTCGCGGGCTTTCTCGGTACGATAATCCACGACAAAAGCCTGCAGCTTTGAAATGACGGCATTGGCGACCTGGGCGGCAACCAGCTTGTCCTGCATTACCACCTTCAGCGCAAGGACGTATGTCTTTTTCTCTACAGCGGCGCTAATATTCTTGGAGAGGGCTTTCGCGACCATTTCCTGCTGCTTAGTAAGGCGAAGGGTGTCCATACTCGCGTAGCCTTCCGCATCGTCAAACTCATCCTTTCCCCGGAAAAGAGTTTTCACCCAGTCATAGGCTACGTGCGGGAATGCGGTTACCGCTCCCCACCAGGGACGCTTGTAGTAGTTGACCATGTAATCGTAAAGGTCCGTATGCACGACGGAGTTCTTTACGGTCACATCTACCGGAGTGTCGAAGAGGCTGATTGCAAAGCTAGTTGACTTAATGACCTCAGGATACAGGTCCGGATGCATGGCATCCGTAAGTGCCAGCGTGTTCATGTTGATTCCGGCAAGACTTGCAAGTGAACTCAAACCGCCCGAAGTGGTGCCGCGGGTGGCAAGCTCTGGAGCGACAATCGCTTTGCAGGTATATTGTTTGGGCGTGCTGAAGCCAATCATTATTCCGAACAATGCCCCGCAAAGAGCATAAATGAGAATCCGTTTCCAATTCTTCAGGCATATCTTGAGATAGGGCTTCAGGTTTACCGCCTCATCTTCCCTGCCAAAATCATCGAATTCGTCAAAACCGTCGAAATCTTTATACTTGCTCATTGTGGATTACTTCTTAAACAGGTTTGCAATTGTCGCCAGCATAGTAGTGATGGATGCTGCCGTCGTACCTATACCAAGCCACTCTCCTGTAGTGAGTTTGTCTTTGTCTGACCGTCCCGGGACGATGATTTCGCAACCCGGTTCCAGTTTGGCTCCCGCACCCACGGCTACCGTCCCGTTCATATAAATCACGTAAGTTTTGGCGCGGCGGGCCTTGTTGCTGTAGCCGCCCGACTGCCTCACGTAGTAACTCACGGGCTTGCCGGAGATGAAGTGCACGGTGTTGGGATACAGGACTTCACCTTGCACACGTACGGTGGACGCCTGCTCTGGGATTATGAGCTCATCGCCGTCGCGGAGCACCACGTCGTAGTCGGAACCGGGATTGGCCAACGCCTTGTCGAGTTCCAGACCGACCGTGTAGATTTCCGTCACCTTGAGTTTGTTCACGTCCAGGGAATCGCGGCTGGAGACGCTCTGCGTCACTATCTTGGACATTGCAGTACGCACGTTGCGCTCGTACTGGTTGATCTTGCGTTTGAGCATTGCGCCGCGAACGTTTCCGTTGGGGGTGGCGCCGCCTGCACGCTCAACGAGGTCAGAGACCCTTTCGTTGTTGGTCACCAGGGTATATTGCCCGGGGAAAGTCACCTCGCCGGAGATGGTTACGTTGCGCTGCTCGATGTAAGTAGGGCTCCTGCGCACGGAGACCACATCGTAAGGCTCAAGTTCGAATCCGCCGGCACCGTCTTCGATGAGACCGTCCTTGATGGACATCGCAAACACCTGCGCAAGCGTGTCGGACGCCGCCTGGCTGGACGGAACATTGATACGGCGGGCCACATCAACCCTGGCAGAAGAAGCGCCTTCCGAGAGGCCTCCCGCAAGCAGGATAAGGTCCTCTACCGTAGTATGTTCCGCATACTGGTACTTGCCGGGATTCACAACGTATCCGGTGATGCTGAAATCACCCTTGAGTTCAATCTCGTTCACGTTGGACACGACGAGTACGTCTCCGCGCCTGAGCAGCACATCCTCAACGTTGCCGTCCACTATTCCCTTAAGCGGAACGGCCACTATCTCCAGCGAGCGGTCCGGCTTTTCGCGGACAATCTGGGCCCTCCCGGTAAATGCATCTTCCATAAGGCCGCCGGCGTGCTGCACCAGCTGTCCCACCGTAGCGATGTCTCCGCCAAGTTCGAAGCTGCCGGGGCGATAAACGGCGCCGCGTATCTCGACTTTGTTGGTAAAGACCTCTACCTCGCTGCCGCTGACGTGGGCAGCATCTCCGTCTGCCATTCCGAAAGAGTCGAGCTTATCCGCCTTCACGGTGTAGATATGGTTTGTGCGGCCGTCGTTTCTCTCTACGTTGACTTCTTCCTGCCAGGCGCCGCCGGCAAAACCACCTGCATAGGAAATGAGCGCAGAAAGCGGCTCGCCGTCCTTGAGCTCATAGAACATAGGGCGCTTGATGAATCCGTCTATGCTCACCAGCGCCGTGTACGGGGGCACGTTGATGACGTCCCCTTCTTTGAGAGCCAGGTTGTTGTCCAGCTTGCCGTTGAAGATATAGTCGTAAACATCGACCGTGGCAAACTCTTCTCCGCCCCTTATGACCTTGACGTTACGAAGGGAGCCTATTTCCGTTATTCCGCCCGCCCTGTAAATGGCGTTGAATACAGTAGAGAACGACGAAAGGCGATATGTGCCGGGGACCTCCACTTCTCCGAACACGTTTACCTGTATGGTCCTCACCTGCCCGAGAGTCAGCGACATTTGGGAGGAGCCGGAACGAAGGGAGGAGTAAATTTTCGAAAGTGCCGACTTCACCTTTCCCCGGGCCTGCTTCACGGTAAGGCCGGCCAGCTGGACGGGTCCGACCTGGGGAACAAGGATACGGCCCTCAGGCGTAATTTCCTGATTTATACTGGCTTCGCTCATACCCCAGATGTCTATGAATACCTCATCTCCCGGGCCCAGCACATAATCTTCCGGAGTAGCCAGGTTCTGGTTGGGCTCGAAGGAGAGAGTGCGGGAAGAAAAGATATCCTGCCCGTAAATACGGCGATATCCGTCTTCATCGTAAAGAGGATCGAACTCTTCCTCTTCTTCCTCCTCCTCATCGAGAATAATCGGTTTGCCGGTAACCGGGTCTATCTGGACCTCCTTCTGCATCTTGAGGACTTCACCGCTCTTGGACTTTTTGGGTTTAACCTTTGCCCGGGCCTTCTTGACCGTCTGCTGGCCATCGGGAGAGTCCGTAACCCGCTTCCCGGAGGCAGTGGCGGTCGATTCGTCCTCAAGGCTGACAGGTTTACGGGAGCTTCGCTTTCCGTTAAGCTTGTTGCTCACCTCAGGCACCTCGGACAATCCGGTGTCACCGTTCTGGTAGGCCTTCATCAGCCTCTGAAGCTGGGAAGTGGTCACACCCTTGGCCATAAGCTCGGCGCCTATCTGCTTTTGGGATTTGCCCGCAGCCATTCCAGAAGTAATGTAAGAAATAATCTGGCTGTCCGACATCTGTGCAAAAGCCTGCTGCGCACCAAGCAGAAGCAGGGCGGTCAGCAGCAAAAGTAATCTTTTACTCATATATGGATGATTTAGAATACAACTTCGTTCTCGCCTGTCACATTGAAGATGCGGGCGGTCTAAGTATTTCACAAATATATGCAAAAAAAAAAGGAATTCCTAACGGAATCCCTTTAACCTCTGGCGGAGCGAGCCGTCCATTGCCATTTTCATCATTTTGCGAGTCTGTTCGAACTGCTTCAGTAGTTTGTTTACATCAGCTATCGAGGTCCCGGAACCCCGCGCGATTCTCTGCCGCCGTGAGCCGCTAAGGCACTCCGGATGCTCCTTTTCGTACGGTGTCATTGACTGTATTATTGCCTCCGTGGGCTTGAACGCATCGTCGGGTATGTCAACGTCTTTGAGCGCCTTGTCCATACCGGGCAACATGCCCATCAGATCCTTGGCGGAGCCCATCTTCTGAACCTGCTGGAGCTGCTCATAGAAGTCGTTGAGGGTAAACTGGTTACGGGCAATCTTCTTATGCAGTTCGCGAGCTTGTTTTTCGTCGTACTGTTCCTGCGCTTTCTCGACCAGGGACACAACGTCGCCCATACCCAGGATACGGTCGGCAACGCGGGCGGGATAGAAAATGTCCAGGGCCTCCATTTTCTCTCCGGTACTGACAAACTTTATCGGCTTCCCGGTAACAGCTTTAATGGAAAGGGCCGCACCGCCGCGAGTGTCGCCGTCCATCTTTGTAAGCACAACACCGTCGTAGTTTATGGCCTCATTGAAAGCTTTGGCGCTTTCTACCGCATCCTGGCCGGTCATGGCGTCAACTACAAAGAGGGTTTCGTCGGGCTTGAGGGAACTATGCAGCAGGCGTATTTCGTCCATTAGTTCCTGGTCCACTACCAAGCGGCCCGCCGTATCCACAACTACTACGTTGTAACCTTCAGCGCGGGCGTGCTGCACGGCGTTCCGGGCCACCTTCACCGGGTCCTTCTCCCCTTCTTCGCTATAAACAGCAATGCCAATCTGGCTTCCAAGGGTTTTAAGCTGCTCTATTGCAGCAGGCCTGAAGGTATCGCAAGCGGCAAGCAGCACCTTACGGCCTTTCTTGCTTTTCAAGTATAAGCCAAGCTTGCCTGTGAAAGTGGTCTTTCCGGAACCGTTCAAACCGGCTACCAGCACGACCGACGGTGTGTTCTTAAGATTAATCTCCGTATGCTCGGAGCCCATGAAATCCGCCAGCTCGTCGTGCACGATCTTGACCATCATCTGCTGAGGCTTTACCGCGGTGAGCACATTGGCCCCCATCGCCTTCTGCTTAACGCGGTCGCAAAACTCCTTGGCCACTTTATAGCTGACGTCGGCATCCAGCAGGGCCCGGCGTATTTCCTTCAGGGTCTCTGCAATATTAATCTCACTTATTTTACCTTCACCTTTAAGAATCTTGAAGGACCTTTCCAGGCGTTCCGAAAGATTGTCAAACATACTAACTTATTTTAACCTCCAAAGTTATGAAAAAAAACAGTATTTTGAGGGATCTTGCAGCCAAAATCGGCAGGCTCATTCTCAGCAGGGCTGCTGCCAGCTCCCTGAACAAGCGCGAAAAGACTGAGAACGTCAAGTTTATCGCAGGGCTTGATGAGTGGATAATGTCCAAAGGATGGCTTGATGATCTGAGTATGGGTGAGGTCGCCGAAATCCTTGGGGTGCGGCAGGAGCAGCTTTCTATTTTCTTTCACACACAGTTCGGCAAGAGCTTTTTGCAATGGCGCCGCGAACTCAGGATTGAGGAAGCCAAGCGGCTTCTGTTAGAGGACAAAACAATGCCCACAGCTCTTGTCGGTGAGACTGTGGGCATTAACGACAAAAGCAATTTCCGGCGTCAATTCAAGGCCATAACCGGATATACCCCCGCAGAATGGCGACGTCTAGAACACTAACTGAAGGTCCTGCTCCATCATCGGGGCGACAAGATTCTCAGGGACGAATTTCCAATTTCCGAGGACCTCCCTGTTGCTTATCAAAGACTCGTCAACCGAGCCGTGTGACTTGATGAACTGGTATATCAGTTCCCTTATTTCCGGATAGCGCGCGACAATCCTGTCAGAAATATGGTTATGAGGGATTCCGGCGCCTGATGTCAGCATGTCACCGCCACCGTTGGCACGGTAAGAAGTCATCGCAACCAGATACTCCGCGGATTCATCGAAAGGAGAACCGTCCGCCAAACTGCTTATATTCACTCTCTCGCCTGCAGGCTTGGAGACATCAACCGTGTAATTTATACCGGCCGCGGAATCGAAGTTGTAACTCCTGTTCACAAAAGACCATCTGCGAGCCCCGGTACGAGGATCGGGCGCATCGTCAATATACAATACGTGACGCCCCGGAGTAAGCACCCACCTGCTATAGGAGAACTCCAGTAACTTCTTGATTTCCGAGCCTTTCAATTTAAGGGTATAAAGCTGATTCTCAAATGGATATATTGTAAACATATCATTAAACAGCAGTTCCCCGCTCTTCACGTGCCCATTATACGTAAGGGGTGCGGCAAGAGACACCTGCGCACCGGAAGCCTCAAGCTGGACGGTGTGAATCAAATCTATATAGGGATTCATTCCGGCGTAGGCGTCCCGGGTCTCCAGCGGCAGATCCAACCGGCCCACCGGCTGAACCGTAAAGGCTTTGACTTCCTGAAATTCGGGGTCGAATTCCTGCACCATACGTTCATCTACAGCCATCTTGTCCATACGGACATACTCTCCGCGCCGGGAAGTGATCTTACCGTCTTCAAAATGCAGTACGACGTGCCCCACATTACCGCAGCGGGCGCCCCCGTTTACCAACCAGCTCTTCCCGTTTCTGGCATAAATGCACGCAGGAACGTGGTCGTGTGCAGTAACCAGCACATCCACACCTTTCAGGAATTTGAATATGTCGAGGCCCTGGCTCTCGTATGAGCTGCCGTCTCCCCTGCCGGTACCTGAATGCACGACAACCACCAGGACATCCGGCTTGAACTGCTTCCTCAGCACTTCCGCCCTCTTTCGCACCAGCGGCACCAAAGATACATGATGCATTCCGGACCAGAGATCCTCGGAAAGCCAGTTGTCGATATTGGCGTTGTTATACCCAAGGACCAGCACCTTGCGACCGCCTTTGTCGAGCAGTGCATACTCCTGGAAATACAGGCTGCCGTCTTCTCTGAATGCGTTGCCCGCCAGGAAAGGAATTCCCGCCTCGGCCAGCTCCGCGTTCACCCTGTCATATACCGCGTGGCCCGCCTCTATGTCGTGGTTACCTACGGTACAGACATCATATCCCATATATGCTGCAAGCCTGGGATAGATGTGCGGGCGATCAGTTGCGACGTAATTGAAATAATACGAAGCGTTGTTTCCCTGCAAACAGTCTCCGGCATCGAGAAGAAGAACGTTCTCCGGGCCGGCAACCGCCCTCAGGCTGTCCACATAATGTTTCACGGACATGAGGCTGGGAACATACTTCCCGCCAACGTAGGGCCGGTTAAAATAAGCTCCGTGCACGTCTCCCGTGGTTACGATATGGAAATCTTGAGCGGAGGCGGAAATAAACGCCGCCTGCAAAAGGAAAACAAAAACAATTTTTTTCATACTCCTACAAAAATAGTATTTTTGCGTTTAAAATGAAACTCACTACCACAGTAAATGTAGAAGCTCCCTCCCGACCGCTTTCTCTGTCGGACAGGATAATGACACTCGGAAGCTGCTTTGCAGACAGCATCGCCGAAAAGATGTCTGCAGCAGGCTTCCAGGTATGCGCCAATCCTTTCGGAGCTCTGTACAATCCGATGTCCGTCGAGTCCGCCGTTCGCAGGCTGGATTCCGGCAGAACATTTACCCGGGAAGACTGCGTCCGTATGGGTGCGGGAGCGGGGCTCATATGCTCGTTCGAGCATCATACGTCGTTCGCAAGGGCCTCGGAAGAAGAGTTCCTGGATAACGCCAACGGGCACCTTGCCGGAGCCGCAGCATTCTGGTCTTCTGCAAACGTAGTGATTATAACGCTGGGCACCGCCTTTGTGTGGTATCACGACAAGCGGCCGGTTTCGAACTGCCTCAAGCTTCCCGCACGGGAGTTCGAGCGCAGGATGCTGGACGCCAGCGAGGCGGCTGCGGCGCTGAAGGCCGTTATTGATTCCCACCCGGAGAAGCGCTTCATCCTGACTGTATCCCCCATACGCCATATGGGCGACGGGGCACATGCAAACGCGCTCAGCAAGGCTCGTCTCCTGCTTGCCGCAGAATCGGCTGCGGCCGACTACTTTCCAGCCTTCGAAATAATGATGGACGAGCTGCGGGACTACCGTTTCTACGCCGAAGACCTGGTGCACCCGTCACCTACCGCCGTGAGCATCATCTGGGAGCGCTTCCTGGACAGCTATACCGACCCCGCAGAGCGTTCTGCAATAGAGGCAAACGAAAAAGCGGCGCGCCTGTCGGCGCACCGCAAAATCCTTTAGATTCTTCACTTCGTTCAGAATGACAGGAACGGGGAAATGTCATTCCTCAGGCTTCATTGTCGTATAGACGTTGGTCACGTCCTCGTCGTCCTCAAGCAAACCGGTAAGCTTCTCGAGAGTAGCCCGCTGCTCGGGTGTAACTTCTTTCAGATCTACATTGGGTATCTGCTCGAAGCCTCCGGAAATCAGTTCGAAGCCATTCTCTTCTATATACTTCTGAATCTGGCCATAAGAACCGTACTCTCCGTAGATGACAATGACCTTCGTCTCGTTGTCATCCTTATCCACCTCAATCTGCTCGAAAAGTTCTTCCACTCCGTAATCAATCAGTTCAAGCTCAAGCTCTTCAAGATCGATACCGTCCTTCTCCTTGATACGGAAAGTGCACTTGCGGTCGAACATGAAAGACACTGAGCCGCTGGTTCCCAGAGAACCGCCGCACTTATTGAAATAAGAGCGGACATTCGCCACAGTACGAGTGTTGTTATCGGTAGCGGCCTCCACCAGATAGGCAATGCCGAAAGGACCAAATCCCTCGTAAATAATCTCCTTGAAGTCTCCCTGTTTGCTTTCGGTGGCCTTTTTGATAGCACGTTCGATATTCTCCTTCGGCATCTGCTCTGCACGGGCTTCAGCCATAAGGGCGCGGAGACGGGGATTACCGGTCACGTCGGGGCCGCCCTGCTTGACTGCAATCGTAATTTCTTTACCAAGCTTGGTAAAAGTACGGGCCATATGCCCCCATCTCTTCAGTTTCCTTTCCTTGCGGAACTCAAATGCTCTTCCCATAATTACTCAGCTTCTGCGCGGGTTATGTACTTGTCGATTTCGTAACCTTCCACCGACTGGGGATATTTCTCTTTGATGGTGCGATAGCAGGAGATGGCCTTGGCCTTGTCGCCAAGCTGCTCGTAAACGATACCGGCTTTGAGCAGGTATGCCGCAGCAAACACGTTGTCGGCCTTGGATGCAGCCTTGTCGTAGGCAGCTGCCGCTTCATTGAACTTTTCAAGTCCTACATATGCGTCTCCCTGGCAGGCAAGGGCACGGGCGGCGAGGATAGGCTCCTTGCCGTTGTACTTTTTGAGGTAAGCAAGTGCATCCTCATACTGGCCAAGCTGGAGGGCACATACGCCGGCTTCCATGTACACGGCCGCGCCGGCCTTTCCGCCATACTCCGAGATAATATCTGCGAGTCCCAGCACATTGCCGTCTCCATTGAGGGCAAGCTCGAATTCGCCGGCTGCGAAACTCTGCTCCGCAGGGAAGGCCTGCTGGGCGGCTTCAACGCACTTGGGCTGGTAAACCAGTTTCACATATGCGAATACGGCCAGCGCAAGTACCACAAGGACGCATACCACTGTCCAAATGGTCTTTTTGTTTTCGTTATAAAATTTGTCTGTCTTGGAGACTGTCTCCTCAAGGTTCTCCTTGCGGAGGAGTTCCTTCTCGTTTACTTTTTCCTTTGCCATATCTAGCTTGTTTTTTGTTTTTCCTAATAAATTAGCTGACAAAGGTAGTAATTTCAAACAAATTATCCTAATTTTGCAATATGCCCGTACTGAAGAAAATAGTTATTCAGGATTTCCGCAACATAGAGCTGCAGGAGCTCTCTTTTTCTCCCGGCATAAACTGCATATGGGGCGGCAACGGAGAAGGCAAAACCAACCTTCTCGACGCAATATACTATCTTTCAATGACCAAAAGCGGCATACAGACTGCGGAGAAGTTCAATTTCAGGCGCGGCACCTCCGCTTTCGCTCTCAGCGGCCTGTACCGGCTGCGGGAAGGCGACGACGCCAGATTCTCCATACAGGTTACGGACTGCGCCGAGAAAAAAATCCGCAAGGATGACAAGCCGTATCAGAAAATCTCCGATCACATAGGCGCGCTCCCCATCGTACTAGTCTCCCCCGCCGATTCAGACCTGGTAAACGAGTCAGGAGACGAAAGGCGCCGTTTCGTAAACGCCTTTGTGTCGCAAATGGACAGAAAGTATCTTATCGACCTTCAGCAATACGGCAAACTGCTTGCCCAACGCAACCGCCTGCTGAAAGAGCACGAACCGGACGAAGGGCTCCTTGAGACTTTCGACCTGCAGATGGAACCGCTGGCCGCATCAATCGCACAAGTGCGCACCAAGTTCTGCGATGACCTTCTGCCCATAGTCCAGAACTATTATTCCGCAATCTCCGGAGGCAGGGAACAGGTTGGCATAAACTACCGCAGCGACCTTTCAAAACGATCCTTCAGCAGTCTTATGAAGGACCACAGGCAGCGCGACGCCGCTCTCGGATATACCTGTTCGGGAATACACCGCGACGACTTTGTTTTCTCCATGGATGGTTTTCCAATACGCCACTGCGGCTCACAGGGGCAGCAGAAGTCGTTCCTTGTTGCCCTCAAGTTCGCACAGTACGAGATAATGAAAAAGCGCTGGGGATTTCCGCCCATACTTCTTCTGGACGACCTCTTCGACAAACTGGACATGGATCGGGCCGGCAATTTGCTGAAGATGGTCGCAGGAAACGACTTCGGGCAGATTTTTATTTCAGACACCGATAAAACCCGCACGGAAACGCTGTTAGGCCACATAAGCACAGACAGGGCCTTCTTCAGGGCTTCCTCAGGTTCTTTCACGAAAATAGATGGAGACATATAGGATCAAGCGCAAAAATGCAATTCCGCTGTCGTCGGCATTGCAGGAATACCTCCGGGAGTCTCACTTGACCACCGGACTCAACACCAGGCGCATATTCTCAGCGTGGGACGAGGTGTCCGGCGCAGCGCCATTCACATTAAAACGCTATTTCCGCAGCGGCAAACTGTATATTACGCTGAGTTCATCCGTCGCTAAAGACCAGCTGAAAAAACAACGCGACTATTTACTGGACAGACTTAACGATCGTCTTGCACAAGATGAATTTTTCAACGAAGACGACCGTAACGTATCCTGGGTGGAAGAGATAGTTTTGAAATGAAAATAATCATAGACAAAGCAGTCCCCTTCGTGGAAGGCATACTCGAGCCACACGCTGAAGTGCGGTATCTGGACGGGCTGGCAATCAGCAAAAATGACATCTCTGATGCCGACGCGCTTATTATCCGCACACGCACAAAGTGCAACAAAGATCTTCTTGAAGGCAGTGCAGTGAAATTCATCGCTACGGCCACAATAGGTACAGATCATATAGACCTGGATTACTGCAAAGACAAAGGAATATACGTTCAAAATGCAGCCGGGTGCAATGCCGGCGGCGTTATGAATTATGTCCTTTCTGCCATTTACGGAAGCGCCTCGCGCAAGCGTATGAAACTGGAAGGCTGCACGGTAGGTATAATCGGCGCAGGCAACGTGGGCTCCAGGGTCGCCCGTGCGCTGCAGATTCTGGGATTCAAAGTGCTGATTTGCGACCCTCCCCGCGCACAAATAGAAGGCCCGGCCCAGTTCTGCGACCTGGACTTCCTCCTCCGGAATTCAGATATTGTCACAATACACGTCCCTCTCAACCAGAGCACCAGAGGGATGGCAGACGCAGGGTTCTTTTCAAAGATGAAACTGGGCGCAATATTCGTCAATACATCCCGCGGAGAAGTCGTCGTGGAAGAAGACTTGCTTGCATCAGTGACCAAACTCGGTTCCGTCATAATCGACGTATGGCAGAACGAACCTTACGTAAACAAGGCACTTGTGGAAAGTGTAGATATTGCCACCCCACACATTGCCGGGTACTCATATCAAGGGAAACTCTTAGGCTCTTCCATGTCTGTCCGTTCCCTTGCCCGTTTCTTTGGAATCAAAGAGCTCTACGACTTCTTCCCCCATCCTGAAAACGACCAGATAGATGCCGTAAAACTCGACCTGCGAGGCAAAAGCGAAGGGCAGATTGCATCGGTGATTCAGTACAACTACCCGATTTTCACAGACGATTTCGTATTCCGGGTAGATCCCGGACGGTTCGAGTACCTCCGCGAGCACTATCGCTACAGAAGAGAATTTTTTATTGACTGACATATGGACAACACTAAGATTAATGCAGAACTCGAGCGCTTCAAGAAGGGGTTCCCCTGGCTCGACATAGTTGCACCGGCAACGCCGGAGCAAGGAATTGAAGTATTGAGCCCCGAGCGGGCCGACGAAGCCGCCGCCTATTACGACAGCGCCGACGTTGCCGGACGCTGCAAATTCGTACCTGCTTCCGGCGCCGCTTCCAGAATGTTCAAAGACATTTTCGCAGGAGCCGAGAATGAAAACGACGCTGTGCGGAAGCTGGCTGCAGAGCTGGAAAAGTTCGCTTTCTACAGGCCGGATATTTTCGGGACCGCACCTTACTCCCCCGGGGCCACTGCACACAAACTGCTCGACGAAGATGGACTTGGCTACGGTAAAAAGCCGAAGGGCGTGCTGAAGTTTCACAGGTATCCGGATGAAGTACGTACCGCACTTGCAGAGCACTTTGTAGAAGGCCAGGCTTATATGCGCAGCGAAGATAACGTTGTGAAGCTGCTTGTCACCATATCACCCGAGCACAAAGTTTTGTTCGAGAAGGCGGTGGATGAGATTAAAGAGAGCTACGAGAAGCGTTACGGAGTACGTTACGAAGTGGAATTCACCTTTCAGGACAAAGCTACCGACACCGTAGCGGCAACGCCGGACAACAAGCCATTCCTCAAAGAAGATGGCACTCCTCTCCTTCGGCCTGCCGGGCACGGAGCTCTCATACACAACCTGAATGCCGTAGAGGACGAGCTGGTGTCCATCAAGAACATAGACAATGTGTGCGTGGAAAGGATACAGCCCACAACCTACAAATGGAAAAAAGTCCTGATGGGCAGGGCCCTGGAGCTCAGAGACAAGATATTCGACTATCTCTACACTTTCGACCAGCTTACCGAACTGCGCAAGAACATAGCGGACTTCTCGTTCATTCCAGGCAACAACGTATATCAGGACGACCCTTTCGCCACCCCTGAAGTACAGGAGCTGTGCAACGAGGTGGAAGAGTTCCTGCGTGACGAACTATGCATCGTAATGCCTCCCGCTAAAGACTGCCGGGACAGGGCCGAAGCCCTGATAGCCAAGCTCAACCGTCCCATCCGCGTCTGCGGAATGGTGAAGAACGAAGGCGAGCCAGGCGGCGGCCCGTTCATTATCAGGGCGAAGGACGGCAGCACTTCGCTGCAAATTCTTGAAAGCGTACAAATCAATCCCGACGACGCTGCCGCTGTGACTGCACTCAAGAGTGCAACGCACTTCAACCCCGTGGATCTTGTGTGCTGCCTGCGCGACTATAAAGGAGAGAAATTCAATCTTCTGCAGTATGTTGACGAAGAAACCGGCTTCATAAGCAGCAAGAGCTATGAGGGCCGTCCGCTCAAGGCCCTGGAGCTTCCCGGCCTTTGGAACGGTGCCATGTCTGACTGGAATACACTGTTTGTAGAAGTGCCTGCAGAAACCTTCAATCCCGTCAAAACGGTGCTTGACTTGCTGAGACCCGCACATCAATAAAACAATAATCGCCAGGAATCTAAATCCTGGCGATTATTGTTTCACATGCCCGTACCAACTGTCCCTCTTGAACAAGTATTTCCGCATCAAGGGGAAGATATATGTCAATACGGGAGCCGAATTTTATGATTCCGCATTGCTCTCCGGCAGTAACCTCAAGCCCATCCTCTGCATAGCAGACTATGCGGCGGGCAAAGCCACCGGCAAGCTGTTTAAAGAACACATCCCGACCTTCTGCCGTGCGTATGGCGGTACAAGTGTGCTCGTTTTCCTCGGAGGCCTTGGGCTTGAATGCCAGAAAATGCTCGCCGGGATGATACATCGCATAGGTAACTATGCCGGTAACCGGCCAGAAATTAGCGTGCACGTCCCAGAAATCCATATAAATGGAAATCATTATGCATTCTCGCTTCAGGAATTCCCTCTCGTATGCTCTCTCTATATGAAGCACCTTGCCGTCGGCAACTGCAGACACCAGGGTCGAGGATCCGTTATGCTCTCTCCGGGGGACCATATGGAAGGCCGTCTGCCAATAGCATACCCATACTAGAGCAGCTGTAAGCGGCCATACTATCCACCATATGTGCACAAAGCGGAAGAGCAGGAAAACAATCGCTGCACTTATAACATATACGAGCAATACGGTGCCATATGTATTCTTGTCCAATCTCATAACAGTCCGAACAGGAACAAATATACGAAAACGGCGGGAATTGCGAAGAGGGAGCTGTCGAAACGGTCCAGCATACCGCCGTGTCCAGGAATCATATTTCCGGAATCCTTAAAGCCGAAACGCCGTTTCCAGACAGACTCAAAGAGGTCACCGCAAACACCTGCCACTGGAATTACAACTCCCAAAGCAATACAGTGTATAAGGTCGTACGGCAGCCATCCAACTTTAAACAGTATCCAGGATGCCAGCACAGCACACAAAATACCGCCCCACAGGCCCCAATACGATTTTTTAGGCGAAATCGCCGGCGCCAGCTTGCGTGAATTCGGCCTCTGGCCCAACAACGTGCCAAGAGAATAGGCCCCAACGTCGGAGCACCAGATAATGATAAACACGTTTAACAGCTTAAGCCCCTCGAACTCTCCGGATGGCCCGTAAACGATGAATTGTGCAAGGCAGAACGGAAGGCCGACGTAAATCAGGGCAACATAAACCAAAGCCACTGTCTCGACGCGCTCGTGATTTTTGGCAAAAATTACCGACAAAGGGATTGCAAAGAATGGGACCAACGCAAGCAGCGTCCATCTGGCGTCCAGTCCGAAAAACAGCATTCCGGATATGCCGATGAATGCAAGACAAGCCGCGATGACGGCAAGTCGCTGCTGAAGCAGCCATTCGCTCCCCATCGTAATATGCATAAACTCCCTCATCGCAAAATACATCACGAAAAGGAAAAGAATACCGAAGGCGGCCGGGTGAAAAAGCATTCCGGCCACCATAACAGCAAGGAAAATCGCCCCGCTCAAAGTACGTTTAACAAGTTCACTCATCCTTCTTTAATCTGGCTTCTCCGTGTTTACCGGCCTTAGGTCCAAATATCGCTTCGATGTCATCCGCCATTATCACTTCTTTCTCTATCAGCAATTGAGCAAGCTTTTCAAGTCCGCTCCAATTCTCTGTAAGAATTTTGCGGGTACGTGCTGTCACCTCATCTACGATTCGGCGTGCCTCGCTGTCTATAAGCTCCGCCGTCTTTTCGCTATAGGGTTTGGTAAGGTCAAATCCCGAACCACCATTAGAATCATAAAAAGAGAGATTGCCGACTTTTTCGGACATACCGTAGTATGTAACCATGGAATAGGCCATCTTGGTCATACGTTCAAAGTCGTTCAGGGCGCCTGTACAAGGCACGCCGTTGTTGACAATCTCTTCTGCAATACGGCCGCCGACAAGGCAGCACATTTCATCCATGAGGTCTGTCTTGGACATCATAACCTTTTCATCAGGAAGACTCCATGTAAGGCCGAGAGCCTGCCCGCGGGGAATGATGGAAACTTTAAGTACGGGGTCACAACCTGGCAGCAGCCATCCGGCTACAGCATGTCCGGCCTCATGATACGCAGTAAGCCTCTTTTCTTCAGGAGACATTATGGTTTTCTTTCTCTCGATCCCCCCGACAACCCTGTCGACGGCATCCATAAAATCCTGATTGTCGATGGTCTGCTTCCCCTTACGCGCAGCAGTGAGTGCAGCTTCGTTGCAAACATTGGCGATATCCGCGCCGGAGAAACCGGGGGTATGCTTTGCTATCCCTTCCAAATCGAAATTGTCTGCCAGACGCAAACCATTGAGATGCACCTGGAAAATTTCCTTGCGCTCGTTGAGGTCCGGAAGAGTTACGTTGATCTGACGGTCGAAGCGTCCTGCTCGCATCAGGGCCTTGTCCAGAATATCAGCCCTGTTGGTAGCAGCAAGCACTATTACTCCGCTGTTTGTACCGAAGCCGTCCATCTCAGTAAGCAGCTGGTTCAACGTATTCTCACGTTCGTCGTTTCCGGAGAAGCCGGCATTTTTGCCTCTGGCACGGCCCACGGCATCGATTTCGTCAATAAAGACAATGCACGGGGCTTTTTCTTTCGCCTGTGCAAAGAGGTCACGCACGCGGGAAGCGCCAACGCCAACAAACATCTCCACGAAATCGGAACCGCTGATGCTGAAGAAAGGAACATTCGCCTCGCCTGCTACGGCTTTTGCCAGCAAGGTCTTACCAGTTCCGGGAGGGCCGACCAGAAGCGCGCCTTTCGGAATCTTACCACCGAGTGAGGTGTACTTCCCGGGCTGCTTGAGGAAGTCAACAATTTCCATCACTTCCTCCTTGGCGCCATACAGGCCGGCAACATCCTTGAAGGTAACATTAACCTTTGTCTTGTCTGCAAGTTTGCCATTGGCCTTTCCAACGTTGAAGGGATTCATTCCTCCCCCGGCGCCAGGTGCGCCAACGCCCATATTGCGGGACATTCCACGCATCATAAAAACCCAGAACACTATGAGCAGCAGCATTGGGAAAAGCCACTCAAGCAAACCGGACCAGACTTTAGCGTCGTTCTCAATGACCAACTTTACCTGACGTTCCGCGGGAAGCGAGCCATTGAGTTCGGCAAATGTGGTCTCCGGGTCAAATTTGGTGGAAGTGAGGAAGAAAAAATGCGGAGAGCTCTTAGGCGGAACTCCACCGGGATAGAGCTCTGCATATTTTTGGACGGACTCCGGTTTGAGAGAAACTGTACCCTTATAGTCGTTACGGACGTATTTGACTTCTTTTACATCGCCGGACTTTATCATTTCCTCAACCTGGGCCCATTCCACTTTCTCTGCCTGTGAACCGCGGTTGCTAAACAACATCCATCCGATACTAACTATCAGAAGCGCATAAAAAACCCATCCCAGATTCACGCGCACAACACGAACTTTTGGAGACTTTCTATCTTTGTCTTGCTTTTGAGCCATTTTAACGATAATTTTGCAGACAAAGATACAACAAAAATGGCACCAAGCAACATCACTGCTGACATAATGTGGCTGGACAAGGTCGAATCCACCAACAAATCGCTCAGGGAAGCACTTCCCCACAGCGACAATTTGTCAGTGATAGCTGCCGTTGAGCAGATGGCGGGACGTGGCCAGGGCTCTCACAGCTGGCACTCCCTCCGTGGCCAGAACCTGACTTTCAGCATTCTGTTCAAACCATCAGCGCTGGCTGCCGGGAAGATTCTTCTTATTACCTGCGCAACTACGCTGGGTATTCTGGACTATCTGTCATCCAAAGGTATCCGCGCTCGCATCAAATGGCCCAACGACATTTGGGTGGGAGATAAAAAAATCTGCGGCATACTTATAGAAAACATCTTAAGAGAAGGGCTTGTAGATTCCAGCATAATCGGAGTAGGGCTCAACCTGAATCAGGTGGAATGGCCTTCAGATTTGCCTAATCCCGTAAGCCTCAAAGAGCTCACCGGCAAAAGCTATGATACTGCCGAGGAACTTGAAGGACTTGCCAATAAAATATGCCGCCGCTTGACCTCCATTGGCGACAGCGACGGTGAATCAGAACTGCAAGAAGAATTTGGAAAGAAAGTTTTCAGGCTTCCCTGAGGGCGTTGATTGCCGCAAGCGGATTCGGGGACCTGAAGACCGAACTGCCGGCCACCAGCACGCCTGCGCCTGCTTCCCTGAGCAATGAGGCATTCTGCACCCCCACACCACCGTCAACCTCAATCATCACTTCAGTTCCGCGACAACGTGCTTCTGTTTGCAAAGAAGAAATCCGTTCAAGGCTTTCGGGCATGAACTTCTGGCCTCCGAATCCTGCAAAAACGCTCATTATCAGAAAATAGTCAGCCTTGCCTAAATAAGTAAAAAGGCTCTCCACCGGCACATCTGGATTAATGGCGATTCCGGCTTTCATGCCGAGAGAATGGATTGTGTCGATATGTGAGGAACTGCGCTCAGCCGAGGTTTCCAGGTGGAAACTTACATATGAGACACCGTTCTCTGCCAGCCTTTCAAACCAACGCTCGGGATGAACGACCATCAAATGCGCGTCCATAGGCTTGGCCGCCACTTTGGATAAGGCTTCGATTACACTGAATCCAAAGGAAATGTTGGGTACGAAAGATCCGTCCATCACGTCCAGGTGAATCCAGTCCGCGCCTTTGTTGAGCATATCGATTTCCCGGCCAAGATGCAGGAAATCTGCAGCAAGTATGGAAGGTGAAACTAACATCCTATTTATAATTTCTTACGACTTCATCCAGCAGCGCCGTAAACTTCCAGAGAGAATCAAGTTCAAGTTTCTCACCGGGCGCATGAACGCCCCTCAGCGTAGGGCCGAATGAAATCATATCCAGATAGGGCATCTTCTGAAGGAACAGACCGCACTCCAGTCCGGCGTGAATCGCAAGAACTTCCGGGTCCTTGCCAAAAAGTTTTCTATACGCCTCAACCGTGAGTGCAAGCACATGGGAAGACATATCGGGATTCCAGCCAGGATACTCGTACATATGCCGGACAACCGCTCCGGCCTGTTCAAAATTAGCTCTGACCTTTGAGGCCATAGCCCTTCGCTCGCTTGTAGATGAGCTGCGCTGACTGGTAACCACTTCTATCACATTCCGGCTTTTGAGCGTATGTACGCTGGCAAGATTTGTCGAAGTCTGCACAAGGCCCGGGATATCCTGGTTCATTGCAGCCATTCCGTGCGGGCAGGCAAACAAGGACGTGATAATTCGGGTGGAAGACCTTGGAGTAAGAGGCGCCTCGCCAATCCTGACCTGCTCGGCTTCACAAACGAGCCTGGGGTCTGTCGTATGGAACTCTTCAGATATGTCCTTTCCGAACGCATTGAAGTCCGCAATGAACTTCTGCGGGTCACGCACGGCAACGACCGCCTCGCATTCGCGTGCTATGGCATTTGGTTTACCGCCGCCGTCCATGCTTACCAACAGGATGTTTTCCTTCAGTTCTCCGTAGAGGAAACGGGCCATCAGCAAAACGGTATTCGCCCGCCCCTTGTTGATGTCGTCGCCACTGTGTCCGCCGACGCCCCCGCTTATCCTGCAGCGGACACGCTTGAGGCCGGCAGGTTTACGGGAAACCCGGAATTTGATATTTGTATTGAGACCGCCGGCACAACCTATAAACAACTGACCTTCATCTTCGGAATCAAGGTTTATAAGCGTTTTTCCACTAAAAAAGCCGGGTTCCAGAGCTTCCGCGCCATCCATGCCGGTTTCTTCGGATATCGTGAAAAGGCACTCGATACCGCCGGTAGGATACGGATCCTCCAGCAATGCAAGACAAGCGGCAATACCAATCCCGTCATCAGCGCCGAGCGTAGTGTTTTTGGCAATCATCCATCCGTCCTCAATGACATATTCAACGGGATCTTTCCTGAAGTCGTGCTTAACTCCGGCAAGTTTCTCGCATACCATATCCTGGTGCGCCTGGAGTACGATTACCGGCACGGTCTCCTTCCCTGGCGCCGCAGGACGCATAATCAGCACATTGCCGGTCTCATCCCTTTTCCAGGCAAGAGAGTGACTCTCCGCCCAATTGCACAGCCAATCTGTCATTGGCGCTTCGTGGCCGGACTCTCTGGGGATAGTGGTTATCTCCTTGAAAATTTCAAGAACTCGTGATGCTTCCATAACAAATTATGTGTAAAAAATTATGCCTCCTGGGGGAGCAGTTTTGCTTCCAGGTCGGAGACATTTTTCTTGAAGACCCTGTCGGTCAGCATAAGGTCAGACACCACGCTGCAGGAGTGCAGCACCGTTGCGTGATCTTTTCCGCCAGTCTCTGCGCCGATAGCAGACAATGAGCAGTTGCTGATGAGACTCCTGCACAGATACATGGAAATCTGGCGGGCCTGGACTATCTGGCGCTTGCGGGACTTGGATACAAGGTCATCATAAGAAATATTGAAATACTCGCAGACAGCCGCCTGCACAGCAGAAATCGTGAGCTCTTTTGCCGGAGCGCTGACTATCTTCTCGGTAACCTTGGCAGCCAGCTCCACGGAATTCTCTGCGTGCATGGCGGTAGCATATGCCATGACAGACAGAAAAGCGCCTTCCAGCTCCCGGAAATTTGTCTTGATGTGGGATGCGAGGTACTCCAGGACATCCTGTCCTATGCATACGCCCTCACGGCGGCACAAAGACTGCAACATTTTGAGACGTGTAGCGTAATCCGGGTGGAGAAGCTCCACGGAAAGGCCCCATTTGAAACGGGACAGCAACCTGTCTTCGAAGTTCTGCAGCTCCACGGGAGCACGGTCGGAAGTAAAGATCAACTGCTTTCCGCACTGGTGCAGATAATTGAAGATGTTGAAAAAAGCATTCTGCGTACCAGGCCCCTGCAAATCCTGGATATCGTCAACTATGAGCACGTCTATCTTCTTGTAGAAGCCGAGGAAGTCCGTCAGTTTGTTGCGCACGTTGACGGCCTCCATATACTGCGTCTTGAACTCGTGGCCGTTGATATAAAGCACCACAAGATCCGGATATCGCTCGTGAATCGCGATTCCAATGGCCTGGGCAAGATGCGTCTTGCCAAGACCGGGACCGCCGAAAATAAACAGAGGATTGAAGGAGGTCTTGCCGGGAGCGGCCGATATTGCAGTTCCCGCCGTATAACCCATTTTGTTGCACTCACCTACTATAAAATTAGCGAAGCAATAAACAGGATTAAGCTTGGGGTCGATCTGAATCTTGCGCAGACCGGGATAAACGAACGGGTTTGGTGTACCGGAAGGCTGGATGTTCACGCTGACCTCCCTGTTCACGGGAGGAATCCCGGCAGCCTCGGGGACCGCCATCGCAGGCTGGGTACGTACGGTACGCACGTTGTAAACCAACTTTGCATCTGCTCCGATTACCCTGCGAAGGACTTTCTTTATTACGTCCAGATAAGTGGCCTCGAGATACTCACGAAAGAAATCTGAAGGAACCTCCACCGTGAGGGTGGATTCCTGAATGGAGACAGGCCTCACCGGCTTGAACCAGGTCGAGAACTTTTGGGGCTCCACGATCTGCTCCACAATGGTGAGGAAATGATTCCAAACGCTTATATGTCTTTCGCTTTCGTTCATCAGAAAATCGCAACCGGGTTGAAGGCCTGATTGCGATTGCAAAAATGGTTGAAAAAAAAGGTAAAAAAAATTCTTTTATATATTGTTTTTTTAATTATTTCGCATTAATTAATAAGGGGAAGAGGGTTTTTACATAGCATTTACAAATACTTCATAATGAGTTATTTACAAAGAAGCGTCATCGCTAAAATCGTATATTTCATATGATTTTCGAATTAGAAATATTCCAAAATAAGCATTTAAGAAAAAACGGCACTGAAATACTTCTACCAAATTAAAATCTGCGTTTTCTATCTCACTGCATTTACTTTTTCACCCTCAATTTTAACTAAAAATGCATCGGGATATTTTTTTTTGACAGATGTTAATTTTGACTTTGCCTCTTCCTGCGAAGGAGTAACGGAAATAATGTATTTATAAACTTTTCCCGCAGGCAGGATTCTGGGTGTATATCCCATAAAAGCCTTGTCCTTCGGGCTCAGTTTTTTTGATCCGGCAAATATCTGGATTCCGTACTCTACCGCAGCAACTTCCCGCACCGGTTCATCATTTTGCACCACCTCTACGTCAAGCTCCATACTTTTGTCGTAGCTTTCCTTGTATTTCTTGAATGCACTGCAAAGCCGTGAGGCCAGCTTGTCCCTGTCGGCCTCATTCCTGAGGGCCGCAAGGTCAGTCGGATTTGAAATAAAGCCAAGTTCCACAAGTACTGCAGGCATTGCAGTTTTCCACAGCACCAGAAAGGGGTCCTGCCATATTCCGCGATTAGCTTTCACCGGTCCGCCGGAAAGGGCGTCTGCAACGTACTGCGCGAAGGAGAGGCTCTGCTCGAGATGCGAATTCTGCATCAATTGCATAAAGATGAACGACTCGGGATCGGAAGGATCAAAGCCCTGGTACGTGGTGGAATAATCGTCTTCCAGCAGGATTACGGAATTCTCCCTCTTGCAAACGTCCATGTTGTAGGCGAAAAGATCCCTGTTCTTTTTGGAGGACTGACCCAGCACGTGAACTGAGTATCCATTGGGCGTAGTTTTGGGAGAAGCGTTGATATGGACGGAAATAAACAGGTCCGCACCGGCTTTATTTGCTATTACGGCACGGTCATTGAGAGCAACAGCCTTGTCCCTGTCCCGGGTAAGCAGCACCTTTACTCCGGGACATTCGGCCTTGATTTTTTCAGAAAGCCGCTTGGATATGTCAAGAGTGAAGGACTTTTCATACGATTTACCGTCCCGGCTTACAGCCCCGGGGTCGGTTCCGCCGTGTCCAGGATCAATAACAACTGTACTGAGGCTGAGGCTCTGGGCCCCTGCCGGCACCGCCGCCAGAAAGGCGGCAAGAACGAAGTAAATTGCGCGTTTCAAAAAATAGTGTTACTTTTGTAGATTGGCAAATTTAATAAAAATAAATGTAATTTGAGAATACTGAAGCGATTTGTTTGCGTGCTGATACTGCTTGTGTCCACGGCCCTGCTTCTCAACGCCCAGTCCGTAGGGCGCCGGGGAGCGAGGAAAGTGTTCAGCAATGCGGTTCCCAAAACTGTGCGCGAAGTCGTTTTGGATTCTGCAGAGATCGCACGCCGCGACTCCATTCACGTAGCCGACTCTATATGGCGGGCGGATTCTGCCGCAATGCGTTCGAAGAGTTCCCTTGAGGTACCCGCCTTCTCTACGGCCAAGGACTCCATAGTGGAAGTCTTTACAGACGGCCAGCGAATGATATACTACTACGGAGACGTGTCCGTGGAATATCAGGATTTAAAACTGACGGCCGAGTTCATGCAGTACAATATGAAAACCGGGACCGTTTTTGCCAAGGGTGTGTATGACAGCCTGAGCGGAGAGTGGAAAGGCCGTCCGGTAATGACCCAGGGTGGGAAAACATACAATATGGACGAAGTGAAGTACAACTTCGACACCCGAAAGGCATCCATAAAGAACATCATTACCAACGAAGACAACGCAATCATGCACGGCGGCAAGGTCAAGATGATGCCCGACAAGAGCATCAACCTGACCAGCGGCAAATACACTGTTTGCGAAAACGACCATCCGCACTACTATCTGGCGCTCACTTCCGCCAAAGTGATGACCGAGCCTTCACAGAAAACGGTATTCGGTCCTGCATACCTTGTAGTAGAAGATGTAAAACTTCCTTTTGTAGGCCTTCCGTTCGGTTTTATTCCCAAGAGGCCCGAGCGCGCTACAGGACTTCTCATGCCCAACTTCGGCGAAGAAAAGGCCCGCGGTTTCTATATGAGGGATGCAGGAATGTATTTCGTATTCGGAGACTATCTGGACCTGTCACTTACAGGAGATTACTATACCCTTGGTTCGTGGGCGGTGAACGTAAACTCCCGTTATATGGTGAAGTATAAGTTCAACGGCAGTTTTGGCTTTACCTACTCCCACGACCAGACCGGAGAGCCGGACACGCCCGAATTCAATGAATTCAGCAACTTCTCCGTGAAGTGGTCGCACACGCAGGACGCAAAGGCCAAGCCCGGAACCAATTTCAGCGCTTCCGTCAACTTCTCGTCGCCGTCCAACAGCAAGTACAATTCGCGATCCCTGAACGAAGCCTTGCAGAACCAGATTTCGTCATCCATATCGTATTCCCGCAACTGGAACGGAAAGTTCAACCTGAGCATCAACGCCCTTCACTCCCAAAGTTCCAGAGACTCGTCATACTCCTTCACCTTGCCGAACATCACCTTCGGTGTAAGCACCTTCTACCCTTTCAAGCGCAAGGTTCGTGTCGGGAAGGAAAAGTTTTATGAAAAAATCTCCTTCGGTTACAACACCACCCTGCAGAACAAAATTAACTTCAAGGCTTCGGAGTTCGGGCAGGAGGGCTTCCTCGACAAGTTCCAGAACGGCATGACGCACAGCTTCCAGATAGGTCTGCCTAACTTCCAGCTATTCAAGTACCTCAACGTAAACCCGTCTGTCTCGTATGGAATGAACTGGCATTTCCGACAACGCCTGTATGAATACAACCCCGAGACCGACAAGGTGGAAGAGCAGCCCAGTTCCCAGTTCAATACGTTCGGAATAACCCAGAATTATTCCGGCTCAGTGGCCATGAGCACCCGAATATACGGAATGTATCAGTTCGGCAACCATAATACGGTCCAGGCCCTGCGGCACGTCATCTCCCCTTCCCTGTCGATGTCTTTCAGCCCCGAGCTTGGCACACCGATGAACGGTTACCGCACTTTGGAATACACCGACATTCACGGAAATCAGAAGACCTACGACTACAACATTTATGCGGGCGGCCTCTACTCTCCTCCCGGCAAAGGAAAGTCGGCCACTGCCAACCTTTCCATAGGTAACAATCTGGAGGCCAAGGTACGGGACTTCTCAGACACCACCGGCGTCGGCAACAAGAAAGTAAAGCTGATCGACCAGCTGAACATAAGCACGAGCTACAACTTCCTGGCGGACAGTCTCAGGATGAGTACGATAAACCTGTCCATGTCCACGTCGCTGTTCAACCAGATATCCATCAGCGGAAGCGCCAGCTTCGACCCGTACGCCATAGGTCCCTCCGGACAGCGCATAGGCAAGTTCGCAATCACCCAGGGACAGGGCCTGCTGCGGATGAACAACATCAGCGCATCCGCATCCTGGTCCATCTCCGGCAAGGGTGAGATAAAGGGTAACGACGGTGCCAAAGACCCGAACGGAGGCAATCAGGGCGGATCTGTTATAAATGGTGCGGCAAGTTATTACCAGCGCTACTTCTATCATCCTGTAACCGGAGAGTTCATCCCCGGAGGATGGCTGTACTACACCAACCCGAACGCCCCGTGGTCGCTGAGCCTCAGCTACTCCTTCAGTTGCAATATGAGCTACAAATGGGAAGATGAAGTACTCAAGCCCAAGAGCAATATCACACAAACCATTCAGGCCAGCGTAAACATAAAACTAACGCCCCGGCTCAGCATCAATGCGAGCTCCGGATTCGACTTGCAGGCAATGAAGATTACAGCAACGCAGTTTAGCTTCACTTACGACCTTCACTGCTTTAACATATCAGTTTCCTGGGTACCCACCGGCACCTGGGCGTCATATCAATTCAGAATAGCCGCCAACGCTGCTGCGCTTGCAGACATTCTCCAGCTGAAGAAGAGCAGCAGTTTCTGGGACAACTAAAGAAAATGATACACGGGAAAAAAATAGTTGTTGTCATGCCGGCATACAATGCCGAGAAAACACTTGAACAGACATACGCAGAGATTCCAAAAGACATTGTGGATGAAGTCATTCTGACAGATGACTGCAGCCGCGACGGTACGGTAGAAAAGGCACGCGAGCTGGGTATCAAGGAAGTACTGATCCACCCGAAAAACAGAGGTTATGGAGGTAATCAGAAAACCTGCTACAACCGGGCCCTGGATCTCGGTGCGGACATTGTAATCATGCTGCATCCCGACTACCAGTACACGCCCAAGCTCATAGAAGCCATGGCGTATATTATCGCCAACGACGTCTATCCCGTAGTGTTTGGCTCCAGGATACTTGGAAAGGGTGCACGCCGTGGCGGGATGCCGCTGATAAAGTACGTAGCCAACCGCTTCCTCACTCTCACCCAGAACCTGCTTATCAACCAGAAACTCTCGGAGTATCACACCGGGTACCGCGCCTTCAGCGCAGAAGTTCTTCGCAACGTAGATTACAACATTTGTTCGGACGACTTCATTCTGGACAATGAAATGGCCGCACAGATATTCTGGGCCGGCTACGAGATTGGTGAAGTAACCTGTCCCACCAAGTATTTCGACGACGCTTCTTCCATTAATCTCCGCCGCAGTACCATATACGGCTTTGGCGTTCTGCGAGTGTCGTTGGTTTACAGACTCTGCAAGTGGCACCTTTGCAAATCCAAACTGTTTCCTCGAAAATGAGCATAAAAGCGTTTCTGACAAACCTGTTCACCGGGCAATCGTCCGACGTTAAAATCCAGCTGCTGAGATATGGTGTGTCCGGTCTCACTGCAGCTGCAGTGGATATGGGAGTGCTCGCGCTCCTCACCGAAGTGTTCGGTGAAAGGCTGCTTCTCGTATGGACTGCCATAGCCTTTGCCTGCGGACTCCTGGTGACCTACCTGATGAGCATTCACTGGGTTTTCAGCAACCGTTCTGTCCATAACCAGGCCACGGAACTCGCGATCTTCATAGTCATAGGTCTTATAGGACTCGCTCTTACCGAGCTCCTTATGTGGGTCTTTGCCAGAAAACTTGAATGGCATTACCTGATTGCAAAGATGGCTTCCGCCACCACGGTTTTCATCTGGAATTTTACGGCAAAAAAACTGCTTCTTTTCAGGAACAAATGAAAAAGGAATCCCTTCTGATAAACATCATAATCGCAGTGCTCGGCGCACTGCTTTTTATTCCCGGAACAGGCGGCGTCCGTCTTTTCGACTGGGACGAAATCAATTTTGCCGAATCCGCCCGTGAGATGTTGCTCACCGGCAACTGGTTCGACGTTCAGATCAATTTCGAATCATTCTGGGAAAAACCGCCGCTGTTTATCTGGGCCCAGGCGTTGAGCATGCAGATATTCGGTGTAAACGAGTTTGCAGCACGATTCCCCAATGCCGTTATCGGAATAATCACGCTGCTTGTCCTCTTTAATATCGGTCGCAAGACACAGGACACACGCTTCGGAATCCTCTGGGTTCTTATGTACGGCATTTCCTTTTTACCCTTTTTCTACTTCAAATCCGGCATCATCGACCCTTGGTTCAACCTGTTCATCTTCCTTGGCATATATTTCTTTTCCCGCTATACAGATCCGCATGCAGAAGGGCAAAGGATGGGCCATGCCGCATTGAGCGCCCTGTTCACCGGGCTCGCCATAATCACCAAAGGCCCCGTCGCCTTCCTTATTTTCGGGCTCACTTTCATAGTTTGGCTTATAGCCGCCAGATTCAGGTTCAGCTTCCGCTGGAAAGACGTGGCTGTTTATATAATTGTTCTTGCGCTTGCCGGAGGCTCCTGGTTCATCGCCCTTGCCCTCTCCGGACACGCAGACGTCATTCAAGACTTCATTGACTATCAGATCCGCCTGTTTGAAACGAAAGATGCCGGGCACGGAGGCTTTCTGCTGTACCACTTCGTCATATTGTTCCTCGGCGTAACTCCGGCATCGGTTTTTGCCCTTTCCACTTTCAAGCGCAGTCCTATGGTAAGGGAAACCGGGCAGCGCTTGGCGGGGCTGTTCCGCTGGATGATGGCCTCATTCTGGGTTGTACTTATCCTGTTCACAATAGTACGCACGAAGATAGTTCACTACTCCTCATTCTGCTACTTCCCCCTCAGCTTCTTTGGCGCATATGCGGCATACTACATGAGGGACGGACGCATCAGGTTCAACGGCTTGCAGCGCGGATTCCTCATAGGCATCTCAACCCTTTACGGTCTCCTGCTTACCGGCCTTACCTTGTTCGACAGTTTCAAGGAAAAACTGATTCCCTACGTACAGGATCCGTTTGCAGTGAGTTGCATGGAAGCCAGCTCCGAGTGGAAAGGTTTCGAGCCATTCATTGGAATAGTTCTCATTGCCGCCACAATCTGGTTCTGCATATCATTCAAGAGAGGCAGGCATTTGAGAAGTTTCATCGTTCTTGCTCTCGGCAACATCCTGTTTGCAATGACGGCTATCCTATGCGCCGTGCCGGAAGTGGAAAAATACAGTCAAGCCTCTGCCGTTGAGTTTTACATCGAGAGGCAGGGCGAAGATTGTTACGTAAAACCCGCATATTTCAAGAGTTACGCACAGTATTTCTACACCCTGCGTCAGCCTGCGAACAAATGCGAAGACTTCGAATGGCTCAGAAGCGCATCACTGGACAAGCCCTGCTACTTCGTCGTGAAGGACATTCCGGAAGACATCGAGCGGCTGCATTCAGATGTTCCGGACGCAGAATTTCTCTACAGACGCTCAGGCTTTCAGTTTTTTGTGAGACCAAAGGCGAACGATGAGAATGCAAAGGAGCACGGCGAGGGCCAGCAGTGCGGCGTTGAATAGCGCAGTAAGTACAATATTGATACGGTGCGGCGTTTCCCTGTATGGTGATTCTGCGGAGGAACTGTCGTAGCGTGCAAAAGCATTGCTGTAAATCACCACGCCATTGTCGAAATAAGCGGTAAGACGCATATACGGCTCATCCGGACCCAGAACCCGGCAGAAGCTTTTACCCTCCGCGCTGTCCAGAAGAGTATGCCCCTGCCCCCACGCCTCTATGCGTGCAGCTTCCGAGAATTCCACAAAGACTGTATCCGCCTTAAGCCCGATAGCCTTGATTTCCGGCAGACGGTCATTTTCCGCGATTTTTACATTCCAGTCTCCATCTCCAAAATCCGGGACGCGCATGGAATAGAAGCATCCTTCCAGCAGTACTTTTTTAAGGTCTTCGTATCGGGCTGATTCCGTGTTCAGCCAAGAGCAGCGACGGGCGATTTTGCGGTGATTACCGGAGTCGTGGCAATCGTCATTGATCAGGCAGTGGGAATAATGACCGGCAGAAAGGGCTTCGTCCCAGTGGCACAGTTCGGTAGAGGCACCGGAGTCCGCTTCCATAAGCCTGTAACCGGTAAGCAGTTGCATGGAGCGTGCAGTTGTATGCAGGGTGCGGTCCGGGTGGTTCATCACTATGAAATCAGCATTCCTGCCAAGATAGTCGTACTGCCATTGTTTCTGGGAGACCAGCAGTGGGAGCAAGTGGTCATAAAGCATCATCCGCGAAGGATTGAACACTAATTTGTGAAATTTGAAAATGCTGTAGCCATGTTCATATACGCTGACCTGCAGGGTGCTGTCGAAGGGATGTCCGGTAAGCTGATTATGGTTGGAAAAAGTGAGCACATCATACCCCATTTTCATATAATCGTCATAAACCACAGCCGGATACTCCGGGCACTCGTTCAGGATGTTGTCCACACGCGTATGAGTATGGAAGTTAGCGCGTTTCCAGTCCGGATTCTCCGGCAATGATGCATAAGGGTCGTAAATATCCGGGCCGGAAAACACAGCTTCACGCTCGAAGTCATATATCGGAGAGACGGAGAAAACAACAATCAGCAGTGCCAGAAAAGGAAAAACGGAACATATTTTTTTCATACTGCAAATATATGGATATTCGCAATTATTTGTTATCTTTGCAGCGTCAAAAATCTTCCGCATCGTGCATTCCCGCACAGCGGAATCACCTACATTCAACATATGACACACAGCTACAAAGAGCTCCAGGAAATGAACAGGGAGCAACTTGAGACCCTATCAAAGGATCTTGGCATCAAGACAAGCCGTAAAGACGACGAAACAATACGTACGGACATATTGGACGAAGAAGCAAGGAGAGCCTCACTTGAACCCGGCCCGGTAAAGCCGAAGCGCGGACGTCCGAGGAAGGCAAAGGCAGACGCCCCCAAAGCGGATGCTCCAAAAAACGAAGAGCCGAAGGCCGCTGAAGTAAAGGTCACTGAAACAAAGCTTGCTGAAGCGAAACCGAAACGGACACATGTCCAAAAGGCAGAAGCGCCCAAGACAGAAGAGACCCAGGCAGAAAAGACCCCGGACGTTGCGTCAAAGCCTGATGAGGAAAGTGCCTCTCCCCGCAAACGCGGACGCAAGAAATCCGTTCCCGCCCAGGCCGCCGCTGTCGAGCCTGGCGCACAGGAAGCTTCCGATCTGCCCCAGCAGAACGGCCAGCAGAACGGCCAGCAGAGACAGAACGGCTCGCCTCGCCCGCAGAACCAGCAGCAAAACCAGCAGCAGAACCAGCAGCGTCCGCCCAAGCCGCGCATTCCCGAGTTCGAAGGTACCGTAGAAGCCACCGGAGTGCTCGAAATTATGCCGGACGGCTACGGTTTCCTCCGCTCCTCAGACTACAATTACCTCAACTCCCCAGACGATATCTATGTATCCCAGCAGCAGATTAAATTCAACGCCCTCAAGCCGGGAGACATCGTTACCGGAGAGATACGCCCTCCGCGCGAAGGAGACAAATACTTCCCACTCGTAAAAATCAAGTATGTAAACGGGCGCACCCCGGAATTCATACGCGACCGTGTGCCGTTCGACTTCCTTACGCCTCTTTTCCCGGACGAGAAGTTCAACCTGCTTGGAAAAGGGCACGCGACAGATCCAAGCTGCCGCATAGTTGATATGTTCTCCCCTATCGGCAAAGGCCAGAGGGGCCTTATAGTAGCCCAGCCCAAGACCGGTAAGACAATGCTCCTCAAGAGCATAGCCAATGCCATTGCCGACAATCACCCCGAGGTTTACGAGATAGTTCTCCTTATCGACGAGCGTCCCGAGGAGGTCACTGATATGCAGCGCAGCGTAAAAGCCGAAGTCGTCGCATCCACCTTCGACGAGCCGGCCGAGCATCACGTAAAAGTGGCCAACATGGTTCTGGAAAAGGCCCGCAGGCTCGTTGAATGCGGCCACGACGTCGTGATTCTCCTGGACTCCATCACCCGCCTCGCACGTGCCTACAACACGGTACAGCCAGCATCCGGGAAAGTGCTCACCGGCGGTGTGGACGCCAATGCCCTGCAAAAGCCCAAGCGTTTCTTCGGCGCCGCCCGTAACATCGAAGGCGGCGGATCGCTCACCATCCTGGCCACCGCCCTCACCGAGACCGGTTCCAAGATGGACGACGTTATCTTCGAGGAATTCAAGGGCACCGGCAACATGGAGCTCCAGCTCGACCGCACCCTGAGCAACCGCCGCATATTCCCGTCCGTCAATATAGTGCTGTCCGGCACCCGACGGGACGACCTGCTGCTCGACAAGGCCAGCGCCAACCGCATCTGGATACTGCGAAAGCTCCTGGCCGACATGAATTCCCTGGAAGCCATGAACTTCATGCTCCAGCTCATGGATGAATACAAAACCAACGGAGACCTGTTGGACAACATGAGCAAAGTCTCCACAAGGGATATCCGATAAAAAAGCGGCCTCTTGGCCGCTTTTTTTACTTCGTGCCGAAAATTCTGTCGCCTGCATCTCCGAGGCCCGGAACGATGTAGGCGTTTTCGTTAAGGCGTTCGTCTATCGCCGCAACAAAAATATCAACGTCGGGGTGCGCCTCCTGCACTTTTGCGATTCCCTCAGGAGCAGCCACGAGGCACATCAGTTTTATGTTCGAGCATCCGCGCTCCTTGAGCATATCCAGGGCGTCGCATGAACTTCCGCCTGTGGCGAGCATAGGGTCGGTGACTATCACAAGACGGTCTTGGATATCCTCGGGCAGCTTGCAGTAATACACCACAGGCTCGTGGGTTGTCTCATTGCGGTACAGCCCTATATGACCCACCTTGGCAACCGGCACAAGGTCCAGAAGGCCGTCCACCATTCCAAGTCCTGCGCGGAGGATCGGAACTATGGCAAGCTTGCGGCCGAGCACACGGCTCGCCGTCATTTTGGATATGGGGGTCTCGATTTCCAGCTCCGTAAGCGGGAGGTCCCGGGTGATTTCGTAGCCCATCAACAGGGAGATCTCTTTCAACAGCTGGCGAAAATCCTTGGAACCGGTTTCTTTCTCACGCATGATGCTCAGCTTGTGCTGGACCATGGGATGATCAATAAGGTGTACTTGACTCATGGTATGGTGTTTATTTGTGCAAATTTAACCTTTTTTTTGCTATTTTTGTAAACCATGCTCAAGATATATTGCAAGAACACCGGCACCTCCAAGGAGTTTCAGGAGGGAGTCACGCTCGCGGATGTACTGCCGCACTTTGATTTCGACCGTCCGTACGACATTTTGTGCGCCAAGGTAAACTACGTTGCCCAGGGGCTGAAGTACAAGGCCTACAACAGCCGCGACGTAGAGTTCCTGGACTACCGCTCCTACACAGGGCGCAGCGCTTATTGTCGCTCGCTCTGTTTTCTTTTGAGCAAGGCAGCTCACGACGTGTTTCCCGGGAGCAAGATCAAGATGCGCCGCCCGATATCAAAGGGTTACTTTTGCGAGCTCAGCAAAGGCTCGCCGGTAAGCGCATCCGATATAGACCTCATCCGCAACAGGATGAGGGAGATAGTAGCGGCGGACTCCGCGTTCAAGCGGATGGAGGTGAGGACCGACGATGCAATAGCCCTGTTTCGCAAACTTGGCTACGAAGACAAAGTGAAACTGCTGGAGACAAGCGGACAGACCTACATACGTTACCATACCCTGGAAGGATCTCCCGACTATTATTACGACGCCCTGGTCCCGTCTTCCGGATATCTGAAGGTATGGGACCTCTCGCCATACGAAGACGGCATGCTGCTCAGGGTACCAGACCGTCACGCTCCGGAGCAGCTGACTCCCTTCGAACCGCAGCCCAAGACTTTCGAGGTGTTCCGCGAGAACCTCAAGTGGAATGCTATAATGAACCTGGACAACGTCGGCGACGTGAATCACGCATGTGAGAAAGGCCGTGCAGGAGAACTCATTCAAGTTGCCGAAGCCCTTCAGGAGAAGAAAGTCGTGCAGATAGCGGAGGATATAGAGAAGCGCCACCGTTCCGGAGACCTTCGCCTGGTGCTCATCACCGGACCCAGCAGCAGCGGCAAGACTACCGTCACAAAGAAACTCAGCATCCAGCTTATGGCTTGCGGACTGCGGCCACTGTCTGTATCTACCGACGATTACTTTGTAAACCGTGTGGATACTCCCCTCCTGCCGGACGGCTCCTACGACTTCGACAACTTCGACACCGTAGATCATGCCGCAATGCAGGCCGACCTGGAGCGTCTGCTCTCCGGCGAAGAAGTGAAAGTTCCTGAGTATAACTTCGTTACCGGCATACGTGAGTACAAGGGCAAGACGCTTAAGCTCGAGCCCGGCTCGGTGCTTCTCGTAGAAGGTATCCACGCACTCAATCCGGCGCTCACGGACCGCATCCCCGACGCTTGCAAGTTCAAGATATTCATCAACACCATAGTGAGCATCTCACTGGACGACCACAACTGCATCCCTACCAGCGACAACCGTCTGCTGCGGCGCATAGTGCGAGACTACAACATGGGGTCGTTCACCGCACGCGAGACAATACGCAACTGGCCCAACGTGAGACGCTCGGAAGTGAAATGGATATACCCTTTCCAGGAGACTGCCGACGTGCTTTTCAACTCCGCATACCTGGTTGAGTTCGCCGTCATGCGCCTGCATGCAGAAAGGGTACTCGCTATGGTTCCGCGCGACTGTCCGGAATACAGCGAAGCAAACCGCCTGCTCAAGTTCCTGAGCTATTTCACCCCCGTGAGCGACCGCCAGATTCCGCCCACTTCCCTGCTTCGCGAGTTCGTGGGAGGAAGCAGCTTCAAGTATTGATTATGAGAAAGTTTGCATCCCTGCTGGTGCTCTCGGCCCTGCTCCTGTCTTGCGAAAAGAAACCGGAATACATCGTTCCAGTGCTACCGCCCGACGACCCTGCACCGGAAACCCCTTCGGGCAGCACCGGGCTGGATTTCAGCGTCGTTCAACAGGAGTTGAGCCAGTCCATCGTCCTGACCTTCGGAAACACTTTGCGGTATCAGTCGGTCATGCAGAGTTTCGCCTTGAGCGGAGACGGATATATGTATGGTATCCAGGTAGGCACGAGCACCAACAAATACCTGCTCAACGTCACCCGCAAACCGGTCACCGGTGATTCGGGCAAGACCTACATGCAACTCCCCTTTGCCGGACACGGCAGCAATATGGAGGTCGAGCGCAGCGGAGGCAAGGATTATATATGGACGGGCAGCTACGGCACGTGGAACGGGACCAAGTACACCAATTCACAGACCGTAGCCCGGATACCGTTCTCCCAGGGCTCCAAGCTCACGCCTCAGGAATGCGCTGAACAGTATTGGGTACCCGGCCTGCGCAACGTTGCTCCGGCAATAGACCTGGATTCCGATTTGCTTCTCATCTGGGGCCTTGCCAACGGGGAAAGCGAGACCGGGTATTTCAAGGGATACAGGTTGAGCGAAGCCAAGGCCCTGACTGCCAGCCAGGTAAAGCTTGAGCGTTCCATCACCTACGGCGGACAGGACAGCGGTTATCCTGAAGTCACCGAAACACCCACTGTAAACGCCAGGAATCTCGGCGCCCTTACTCCCGTAATCAACATACGTCTCAACGGCGGCGCCCTCGGAACCGGCTCAAACCAGGGCTTCGAGATATACGGCGACTACATCCTGCACCTGAGTGGTCCGGGCAATGACGACACGCCCGGCAAGCCCTCAGTTGCGACGCTTACTGTCCTCGACCTGAAGGGAACGGTCCTGGGTCGTTACAATGTGGGCGCCCTGTCCAGCATAGAGGCTCTTACCCTGGCAGGCATCACCGACACCGGGTTCATGGAAGCAGAAGGCGTAAAAATCTACGACGACGTGCTGTATCTCGGTTTCGCGACCAAGCACAGCAGCGACGAAAAGCGTATGGTTACAATATTCAAATACAACATAAAGAAATGATACTCAGCATTCTTGATACCGATCTATACAAGTTTTCCACGAGTAATGCGTACTTTCAGCTGTACCCTCGCGCAGAAGGAACTTTCACCTTCAACGACAGAGGCGCGGAAGTTTATGACGAGACCTTTCTCAAAGCTCTCAAAACTGCCCTGGGGGAGCTGTCGGAACTGTCTCTCAGCCAGCGCGAGTTCGACTATGTCTGCGGAAAGGTTAAATACGTGAGCCGCAATTACTGGGAATGGCTCCGGGGATTCCGCTTTGAGCCGGGAAAAATAGACTGCCGGCTGGATGCGGAAGGCCACCTTCACATAGAGGTGACCGACCTGCTTTACAAGGTAACGCTATACGAAGTTCCTGTGCTTGCCACGGTGGCAGAATTGAGAAACAGGTATATCGGCGCCGAAGCTGATTTGCAGACGATCCTCGCCAGACTGAACGGAAAGATTGATCTTGCCAACGCGGAAGGGCTGGTCTTTTCCGAATTCGGCACCCGCAGGCGTTTCTCTTCCGCCGTCCACGAGGCCGTAATCATGAGGTTGAAAGAGCGCTGCCCAAATAACTGCGCCGGCACATCAAATGTTTACTTCGCTATGAAGTACGGGATGGTCCCCGTCGGCACCTTCCCCCACGAATGGATGATGTTCCACAGTGGCGTATTCGGCTATAAAAGAGCGAATTACCTGGGGTTGGAAGATTGGATCAAAGTGTATGACGGAGCTTTGGGGACAGCACTTATCGACACTTTTACCACAAGCTCCTTCCTGCGCACCCTCACTATGAAGCAGGCAAAGCTGCTGGACGGTTTCCGTCAGGATTCAGGAGACGAGCGCAAAATTGGCGACATGATTATCGCACGTCTGGAAGAGTTCGGTATAGACCCCCGGTCCAAGCTGCTGGTGTTCAGCAATGCCCTGAACTTTGAGAAATACCGTGACATCGCCGCCTATTTCAAGGGGCGTATCAAGGTTAGCGCAGGAATAGGCACGGATCTCACTTGCGACCCCGGGATCCCCGGATACAAGGCCGCAAACATAGTGATGAAGCTCAGCCGCTGCCGCATGAGCGACAAGGACCCTTGGGAAAAAGTCATCAAGATTTCCGACGACCTCGGCAAGCATATGGGAGACGACCTTGAGTTCAAGATTGCGTCTCACGAATTGCACATCGAGCAACAGCTATGACGGGGGCTTACGGAGACATCATCTGCGCTCCGGCAAGCGGCCGGGGAGGCGCCGTAGCAATCGTGAGGATCAGCGGAGGTGGATGCCTGTCCGTTGTTGACTCCGTCGTCCGTTTCAAAAACGGAAGCGCTTCCGAATCGCCAGGGTTCAGGGTCAAATTCGGAGTCGTTCCGGAGCTGGATGAGGTTCTGGTCTGCATATTTCGTGCGCCTCACTCCTATACCGGTGAGGATATGGCGGAAATCAGCTGCCACGCCTCACCCTACATCGTTTCTTCAATACTTGGGAAACTTTGTGCCGCCGGCTGCAGGCTGGCCGCTCCGGGAGAGTTCACGCAGCGGGCCTTTACCGCCGGCAAAATGGATCTTTCGCAAGCAGAAGCGGTTGCCGATCTGATATCTGCGGATTCCATTGCCTCACACAAACTGGCCTATTCCCAGCTTCGCGGCAAGTACTCGGAGAAACTCAGGCTGCTGAGGGCTCAGATTGTGAAGATTTCAGCCCTGCTGGAGCTGGAGCTGGATTTCTCTGAAGAAGATGTTGAATTTGCAGACCGGGCCAGGTTGCAGTCTCTCGTACAGGATGCCCTGGGCGAAGTTCACCGTTTATCCGATTCTTTCAAGCTGGGTAATGCTTTCAAGAAAGGGATTCCCGTAGTTCTTGCCGGAGCTGTGAATAGCGGTAAAAGCACCCTTCTCAATGCATTGCTAGGCGAGGAGCGGGCTATCGTTTCCGACATTCCCGGAACAACCAGGGACACAATAGAAGAAGTCATATCGCTGGAGGGAATCAACTACCGCCTCATAGATACCGCCGGTCTGCGAGACTCCTCAGACACAGTCGAGCGTATGGGCATAGAACGTTCGGTGAGCCAGATGCGCCAGGCCCTCATAACAGTGGCGGTACTTGACTCCACCGCCCCCGAAGACGTTCAAGCGGAAGTAGTCCGGGATATTCGGGCTAATCTTCCGAAAGACAGCAGGTTGATAATTGTCCGAAACAAAGTGGACAAGCAAGCCGGAAGCCGGAAGACAGACGGTATAATTGACATTTCCGCCAAGACAGGTCTCGGTCTTGATCAGCTTAGGGCAGCTATCGCTTCCGACAACGCAAAGCGCCTCGACTACTCCGACGCAGTACTGGTCACCAACCAACGTCACTATGAAGCTCTCCGCAAAGCGGGATCAGAGCTTGAAAACGTTTTGAACGGCATTTTAACAGCCTCCCCCACCGACCTCGTAGCAGAGGATCTTCGCGCCGCCCTCAATTTCCTTGGAGAAATCTTCGGCGAAGTCACCCCCGACGATGTCCTCGGAAAAGTTTTTTCGAGTTTCTGCATCGGAAAATAAGAAACGAAAACACGGGAAAACGATAGAAAACTCTTCTTTTCAAAAATCCGTGTAAATCACTTAAAAATAAGTAGTTACAACGCCAACTAATCCCAACTCTGTTTTCAGGCGTTTTCAATAGGCTT
>JAFTDJ010000037.1 GCA_017454265.1 Bacteroidales bacterium | reverse complement strand
GGGTGAATTGACGGACCAGTCCCTGTCGGCCGATGAAGAGCGTGAAATCGTGGATATCATTACCTCCTTTGACGGCGTATCCGAGCCCCATAACCTCCGTACCCGCCACATCGGCACCCGTATTGCCATTGAATGTCATATCCGAATGGACGGAAACCTTTCGCTTAGTGCAGCGCATGACCAGGTAACGGCCATCGAACATAAGCTCAAGGAGCGTTTTGGTCGCGAATCCCTGGTCACCATCCATATGGAACCTAAGAAATCGTGACAAATTTAGGATCAATGTCAAAAGTAGGTTGGTTTTCTTATGTCAGCACGGCCCCAGGACCGGAGTTGGCGCATTTTGTTCTTGATGACGTGCTCCAGACCACTTTACTGAGAATTCGGTCCTGGCGATGTGCCGCAGGGAATAAGATGTCACGGCCATGGTCAAGGTGGGAAACCACCGTTACCCCGTCGCTTCGCGGCTGCCCCCAGGGTGGGGGAAAGGTTCCCCCCACAGCGCTTCGTGCTTCCCCTTCTGTCGGCCTTATGCATCCGTTTGACGGACTTGGTTAAGAAATCACGCCAAAACTTGCCTTTGATTGTTCAAGTTGACGGTCTTGGTAAAGAATTCAAGCTGAAATTCGCCTAAGATCGTTAGTATAGATAACGATGCAAAAAGATTTGTAGTGCCTACCCTTACTTGTCATTCTGAGCGACAACGAAGAATCTGTAGACACACTGTTACTACAGATCCTTCGGCCCTGAAGGGCCTCAGGATGACAATACATTTGAGAGAAAACAAAACAACCGGGTTTTTGCATTGAGCCGTAACGATTGAGGAAGTAACAGCGTTTCTGGAGCAGTTCAATATCAAGGCGCAGGTGTTTGGGATCTATTTTTGAGATGATCGTCCCAAGAATATGGAGACGCGTCGTCTGTTGGAACTGACACCTATGCAGCGTGAGGTGATAGTTAAAAACTTCAAGCACAGGACTATGTTGAAGGCCCAATTATCGACACTTTGAATGACGATGGTGATATGTGGGTTTTTGGCAAGGACGTGAAGGGGCGTGAGGTTTATATCAAAATCACGCTGGGATATAAGAATGGCCAGACAATATGTATATCGTTCCATATCGCAGAGTATCCATTAATCTATCCATATAAACAGTAAGGCAATGAAAGTTCATAATAGTCCATTAACCGGCAAACCTATGCGGGTGGTGTATGAACCCGATGTTTGGCCGTTCAGAGGGGAGGAGTACCCTTATATTCATATCGCTTTCCGTGATGATGAACGCGGAGAGCAGTTCACCACAACGGAGAGTGATACTGTTTGCTATAATCAGGCGACTAACCAATATCGTGAGAAATATGGTATCCCGTATCAAGATGAGATTTTATCCCTTCGGGAGCTATATGGACTAAGTGCTGCCAAGATGTCGGTGATTCTGGGTTTTGGCGCGAACCAGTACCGGCTCTATGAGGATGGCGAGGTGCCCAGCGAGAGCAACGGTAAGATGATCAGGAGCGCGATGAATCCGAAGGTGTTCCTGGATCTGGTTCGGAGTTCGAAGAATCAGCTGACGGAGAAGGAGTACGCGAAGATATCGGCAAAGGTGGAGGAGGTGATTAAGGCCTCTGAGGGTTGGCATGACGAAGTATATGTGAGTGAGCGGCTATTCCTTTCGGGCCGCGGGCTGGCGAATGGGTTTGCTCCACAGTCTGTGGGCAGGCTGAAGAATCTGTTACTGTACGTGCTGGAACAGATGGGCGAGACGTTCCAGACGAAGATGAATAAAGTGCTGTTTTACATCGACTTCCTGTCGTACCGCGAACGCGGAATGGCCATTTCGGGACTGGCGTATCAGGCCATCGAATTCGGGCCTGTGCCCCAGCGTTGGGACCGCGTATATAGCGCATTTGATGAAGTTCAAGAGCAGCTGCGGCTGGTGCAGGGGCAGGAATGCATGTCGCTTCTGGCCGGTGGCGAGGCAGACATGAGCGCGTTCTCGGATGCTGAAATGGCCGTGATTAATGAGGTTTGCGGGAAACTTCGCGACATGACCTCGCGTGCGGTCTCAAAGCTGAGCCACGAGGAGACGGCCTGGAAGGCCCACGTGGGCAAGCCGGAAACCATCCCGTTCAGCGAGGCGTTTAAGCTGGTGGGAATGTAGGATGCGGTGAGCCGATGATGGCCCCGTCGGGGGCGGCGAGGCGGCGATGAGGTCTATCCCTAGCTTGTAGGTGTCCAGATGGCGTAAAGGGTAATGTCGCCCGTGAGGGAACTGGTATTGTCTCCGTTCGCAAAACTGTCTCCGGAACCATCGGCGGCCGTATTCCATTCCGTCAGCGTGTAATTCGTGCGGGTTACCGTAGGGGCAACCAGAAGGCTGTTCGTGCCCTTGGCCACGTTCTGTGTCAATGAACCGGAGGACAAGGAACCGCCGTTCACATTGAAGGTGATGGTCACCTTGGTGACGTCCGTATTGTACAGCGTCACGGAACCTTCCTCGTTGGCCACATCCTGATTGGGAACGCTGGCCGAAACGTAATTGTCCTTGATCTTGCCGCTGTAAAGGGTGACGTTCGCATAGGAGCCCTCGGCATACAGGCCGCCGCCGGCAAGGCCCGCGCTGTTGTCGGTTATGGCAGGCGTTGTGGTATTATCACTCCCGTCCGTTCCATAGGTGACATTGGCCGCAATGCTTCCACTGGGGATGACGCACACTCCGCCGCCGTAATGTTCTGCAGTGTTATTGGAGATGTTGCCAGTGGTAATGCCTACAGACACGGCATCTGAAAGGGATACCACATTCACGCCGCCGCCATTGACAAACGCATAATTATGGTCAATGCTGGCCGAACTGCTGTTCATGCTGAATGAACCGCCCTCAATGAATACACCACCGCCGCTGGAGGCCGTTGAACGGTTGTACGATACAGAGCCGCCCGTCATGCTGAACGTACCACCATCCAAGTAGACAGCGCCGCCACCGTTGGTGGCCTGGTTGCCTGCGGCCGCACCACCGCCGATGGTACCCCCGGACATGCTGAACGTACCTCCGCTCATATACACCGCTCCGCCAAGACCGTTGGTGCCTGATTCGCTGGTGGCAGAGCAACTTCGGATGGCACCGTTGCTCATATTGAAGGAACTGGCACGGATGGTACTCTGCATATACACTGCGCCACCGAGTCCTCCTTCATCACCGACGCTGTCGTAGGCAACAGAGAAGTCCTTAATAGTTCCACCGCTCATGGTGAACGTTCCTCCGTCAATCCACACGGCGCCACCGTTGGGCTGAACGTACTCGAAATCTTCATCGGCCTTATTCGGTTGCAGCGTGCCGCCGGTCATGGTAAATGAAGGAGATGTGCTGGCATCGGGGGCCTGCATGATAAACTGCCCCTGTACGACGGCAGAACCCGATATCTGGATATTGGCCGAGCCAATCTTACGGGAGGTGCTGCCGGCAGCTATTTCTTCGGGAGTAAGGATAATGGATCCTCCGCCGATGGAACCGGCCAGGACGGTACCGCCACTGATGACCAACGGCCTGGCTCCAGTACCGGCATTGCCGCCATTGGCATCTTTTCCGCCACTGCCGCCTCCGATGGAGTTGCCGGCCGCAAAATATGTCCCTTGAATGGTCCCGCTGATGCTTTTGGCCGTCACTTTTCCTCCGGTGATAGTAATTAATGCATTCCCTCCATTACGCAGAGTACTATTACCATTGTTTATCAAATGGGAGCCGCCGCCGATGGCTGTACCACCAATACTTTGTGCATAAACTTCTCCACCGCTGATGGTAATGGTCGCCTCTCCCGCAGTACCAGAGAACGAGCTTCCTGCGCCAATGGCCACAGTGGCGTTACTGCCATAAGGCCTAGCGTCAGTACTATACCGAGTTCCTTTCTGGTAGGAATAAACCTTCCCGCCATTAATGGTGATAGTGGCACGGGCACCAGCAGCGTCCAAGCCACCGCCCCCCCCAATAGCCGCTGCATTATTGCTACCAACGGAAGTGACCACACAACCATCATTGAAAGTAATCTCTGCCGTATGGCCGTTCCCGCCACCAAGAACACCCTCGAATGAGTTTCGTGTGGACCCGCCTACAAACACAGTTCCCCCGGAGAAACGCAAACTGTTGCAAGGAGGAGAGACTGCCGTATAACAACAGCCTATAGCAGCATGTGCCCTTAAATGCTCACCATTGTTAAAGTATACCGTCATGGTGCCATTGGGAGAACCATCGCCATCGGCACTGGTAATATTCAGGAATGCGCGGTCGGCCCCGACCTGGTCGTCGGGATGGCCAAAATACAGGACATTCTGTACTCTGTTATCCCCTTTCAAACGAAGGTTGACACGTTCATAGCGAGGCTTTTTATTATAAATGTTTCTATTGGCAGCACCTCCGCTAAAATAAACACCATTTTTCCATCTGTCGTTGAAATAGGGATTACCTGGGCCGATATTGATACTGCCCATAGTCTGGCCAGTATAAGTATATGGATTATTGCCCCCGCACATTGTGGCTTTATCGGGATAATTGGACGTGGAACTGGGATAGGTGATATACAGGTTATCAATCGTGATATCCACATCCATATTGCCCTCAATCCTGATAAAATTGTCGTTTTCGGCAACAATGCTTCTGGCAGAGGCCAGGCTGTTCCACCCGGCATACACCAGATCCCGGATATCCGTGCCGCCACTGGCCGCCTCGCGCTCGTTAAAATCCGTGCCCGTTATATAATCCTGCCAAGTCTTTCCACCGTATACATAGGTGGAGTATCCCTCAGAAGGAAGACCGCTTGGCGTGCTTTTTCCCGCCGTCCCGGCCCAGCTGATGGCCGTCCGTTGCCCTACGCTGGATGTCTGGTATACATAGTATTTGTTGGGTGTGACTCCGTCATCTTTCAAATGGCTGCCGGTAACCGCTATCTTGGTGGTACCGTCCGTGTCAAACACCGCTCCAGCATACGCGCCATTCACTATTCGCACGCTGTCTGCCGCCACATCAAAGTAGATGTACTCCACTGTCTCATCCTTGTTGATGATATAGGTGATGCGCTTCCCCTCTGTCCAGGTGTGATCCTTGATGCTGGCCGTCAGGATCTTGTCTACACCACCTGGCGTCTCCGCATAGGTAAGCACAACCTGGGCACTGGCGTTGTCTGTGGTCTGGGGTATCAGCATCAGCGTGCCGGCTCCGTCGGTGACCGTCTCCTCTGCGTCAAACAGCGTGGTCTTAGACGCATCCACGGTAAGGGTATAACTGGCATCCTGACTGCCAGTTGGCGTCCAGGTGCTGAAATTATAGGTCCCAGCACCATATACGTTCTGCACAGAGATGCTCTTGACATAGCACGAAAAGCCCACCTTGAAGCGGATGGCCGTGAGGACATGGGCGAAGTTCAGGTCAATGGAAGTTCCGTAACTGGCGTTCAGAACCGATGCTTTCGCCACTATCAGGTCTTTCTGGCTGGCCACTTCTGAAGGCACGGCATAGGTGATAGTCGGCGCTGTTCCCGCTGTACTGATGGTGGGATTGACGGGCGAACCCCCATGGTCTATGAAATCGTACGGAGCATAGGCATACACGTCCAGCTGGTCCGTCGTGCTGATATCCCGCCATGGCACAGGGCTGCTGCTGGCCGTAAGGGCGCCACTGTCAAAGGTAAAGCTCTTGTCGTTAAGGCTAGAGAAGAGCGTGGTGGTTGAGGAAGTGGTGGTATAGCCTACTATGCCCACATCGCCGGATAAGGAGGTAATGGGCGCAGCACGCGTCGCCTTCTCCTGACCCGCAAGGGGCCAGTCCTCACGCTCGACAATCAGCTTCCCAGCATTGGCGCGCGTGGCAACGCTACTCGTAATAGGCTGAAGGGACGGGGTAAAAATGATATGCTCTGAAGCTATCCGCACAGGTCCCATAGGCGAATAGTCCACCTCCCTGGCGCATCCCCATAGAAGGAATGCAGCCAAAGCACACACAATGATATATGGACTCCTGATACGCATGACACCTATGATACCGGTCCGGAAATAGGAACATTTTCGTTGGTCCAGTCCGCCAGACCCTTTCCAACGGCATCAATCATGTTGAAGGGCTGGAATGTCAGGGTGATGATAAATTCCTTGCCCTGTGTGGCGGCAATGCTGGAGGCAATGGGATCTTTATCCAAGTCTACCAAGTTTACGGTTACCGCTTTCCCGCCAGTCTCGTTCTCAGATTTGATGGTGATGATATACTGGGCCGATGCCGTGGGGGCACAGAACACGGAAGCCAGCTCATTGGCGCTGGTGGTGAGAGCGGTACCCGAAGGGTTGGAAAAGGCCACAATATCTCCGTCCGTATTGTATGTAACATCATCAAGATCCCCGTTCAGCGATACGGTAAGGGACGTTTTGCTGGCAATGGTAATGCTGGTAATCTTTCCCCATGCAGCAATGGCTTCACTTCCGGAAGCGGCTACACGGATTTTTATCCATGTGAGCAGATGACCGAAATTCAACGGCGCCAGAGGGGAAAAGTGCGCATCTGCCGCCGCGGTGATCTTGGGGGCAAACATCAAATCTTCCTGCCCGGTGATGGCATGAGTCGCCTGGGTGTTGCTGGAGATGGGCGTCCATGACGTTTTGGGCCAAAAGCCCACCGCATAGGTGGCTTTCCCGGCCGTATATGGCAGAACATCCGAATCAGGGAAGGTCATTCCTCCACTGACAAAGGTAACATCACTATAACGAGGAAGGGTGGTAGCAGAACCCGTGTTGGCAAACTGGGTTGTGCCGTTTTCATCATCGGTAAACCAGACTATGGCTTCCAGCGGATGATCATCTGACGGGGTGGTATAACCATAATAGGTAAGCGCTCGGGAGACAACTGAAGGATCTCCAATTCCCGCACATACGGCAATGCGCTCACCATCAATTGCGTCCTGCCTGTCATCCTGAAGGCCGACACATGACGAAATGGTTGCAAGCGCTATAAAATATATGATGTATCTCGTCCTCATCTATTCCATTTATTCTGAAACATCTTCCTTGCCGATTCCGCCCGTCGTCCAACCATTTACCGTAGCCGAAGCGGCAATATGGTTGAGCGTGAATGTAAGGTTGACCGTAAACTCTTTACCCATGGTGCTTCCCGAATAATAGGTACTTAACCCGGATTTCAGGTTTACACCCACAATGACAGGGGCCCGTTTCTCGGTATTGATGGTCAACGTATACTCATTGGTTCCGCTTGCATCAGAAGCGGTAACGGGGGCACAAATGACATAAGCTGCAGGAGTAGCTGCCGATGTGGGGATGGTGTATGCCGAGGCAGGAAAAACCGTATTTGTACCATTCGCATAGAGCGAAAGCTGGCTCACAGAAGAGGTAAAAGTAGACTTGGCCTCTATAGCTCCAATGTTGGCCGGGACAGGGGAATCCAGGCTTATGGAAAGATTGTTCATGGGGTTGGACGCACCGTTGTTCTGCTTGGTGAGCTTGATACTGGTGAGCCTGCCCCACGCATTCTGGGCCGCGTCACTCTCGGCAATGATATTGAAGCGCAGGTATGTGAGCAGATGGTAAAAAGTGAGGGTTGGTGCCGACGTGGCAGGATCTCCGTTTCCGGAAACTTGCGGGGCGTACATGGCATCTTTGGAACCGTCAAAGGTAAACGCGGCGTTGGTACCGGATGCGGTTGACCATCCCAAGGAAGGGTAAAGCCCCACGAAATAGACATTGGCAAACACAGGATCACCGCCTTCGTTGTAAGGATATCGGACACCGCTGTTGTCCGGGCCGTTCAAAGTAGTGGAGGACTGGTTGAACGTGGCCGTAAGGTGCTTATCCACCTGATAAGAGACTCCAGAAGTTCCGTCTTTGCCTACGTTGGGATAGGAGCATGAAGTGGTGGAAGCCCATACGGCCACACTGAACGGATAACTTATTCCTTCAATCGGTGTACGGGTTTCCGGTCTGTCATTCATGACTGCCGACAATTCCACAAGTTCCACACAGGCTTTTTCCCGTGGGAAGATGTCTATGGTCTGACAGGCGCTAAACAGCAGTCCAGACAAGGTCAAAAGTGACAATATGATTATCCTATCCTTCATGGTTCTAGTCCACATCAGTTTCAGTATAACTCCCCCTATTGTCCCAGTCGGTCACCGAGATATTGACGTTTACGGCTCCGTCATCAGTACCCAGGTCAAGCGCATAAGTGTACTTTTTGGAGGGCACCCATGCCGTGGTGGTGAGTGACGTGATGCTAATTTCGGAAGAGTTGGTGGCCACACCGCCGTAAGGCGTATAATTAACCACCATCTTGATATCGGCCAATTCAGTTCTGCCGGTCATGTCCTGCGGCATTACGATGAACGGGCCGTAGGTGGAACCGGTATGCATGTCCGTTCCCATGACACCGCCAATGCTTATGGTGAAATCGATGGTTCCGTCACTGGTATCCGGGTCCCAGTCCGTGGTGGGCCCTACACTGTTATAAGTACCTGTTCCTTTCTTATATATACGCTTAAAGGTAACACTGTTCAGCGTCATACGCTGTTTGGCACTTGCAATAGAGATGTAAACGGCCGCCAGCGGGTGGGTGAATTGAAGCGTTACGCCGGATTCTGCGTCATTCGTCTTATTCTTATGGGCCTCGAAAGCATAGATGAACTCCTTCATGGATATGGCTCCGGAAGAGAAGGTCTGATTGTCGGCCACCGGCAGATTGCAGTTGAAGGTGGGTACGCGGTCTGTGTATGAGCCGATGGTTACCCCCGTGTATGTGAGCGTCTCCGGCGCATAGGCCAGGAAATTCAGGTAAGAATCGTCCGGAGGCCAATAGAAATGGACAATGTTTCCTCCCCCGTCGGCAAAACGCCAGTTGGTTACGGCTGCAAAGTAGAAGATATGGGAGTTGAAATACTTGGTTGTGGTTCCGTCCCAGTATGCGTCCGTATGGATGAAGGCCGACCCGCCGCCTTCATGGGTCATTTCTGACCTCAAGCCTGCCGTAGATTCATATAGCACAGCTGCCCGAGTCTCCTCTGCATCTATAACGCTTACCCCTATCTCCGGCTCCATCGGCACCACCTCCGCCGGCTCCTTGTTGCAGGAAACCACTCCCGCCGCCAGCAGGGCTGCCAGCAGGAGGAATTGCCTATATATGAACTTCCGTTTCATCTCTGTGTCTATAGTCTCCGTTCAAAACCATACTGACACAGAGATGATTAAAGAACTATTTGAACCAGTTGCTGTCGGTCAGGCTGAATTTGAAGCGCAACCATTTTTGCCCGTCGCGGGTTTCAATGTGATTGGCCGAAAAGTCTCCAAGGGACAGAATGTCCATCCCCACCAGCGCTTGTTCGTTTTTGCTGTTCATCACGTAGATGGGCATGTCCAGCGTTTCGTCCTTGTCTGAAAGGTGGACGCGGCACATGCAGACCCGGCTTTTGGCAGGTTCACCATTGGCCAGTTCTACCCAGTCTTCCGTAAAAGGGTCTAATTGTAATTTGGTAAGGGTTGCCGATGAGATGACAGTGGCGAAAGAGCCAGTGTCAATCTTTGCGTCAACGATACACTTCATCCCAGTTGATGGGTTCTCCAGCACCAATGGTGCGTGAATCTGAACGCATGGGGCGGGTAATAACACGTGCATGGCCAGGCTTTTTAGATCCGTAACTCACAATGACAGGGTTAGGAATCTCCGGATTCCGCCCGCCAACACGGTTAATCGACGGCACTTGTTTGAACTTCCTCGTTTCCATAACTCACATAATCTTTAACGGCTACGAAGCTACAAATTCTATTCCGTTTCGCCAAGTGTTTTGACGAAAAAATCTCTGTGTCAGTATGTCAAAGAACGGGTGGTTATTGGCACCCGGACGGGCGGTCAGGCCCGGCCGGATGAAAAGAGTCTTTTAGACTAGAAAACAGGAACGGCAGTAGGGCCACCTTCTACCCAGTCGGTAACGTCGGGCAGAATCTCAATCTCGTGGAGATGGAAATTGATCTTAAAGGTGTACTTCTTTGCCTGATCAACATTGGCGTCAGCAGCAGTTGCAGGAGTGTAAGTATAAGTATAAGCATTGCCATCCAGCGTGTATGCAATGGTGAAGCTAGTCCAGTCGGCAGTGGCAGCGTTATCATCAGGAACAATGAGGAGACCGTCGCCTACATAAACACCATCGCCTGAGGAATCATAAGCTATAGCTGCGGGAGTCCAGTTAGGAACATTTACATCAGCGGTAACGCCAAGAGCACTCCAAGCACCTGACACGCCCTGAGAAGAACTAGCATTGTAGTTCGTGTGGGTAACAGTGAAAGTACCATTGTACTTGGCACCGTTGAGGGTAATGGATGTCAGAGTCACCTTGTCGCCAGAGGCTGAATCATAAGTATCCGCCATGAAGCGAACCCAAGCTTGAGCGTGCTTGAATGTCATAGGAACGTTGGTCGGGAAGGTCAGGTTGTTGCCACTCTTAGTTACCGCACCATTACCGATAGCATACATCAGGTCCTTCTGGGCAGTCTTATTGTCGGCCATAACGAGAGTTACACCACTGGCAGCCTTATCTGCACCAGCGAGATCCCAAGTTGCAGAACCAGCATTGAGTTCGGCATAAGCGAGGAAGTTGATGTAAGCAGCGGACAGGGGCCAGTACTTGCTACCTTTCCATGTGGTCGCATCTTTAGTGAAAGTAGTGGCAGTAAAGAAGTCACGGCTATTGGTAACATCCCATGCAGCAACCTCCATTGTATTAGGAGTGAAAACGGCTCCGTCGATGGCAGCACGTGTGGCGGGCGTGGTGAGCGCCTGGAAGGCAATCTCCCGGCTCTCAGGAGCACCAGTGTAGGTGTCCTGCACTTTGGCGCAGCCCACCATCGCTACGATGGCCACTGTGGAAAGAATAATGGTTTTTTTCATAATACTTAATACTTTAAAATGATATATAAGTTGTTAGTAGTTAATTGTTTTCTATTTAGTGTTAAGTTCACTATCCAATGGGCACATCCACATTTTCTTCGCTCCACGGGTCCACGCTGGGCGCAATACCGCCCGCATTGCTCTCCGGCTCGGGGATGTCTATGGGCTCCTCGATCACAATATGATGTTCGTTGTCGGGGTCGTTGTCAAACTGGTCGGTGATGTCCACCGAGAAGGTGTACGCGTTGCCGCCGGTGTCGCGCACGAAGATGTGCAGGAGGGACTCACTGGCACCCGGAAGCTTGCCGAAGGTGTTGAACACCGTGTACAGACAGCCTTTGTCGCGGTCCACGCCCACCGGGAACCAGATGGTGACCGGGTCCTGCGAGATCTCACCCTTGCCGAAGAAACTGCTCCGGGACTGATTGGTCACGAAGGCTTCGGCGCTCTCGATGTATTCGGCTCCCACCACGGTGTGTACCTCGAAGATGTAGGTATCCACGATGGTCTGCACCACGGAGGAGATGGTAATGGTCTGGCTTTCGCCGGAGAACTCCGGGATCTCTACTTCCTGGCGGGTTACCAGCAGGTGGTCCGGGGCATAGATGATAGTCGGGTCTTCGGCCTTGGTGGCACCCGTGAACTTCTGCAGGGTCTTCAGCTTGGATTCCGTGATGTCCGAGGTAAAGGCCTCGATGGTGTTGAGGTCGTTCTCCCCGCGTACCTGTATGTATTCCGTACCGAAGGAGTAGATGAGCATGGTGTATCGGCCCGGGCCCAGGGAAAGGGCGCCGCCGTAGGTGCCCACGAACTGGGAGTAGACCATCTGGCCGGTCTGGGGGTCGTAGAAGTTGGTCTTCAGGTACTCCGGCTCCTTGATGGTGGCCATTTCCAGTTCGATGTCCACGTCAATATCCAGGTCCAGCTGCAGGTCCAGGTCCAGATTGAGTTCCAGCTCCAGCTCCAGGTTGGTTTCGCGGTTGTACAGCGGAATACGCTTGCAGGAGACAAGCGCGCTGATGGCCATGAGCGTTATGAGGAGGCCTTTTCTCATTTGTTGCCTCCTTTCTTGCCATAGATGGGAATGACCAGCGAGACGGTGGCCTTGGTGGGGCCGAAGTACTGGATGCTCTTGGCCATGTCCTTCACCTTGTAACCCTTTCCGCCCTGGGAGTATACCTCATAATTACGCGCGAGGGAGTAGAAGTAGCCCACGCCCAGGGAAAGTTCCAGGCGCAGTTTCTTCTTGAAGACGGGAATGGCATAGAGATAGTCCACGCCCACCGTGGCATATTCGCCCTGCAGGCCTTTGTAGTTGCGCTCGAAGTCGTAGTATCCGGCCATGGCGTAAAGGCCTACGGAGTGGCCTGTGGGGGCGGTTCTTTGTCCGTTCACCTTGTGGCTGCGGAACCAGTAGCGGCCTTCCAGGTTCAGGCCCAGGGCTTCTACGCACCAGCCGGAATAGTCCACGCCCTGTGCGTGCTTGGGACGCCAGAGCCAGGGGTAGTACCAGTCGGCCCCCACGGACCAGTGACTGCCGAGAGGCACCTCGATACCCACGTTGAGCGCAGGGAGGAGGAGGTTGGTGCGGAGGGAGAAGAGGTAGGACTTGTCTGCAGGGGCCTGGGCGGGTGCCGCGAAGGGCGCAGCTACCACCGGTACGGGCTCTATGACAGGTTCCGGCTCTTCCTTGACTTCCGGCTCTGCGACGGTTTCCGGCTCGGCTATGACCGTAGGTTCTGCTTTAGGCTGGGAGGGGGGGGCAACTTCTTCTGCCTCCCGGAGGGTCTGGTAGGCCAGACGGACGGTGGCCTTGCGCTGGAGCTGACGGTCCTTGGCGGCGCCCGCTACTACTATATTATTATAATGTATGGCGGAAGGGTCCACCTTCAGCAGATTGTCGATGAAGTTGCCCAGGTTCTGGGCGCGCTCCTTAGACAGGCGCCGGTTTAGTCCCTCGGGGCCGTCCGGGGAGGCATATCCTGTGACCAGCACGTCCTTCACCTGGCTGTCTGGCGTGCGCTGCAGGTGTTTCCACGCATCATGGAAGGCCTGGATGCGCTTGTCATTGTCCATGTAGCCGAAGTCGATGCTGGCGTCCTCACGCTGGAAGAAGACTTCCAGCGTGAGGCTGTCGCGTGCAGCAGTCTGCGCAGCCGCCTTCCCTGTAGAGAAGAACAGCACCACCACCATCGGCAAGACCATATGAATACACTTCCTGAGCACTTGACTAACGTATATTTAACGAATCCTTTGCCCTGCCGTCCCTTCCTCTCCGGCCACGGGACCTTGGGCAAATAAAATGGTCAATATTTAAGCCGTCAATATACAAACTATTCTTTTAACAAAAAAATATATAATCAATTATTTCAAAAATTTTTTTGGGGGGAAGTGCAAAAATAACCCAGTCAGGAATACGTGAGTAGCTACCGTACATCTCCTTATACCCGGGGTGGCGATTTTAACTCACCCAGGACCTACCCGGCTCTCTTGTGACAGTGGTGCTGACCGCAGTAGGGGCAGATAATGTCACCATCTGACCAACGAGACTCAACGATGGCTCGTTGGCACTTTTCCTCAGTGTTGAAGTATGTAGCCACTGAGTACAGCGAATTGAATTTACTGAAATTAAGGCAGTTTAAAAAGTCCGTGGGGCAAATATACAAACTTTGCCCCACAAAACCTGATTTCTGCCCCACATCATTAAATTGAGCCCAATTAACAATCTCGTAAATTGCTGATTTACAATTTATCTTTATTTAATCCGATTTAATTCAATTTAGAATTTGTGTCACCGCCCGAGGCACATTAATACGCTTTCTAGATTGTTTGAAGGCGTATTTTTCTTTACTTGGCAAACATTTGGTAAACATCGGCGGAGAATAGGGACGGCAAGAATGTTATATGAGCCCACGATCCTTGGCGGTGCTGATGAGCTCTGCCGTATTGGAAACGTCCAGCTTGGCAATGAGTTTTTTGCGGTACCAGCGGATGGTCTCATTGCTGAGCCCAAGCGCCTCGGCGATGTCCGGTGCCGTATAACCTTTGGAAAGGAGGTCCAGAATATCCTTTTCCCGGTCCGACAACTGAATGACCCCGGAAGGGGCCGGCCCTATTTCCTGCAGAGTTTCTTCCATAATTTGGGCAGTCTCCTCCTGCACCTTCCGGCTGCGGCGGAGGCGGCTCAACAGCAGAACCACGCCGGCAGAGAGCAGCAGCAGGAGAACCAGCCCCGCAAGGAGCCAAGACAACGTCTTACGTTGCTCATCCAGGGCCAGGGACATGTATTCAAAGTTCTCCTTGCGGGAGACGGCCTCCTCCTTGTCGTGTACGGAGAAGTATTCATCGGCCTCATGGAGGTATTTAAGGGCCTTCGTTGTTTTCCCGCGCGTCATATACAACCGCCCCAACCCCTTCTTGGCTACGGCCACCCATAGCGAGTCGCTGGCCGCCGTGGCATAATCCAGGGATTTTGCATAGGCCTTTTCGGCGGCTTTCAGGTCTCCTTGTTCCAGCCAGGTCTCACCAATGTTATAATAGAGAACCGAATTGCTGGTGTACCAGCCGTTTTTTTCAAATAGGGCCCCGGCCGTGGCGTAAAAGTCCATGGCGCGGGGGATGTCTACCATACTATTGTAGAGGTTGCCGATGGCCCCGAACTGGGCACTCCGCATATCGTCAAGGTCCAACTGGGTATAGCCGTCCGGGCGGGAGGGGGAAGTGGCTCCGGCCTCCATCTTGTCAATGCATTCCAATCCCTTTTCATAATAGACCAGCGCGCTGTCATACTGCTCCCGGGCCCAGAAATGCTGGCCGATGTATTTATAGGCATCGGCATTGGCAAGTTCCCAGTGCTGCCGACGGCTGATGTAGAGGGCCTTCCGGGCGTAGAACATGCTCTTTTCTGCGTTAATCTGGTTGTATCCCAGCATGAGCGCCCGGTAGGCCATGTTCAGATCCGTCAGTTCTTCTTCAGAAGCGTTGTCTATGGCATCTGGCGTCCAGCGAGCCACGGCGCGTTCCAAGGAATCCAGGTTGTGGCCGCGGTGGTCATTGTAGGCCATGGCGGCAAGCGAAAAGGCGAGAGCCACGAGAAGGGTCAGAGTCTTTCTCATAACTACAAAGATAAACGAAATCGGGTCCTGATACAACAATTTACGGATTTGAAATATGCCGTTTTAACCCTTTAGGGTGGTAGCGCCACCCTTTTGCGTGGTGTTTTTTACATATATTAACGCGAAATTTGTCGAAAGAATACAAGCTATGTCCGCAGAAGATAACAAGGGTATCCTACTTTCCTATCAGGAGCGCAATATCATCCGCCTTATTGCCGACGGAGTAAGGACTGCCGATATCGCAAAGGAAGTGGGCCTTAAGCCCGAAACCGTAAAATGGTACCGCAAACGCCTTCTGGATACATTTGACGCATCTACTTCGGCAGAAGTGGTAAGGAAAGCTATTCAATACGGAATACTGTAAAACTGTTTAGATTATGGAAAATCAAGAAATGGCTTTTATGAAAAAGATTACTGTAGCGATTGCAGCGTTGTCGCTGCTGTGTGCCCCGGCGCAGGGTCAGAGCCTCCTCAAAAACCTTGGGGAAAGGGCCAAGAACGCCGTGGAAAACAAAATCGGGGAAAAGATAGAGAAAGGCGTAAGTGACGTCCTGGACGGCAAGTCCGGCAAAAAGAACAAGAAGGCCGATGAGGTCAAGCCTGCCGAAGATGTAAATTCCGCCGAGGCCCAGACCGGCGCCGCCGGCTGGACCTGTCCCGAATGCTACAAGAAAGGCAACACCGGTCCCCGCTGCAGCGAGTGCGATGCTCCCAGGCCAGGCACGCAGACAGCACCTTCTGAGCAGGCTGCCGTAAAGCCCGCTCCCAAAAAGCAGGTATCATCGGCCTATGCCAAGAGCGATTTCATCCCCGGCGATGAAATCTTCTTTGAAGACGACTTTGCCGGTGAGCAGCTGGGCGAATTCCCGTCCCACTGGGATCTTCTGGACGGCTATGCCGAGGTGGCCGAGATTGAAGGCCGTAAGGTGCTGGCCTTCACCGACGAAGGTCAGGGCGTTGTCCTTCCCCTGATGAAGGACAAACTCGCCTTCCTGCCCGATGTTTTTACCGTCGAATACGACTTATATCTTGCTCCAATCTCGGAGGCGCAGGAGGCCTGGGAATCGGCTATTGTGCTTGATCTCCAGTTCGGCAATGCCAACACGGACTATGACGTTGCCGACGGAGAAGTCGGTCACGTGTGGTTCAACTACAGGGAAGACGGTTCCGCCAGCATAGGCTGGGGAATGAACAAACCTGACGGGGGCGCAATCCAGGGCCAGGAGCAACTGGGCCTGAGCGAGAACTTCTCCGATTATAACGGCAAGGACAACCCCCTGAAGGCCGGAGAGTGGAACCACTTTGCCTACTCCTTCAACAAGCGCGCGTTCAAAGGCTATATCAACGGCCAGCGCATCATCAATATTCCGGTTGCGGCCGCACCTGCTTATTTGCGGTTCCGCAGCAGTAGCGCCTACCGTTACAGCGGTATCTCCAACTTCCGCCTGGCCAAGGGCGCCGTTCCGCTCTATGACCGCCTGGCTTCAGAGGGCAAAATCATTACCTACGCCATCACCTTTGAAGTGGGCAAGGCCGACCTCAAGCCCGAGTCCATGGTGGAGATTAACCGTATTGCCAAGCTTATGCACGAGAATCCCGGTCTTGAGTTCGAGGTGCAGGGCCACTGCGACGCCACCGGCTCCGACAAGGTTAACGATCCACTGTCCCAGAAACGCGCCGAGGCCATTGTAGCCGCCCTCGTTGAGCAGGGGATTGCTTCGGCCCGTCTTACGGCCGTTGGCAAGGGCTCCCATGCGCCCATCGCCTCCAACAGCACGGATGAAGGCCGTGCCAAGAACCGCAGGGTGGAATTTGTGAAGAGATAATCCTGTCATTTCGAGCGAAGTCGAGAAATCTTACATCACTATGAAGAAAATACTGATTACAATAGCAGCGTTGATGCTGCTGTCCGCGGGCGCCCAGGCTCAGAGCTTTCTTAACAAACTGAAAGAAAAGGCCGAACAAGCCGTTGGCAATAAGGTTGGCAACGCGTTGGGCTTCGAAGTTCCGGATGAGTCGGCGTCGGAAGCACTCGCTTCGGCAGGCCAAGGAAATACCCCTCAGGCCGTCACCGGAGAGCAGGCCCTGCCGCCACGTCGCGCCAGCACCTTTGGCTGGGACGGCCCGGTGACCCCCTCATCGGCCAAATTCCCCATCCCGCTGATGAATGAATTCCCGGCTGTGCCTTCTCCTTCCGAGCTGGCACATCCCACCGAGGAAAACCATATTGCCTACTACAAGGCCATCAAAGCGGTGACCCTGCGGGCGGAGGAACTGAACGAGGATACCACTTGCGAGGACGAGCAAACTCTTATGTATAGGGAAAAAGCCAACAAGATGCTCTCTGACCTCTTCGGCCTCACCCCTGCCGAAATTGATATGCTTCAGGACGAGAACCTTCCCGATGCCGAAAAGAAGCGGCTGGAGGAAAAGATGCAGAAGGCATTGCTGGGCGACATGGATGTTAACTCCCTGGAGAATATGGCTTCACAATACGAAAACATGTCCGAGGCCGACGCCGTGGCCATGATGGCCGACAGAAATATCTCGGCCCTGGACCAGGTATTCGATCGCAACGCCGCCGACATCAAGAAGTATATGGGCGTTACCGCCGCCGAGATGAAGGCTGCCAGCCGCGCGCAGATGCGCAGCTCCAACCCGGATAAAGAATGCCCCGAAATGGCTGCCATCCAAAAGAAGTCCCAGGCTTACCAGAAGGAACAGTCGGCCAAGAATCCTGCCTTCAAGAAAGAGGCCGAGGCCTTTGAGAAGCGCATGCAGGCCGAGACCCGCGAAGCTACCATGAAGGCCTCCAGTATCGGAAATATGGGCAGTATGATGGGGCAGATTGCCCAGATGGAGCAGAAGATGGCTGCCTACTTCGCTCAGATGCAGAAACTGCTGTTCGTGGAAGACGGCGCCGTAGACGCCAAGTTTGCTGCGGCAGACCGCAAGAAGCTGCTTGCACTCAAAGAAAAAATTTATTCGACTGGCGACGCTTCCGTGTATAACCCCCTGTATCAGGAGGCGTTGCAGATTATACGGACCTATCGCGAACGTGCCGCCAAGGTGTGGGCCACAGATGTCCAGAAACGCTTTGACAAGATGAAAGCCAACATGTCCGAACTCATCAAACTGAACCGTCAGGCCGTGGCCGACGAACTCATACCGGAATGTGCCCTTTGGCGTATGCCGCTGAATGTGGTGATTTCGGCAGGTGACATCCTGGCTGAAGCCTACAGCGAGTTCCCCTGTGAGTATCCGCCGATGTACAATGAAGAGATTGTACGTGAACTGGATTTGTCCACGGTGCCCGGCTGCGGACATGCATGGTTTCCTGAGTTTTCGGTTTTCGGTTCTTCGCATTTCGACGAGATTGCTGCCGGAAAGTACATTTTCGCATCCAATGAATGCGGTGAAGTGTATCAGTTCAGCGGCGGCAGTTGGACACGCCTTTCCGACAAAAGAATCAAGGAACTCGGCGAAATGAAGCAGGGCGCGGCAGCTAGCGGCGGCAGTTGGACCTCTCAGGATGGTCTCCGCACTGTAACTTTCAATGGAGAAGGTGGTTATATCGCATTGCCGGAGGGCGATGAAATCTTCCAGCCCCACGCCTGGAAGGCCTTCCCGGACAAAATCCAGTGGCTTTATGCCGTTACTACCGAAAGCGGCAAATATCAACTTGTGCTTTGTACTTACAAGCTTTAATACTGAGTCTGTTCCTGTCATCAGCGCCCTCTTCCGGGGGCGCTGACTGGTATGATGTCTGGCGCTCTTTCGACGTAGACCCCCTCATTGCGGAAGCGGTGGTGTGGCCGGAGGTAGAGCGTTATCACAAACTGCAGGACCTGATGGAAACCGCCGCCAATTACGGCACCTACATCACCACCGGTGGCGGGCCGGACTTTTCCATCGGACTTTTCCAGATGAAACCGTCCTTTGTGGAAGAACTGGAAAAAGCCTGGATGCGAAGCGGCCTGGCCCGGCAATACGAGCTTTGGTTCGACACAGCCGATAATGCCACGGCGCGCCGCGTACGCATTGCCCGCCTGCAAAAAGAAGAGTGGCAGGTGATTTACGTGGGCGTGTTCCTTCGGCTGCTCTATGCCAGCTACGGTTCCTATAATAAAAAAGGAGAGCACACGCAGGACGGCCTGGAGACCCTGCCCTTGGAAGAGCAGGTGCGCCTGGCCGCCACCGCCTACAATCGCGGCTGCGTCTGGGCCGCCCCGGGCTACGGTGACATGGACCGGCTGCGGGAACATGCCCGGGAGAAGCGCTTCCATTACGCGCTCATTCCATCGGCCCGCACCCGCCGCTACTGTTACGCCACCCTCGCATGGAAACACTATAAAAAGATTGCGAAATGACTCATTCTCACTTAACCGCGTTGACAGGAAATCGCCATTCTGTTAGCTCTGTATGTCAACGCGGTTGGTCGCCATCGCCCTGTTTTTCTTGTTGACGGCTATTTCGGCCCGGGCGCAGGACAAAACGGAGGCGTCGGCTCCGGAATCACCCAGTCGCAAGGCACGGCGGCCGACAACCTGAAGGCATCGGCCGAACTGCCCGCCGCTTATACGGTGTGGATCCAGGCCGATGGCGGGTGGTATGTGAGCGTGCGCAAGGAGCAGACAGCCATTTTCCTGAATCTGCAGAATGACGCCGACGGAGAGATGGACTTTGCCCGCGGCAGCGGCTGAGCTGTACGCTCATCCGCTGGTGTGCATGAACTACGCCGCGTGCCTGATGAAACAGCGTAAGTACGGCAGCGCCCTGCATTACCTGAATGTGGCCTGGAAGCAGGACAACCGCAACGCAATGATCGCCACCAATATGGCCCGTTGCCACTATGAGATGGGGGACGACCGCAATTGCGAGGCCTTTGTGAACAAGGCGCTGGCCCTGGCCCCCGATTACGGCCTGGCCTTTTTATGGCAAAACTTCCTGCAGCCCAAAATGTTGAATGTTGACCGTTTTCTCTCCGACACACAAAAAACGAGGACGACCGACTGGCTTTTGCCAGTGTCGCCCTCGAGAAGAAAACCACTTGCTTAGCTCACTTGGAGCAGCTTAGGCTATCAGGTTCTTTTACGATTGGCGGGTTCAAACTTGAACAGTAAGGGATATACGCCGAAGTCCACAAAGGCGACGATTGCATATCGCGCACATCGCACCAGCAGCGCGGCCGTTGAGCCGCCGGAAAGGAATTCCTCCGGGAAAGGAAGTTTGAGCGCGGTATTCAGTACAATATAAACTACCAGTCCCCCCAACAGACGGGCGGCCATGAAGAGGGGCTTCCGCGTATTTTTGAAATGCACGCAATGATCGTCCAGAAGCGTGGCGCCCATGAAACCCATCAACAAGCCCATCGCAGTGAAGTAATCTGCACTTGTGCAGAAGAAAAAGCCCGGAAGGGCGGTAAGCAGCAGGATGCCGTAGAGCACAAGCGTGTTTTTCACCTTGTTTTGAAGCATGAAAACCAGTGCCACACTGAGTAACCCCACCAGCCAGCCACCCAGCACATCGGTAGGGTAGTGCGCGCCTACCACAATTCGTGAAAAGCCTGTGAGCAGCGGTATCACAATGGCAATCACTGTTATCCAGTGCTTGCGCAGGTTGATGGCCAGTGAGCCGAACACCGTCACGGCGTTGTCGGAATGAATGCTGGGGAAAGAATAGCCTTGGGCCGAGATGTCGTAGATGTCGGCCTCGGGCTCTACCACACGCAGGATTTTAATATTCTCATGGTCGAAGTAAGGCCTGCGGCGAAGGGCGATGTTTTTGAGCATTGTGCTCCAGATGAGCCCCATCAGGGCAATCAGCCCGATCGACCGGCCCAGTTTCTTGTCATAACTCCAATAAACGAAACCGATAACCAGGATGAGCGGAAGTTCCTCTCCAAACAAGGAAAAGAAAGAAAACAGCGAGATGCCTGCGTCGCCGATGTGAGACTGCAGCCATTCCATGAGCTGTACTTCCCATGGGAAGAAAAAAGTGTTGCCGTCAGCTGTCCTTTCCATCAGTAATCAGATTTCCCGTGGTAAAGTCACCATGAAGGCAGGTGTGAGGATCCGGAATCTGGGCCAGAATAGTTCAGCTTAAGAATCACGCCGGGGTGCCTGTCAGATTCATATACGCTTCCAAACAGGCCTTCTCCTTTCAGGGACCATTCGCTTATGTCTATTGTTTTTGGGCCTAGCGTATTCACTTTCATCTATTTCTGCTTATGAAAGAGGCCAAGCCGGCCAAGGAGCGAGCGGCGCTGCCTTCTGGCGTGCCTTTCTTCCCGCATAGTGCCTATCATATCGTATATCTCGTTCCAGTCGGGAATGCCTCCCAGATTGTGGTCATCTATATATACGTCCGCTATCACTTTGGAAGAGTCCCTTTTGAAAAGGGCGTCTTCCGGCTGGTTGCAGTTGACGGCATAGAAATCAAGCCCCCGGTCGTGGCAGAAGGCAACCGCCTGCTCCAGGAGCTCTCCTTCCCTGGATGTCCAAAGGATAATCAGGTGCCCCTCCTGCTGCAGCTGGCGCAGGCACTGGATGGCAAAGGGCTTCTCCTTGCCTATCTCTGGGTATTTATGTTCGACTATCGTGCCGTCGAAATCTACAGCTATTTTCATTTGCGCTTTTTGAGAATCTTCTTGACAAGGGTTTCGTTTTTACCCTCATCGTCTCTGTATCCATAGCCATATCCCGCGCCGTATCCGTATCCATATCCGTAACCATAGCTGCCGAAGCCGTAGCCGCGGCTGCGCTTAACCTCCGGACCGTTGAATACGATGGCCATATTGCTGAGGTGCCTGTTCTCGTTGAGTTCGTCCAGCTGGGGCAGGATGCGCCTGTCGAGCTGCCCGCTGCGCAGGATGAACAGGTTGCAGTCCACCACCCTGTTCACGATAAGAGGGTCGGAGAGCATCTGTACGGGAACGCCGTCTATGAGAATGTAGTCGTACATTCCGCGCAGTTTGGATATAAGATCGTCGAAACGGGGCCGCCCGAGCAGTTCTCCCGGGTTGGGAGGAGTGGAACCGGCGGGAATGAAATCGACTCCTGGCTTAACGTCCTTGTGAAGCACCTCGTCGAGCTGCATCTCCGGGTCGTACAGATAGTTGGAGAGGCCCGTGGTCTTGTGCTTCAGGCCCAGCACTCCGGAGAGGGATCGCTTGCGCATATCCGAGTCGATGATTATCACCCGCTTCTGGGCGTCGGCAAGGCATGCGGCCATATTCGCCACAATGAATGTCTTGCCGGAAGCAGATGAGTACGAGGTGGTACCGACCACGAGCGGCGGTTTGCTGTCAGGGTCGAGGAACGACAGGTTGGTGCACATCATGCGCATAGCCTCCGTGAATACGCTGTTGGAGCTGGATTCGTACACGAAGGGCGAGACCTCTTCATCTCCTTTTTTATGCTTTTTGGCTACGCGAATAAAGTTGCGGAGTTCCTTGTTCAGCGGAATCTCGGCCAGGAAAGGCACGTCTATGTTTTCCTCGATTTCCTTGCGCGTGCGAATCTTGGTGTCGAGGAAAAGACGCGCGATGAGCACGGTGGCAGGAATCACAAGGCCGATGAGGAAGGCCAGCAGCATAATCTTCATTCTCTGGGGAGACGAAGGGATGTAGTTGGACTTTGCCGGGTCTATGGACCTGATGTTGTCGTCTGCCATGGCCTGTGTAAGGGCGTTTTCCTCGCGCTTGTTCAGCAGGAAGATGTAAAGCTCCTCCTTTATGGATTGCTGGCGCTGGATTTCCAGCATCTCGCGGGCTTTGCCCGGCATGGAAGCATACTGCTGTATCGCCGCCTTCTCACGACGGGCCAGGTCCTGGTGGGATATCTCCAGACTGCTCTGCAGGTTGGCGATGAGTCCCAGCACATTGTGTCTGAGCGTGGTAAGAGTGTTCTCCACCTGTTTCACGGCGGGACTCTCAAGGCTGCTGGCCGCCACGAGTTTCTCGCGACGGAGAATCAGTTCGTTGTAAGAGGCTATCACGGCTTCTATGTTGGCATCTTCCAGCCCGGTGTTTGCCGGAATCATCTGGTAGTCTCCTGCATATTGGTTGATATAGTCCCGGAGATACTTTGCAAGCGACATACGGGTTTCTACGGATACCATTTCGTCGCTGTATTCGCGGCTTTCGCTCAGATACCTGGCGGCGGCCTCATCTACATCCATAAGCTGGTTCGTGCTTTGGAAGTTAGCGAGGCTGTTCTCCACTCCGCCGAGTTCCTGCTCAATAAGGCGGAGTCTTTCTTCTATGAAGGTGGCGGTATTCACGGCTACCTTGTTCTTCTCCTTGATAGCGTCTTCGTTATACTTCTCTATGAGCATATTCAGCACGTCTGCGGCCCTCTGGGCGTTGGCGTCGGTCATCACCATTGTGATAATCTGGTCCTTGTGCGACACCCGCAGGCAGTTCACGAACGATACTGCCACTTCTGCGACCGGGAGCTTACGCACACGTATGGGCGTGTTGAAGTAAGATTCCGAGTATCTTGCCGTAGGCAGGAAAACAACGTTGCCGTTTCCCACGCGAACCGTGTCTCCAAGAGCGACCAGCTCCACATTGCCGGCACCCCTGTCTATGCTGACGGACTCGTTGTCCATAGGGGTAACGGTGATGTCGAACAGGCCGGGATCATCAGCACCGCGGCTGAACAGCATGCGCACGGGCGTGAGCGAGGAGTACAGTTCCACTTCGCGGAACTTGATGTGCTCCATGTAGCTTACGTCTGCGTCCAGGGCCTTCACGACTTCCGACATCAGCGTCCAGGAACGGAGCTGCAGTTCCTCGTGCGTCACAGACACGGCGTTTATCATATTGTCGTAGGTATCCAGCCGTGCGGAGCGGGTACCGTTACTGGGATCTTTCAGGACTGCCGTAACGTTGCTGGTGTACGAAAACGGCATCCTGGAGTAGCGGGAATATGCTACGACCAGGCACACGGCAATGCACAGCACGAACCAAATCCAGTTGTTCAGCAGGTAGTAGAAAATGTCTATCAGGTTTACCTGCTCGTTGCGGGTAACTTTCTTATTTGACTGTTTCATAGGCTAGCGTGATGTCCATAGTAACATATATGCAATGGCAGAGATGGCCGATATTGCAGGCGTGAATACCTTCAGGAAGAGGTCACCTCCGCTCGAGAGCCGCAGTCCCCGCGTTTTGATATACACGATGTCGTTTTGCTGTAGATAGAACACGGGCGAATCGAACAGCTTTTTGGACTGAAGGTTTACCGTATATGCAGTACGTATTCCCTTTTCCGTGCGCACCACCATTATGTCCGGCAGTTTTGCATAGTCGAGGTCCAGACCGCCCGAAGCGGCAATCACCTGGAGCAGGTTGATGCTCGTCCCCTCCACGGGCATAACGCTCTGCTGCGTTTCGCCTATCACAGTGACGGTGAAGTTCTCAAGCTCCACTTTCACCACCGGCTCCTTGATGTATCCCCGGCGGGTGATTTCGTCTGCGATAACTTTCTTTACTTCATTCAGGGTTTTACCTTCCACATGAATCCTCCCAAGCACGGGAAAATCTATATTTCCGAGTGCATCAACTCCATAGGTGGAACCAAGGAGGGTCCCTACGTCGTCGCTCTTTTGGGGGGCGACGGCATTGAAGGGAGCGGCCAGTTCGATTTCTTCACTGAATACTTGAATGCTCACCCTGTCATCTACCTTGAGCCTGAGTTCAGGCGCCGGCCTGGCGCCCTCGGGTACATTGTACTCAAGGTCGCGCAGGAGCCCGAGTTTCTTGGGTGTTGCACAGGATAGGGGCAGCAGCAGGACGACTGCCAGTATCCACCATTTAAATCTTTTTTTCATATATCTTGAGTGTTTTATCTATCATTTCACGGGATGTGAAAGCAGTTTCGAACCTTTCCATCGCACCGGCGCAGAACTGCATGTAGGTATCCGTATCGGCGCAGATTTTTGTTATGGCCTCCGCCATCGCCCTTGGGTTGTGGGGAGGTACGTTGTAGCCTGAGAGGCCGTTGGTGTTGACCCATGAGACGCCGGATTCGGGTATCATGGTCGCAACAACAGGCTTGCCGCAGGACATAGCCTCGATAAGCACTATGCCGAAGGCTTCCGTCTTGCGGTCGGAACTCATTACATACAAGTCACTTGCCCCGAAGTAGGCGGGCAGCTCCCAGGTCTCGATGAACCCCAGCAGCATAACTTTCTCCTCCAGTCCGTTTTCTGCAATCTGCCTTTCCAGTTCTTCGCGCAGCGGTCCAACTCCTCCAAGCAGTATCACATAGTCGTCGCTTAGATAGCGGGCACACTGTACCAGCGTGCTGAAATCCTTGTATGGTACCAGACGACCAAGCGAAAATACGATTTTCTTTCCCGGAATGGAGTTCCTGATTTCGGCGGCGGCTTTGATGTCGTAAACTACAGGCATAATGCCTATGGGTACGGCAATCACCTTTTTCTGGCTGTCTTTCAAGGCCGATGACTGGCTCAGATATACCGGAGACGTTCCGATTATTCTCTCCGCCCTGTGTATGAGCCATTTCTGCAGAGGCTTGTAGAAACTTAGGAATACCTTCTGGCTGAGGATGTCGCTGTGCCAGTGCAGGATTACGCGCCCTGTGTAACCGCTCAGGAACAAGGCAAGGGCGGCCATGGGGTCGGGGTGATGGACGTGAATGATATCGTACTCCGAGGCGTGTTTGCGAAGGTATTTTATCATGGCGGGGGAAATCATGGTCTTGGCCTTCTTGGTTATGGCCGGCACGCATATGACGCGCCCGTAAGGTCCCAGTCCGATTTCGAATCCGTCTTTTGTCTGCTTGGTGAGGTCTTGCAGTTCCGGCTCCACTTTCGTCCCTTTCAGACAGGCGCAAAGCATGTCGCAGGCCACACCACGCTCGGCAAGGCCGAGAGTGAGGTTCCACATTACCTTTTCCACTCCGCCGTAGATGGGGTAGAACTTACCTAGCTGTAAGATCTTCATATAATTCTATATATTTTTTGTAGCAATCTTCCTTGCGGAAGTGCCCGATTGCATATTCCCGCAGCCTGGAGACGGTCTGTGCCTTGTTCATGGAGGCGGCTTCCCGCGCTTTTTCCAGCAAAGCGTCCACGTCTCCCTGCTCCACGACGAATCCGTTGCCGTCTGCAACCGCCTCGGTGCTGCCCCCGGTGCGGTAAGTCACCACCGGCGTGCCGCAGGCAATGGATTCCAGGTTCACGGTAGGATAGTTGTCTTGCCAGGTGGGATTCAGGAATACGTCGGAAGATGCGTACAGCTCAGCGAGTTTGCCGATGTTCTCCGTGCGCTCTATCAGGGTAACATTGGCGGGAATCCTCGCCTTCTGTTCGTCTGTTGCGCGCCCAACCAGCACAAGCTTCTCGTCCGGGAGGAGTTTTCCGGCGAGCGTCATGAGGTCGTCAAAGCCTTTTTCCTTGAGCCATATGCTGGCTACTCCGAGATATACCCTGCCTTCCTGCTTCCCTTCGCCTGCCGCCTCCGGGCGGAAAGTCTCCAGGTCTATTCCGTTATGGATTACGCGGAATCTTTTGCCGGCAAGAAAGGACGATGCCATCTCTTTCCTTATCCACTCGGAAACCGGTACGATGGTGAGATTCTCCAGCGAGCCGAATGCCTTGTTCTTGTCTTTCCAGTTGCGGGCCGAACGGTCGAAAAGCAGGCTTGCGGGAAAGGCTCTCTTTTGAGGACAATTGCCGCATCCGGCCTTCCATTTGTCGCATCCTGCGGCAGAATAATAGTAGCAGTGGCCGGTATATAGCCAGCAATCGTGCACGGTCCATACTACCGGCTTCCCGCTTTCTGCGAGATAGCGGAAGAGCATAGGGTAGTTGAGGAAGTAGCCGTGGATGTTGTGTATATGTATTACGTCGGGATCAATTTCCTTTATCCTGCGGATGAACGAGCCGGTGGTGCGCTTGGATGCAAGGCCGTGGGCGTCGAAAAGGCGGGTGGCCAGAAGGTGCGTTACAAGGTCTGCCTTGTCTCCTACCGGCACCAGTCTGGAGCTGTGCTGCGGCATACCGTCCCGGGCTCCGCTATAGGCTACGTAACTGTCCCATCCTTCGGAGATTGCGAGTTCCCCGATTTCCTTAAGGATGCGTCCGGTAGATGTATTCAGTCGCACGACCGGATTTATCTGAAGCAACTTTTTAGCCATGTTATTTTCCTCCTACTATCACTCCGGTCACGCGCGGCGCCAGTTTGCGCAGCAGAACATAAATTAATGAGAGAACGCCTATGGTAATCAGGGCGGATGCCATATAAATGCCCGCCAGCGCCCATCCGCCCGTGGGCTGCAGCCAGGCCAGGAGGCCTTTTTTCAGTACGATAACCAGAACGTAATGGTACAGGTAGATGAAAAAGCACCAGGCCTGCCAGGATGGGGGGAGCTCCAGGTTGAAACGCCTTTGAATAACGCCGGCGGCGTAAATGCACAGCGGCAGTCCGGAAATGACGGTGAGGTTTGTAAGTTCCGGATTCTTGAACGCTGCGGCGCTACTGCACAGGTAGAGCAACAGCCACCAGGGGCCTGTCTTGCGGCAGATTTCGCCGGCATCAATCTTCCAGACCGCTGCCCAGGCGCCCAGGGCGAAGAAAAAGTTGTACCACGGCTGCATGCCTACAAAATACCACACCAGACCCAGCGCCACGACTCCCCAGATGCGGGTGAAACGCACGATGGCCCAGGTGAGGGGAGCGAAAAGCACTGCGATGATGAGGTCCCTGATGAACCATAGCGACATATTGACGGGCCCCGTCCAGAATATGAACATCGGCTTGCGCCAGTCGTCGCCGAAGAAGCCCGACATCATTGAAGGGGCCCAGCGGTACGCAGCCCAGTAGCAGGCGAATGCAACGCAGTTGGCAATCACATAAGGAATCAGCAGCGAGAACACCCTTTTCTTCATCTTCCCAAGGAAAAAACCTGCACCCGGCATATCCGGAGCGTTGCGGAAGAACAGGAAGCCTGAGAGGACGAAAAAGAGCGGCACGCATAGTTCCGTGAGCAGCATCATGGCCCGGCTAATCCCGTCGAACGCCTCGGAGATACCGGCGGCCGCAGGCATCTCGGAATGCCTGAAAACGATGCCCACGGTGAGCAGCACCTTGAGCAGGTCTACCGTTTTAAATCGTTGAAACATTTTTCCCATTGAGCCATAACAGACGCCTCTGAATAGGTGCTGGAAATTTTCAGCGCCTCCGCAGACATTTTCCAGAGAAGTTCAGGATCCTCCATAAGACGCTTGATGGCGTTTGCGAGGGCCTGTATATCACCTTCTTTTACTATGAGTCCGTTTTCCTCCGGAACGATTATATCCCTGGGGCCGCACATGAAATCAAAGCTCACTGCCGGCAGACCGCAGGCCATCGCCTCAATCATCACCATGGGGAAGCCTTCGTAATGGGAACTCATTACCAGAAAGTCGCTGGATGCGTACTCGGAGAAAATTTTGTCTGTGGGTTTGTTGATGACGGCCGAATCTGCAATCCCCAATTCTTTTGCCCTGGCTTTGAGCATTTCTTCCCATTCACCCTGACCAAAAATGTCCAGCCTCCAGCCGTAACGTGTTTTTTCCGGAATCAGGGCCCAGGCCTCCAGCAGGCGGTCGAATCCCTTCTGGTAGTCGAGCCGGCCTACGGCGATCACCCTTTTGTTGTTCAGGCTGTGCCTCAGACCGGGTATGTTCAGGGCGGCATTGGGTATCACCTGCAGGTTCGGCAGCCTTCCCCAGTTTTCCGCATCCTGCCTGGTGAGTACTACGAAGCGGTCGAATTTGCGTACTATCTTTTCGTCCTGACGGGTGCGAAGCTTGTCTGCAAGTCCCAGAAGTCCGCTCCGGTTGTACTGCAGGCGGAAATATTTGTTGAAGTGGAGTTCGAGCACTTTCTTGCTGCCGTCTTTGATGTCGGGGATGAAGGACGACTCGGACGGATACAGGGAAACCACGATATCCGCCTTCTCCTGCATCAGCAGGCCGGTCAGTTTGTGTTTGTGCTTGCGGCGTTTGCGCAGGTACGAAAGCGTTTTGGCCACGGGGTTGCGGCCGTTGTCATCTTTGTAATTGATTCCCAAGTCTATACGGTGTACCTGGGGAGGGAATTCGTAGAATGGCGGACGGTCTTTCTGGTCGGTGGTTACGAGCAGGAGCTCGCAGTCGCCGCGGGACGCCCACCAGCGGAGTTTGTTGAGCAGCACGCGCTCCATTCCGCCGGGATTATAGACGTCCGCCATACAGTATATTATTTTCATGCAGCTTCAGTTTCTTCAAGTTCGTACGGCTCTTCTTCATTCAAGTCGCCCTCGATGCAGAACAGCAGCGCCGTAATAAAGAATATGTCCGTGGTTACTTTGAGCCATATTATGAAAGTAAGGGCAATGAACAGCAGCGAGGTTATTGCGAAATTACGGAACTTGGTATTTAGTACAAGGTGGCAGTAAATGAAGAAAATGGAGAACAGTGTCATTCCTATCAGGCCGCTGTAAAGGATGAAGTTGCAGTATCCGATGTCTGAATCGTTCTCGAAGACGCCGAAGGTTCCTCTTCCTATAAACCAGGTCCGCATATCTTCAGGCCATACCCACATTTCATTGAGGGTGTCTGTGGAACCGGTATGGAATTCGCCCGTCTCCGCCCAATTGAAGAAGGCCTCGAATCCGAAGCGAAGATATCCTTCGAAAGGCTTGCTGGTGCGGAACAGATAGATTCCGGCGGCAATGAGGCCTGTGAGCACAAGTGCGAAAATAAAGAAGTTCCTCACCATCTTTGTGGTCACGAAGCCGCCCCTGCGCAGGCGTATTATGGATATGAGGATATAGGCGATACCCATTCCGCTGCCTATCATGGTGGTACGGGAAATAACGCATCCTATGACGGTAATGAAGGCGAAGGCTATAAGCAGTGTTGCTTGGAAGAGGTCTCTTCCGCGCACTTTCGGATTAGCGGAGAACTGGTGGGCAAGAAGTATCAGGATGGTGGAAAACCGCACGCCGGCAGGGTCCAGGGCGGCGCCGATGCCGTACATACGGTGATTCACCTTATAGTAGTTGTCTGCCTGGTACATGAACGTATCCACGAAGTCGCTGAATGCCGGTACGTTGTCTATCAGGATGGCGCTTACGCACTGGAATACTCCCACTATGGCAAGGTATCTGGTGAGAATGTCCAGGTCCACCCGTTCGTATGCCAGCGTGAGGCAGAAATACACGCCGTATGCGCCTGCCATCCAGGTGAGGTAAGACACTATGTATGTGGCATATGTGTCGTTGTAATAGTCGTTTACCGTGATGCTGAAGAAACACCATACGGAGAACAGGACGGCCAATATGGCGGAAGCGATTGTGTAATGGGAAAGCTCTACCGATCCTTTGCGCATACAGTTGTAGATGAATGCGGCAATGCCCAGCGCGGCCAGCATGATCTTGGAGTTGAGGCCGACCGGCAGGAATACGAACGATATGGGGAAGAAGTAGAAACTCACCACTATCGTAAGTATGCTTCCTATGAGCAGTTTTCGCAGCATTAGCGGTAAAGTATGCCGTAAACGAATTTATGGATCAAGTAGTAGTAGAGCCGCACCCCTGTCCAGCAGCGCCGGGCGGCCATCTTTTGCAGGATGCGCGTGTGAAAGGGAAGACTGGCCCCTTCGCCTGCATGGGCGTTGGCTTCCGGGAACCAGGAGTACCATGTTTCGTAGTCGTTGCGGTCTGCGCTTATGAGCAGCGGCCGCTTGAGGTAAAGCTTGAGTTCTGTAACTGCTGCGGGATCCAGTTCGCCCTCCACTTCTTTCAGGTTCGTTTCTATCTGGGCGCGCTTTTCCGGAGCGAAGCTGCGGCTGATGGAGGTGCTGCTCACGGCGTTCCAGCGGTACAGCGATTTGTGCAGCTGCACGGTACTGCCTGCGTGCAGGAAGCAGCGAAGTATGAACTGCATGTCTTCGCCGAGGTCGTAACCGTCCTTGAAGCGTATGCGGTTCTGTTCTACAAGTGAACGGCGCACCAGGAAGAGCCAGAGGTTCCATCTCATGGCGCCGCCCGTAAGTTTTTCGAGCGCCTGGGCGGGAGTGCTGTAGTCTGCCTGACGCATATAACGGCCGTCTTTCGTGAGGCCGAAAGTCCAGTCCCAGCCAACGATATCGGGATTGCCTGCTGCGGCGAGTGCTGCGCAAGAAAGCATCTCTGGGTCTAAAAGGTCGTCGGCGTCTGCGAATGCCAGATATTCCCCTTCCGCTGCATCCAGCGCCTTGTTGCGGGCTGCCGCCGCTCCTCCGTTGTGCTCCAGGGCGATGAGTTTGCAGTCGAGTCCGCTGTCGCGGCGGAAAGCCTCCAGCAGGGCGAGCGAGCCGTCTGCACCGGCGTCTTCCACAAAGATGACTTCAAAGTCACGAAAACTCTGAGAGCGTATGCTTTCAAGTGTGGCGGGAAGAGTCTTTTCCGCCTTGTAAACAGGTATGACCAGACTTATCTTCATCTCTTGGAAAGTTCAATGATACGTGCAATGAAGGCCGGATCTGAGCTGTTGAACTTGCGGGCAAAAAGTGCGAGGGACGATTCCAGGTAGTCGAAATCCTCCTCGCTCCAGTCTTTGAGCTGGCTGCCTCTCCATCCTATGTTGCGCATACAGCCCATGCCGTCGTCATCTGTGCGGTACAGCTGCGAGCGGAAAGGGGAGTCCCAGCAAAGGGTCTGGAAGAGACACTCGTCCGGCACAAAGGTATGTGAGAAGGTTTTCCTTGCCCATTTTTCCTTTTTCAGGAGGTACTTCACGAAGTCTTCCGTAACGCTCACCCACTGTGAGCCCTGTTTGAATTCTATGTCTTTGTTGCGTTTTATCCCCAGTTTCTCCTGAATCAACAGGTACAGGGCCCTGGGGTAGCTGTAAATGTTTTTCTTTCTCGAGAACTCCCTGGGAAACATATGCCGGCGCTGCATGCGTCGAACCAGTTCCGGGGTCATCTGCGTGAGCGTATAGCCCACGAACTGTCGGTCCGGATGGGCGTCGAAAAAAGCGTGGATACGGTCCTGGCTGCGCAGCGGCAGGTCAACGCCGGACAGAAGGTGGTAGAAGGCATAAGGCCCTTTTGCTCCGGCGGCGCGGAACAGGGCGTATTCCGCTTCCACCATTGAGAAGTCTCCCCAGCGAATGTCCTTCCTGTCGGGTATAAGCTCAAGTCCCGCCTTGACTGTACGAATGTCCGGCAGTTGCTCCACTTTCTTGTCTATGTGTACGAAAATATCGTTCCGTGGGTCGTCCAGACAGTTTACGAGCGTCTGGAGCAATCCGAACTCATTGTGGGCGAGTATGAGGAAGGCGTGCTTCATCAGAACTGTTGCTTGAGGCTTCTGAAGGCGTCTATAAGTTTGCCGCACAGCGGAATACGGTAGAATTTCCAGAATCTGTACATCCTGGGGGCCGGCTTCCATTCAACCCGGATTTCCCTGGGTAAAGAGTCAAATACGCTCCACCAGGCTCCGAACTGCACAGAGAATATATTCCAGGGCTTGCCGCCGGTATAATGTATGGTGCCCTCTTTCTGTACCCTGTCCCATAGCTCTTCGTTGTACTGCCGCACGAAGTCCGCCTTGTAACGCGGTATGAAGAACGTGCGAATGCTGTTATAGATAGGGCTGAGAGGCAGGACCCGGTCCTGGCATACCTGGTTGAGCGCATCCTGGTCGGGGAATTCCAGATAGGGTACCCGGCAGGCTTCCAGAAGCTTGGCGCTGACCCGCTCCTTGCGCATAAGCTCCAGGTTCATCAGCAGAAAGCCTGAGTTGAAGTAGCGCGCGGGGTCGCAGCCCAGGGCGCGGAACCGTTCCGCCTGGCCTTCTATTGCCGCCTCGTAAACTGCACCCACCCAATTGTTTCCAAGTTCTGTTTCGCGATACAGCTTGCCTATGTCCTGGCGGATTACGACGTCGCAATCTACGTACACTATCTTGTCGTACTCCGGCAGCAATTCCGGCAGCAGCAGACGGAAGGAGGCGGCTTCTGTATAACGCGGGTCTATATACAGTCCCTCCAGGCGGCCTCTCAACGACAAGTAGCGGAACTTCAGCCTTCCGTCCCCCATCCTCATCAGCTTTTCGTGCATTTCTTCGGGAATGGCTTCCGTGAGCATGCATATCACGTCGAAGTCTCCGGTGGATGCATCCAGCAGGGACTTCAGGGTAGTTGCGGCGGGAACGAAATAATTGGGCGTGAAAGCTATTGCAATGGGTGTTGCTGTCATTTGTGGGTTTTGCGTAAAAAGCTGAGATATAGTTTGTTGATGGTGTTGAGCAAGCTCGATTTATTGCGTATCAGAGGCACTGAAGCCTTGCGGTAGTCTGAGGAAAGCACGGCAGTGTGGGAAGGGGCAGAGGGATTTTCGCCCTGTTCCTTCTCAAAGATGGAGTATCGGAAACCGCAGTCGTTGATGATATCTACCCATTGTACCGGGTAGACATCAGGATGGGCCGTCAAAGTATCGTAGATGGTCTTGGTGTACATGATGGGCCCTGTCGTATTCATCGTTCCTGTCCAGCCTACGCCGTCTGTAAACGGATTGTAGGCGTCTATGTTGCGCAGCATGGTGGCAATCACGAGGCGAAGCAGAGGATGGCCTGCAGAAGCGGCTATATACCACTGGATAATCTCTCCTCTCCTGATGTAATCCGGAATACCGGGGTAGTGTCCGAAGCCCTCGTGTCCGTCGCCGGGCGTGTTGTTCCAGTAAGACAGCAGGTAGCAGTCTTCTTCTTCCACCACCTTGTACAGAGGCTTGTCCAGGCTGCTTTTGATGTCCAGATAGATTCCGCCTTCGCGGTAAATGACGAGATAGCGGAAGAAATCGGCCTTGGCGGCTCCATAGCTCGGGTCTATGCGCTTGTAGTAAGACAGGATTACGGGGCCGTAGCAACGGCTGATATAGGATTCTATGTCGGCGTCGTCGAACAGGGAATAGTTCCAGTCCGGGTTGTAGGCCTTTATTTTCCTGATGTTGTCCCTTATGACAGGAGAAGCCTGCTCCTTGGTTTTGTTTGTCTGGAAAATATTGTGCTGCAAGCCCTTGCGGAAGGGGACGGAGGGCAGCATGGCCTCATACTCGGAAAGCTCCCGGGGCTTTGCGGCATTGAGTTTGACCATTAGTGAAGTGAGGAAGAACATATTATTTTCCTATTATCCTGCGCGCCATCCTTTTTGCGGCGCGCAGTATCCGCTCTTTGTGGGTTGTGGGTATCCAAGAGCGGTTGTTGAGGTGGTACAGGCGTACGGATTTGCTGCGCAGGCAGTTGGAATTGGCTATCGTAGCGGTGGAATAGATCTTGACCCCGTCTTCCAGGGCCTGGGTGCTGTCTTCGCGCTTCCAGCCGTACATTTCCTCCATCAGGGCGGACAGAACCGTCGGTATCGGGGTGAGGTCCATACTGCCGTCTGCATTGAGGAAGGAGCGCCGGGAGTAAAGGTCCAGGGCGCGTTCTATGAAGGGATGACCTGCTTCGGCGCCCATAATGGCAGCCTCCACGTAAATGTCGGTATGCTCTTTGTCCCTCATCTCGAGGCCGGTGAAGAAGCGGTTTTCCAGCATCTCGTCTATAGGGCCGAAGGCCTGCACGTCGGAGTCGAGGTATATGCCGCCGAACTTGGAAAGGGCATACAGGCGCACATAGTCTGCCACGAAGGCCCATTTGCGCCTGGCCAGTGCGTCCCGTGTAAAGGGAACCGAGTTGTAATCCAGGCTGGAAGCGTCCCAGAGCCGCAATTCATAATCCGGCAGGAACTTTTTCCAACTTTCCAGGCAGCGCCGCAGGGTCTCGGGCATCTTCTCTCCGCTCAGCCAGCAATAATGTATAGTCTTGGGTATCATTTCTTTACTTCTTTGGCGGGTACGCCCACTACAGTAACGCCGGGAGTCAGGATATCTTTCACCACCACTGCGCCTGCCCCGATGCGCACGTTGTCTGCAATGCGGATTCCGCCGATAATCTGGGCGTTCTGTCCGATATCCACGTTGTCTCCTATGACAGGGGAATAGTCGGGGTAGCCGCCGTCGCTGCCGATGCAGCAATTGCCGTGGATGATGCAGCCCTTGCCTATCTTTGCCTTTGGATTCACTATCACGGAACCGAAATGCTCAAGGTGCAGGTCTTCTCCGAAGCTGCCGGCGGAAATGATGAACCCGAGCCTGGAGCCAAGCCTGTTCTTGCGGCCCCTGTACCAGAAGCAGAGCAGCTTGTTGGGGGTTTGGAAGGTGTACTTCTCCTCTTTTCGCAAGAATCGGAGATAGCGCTTGATGTAATACATCTCCGGACGTATCCACCATTCCATGAATTTCTCTTTGAAAGTCATATCTTAACACTTCTTTTTTGTCTGTTCCCGGTGAGCACTCCGGCAACGCCCGGAACCAGGCGCTCAAGCAAGTAAAGGATGCCGAGGCAAAGGCATACCGTGAGTGCGGGGGTGAGGAAGAACTCTATGCACGACCATACGGTTCCGGAGAAAGGATACACCGCAGAGAGCATCCTGGTGGCGTATTCCCTGGGCAATAGTATGTCGTGCAGGGCGAAGATGAAAAAACTGCTGCGCACCAGGAACGGTCTTAATTCGGCCCTTCCAGATTCAAGCAAGCCGGTGGAGATGCAGAATGCGGATCCGATTCCGGTAAACAGCAGGAACACTTTGAAGAAGCGGGTCCAGTACAGGGAACGGTCGTTCCACAGGAAAACCAGGACGAGCAGTACCAAAAATGCCGCATACAGCCACTTCCTGGCGGGCCACAACAGTTTTTCTATGTTTTGTCCTTCCATCATCAGGCAGGCGCCTGCGAGAAAAAATACAAATCCCTCCGGAACTACGCCCTGCACCAGCAAATGCAGGAGAACTACGGCTGCAAGTCCCCAGTAGCGGGTCCACTTGACAAACAAGTACACGGCCGGGGTGAGCAGAATGTAGAACATGAGGTCGCGTATGAACCACAGCGGGCCGTCTACCGGGTAGGCCTTGACTCCGAGAGGAATCCCTCCCTCCACGCTGAAGAACATCCTTGGGCCTCCGTACTTGGCCCACTGGTCTGCAAACGCTGCCGGTTCCCCGAACATTGCGGCATAGCCCCAGTACACCAGGAAGGCTATTATGTTCCAAATCAGGTAGGGCAGCAGCAATGTGGCCAGCCTGCTCCGGATTTTACCTTTCCATACGCTCCAGTCCCATTTTTCGAGCCTGCTGAAGAACAGATAGCCGGAAATCAGGAAGAAGCATGGAACGGCAAGCCGGCACAACTCTTCCTGGAATAATATGCACAGGCCGTGCAGCACTCCTTTTGAGCCTACGATAAGGGTTACGGAGTGATGCAGGATCACCACCGCAACCGCCATCGGAAAACGGAGAAAATCTATTGACCTGTAAACTTTCTGGCCCACAGACAGCCTGTTTTTTGAAGTTCGTTGTAATCCTGCAGGCGGAAAGTACGGGGCGTATCGCCCATAAACTCAACGTGCAGGAGATTCTTGCAATCGTATATTTTGAACGCTTCTCCCTGAGTCATTAGTTCCGATACGGCAAAATACTCGTCTCCGCAAAAAGAATAACGGTATTTTTTCAGTATCCCTTTTTTGTGCCCGACCAGGTATGCGCAAGCTTTCTCGCTGAGGCTAAGCCAGTTGTCGGTTTTGTAGAAGCGGCAGTCCTTATTATGCCTCAGGCCCAGCATACGCTGTACCCTGAGCACGGCAGACCAGGTTTTCTGGCATAACTTGCGCTGCAGCGGGGAGCCGTATTTGAAGTGACCGAGCGGGAAGTGACGGCGTCTGAGCTTGAAGTCGGCGTCTCCGGGATCGTCTGCCCACATCCGTACGATTTCTTCGTCGTGGTGCGAATCGTAAAAGGCCGTCAGCTCCTCCACGCCAACCAGAGGCAGGTGCGTTCCGGAAATGATGTGGTAGTGGGCGTAGGGCCCGTTTGCGCGCGCCGTTTCCAACAGCAGCAGTTCCGCTTCTATCTGCGAGACGCTTCCCCATCGTACGTCCACCTTTTCGCTCAACATGAACAGACGGCCTTTCGCGACCTCGGGCGAAGGCGGCTGCGGCACCTTGCGGTCTATGTGGACATAAAAATCAGATCCGTCTGCATCCAGCATTGAGATGAGCCGCTGCAGCAGTCCGAATTCGTTGTGTGCAATTATGAGCCAGGCTTGGCGCATCATTTATTTCTTAAGTGCCTCTGCGGTTTCGTCCAGATAGCTGCGGCCGTAACGCAGGTCGGGCTCCAGGTAATTGCCCTCTCCCCACTCGTTCCAGGCCTTGATGAACATCAGTCCGTCCTGCGTGCCGCTCTCTGCCAGCCTGCGGGTCTTGGAACACAGTTCTCCCCAAAGCCGTGGAGTACTGCCGTACATTATCACGCCTTTTCCGCCGCTGCGGGGCGAATGGTCGAAGTCTGGATCTATGCATGGAACGGTATCGGGGAACTGGCGGAATTTTTCCGTAGCCACTTTGGAATAGCGGGCATAGGGAATGGGGTTGGGCCGCTGCAGGATGGAGTTGAGCTTGGCTTGCAACAGCCTGGTCTTGTCGTGAAGGTGCACGTACACGGCGTCGTACATTGCGTCGTAAACCACTATGTCTATGCCGGGGCGCATGGCTTTTCCCAGTGCCCCCGAGCCTTGTGCAAAGCCGAAGAAGCAGAACCCAGGGAGCCCGTTTTCCGCCGCCAGGGCGTTCCAGAGCCCGGACATTTCCGTCATGTCAGGGATGTCTCCCGGCTCAAAGATGCCGTAAAGCAGCCTGCCTTTGTGACGTATGTAGCGTTTGTCTTTGAAAGCCGGGAGCATTGCGTAGAACTGCGCTTCATAGTCTGAAGCACCTGGGTATGTCTGTTCCATCAGCATCTTGTCCGGCACTGACGGGTCCCAGGTCTTGGCCTTCCACGAATGGTTGGCCCAGCACAAGCAGAAAGGATAGTCGGGTTTTCCGGAGTTTACCACATCTTCGAACACGCTGTCAAGCAGCCTCCGGCCTGCAAACCAGTAGTGCCAGTAGCAGAAACCGTCTATTCCTGCCTCTTTGGCCAGGGCGGCCTGCTGCTCACGTGTCTGGGGTACCCGCAGGTCGTAATAGCCGAGGTCTGCAGGTACGCGGGGCTGATAATGCCCCTTGAACAGCGGTTTTGCCCGGCCCACGTTGGTCCATTCGGTAAACCCTTTTCCCCACCACGCGTCATTTTCCGGCGTGGGGTAGAATTGCGGGAGATAAAAAGCCAGGGTAAGTGCCATTGTTATGCTGCTTTTTTCTTGAGTATTTTCCGGGAAATGAAATCATTGGCTTCCTGCCAGGCGTAGAGCTTGAATGCTCCGGTGACAAGCCAGTAGGTGGCCGGGCACACTATGACGGCAATAAGCAGCGCCAGTAAGCTGACGCTCACAAAGTTGGAAATCAGCAGGGCCTCGCCCATCACGACTATGGAGCAGAGAAGGTACGGAACCATTGCCTTCAGCTGGGGCAGGATACCGAAACCCAGAATCTTCTTGGTGCAGATGGTGTTGAGGTAGAAATCGATGAAAGAATACAGCACCTGCCCTATGCACATAGCCATCAGGCCGAAGGGCATAGATGCGAAAAGTATTGCAAAAGCAAGGGTCTTTTTTATTATTTCCAGTCTGAGTACCAGGTCGGAACGGCCTTTGACGTACAGCAGGTTCATGTTTATGTTGGTGGCCGTGTTGGTGAGAAGTCCGAAGCAAAGCACCTGCATCAGCGGAATACAATCCGCCCATTTGTCCGTCAGCAGAAACAAGATGAAAGGCTTGGCGCAGCCTCCAAGGCCCAGCAGCACGGGAAATATCACGAAGCTGGAAAGCTTGATATACTTGTCGTAAACTCCGAGCAGGCGTTCGTCGTCGTCTTGTATCTGGCTGAGTATAGGGAATGTGACTTGCCCCAGAGCGTGTGATATGGTGGAGTTTACGACTCCGGGGAACTGACCGGCCCTGGAGTAATAACCCAGTGCTGCTGCGGAGAAGCGCTTCCCTATGACCACAGGGTAGGCGTTGTCGTAAATAACGCGTATGATATTAGACCCCAGCAGCTTGGAACTATACGAGAAAAGCCTTTTGAAAGACTCTTTGGAAAAGCCTGTACGGGGTATCCAGCGTACCAGCACGAGCAGCATCAGGGTGCAGGTGACGGTTGCCGCGACGCTTTGCGCAGCCAGGGCCCATACTCCCATACCGCGGTATGCGCACCATATACCTATGCCTCCGGACACTATAGCGGTGATGATGGATATCCAGGACTTTGTCTTGAAATCCACCCTGATTGTGAGCAGGGTGTTGTGAACAGACGCAAGGGAGCTGATTACCAGAGTCGATGCGATTACCCTGAGCAGCGGCCTGAGCAGCGGTTGTTTGTAAAAGTCTGCAACCAGCGGAGCGGTGAAGAACAGCAGGAAGAAGAACAGGATGCTGAGACCCAAATTGATGAAATAAACCGTGGAAAAGTCTTTCTCCCCGGGGTTCTTCTGCCTTATGAGGGCGCTGGACAGGCCTCCGTCGATGAATATCTGTGATATAGCGATGAATACTGCCAGCATGCCCACAAGACCGTAATCCGTGGGATTGAGCAAACGGGCAAGGATGATTCCGATAATGAAGTTTATCCCCCTCGTGAGTATCTGCTCCACAAGGCTCCAGGAAACACCCTTGATCGATTTCTGCTTCAGCGAATCCGCCATGCCTTCTTAGAACTTTGCCCTGGGGAAGTGATATACTACGCCGAACTGGATTCCGACCTCCATGTCAAGAGGAAAGTTTATGACGTCCATGCCGTTGTACCTGTCGAAAAAGAAAGCGAGGCCAACGTCTGAATAAACCCCGAGCCCGGAGGGGAAGTTGTACTCCAGTAACATACCGAAGTGGAATGCCGGAACTATGTTTACGGGGTAAAGCCAGACCTCCGGCTGCCCGGGGTCGGTAAAGTCGAATGAGCATGCCGCACCCAGGCCGGCGTAGGTCTTGGGACATAACGGGATGTTGTATTCCGCCAGGGCGTTGTAGTTCAGTACGTGATCTACGAATAACTGCGCGGCGCTGAAAGAATAGGTATAAAGGGGGGCGTTACCATTGCTGTCGTAAACCGTGAAGTCGTCCTGGTAGTCCGGACAAATGCTGATGCGTCTGCCGTAACTTGCCATGAGCCTGACCTCGTGGCCTTCGGAAACGTTGTATCCTACCGTGAGGGCGCAGTTCAGAGTGGTCGGGGTAAGAAATTTTCCCCTTTTGGAAAAGATGTCGGAATAATCGCTGTTAAAGAAGACCGGGCCGCCTTGCAGTGAGACGTACCAGCGTTTTCCGTATTCGTAAGGGGTAAGTTGCCCGAAAAGCGAGGTGCTGCACAGCACCAGGAAGGCAATGAGCGTAGCAAGCTTGCGCATCGGATTATTTATGTTGAATTGAGTGTAAGACTTCGTCTACGGGCCTGTATAGAAGGCTCGCGTCAGATTCGGAATATAAGCATTCCATTCCAGAAGCAAATATATTGCTTTTGGAGCAAAAAAGCAAGTAGAGACGCTTGAGGCCTATTCCGTCACTAACCCGGACGACTTCCAGGCGGCCACTATGGATGCGGCATCAGACGAGGCGACGCCTGCATCTATTCCGTATTCCCCTTGAAGCAGGGACGCCAGATCTTCCGTATCGAACTCTTTCCCGCTTACGGAGCGCCACAGAAAAGCGGCAGATTCGTTGATGCGTACCAGATGCCGGTCTGCACCCGTGGCCTCGCCTATGAGGACGAGGTCATCTCCAAGTTCACGAAGATTATAATTGCCGTTCAGATGCATTTTTGAAATATTATCTTTACAAAGATAGTTTATTTTTAATTAATAATTCATATATTTAGCGATTGGTAACACTGTTTCTATGCCGAATTCGGAGTGGAATATCTTTATGGACCTTCTGCGGGCAGGCCTGTGGGAGAAGGATTTGCGACTTGCTGAGAGTCCGGATCCGGCATTTTGGAATACCATGCTGCAACACAGCCGGAACCAGGCAGTGGCCGGCCTTCTCCTGCGCGGCATCACTCATCTTCCAAAAGAACAGCTGCCTCCTTCGGGCATCAGGATGAAACTCCTTGCCGAAGCCGATTACATCGAGCGCCGCAACATCCAGGTAAACCTGGTGGAGGCCGAAGTCCTGGAGCACTTCGAAAAAGGCGGAGTCGTGGCACAAGTGATGAAAGGCAGCCGCGCCGCAAAGCATTATGCCAACCCTATGATGAGGGAAAGCGGAGACATAGATCTCTATATTCCGAAAGAATACTTTCAAAAAGCCTGTGAACTTGTGCCGAAAGCCAGGAAATCTCCGGATGGCAGCGCCGTTTTTACGCACGGCGGTGTAATTGTTGAGCTTCACGGGCGGTATTACGACCTGCATCTGCCGCTGAGCAAGCTTCCGCCCGTCCCCTCCGTCACCGGAGAGTTGCTGCTGTACAGTTCCCACATACTCAAACACGCCCTCGGCTCGGGAATCGGCCTCAAGCAGTTATGTGATATGGCGCGCGCCCTCACCATGACGGAGGGAACATACGACAAGAAAGAATTTGAGGCAATACTTGTGCGGTCCAGGCTGATGCGCTGGCATAATATGCTCTGCTCACTGCTGGTAAGCGACCTTGAACTGGATCCTGTATATTGTCTGGACAACTTTAAGCAGGGCGACGCTGAGCCGCTGAGGAAGATTATAAGGGAGAGCGGCAGTTTTGGAAGCGCCTCCGAGTCCCGTATCAAGGCCATTCAGAGCGGCAGCACCCTCGCCAAGAAGACAAATACTACCATAACCTTCATTAAAAGGCTTCCGTTTTCCATGAAAATAGCCCCCGGAGAGGCCTTGGCGACCATCCGGGAGCTGATTAGCGGTAATATAAGCCGTTAGAAGGAGGCTTTCTGGTTCCCTCCCCAGTCCACGAAGCGGACGCTCACGTTGGAGCTGTTCACCTTTCCTGCATTGGTGGCGTTTCCGTTACCCCTTAACAATATGCTTGCGCTGGAGACGGCGTTGCTGCAGTTGTTCAGGCTCACCGCCACGTTCTGTTCAGCGGTGGAGATGTTGCCGCTGGTGAACTTGGGGGCGTTGGAAATACTGAGCTCGGTCAGGTTGCTGGCCTGGTCCATAGTGATTGTAGTAAGCTCCGGGCAGTTGTCTGCAATGATGGCCGCTCCGTTGTGGAGGCTGACAGTGGTCAGCGCGGGCATGTTCTTGAAAGTAAAGCTGCCGCGTTGCCCGTTCCAATCTTGCGAGAAGCCGGTAACCTTGGGGCAGTTCTCAAGAAGGAATTCGCAACTTATGTTGTTGTCCAGGTTCATCAGGCTTACGCTTGTGAGTTCGGGGCAGTCCTTCACTGTGAGCTTGGTACACTTGTACAGCGATATGGATTTCAACTTTTGCAGACCGGTAACGTCGATATGCAGGTCGTAGTTGTTGACTCTCTGCGGATCCACCTCCAGCTGGTTGATATACTCCAGGTTGGGCACCAGCTTGAAGTCGCTGGCTTCTATAGATGCCCAAAGGGAGTTCTGGTGATAATAAGTGGTGAGGGTCTGCAGGAATTCCTTTATCACGGGAAGCTGTGTGGCGGTGAAGCTGTTGACTCCTGTGCCGCTGAAAGCGTCCCTGGCGTCCACCTGCCCCACATTGTTGTTCACATAATAATTGAACAGGTTTACTGCGGTGTTCTGGTCTATATACACATTGCGCGCGGCTGCAAACTGCTGCAGCGGCCATGCGTTCTGCTTCAGGAGGGACAGGAACATCTGGCATCCGCCCATTGACGCGTCGGAGAAGTCTATTATCTCGTCACCTCCTGAACTGTTGAGGGTAAGCGTGAGGCGATGGTATTTGCACGCGGCAAAGACCATGGTTGAGCCGGACTCCATCAGGTCCAGCGACTTGCTCTTGGACTTGCCGTCCTTGGTGTAGGAGCAGGTAAGCGTGATATTGCGCAACTCCTGGGGGAGGCAGAAGAAAGTGAAAACCTTACCGTTGCCGGAAGTTTCCGTAATGGAAGGCTCGGCGCTGTTGGAGGTTGAGCCGGCGGAATAGTATGCCAGGCCGTTGTCTGTGATGCTTGCGGAGAAGCTGCCGCTCAGGGCGGTGGAAGAGGAAGCAAGGGTGCAGTTGCTGATGCTCACACCGGCGGCGTCGCTGTTTATGGTAAGCTCGATGGCGGTAAACGCCGGATGGAAGCTCAGAAACACCCGTTTGTTGGATGCGTAGGAGGTGTTGGTATGGGCAACCATCAGGTAAGAATCAGAGGGTACGCTAGCCTGGAAACTTCCGTTGTCCGACAAATCCACGGGGGGATAGGTGGCCCAGAAGTCGTAACTGCCCGACTCATCCCAGCGGAGTCCCTGCTCGGCGGCCTCGTCCAGGTTGAACTTGGCATAGCTGCGGGCGCCCTCTTCCCTGTCGTGTATAAGGGTGTAGTCGTGAAAACTTTCGCTCCCCGCCTCTGCCGGAGTGCGTGCCTTGTTGCTGGAAATGCGGATCTGGTCTCCGTCTTCCCATATCATCTGCTTGTATCCGTTGACTTCGTCGCCGTAGTACACCTTTGTCTCTATGGCGGAGCCCGCCGAGAAACGTATGGTCCTGCTGCCATATGCCACTCCCAGCTTTTCACAGGAGTTTGCAACCACCATTGTGCAGGCGAGCGCGGCGGCGAGTGCAATATTTTTTGCGCCGATTTTCATTTGTTCCAGATTTTTTAATCCTATTGCCAGCTATGGTCGTAGCCGGTCATCATATGATCCTCGATCTGCTGGCCGGCAGACTCCACTTCAGTGTCCTCGGTCACGACGGACTGGGCGAGAATCCTGTTTTCCATTTCAAGATGCACGTCTTCCAGGACGGCAGGTGAAACGTAATGCTTGTTTGTTTCCATATTATTATCCTAATTCTGTTAATTCCATTTCATTCTTGCGCTTTCAGGCGTATCAATAACTTCCAGCCATGTACGAGGCACGTTTGCTTTGGCAAAAAAGCTGCCAAGAAGCTCCACGACCACATAAACCCTGCCCTTGAACTCAAGTATGCGGCCCTCGACGCCGCGCAAAGCCCCTTTGATTACGCGTACGTAGTCTCCAAGGGCGAGCCCGTCCTCGCAGAGGGCGTCTTCCTCCCCGCTCATGTCCAGTACGCGGCGGAAGTCATCCATCTGTTTGTCCGGAACTACCAGCAGCGTGCGGGATGCCGGATCCATAAGGTAGCGGACTTGCAGGCCGTAGTCGTTGGTGAGCTCGCAGGCATGCTGTTTTGTGGTGCGGAGGAATATCATTCCCGGGATAAGGGGGTGCTCGTAACTCCTCCTCCCTCTGGTGTGGCGATGCCATTCCGAGGGCAGGAAACATTCCGTGCCGAGGCGCCCCAGATGCTCACGCACGCGCAACTCCGAGCCGCATCGTGTACGTGCGGCAAACCATTGGTTTGATGTGTTGCGTGCGTGTTTCATGACCTCAGAATTTCTTCCCTCCTACTATGTTCAGGAATGTCAGCCCCAATATTCTGAGGTCGAACATCACCGAGTGGTTGCGCAGGTAATACAGGTCCATGTCGAGGCGCGTAAGCATCTTTTCCTTGGTGTCTGTATATCCGTTGTAGAGCGTGGCGTAGCTGGTGACTCCCGGACGAATCTGGTACAGGAAGCGGTAACGCGGGTTGTCTTCCATTATCTGATCTATGAAGTACTGCCTCTCCGGGCGGTATCCGATAAAAGACATGTCTCCGCGGAGCACGTTCCAAAGCTGCGGGAGTTCGTCCAGATGGTGCTGGCGCATAAATTTCCCGGAGCGGGTCAGGCGGCTGTCGTTATCGCCGGAGTATAACTGCGGCCCGCCTTCTTCCGCATCCTTGCGCATGGAGCGGAACTTGTAGATATTGAAAGGCTTGCCGTTCTTGCCTATGCGCTCCTGGGCGTAAATCACCGGAGCGCCGTCGTCAATAAGCACCGCCAGCGTGCAGATGAGGAACAGGGGGGAGAAGATAATCAGCAGAACACCGCTCAGGCTCAAATCAAAGCCGCGCTTGACTATCTTGCCCACAAGGCTCATGTTGTCCTTCATCTTTACGGGGGAACTCCCGCCGCTGCCTTTCTCGCGTCTTGTCGTGTCAGTGCCGTCTCCGTTTCCGGTACCGCTGTCTTTGGGGAAGAGTATGCAGTCTATCCCTCCAAGACGCCACTGAAGAGAGAACAAGTCCTGATCGTTGTTTACATAGTACATCACGAAGCTGCGCTTGATGCGTCCGCCCATTTCCGGATTGCGGGTTATCAGGCCCAGTACTTCGTAGTGCCCGGAAACTGCAGCCCTCTCCGCCAGGTCCGCCGCGCTGTCGTCGTCTCCCATTACGAGTGCGTTCAGGCGTTCGCTGATGGTGTGCATTGCCTTGTCTTCTTCGCGAAGTCGGACCAGCAATATCCTGGGATATATCATCAGGGCTACCGAGAACAGGGCGTCGGCAAACAGGGCCAGGAAGATATGTGCGGTGGTATGGGGACCTATGATGCCGAAGAGCATCAGTGCCAGCATTCCGGCTTCCTTTATGAGTACGGTAACCACTATGTAGCGGCCCTTCCAGAAAGACGGATCCCTGCGGGCAAAGAGGGAACTGCCGGTAATCAACAGTGCAAAAAAGGTAAATATAGCGGCAGAGCCCACGAAGATGAGTACCTGTCGGGTAAATCCGTAGGTAGGCGCAGAGACCCATCTTACCAGCAGGATGGACAAAAAAGACGCTATGCAGGACATTATCAGGTCCCGCAGCATCGAGTCCGCCAGAAATGATTTCCCTTTTCCTGCCATATTATGCCTTTTTGCCTTCTGCCAGTTTAAGGTGGTTCACCACGCAGGTGAGAAGCTGTTCCATGATGATGGGCTTCATTATGAAGTCGTTCGCTCCGGCATCGAAACCTTTCACTATGTCTTCGTTGGAGGTGAGGGCGGACAGAATCACAATCTGGATGTCTGCCGTATCCGGATTGGCGCGAAGCCTCCTGATGACCTCAAATCCGTCAATTCCGGGCATCATAAGGTCCAGAAGGATGAGGTCGGGCTTTTCCTTCGCCACGGCGTCCAATGCCATCTGGCCGTTGGTGGCTTTCCTGAATCTGAAGTTGAACCGGGAAAGCATTTTCTCGATAAGCACCAGATTCAGCGGGATGTCGTCAACCGCCAGCACGGAGAATTTGGAGTAATCCAACTCCTGGTCGTTAGTTGAAGTGTCGTTCATATTGAGGAAGTTATCTGATTATCTGTTACAGGCACCATGAATACGAAGCGGGCTCCGCCTTCTTTGTATGAGGTGTCCAGGTAAATCTTTGCGTTCATGCGGGTTGCTATTTCCCTGCATATGCTCAGGCCCAGTCCTGTGCCCTGTACGAATTCTTCCAGTTTTACGAAGCGTTCGAATATTGCCTCCGCCTGGTCGTCGGGTATGCCGTGGCCAGTATCAGTTACCGTGAATGTCACGTATCCGGGATTGACGGAAGTGGAACTGGCCAGGACTATGCTGCCTTGTACAGTATGCTTGCAGGCATTCGTGAGCATATTTATCAAAATCTGCTGGATGCGGCGAGGGTCGGAACGGAAGTTGAACGGCTCCTTGCTTTCGGGCTCGTAGCGCATCTCGACTCCAGGCTGCAGCCTGTGCTCCGAACTGCTTATCGCCGCTTTGCACAGGAAATGGCACTCGCAGTTCTCATAGCGTACACGGTACATGTTGTTGTCCATGTCGGATGCATTGATAATGTCGTCCAGCAGCATCGTGAGCATCTGGGTGTTGTTGATGATATGGCTGGAGAAGGATTCTTTTTCTTCAGTGGAGAAAGAACCGTCAGGCAATGCCAGCAACTGGGAGAATCCCACGATAGCGTTCAGGGGCGTGCGCACTTCGTGGCTCATGTTCTGGACGAAATGGGATTTGGCCTTGTCGGCGGCAATGGCCCGTTCATTGGCCTCCTTGAGTTCCTCGATTCTGGAGGCGTCTTGCAGTCTCTTTGTCCTGTAGCTGCTCATTATCACAAGCAGGAAAGCCACTACCAGCAGCAAGGTGGAGATGACGACTATGTAGAGCAGCTGCCTGGCTCTCTGTGCCGAGGCTTCCTGTTCCTTGAGTTTGGCCTCCAGCGCCATATGGCCTATTTTGGCTTCCACTTCCGTGAGGCTCGAAAGGTTGTTGTTGGACAGCTGGTTCTGGAGCTTCTCCGTAATCTCCTTGAACAGGAAAAGGGCGTCGTTCCTGTAGCCGTTCTTCTCGAGAAGCCTGGCTATGAATTTCAAATCCAGCACGCGCGAAAGCCCGAGAGCGTCTTCCATCCTGGAATCGGCCGACCCGTCGAACACACTGTCTATAATATCGAAGAACAGAGGGCCGGAAGGAGCGATGACCGACAGGGAGGGATTGCCCAGGCATTGGTCCCTGTACGACCAGTATTCCGGCAGATTGCTCAGGAAGGCTGCGCCCTTGGCTTGCATATAGCAGCACCTGAGGCTGTCCAGGCCGGAACGTCTGCTGTCCAGCGCCTTGCTGATGCAGATTTTAGCGGAGTCGCTGCCGGGCAGGTAATAGTCTGCAAGGTCGCAGTAAAGGCGGGTTACCGACTGGTTCTTTACCATGGGGTCCAAAGACCTCTCGTAGGTGTCCAGAGCCTGTACTATGAAACGGCGGGCGTTTACGTAGTCGTGCTGGGATACGTACAGCGACACCATATAACGGCTCGACATCCATTTTCCGAAGTCGTCATTACCGTGCTCCAGGGCATAGTTGTACATTCTTTGGGCAAGTTCCACCGACCTGTTCAAACGGCCCGAGTTGAAGTAGTAGTTATGTGCAAGGTCGCAGGCATAGTAAAAGTCCTGCGTATAGCCAAGCCTGGAGGAGGCGTCTTCGACGGCATCAAGGGCTTCGTCCACCAGAATGTCCTGTTGCTCCGGGTCAAGCTGCAACTTCACTGCATCCCTGAGGGCGGCGGTGTAGTACAGGGATTCGGCCCTCGTGTCATTGTGCTCCCTTGCGCAGGCGAGCAGGGAGTCGCTTGC
>JAFTDJ010000036.1 GCA_017454265.1 Bacteroidales bacterium | reverse complement strand
TGAAGTTGGCCGAATAGAAGAGCATGCAGAGGTCCCACTCCGGAGCACCGTAGGCGAAATCGCCCACGTCAATCCAGAGGGTTCGCTCCCCATCGGTGATGATGTTGCCGATATGGAGGTCTCCGTGCAGGCAGGTGGTGACCTCCGGAAGGGTGTCCAGATAATTCAGCGTCTTTTCGCGGACGTCCTCGGGGAGTCCCTCGTAACGGAGAATCTGATTACGCACCAGGTCTTTCATGGCCGGGAGCCGGGTAGTGTCTGCCCGGGTATTGTGCAGTTGCTTTGCCAATTCTGCGAATCGTAAGGAAAGAGGTTCCAACTGCTCCGGCTCCTGAGAAATGATTCGGGTGAAGGAGCGTTTGTTGGGAATAAGTTCGTATTCGGCTCCGTAACGAGTGCTGTCCGTTACCAGTCGGATGGGCTTGGGCGTGGGAAGCCCCATCTCATAAACGGTTTTATTAACCAGGAACTCGCGTTCGGCAGTCTCAGCGCCCATGCCGGGCGGCCGAGAGCGGTGGAGAGCGCAGCGCAGAACTGTTCATAGAGAGGAATGGCCAACTCGTGCCCGGCAGCGCCGATGTAGGACGGCCGATTACCTTTCTTTGTGGATGCCATCAAAGTGAACGGGCTTACTACCAGCGCTTCACCGCCCACATCTATGACGCTTCGGTTCATTACGCCCGCATCATCGTTGAAGATGCGGAGTCCTGCGATCTTCTTCACCAGCCAGTCTATGTCCTCCTGCCCATCCTCGTGACCGATGCCAAGGAGAATCATAAGGCCAGGGCCGATGGCTGACCTAATGGTTCCGTCAATGGTGACGGATGCGGAGGATACTCTTTGGATTACAGCACGCATGGTTATTTGTGTATCTTTTTAAATGGGTCTTTCTGCATGTTGTTCAACATGACGATTCCTTCAAAGTCGTCAACGGGCGATAGTTGCACTGTTCGTTTAATACTCTCAACATACTCAAATACTAACTGAGCCAGACCATCTGTCTGGTTCTCATAGAGCATTTCATTCGACACGAAAGTTGACAGATAGTACCACGTCATACCTTTTGTTTCAGGAGGCATGGGCACTTCCTTATTTTCCCATTCGTATAATTCTGCAGTCTGGCCGAGACCTATCCCCTCGGGGAAAAGAAAGACGTTCTTAGAATAATTGCCATAATGGGGTGTGAAAAGGGTGTGATTTTTCGTTTAAACCTATATAAAAACTTATAAAACTGTTTTTCGTAAATCGCGGTTCTGCGGCAGTAAAGTTAATGATTTTCAATGAGAAAACAAAATTTCACAAAACGGATTCACCTTTTTAGGGACCAGGAGGTCGCTGGTTCAAGTCCAGTCATCCAGACTCAATGAAAATCAAGCACTTACGAGCTTCCGAAAGTGCTTGATTCGTTTATTGGACTCTTCTTTGATTACTGGACGTAAATCATCTCACATACGAGGAAGCATTTGTTGTTTACGGGTAAGCATAGCTTGTACCAGATAGATAACTGCAATACCAGCGCCAACCAGATAAGGTGAAACATGCAGCATTTCCGCAGTCGGTGATACAATGAGCGGAGAAAGGAACTGACCAAGATACAAGGCGGCAGAAAGCAGCGGCATCACCGTTGTAGCCGCTTCCTTGCCCACTTTTACCGAGCCGATGGTATTCAGATAAGGGACCCCGATTCCATTGGCTACGCCGATGAGTGCAGAACCAAGCAGCAGCCAGACAAGACCACTTCCGGATGCGAGGCAGAGGTATCCGGGACCAAGTCCAAAACTCCCCCTCTACCGGACAAGCGCTCGTTGGGCAGGAACAGCGCGACCAATATCATGGCAATCAGCCCAAGCAGATACACCAGAAAAGCATAGTTCCAGCTGATGGAGGCAAGCAGCCCCGGCCATAACAGTTAACAAACTGATGGAGAGAATGGTATAAAGCAGTCTCCTTTTCTTCATAATAAACCTTTATTAAAATCCACTGGAGACTCACAGCTCTACCAAGCTTGCAAAGATATATGCCGCTGCAAAGATAAGATTTTTTTCGATTTACCCAGACTGGAGCGATCCACGTATTGGTAAAAGATCTCTTCTTTGAAGTGGACGGCATCCTTGTGGAATGCAATACTGCATACAGCAGCGGCCCAGATGATGTTGCGGCGGTCGTTTGGGTCACCGGACACCACAGAGGGCGTAAAAACTTAGAAGAGTTTCTTGGGCGTAGTGGCTATGAAATCCTTGAGGTAGAACGGTTCGAAGTAGGCGGTGTCGCGGAATGCGCGGGAGTTCCACTCCCGAAGGGCAGGGGCCGCCATGGCATCGGCCCGGGGGCATTCCTCGCGGAACCACCGCTTCTCTCCTGCCAGCACGGGCTCACACTTGGCGACCCCGTCTCCGATGAACAGTATTCCGGCAGATTCGCCAACGTCAGTCGGCAGCAGCGAACCAGGCCCCTCCACCACTGCCGGGGCGACATCTGTAAGCCTTTGCCCGTTAGAGGAATAGACCGCCGTATAAACTTCCATCCGGCGTGCATCAATCATCGGCACGATGTACCCGCACCCTTCCGGAAGCCCTCCGGCCACAGCCTGGGCCACCAGCACGTCCAGCGTGCCCACGGCAAGCAGTGGGATACCTCCACCGAAGCACAGGCCCTTGGCCGTAGAAGACCCCACCCTGAGACCGGTGTACGACCCGGGGCCCATGCTCAGGCACACTGCGTCACAGTCGCTCACCTTCAGTCCCCTCTCGTCCAGCACCTCTTTCACGTAAGGAGCCGTCATCGCGGCATGGGCGCGAGGCTCGGCGCTGACGCGGGCGGCAGTAACCCTGTCGCCTTCGAGGAGTGCCACGGAACAAAGAGAAGTGGAAGTTTCAATCAGAATTATAACAGGGCGCATACTTCAGTACCAGGTGTAACATATTGACCTACAAATATCTTCAGCTGCGGCAGAATTCCCGTCGCAAAATCCCTCAGCATCGGATAAACCCTGAGGTTTTCCAGACTCTCGGCCTTAACCAGATTCCAACTTGAATTCAATCCGTCGAAGGCGGAAATCAGCATCCCCAAAACCAGCGCAGCGGTAAAGACTGCGAACAGACCGCCGAGCAGCCGGTTGAGCCATCCAAGCGTGGCAATTTTGAAAAGCTTTGTCACAAAATGTCCTATCAACGCCATCACAAGGGCGCAAATCAAGAAAATGAGGATGAAGCAGATAATGTATGTAACCCTCTCGTCGGAGTTGAACTGAAGCATGGCAAGCTCTTTGAGGTCAGGAGCGAACCGTCCCGCCACTATGGCGCCCACGATTACAGAAGCCAAAGAAACCACCTGTGTTATGAGCCCCTTCACCACTCCGTGTATGATTGCCGGAACAAAGAGTGCCAGCAGTACAATATCAAATACTTGCATTTGCTTAAACTCTACGAAATGATTATATTTGCAGGTTATATAAAACTATACTGCAAAAGTAGCGAAAAAATATGACATTCAAAGAATATAAAGGACTGGATTTGGTGGCCGCCGGGAGCGAGATCCTGGAGCGATGGAAGAAGATAGGAGCTTTTGAAAAATCGCTTTCGCTGCGCGAAGGCGCTCCCGAATTCATTTTCTTCGAAGGCCCGCCCAGCGCCAACGGAATGCCCGGAATCCACCATGTGATGGCCCGCAGCATCAAAGATTCCATTTGCCGCTACAAGACGCAGAGCGGCTACAAGGTTCGCCGCAGGGCAGGATGGGACACCCACGGACTGCCGGTGGAATTGGGCGTCGAGAAAATGCTCGGCATAACCAAGGAAGACATAGGCACCAAAATAAGCGTAGAAGACTACAACGCAGCCTGCCGCAAGGAAGTCATGAAGTATACGGCAGAGTGGCGCAACCTCACCGAGCGCATAGGCTACTGGGTAGATATGGACGACCCGTACATTACCTACGACAACCGCTACATAGAGACGCTCTGGTACCTGCTTAAAGACATATACGGCAAGGGGCTGCTCTACAAAGGCAAGTCCATCCAGCCCTACTCCCCCGCCGCAGGCACAGGCCTGAGCACGCACGAGCTCAATCAGCCCGGGTGCTACCGCGACGTAAAAGACACCACCTGCTGCGCCCAATTCAAGGTGATCGGCGAAGAAGACCTCTATTTCCTGGCCTGGACCACCACTCCATGGACGCTTCCTTCCAATACCGCTTTGTGCGTCGGCCCCGAGATCGAGTACGTAAAGGTGCGCAGCGCAAATCCTTATACCGGCGCTCCTGCCACCTACATACTGGCACAGGCCCTCGTATCCGCGTGGTTCGGCGACAAAGTCCCATATGAGGTACTTCCCGGCACCATAAAGGGAAAGGAACTCGTAGGAATGCGCTACGAGCAGCTCATCCCCTGGTTCCGCCCCGACGAAGGCGCGTTCCGAGTGATTCCGGGTGACTACGTTACCACGGAAGACGGTACCGGAATCGTACACATCGCGCCCACTTTCGGCGCCGATGACGCAAAGGTGGCGCGCCTCTCAGGAGTCCCTGCGCTACAGGTCACTGACCGCGACGGCAACCCCCAGGCGCAAGTGGACCTCAAAGGCCGTTTCTATCGCATCGAAGATCTTGATCCACAATATGTTGCCGAGCGAGTATCGGCCGACTACAAGGAGTGGGCGGGCCGCTACGTAAAGAACGCTTACGATGCTTCCCTCCCCGATGACGCGCCTACCCTGGACGTCGATCTGAGCGTTATGCTCAAATCTCAGGGAAAGGCCTTCCGCATAGAGAAACACGTGCACTCCTACCCCCACTGCTGGCGTACGGACAAGCCTGTGCTATACTACCCCCTGGACAGTTGGTTCATCCGTACCAGCGCCGTGCGCGAGCAAATGATGTCCCTGAACGACACCATCACGTGGAAGCCCGAGTCCACCGGCAGCGGACGCTTCGGCAAGTGGCTGGAGAACATCCAGGACTGGAACCTCAGCCGCAGCCGCTACTGGGGTACTCCGCTCCCCGTGTGGCGTACCGAAGACGGCAAGGAGGAAATATGCATAGGCAGCGTCAAAGAGCTGTACGAACGTATCGATGAGGCAGTTGAGGCCGGATTTATGGCTTCAAACCCCTTCCGCGAGCGCGGTTTCGACCCCAACGACATGAGCAAGGAGAACTATGACCGCATAGATCTCCACCGGCCGTACGTAGATGAAATATTCCTAGTGAGCCCCGGCGGACGCAAGATGGCCCGTGAAACGGACCTGATAGACGTCTGGTTCGACTCCGGCGCAATGCCTTACGCACAGACCGGACTGCGCGGCAAAGACAGCCCCGACTTCGGCTGCACCGCAGACTTCATTGCCGAGGGCGTGGACCAGACTCGCGGCTGGTTCTACACCCTGCACGCCATACACACTATGGTGAGCGGCACTCCGGCGTTCAAACGCGTCATCTCCAACGGTTTGGTATTGGACAAAAAGGGCGATAAGATGAGCAAGCGCCTGGGCAACGCCGTGGATCCCTTCAAAGCTATGGATACCTACGGGCCCGATGCACTCCGCTGGTACATGATGACTAACGCCCAGCCCTGGGACAACCTCAAGTTCGACGAGGCCGGTGTGGAGGAGGTGCGCCGCAAGTTCTTCGGCACGCTGTACAACTCGTATTCCGTTTTCGCCCTGTACGCCAACCTGGACGGCTTTGAGCCGGGGAGCCCGGAGATTTCCCGACAGGCTCGAAATGACACGGCGGCGGACACACAACGGCCGCTCTTCGACCGCTGGATCATCAGTAAACTGAACACCCTCGCCCGCAAGGTACACGACGCATACGAAGACTACGATATCACGTCCGCAGGGCGCCTGATACAGGATTTCGTATGCGACGACCTGAGCAACTGGTACATACGACTGAACAAGAAGCGTCTGTGGGGCTCCGGCCTCGGTAACGACAAACTTGCCGCATACCAGACTTTGTACGAAGTTCTTAAAGGCGTAGCCTTGATGGGGGCTCCCATTGCCCCGTTCTTCATGGAGCGCCTGTGGCTGGACCTCGTTCCCGGCAGCGAATCGGTGCACTTCGAGCCTATGCCCGCGTGCCGTCCCGAGCTGGTCGACGAAGGCCTGGAAGAGAGCATGTCCTTTGCGCAGAAGGCTTCCTCCATGGTGCTGGCCCTTCGAAAGAAGGTGGGCATCAATGTACGCAAGCCTCTTGCCAAGGTACTTGTGCCGGTGCTGGACGACGAAGTGAAGACCCACATCGAAAAGGTGAGCGACATATTCCTCACAGAGGTAAATGTCAAGCAACTCGAATTCCTGCACGACACCACAGGAATCATCACCAAGAAAATCAAGCCCAATTTCAAGACTCTCGGCAAAATCTACGGCAAGCAGATGAAGGAAATCGCCGCCGCATTCGGCACCCTTGGACAGGAGACGATTTCTGAAATTGAACGTTCTGAAGAATACACGATGAGTCTTCAGTCGGGAGACGTCGTACTGCATCCTGGCGACTATGAGATTAACTCCGAAGATATGCCGGGCTGGCTCGTCGCTACTGAAGGTACGCTCACTGTTGCACTTGACATCGTCCAGACTCCCGAACTGATTCTGGAGGGTACGGCCAGAGAGTTGATTCACCCGATACAGAACCTGAGAAAGGAAAGCGGCTTTGAGCTCACGGACCGCATAGACACGGTGATATACGCCGACGGAGAGTCCGCCGCGGCCATAAAGAAAGCGCTGGACGCCTTCGGCAGCTATGTCGCCTCCCAGACACTTTCCGCAAGCATAGACCTTAAACAACTCTCCGAGGCCCCGGCTTCTGCAGCCGACGTTGCCTGGGAGAACAATTCAATAAAAATCAACCTTAAACGTAAATAGTTATGGCCGAAGAAGTTAAAACACGCTATTCTGATGAGGAACTGGCCGAATTCAAAGCTATCATAGATGAGAAGCTTGCTGCCGCACGTGCAGAGTACGACACACTCCGCCACGTAATTATGCATAACGGCTCCAATGACATCGAAGATACTTCCCCGTCATTCAAAACCGTAGAGGACGATGGCGCCAACCAGCTTTCAAAGGAAGAGGCGAGCCAGCTTGCACAACGCCAGTACAAGTTCATCCAGAATCTTGAAGCTGCGCTGGTGAGGATAGAGAACAAAACCTACGGCATCTGCCGTGAGAGCGGGAAACTCATTCCCAAGGAGCGCCTGCGCCTGGTTCCCCACGCTACCCTCACCGTGGAGGCCAAGGAAAAACTTGCAAAGGCCGGCAAGAAATGAAAGTTTCCAGAGGAGCAAAGCTGATAATCCTCGGCGTTGCGCTTGTAGTCATAGACCAGGTAATCAAATACCTGGTCAAGACCAATATGGACCTTGGCCAGCAGATTTATGTAATCGGAAACTGGTTCCGCCTGTGCTTCGTAGAAAACGAAGGAATGGCCTTCGGAATGAAATTCGGCGGAGCTGTGGGTAAATTCCTGCTGTCTTCGCTGCGTATTGTCCTGTTCGGCGCACTCGTCTGGTGGATTTCTTCTCTAAACCGCAAGGGCAAGGCGCCCATTGGCGTTCTGGTCGGACTTACGCTCATCACGGCAGGAGCTTTCGGCAACATCATCGACTGCCTGTTCTACGGACTTATATGGGATTATGCTCCGTTTATGTTCGGGAAAGTCGTGGATATGTTCTACTTCCCTCTGATTCACAATTCTGCCGGGGAGGTTGTTTTCTTCAGCCCCGTTTTCAATTTTGCTGATTCGTGCGTTACGGTGGGGGCTTTCTACCTGATTCTGTTCCAGTGGAAATTCTTTGCCTCCGATGACAAGAAGAAGGACAATAGCGCTGCTGCTTAGCGCGGCGCTGGTTTTCGCCGGTGTTACAACTGCCTGCGGCTGCCAAAGGGAGGAGGGAGTATCCGAAGAAGATGCAGCCGCGCAGTGGGCGATGGGAACCGGACGGCTGTATCCGGAGACGGTAGCGGCTCCTCCTGCAGCGCCTCGCGGCTACGTTCCCGTGTACATAAGCCACTACGGCCGCCACGGAGCCCGCTATATGGACGGCAAGGGAGGATACGAAGCGGTATCGGACGTGCTCAGGCAGGCTTCCGCCGACGGGATGCTTACTCCTCTGGGAGAAGACATATGGTCCCGCTACAGTTCCGTCTTGCCTCAACTTCTGGGACGTACCGGGGAGCTCACCCCGCTGGGGGCGGAGCAGCACAGACAGATAGCCGGCAGGATGGCCCGGAATTATCCCCGGCTGATAGGGCGCAAAGGGGCTAAAGTTGTTGCAAACTCCACCAACCTGGAGCGTGCCATGCTCTCTATGCTCAGCTTCAACCAGGCGCTTCTTCAGCTCAACCCTTCTTTGGACATCACGGCAGACGCCTCCCGTACATACATGGGGCGTATCAATCAGCATTCTCCTGAAAATCCGAAGGTTACAAAGGAAGACGTGCGCTGGAAGAGCGCCGACGCCCCCTGGAGGCCTGGATTCGACAGGTATTGCGAAGGCCTGCTGCATCCGGAGACGGTCTGCGGCGCCATTTTCAAGGATATGGAATACCTTCGCAGTCTTTGCGAACCTGTGCTCTTTGAGCGCAAATACTTCGAGGTAGCAAAGAACCTGCCCGGCTGCCCTGTAGAAGACTGCGCCCTCCTGCGAGCCGTCCCGTCAGACGAACTGCGGCTGCTCGGCAGGCTGGAGAACTACACTTTCTACGCAGAGAAAAGTCTATGGCTCGGGGGCAACGGACGTGGCTGCTATCTTTCAGAATCGGTTTTGGGCGATATTATAGACAGGGTCCCCGAAGATATTGCAGTCGGCGTCCGCGTGCGGCTGCGCTTCGGTCACGACGGCTGCATCATGGCCCTGTTTGCAATGATGGGGATAGAAGGATGGCAGTCTTGCTTCACCGACCCCTCCGACGCCTGGCAGGTATGGGACACTTCACGCATACCTATGGCGGCGAATTTTCAGATGGTTTTCTTTGCTCCGGGGCGCAGCGCCAAAAGTCCCAGGCCCGAAGACCTTCTGCTGCTGATGATGCTGAACGAAGAGCCCCTGGCGCTGCCCCTGCAGGAATGCGCTCCCGGGCCATTCTACCGCTGGAGCGACTTTTTGGAGCATTACATTCCTGTGCTTGAGGAAGCGCGCGCAATTCTTGCCCGCTAGATGCAAGATTCCGCCTCCGTGTGCATTTATTTACCGATGAAGAATAAACTGATAATCATTTTGGCCCTGTTTTGCTGCTCCTGCGCAAAACCTAAATATACCGATGAACCTTTCTTTCGCCTGGAGTATACCTTAGGCGGCGACAGGATTGTAGATGAGGATTATGGGCGTGCAGAGAGGGGCGTGTTCGGCTCATATTACGAATCCAGGATGGGAGGGCAATGCTTTTGTTTTAAACCAGTCAACGACACCGTGAGGCTTGCCGGATTCGATGTAACCCTGGAAGTAAAGGGAAATTCCGCCGGAGATGGTTTTTCGTTCAGCGTTACCAGCCCGGAAGCTTTCTTTATCTGCGGAAAGACATATTGTTACAAGAACGAAGCGGGCAGCCTTGAAAATAATCCTGTTGCACTGTATCATAACGGCAAAAGGTATTACTTCATCAAGGGCGACTTCAGCTTCGCTCGCTTGTGGGAGACTTCCCAGGTCGACCGCTTCCTGATGACTTTTAACTTTGACTGCTTCTACCCTTCAGATCAGGAGGAGGTAACGTCAGACACACTGAGGATAAGAGACGGATTCCTTACCGTATGCAGGAGGTACAAAGAAACTCCGGGAACACTTGAAAAAATGATTCTGTATGAAAAGTAGGATTTTGCTGTTTACTGTTTTAGCGTTGTCACTGGCATCCTGCAGTTCAAAGAAGAATCTGAACCAGGACTACGCCCTGGAAGAAAAAGAATTTTTCCGCTTGTTTTATACGATTGGCGGGGAGCAGAAGGAATACCGCCTCTTGCAGACCGTCGGTTCCAATAATTCTTTTTCCGGGCCCGGTTTTGCCCTGGCCGAATACGACGAAGGCATACTGGCCAGGTTTTCTTTAGAATGGAACAACAACCTATCCGCCGGGCTAGTGAGCAGTCATCCATATTTTGTGGATAACTACGAGTACAAGATAAAGCCAGGCTGCCTGCTGAAGATTCACGGATGGACTTTTGAGTCGGGCACGTTCAGTTTTATTCTCGACAGGCTATATAATTCTGCCATGCCGTACGATTACTGCAATTCATTTGATTTGCTGTTCGAAGGTATTGCAAGGAACGACAAGGGAGAAACCGTCCAAATCAAGGACGGCAGGCTCGTATTCATGAAGAATGTGGTAACGACAATGGACGCACGCGATTTTTCATTGTTTATTTATGGCTACCAGTGGTAATATGAAAAAATTTATTGTCTCTATCACCGGGCTTCTTATCATATTGGGCTGCGCAAGTTCATGCTTGTTCATATCCCCTGTCGACATTGACATTCTTACCGGTAAATACTATATAAGCCCGTTTGAACCTTACTACAGAGTTGAGTATACTATTGACGGCGAGCGCGTGGAGTATGTACAGGAAAACGTCGGCTCATTTAACACAGGCCTCTCCAAGGACGGCAATTCTGAAGTCAGTTTCCGTGGTGGATACGCAGAATTGTGGCTGGAGGTGATAGGTAACACAAGTGAGTTTGAGACCGGAATACCATACAAAGCCACCACCCTGAATATACGCAACAAATATATGCACCTGTGCGGAATAGTTGAAAACTCAGGGACTGTCTATTTCAAGATCGGCGGCGAAAAAAGCTACGACGTTTACCAGGTACTTTTCAAAGGCGACTGCATTGACCCCGACACCGGGCATACATACACTATCCGCGACGGAGTGATTACGGTTTGTAAAAACACTATGCCAAGAGACTGGAAAGACATTTCCAATTATCTTAAGCAAAGATAATTTGCATAACCGCAGTTTTTTCCTACCTTTGCAATTCGATTGGAGGAATGGCCGAGTGGTCGATGGCGGCAGTCTTGAAAACTGTTGAACGGCAACGTTCCGGGGGTTCGAATCCCTCTTCCTCCGCGCAATGCAATGCATCGAAGGTGCCGCACGTAAGTGCGGCATTTGTGTTTGCAGGTGCGCCCGTCGGGAGCTTGCTCACGTAAGGGTGTGCCTGCAAATACAAAGCAACCCCCGGTTGCATCTGCGAATGCATTGCTCGCGGACAGAATGGAAAAGGCCGCACGCAGTGCGGGCTAATCCCTCTTCCTCCGCAAAAAGGAATGGCATCGCAGCAAAGCTGCGGTGCTTTTTTGATGGACCGCTGGAGGGAGCTTGCTTACATCCGGAGGGCCAGCGAAAAAGCACATGAGGGCCAAAAGCCCGGAATCCCTTTGGAGTAAGATGCTTTAACTGCAACGGAAGAGGCGAGATTAACCAAACTATTAATTGCTCAGCTTGCCAAGCTACCGGGCGAGAATTATGTAAAAAATGTGGCGGATCTGGTCAAGTAAGGCAAAACTAATACTCTAAAAGGGCCGCAGCGGCCATCCCCGCCCACTTCACCTACCAGCTGGAGCTACGCGATGTCATCGAGGAGATCGCCACCGACCTTTTCACCGGATGCATCGTCAGCGAATACGATGAAAGGAACACCCCGGAAAAGATGCGCTGGTTCGACAAGTATTTCTGCCAGCGCTGGGAGCCGCTGAAGTAAAGCTTCTTACTTCAGGAACCAGTTCCGGGCGGATATTATTTGGATGTCCTTGCCTTTGTAGTTAACCTGCTCATCTGTATCCCAAGTCACAAGTGCCAGATTGTCGCACTTCAACTCATCTGACGCGATAACGAGGGCATCGAGCTCCCGACTTCGTGTTTTTGGCTTTGAGATCTCGTAGGCAACCTGTATCAGTGCATCGACCGTTGTTCCTTTTTTAGTGACGAAGTCGATTTCTTTTCCGCTTGCAGTGTGATAGTAGAAGAGTTCGTTCTTCTTAATATCAAAACCCCGTCTCAGGAGTTCAACGAAAACCATGTTTTCAAGCTGTCTGCCGCTGTTTGCGGACAGTTCCAGTGATCGGGCCAGTACGAATCCGGTATCAACCACATACACTTTCCGGTCGGCTTTCTTCATTTCCTTGAGCTTCCGGTTGAACCGTGGGAGGAAGTAGAAAAGATAGGGCTCTTCCAGATACTTGCAGAATTTTTTGACGGTGGTAACGCTGCCAAGATTCAGATCCCCGGCAATGCCTGTGAAGCTGAGCGGATTGCTGTAGTTGGTAATAAGATAGTCGGCAAGATCATAGAGCTCAGTTGTCTTACGAATCTTATGGCGCTTTGCCACGTCCTTGAGGATGATGGAGTCAAAAAGGGATCCCATGTAGGCCTGCTCTATTTCCCTTGTCCTTACGATTTCGGGATAACCGCCATTTTTCAGATAATCCTCCATCGCATTTGAGAGCGCGGCTTCCTCTGGGGGCAGCTGGGGCTGCATGTTCACCTGCGTGTACTTGAGCGTCTCCTTCATCGAGAATGGAAGCATCAGAGTTTCGACATAGCGGCCTGTGAGCAAAGTGGCCATCTCGCTGGAAAGCAGATTGGCGTTGGACCCGGTTATCAAGAGGTTTACACCCCTGCGATAAAGGGTGGTCACCCATGTGTCCCATCCATCGAGATTTTGGATTTCGTCAAGAAGGAGGTATTCATATCCGGGATAAACTTCCGATAGAGCCTTCATCACGGCATTTTCTTCAAAATGGGATAACAAGGAACTGTCATCGAAGTTAAGGTAGGCGTAATTCTTTCCCCGTAGCATCTGAAGGGCAAAGACGGATTTTCCTGCACGACGCGGCCCGGTTATCAGTTTGATGAGACTGGAGCCCAGAAGCGCATCTGTACTCGCTATTTCTTTTCTCGTCTGATAGTCTTTTGATGCGAGCATATCCCGCTCCGCTTTCTGCTGAAGAACTATGTTTTTCATGCATTATTTATTTTGTACTGCACAAAAATAGCGAATTTTATGCAGTACGCAAAATATTTTGAATAAAATCAACTACGAGAAAGCCTCCGGATAGGTCTGGCGAAGGAGCCCTCGGTTATGCCGGGGAATCAACTTTGTAAGTTACTAAAATGTAAATACTTGTAATTTGGGAAGTGCAAATTCCTCAGCGATCCCTCTTCCTCCGCTTTATTCCATAAAGGCCTTACCGGCGCCCCATGCCTTGCCGACTTCGGCACCAAGAGCGCGGTAGCAAACGCCTGATGCGTCGAACACAATGGGCTTGAGAAGGGCGAGGTCCACCTTGCCATCTGCATCCAGGATAGCGGGATCTGCGCTCATGTTGACAATCTCTCCAATCAGGGTTCCATCTTCGAAACTGACCACACGGCACTCCAGGGTCAGGGGATATTCATTAACTATAGGAGCGTCCACATTAGGGCTGGGAGTCACGGTGAAGCCTGCTTTGGCTACCTTGTCGGGCACCTTATTGCCGCTCACCATACCCAGATAGTCAGATTCCGCCACAGTGCGTTCGTCTGCAAAACTCACAGTGAAAGCCTTGGTAAGTTCCAGATTGTCTGTAGTCTTATGCTTTGAAAGACTGATTACGATCTGCTTGTAATCCAACTGACCTGCCCAGGCGGCCATCATTACGTCGGGATTGCGGTCCTTGTCCCATGTGGCTATCATCACGCAGGGCTGGGGTGTAGTTACAAGGGCATGATTGGGGCCGAAATTCTTGCGGCCTGCAACTTCCTTAAGGGTTTCTTGAGTTGTCATTTCGTTTTCAGTGCTTTTGTTATCTCCAATGTTGCAAGCTGCAATCACCATTGCAACGGCAGCAACGCTCATCAATTTATACAATTTAATCATATTACAGTCTCCGTTTTATCCAAGATAGACTCCGTTGTCCAGAAGTTCTGCACGAACCTTGTTTACATTTACCTCAGAAGGCAGCACTCCGCTTTCCAGCGCTACACGTGCGGCGGTGCCGGCAGCTTCCCCCAGAGCCATGCAGGTACTCATTACACGCGTACCCGCCATCGCTTCATGGTTCATGGAAGAGCAGCGGCCGGCTACAAGCAGGCCCTCGACCTTCTCGGGCACAAGTACGCGGTAAGGTATATCGTATGCGTCCTCCGTAAAGATCATCGTGCAGTCGCCGCCCTTGGAATGGTGGATATCTACAGGGTATCCGGCCACCACCACGGCGTCGTCGAATTTCTTCATAGCCACTATATCCTCGGCTGTAAGCACATACTTGCCTACGATTACGCGACTCTCGCGAATGCCGGTAAACGGAGACACAATCTCCATATGGGCATTCTCGAAGCCCGGAACGAAACGGCGCAGGTACTCGTTGATAACCTTTATCTGCTTATGGGCGGCAAGCTCGCAGCGGGTATAGCTCGAAGGTTCGGTACTGTCGGTTCCGCTCACGCGCACCATATTCACCCAGATCTCGTCGGGTTTGAGACCGGTAATCAGGATTGTCCTGTTTACGGGAATGTCCAGCCCGGCTTCTCGCGCCTTGTCTATCATGCCGCGAAGCCCCACGGTAATGAAGTGGCGCCTGGAGAACTGGCTGTTGGGCATATTGTCCATGTCGTAAATCTCGGGGTGCTGAACTATGGCGTCGCGCAGCGCCTGCACGTCCACTCCGCGCAGCTGGTACATAAGGGTTGGAGGCTGCATACCGCCGTCTGCGTCGCCCTTGTGGCACTCCACGCCGGCACGGAAGGCAACGTCGCCGTCGCCCGTGCAGTCAATCACGGTTTTGGCAAGAATAGCCTCGCGGCCGCACTTAGACTCGATTATTACACCCTTGACCGCATCACCCTCCTTGAGTACACCGCAGCAAAATACATACATCAGCACTTCAACGCCGGCCTCTTCCATCATCTCGGCGCACACGTTCTTCACTTCTTCGGTATCTACCATAGTGAAAGACTTGTGCAGCGTACACGGAAAATGGTCGGTCGCGGCTCCGCGGGCCTTGAGCCTGTCTATGAACTTTTGAGGCTCACCTTTGATTACCTGGTTTCCTTTAGGCCCAAGGAAGGCCAGGATGGGGAGACCGATGGTAAGATTGCCTCCAAGGAACCCCCTGGACTCGAGCAACATTACCTTGTGATTGCCTTTCCGTGCGGCAGCATATGCAGCCATCACGCCGGAAGGACCGCCACCGACGACAAGTACGTCAACGCTGGCGCGAACCGGAATTTCCCTTGCGGGTTCGAAAACTGTCATAATACGAATTTGGATAATTCTTGATATCTTTCGTAGCGGCGCAGATAGAATGCGTGACGCTCTGGATCCGGAACATAAGTGGCGCATGCGCCGGGGCACAGTGCGTCCTCCGCCTCCAGCACCGTGGAGTAAAGCCCTGCCGCAACGGCGGCGTGGACAGCTGCACCCATAGCGCAGGCGTCCTTGCAGTCAGAAACTTCAATCGGCCTGCCAAGAGTGTCGCAAAGCAGTTGCATCACGAACGGGCTTTTCTGGGCTATACCGCCGACTGCAATCATTTTATCTATGCGGATTCCACCGTCGAGATACTGGTCTATGCAGGCCTTGGAACCGAAAGCAGCAGCCTCTACAAGGGCACGGTAAATCTCTGCCGGAGATGTAGTTATACGCATGCCGCTGATACTTGCGGTAACCTTGTTGCTCGGATTGGGAGCACGGCGTCCGTTGAAGAAATCGGTAGCGATCGGAAGATCGTCACGCAGGGCAATCCGGGAAGCCTCGGCGGCAAGCTCGTCGAGAGGGCGGCCGCTCAGGCGCTTGAACCAGGCAAAAATATCGCCGAAGGCGGAAAGCCCTGTTTCATAACCAATATAGCCTTCGAGTATGGTCCCCTCTGACTGACCGAAGAGGCCTTCGATAAAGTGACCACGCATCTCTTCCACTGGCATAACTGCCATATAGCATGCCGATGTGCCCAGGTTAAGTACTGCAGTACCGGGGCGTACACCGGCTCCGACCGCGCCTGAATGGGCATCGCAGTTGCCTACGCCAATAATAACCGAAGTGCTCAGGCCAAGCTTCTCCGCCCATTCCGGGCAAAGGGTGCCGGCCTTGTTGGAGCAGGCGTAATTCGACTGCGGAATGCGGCGCAGGACGGGAATCAGCAACGGATCTATCGCCTCGAAGAAACTCTCCGGAGGATATCCGCCCCAGTCCTTGTTCCACAACTGTTTGGCACCGGGGATGCAATGTCCCCACTTCATTTCTTCGAAATTGCGGCACCCTGTGAGCAGGTTTGTGATGAAGTCGCACTCGTCGATGAAACCCCAGGCCGCGTCTCGCACTGCAGGATTGGTTCGCAGTACGTGAAGCACTTTGGCCCAGGTACACTCGGCGGAATAGTGGTTCCCGCTCTGGCAGATATAATTGGGCGTATGCTTTGCTCCCTCCACAGTGAACTCCTCAGCTTCGGCGGTGCCGGTATGGTCTTTCCAGAGGATGAACATTGCGTCCGGGTCTTCGGCAAACTCAGGCTGAAGGGAAAGGGGCATACCGCTGCGGTCGGTCATACTTACTGTGCTGCCAGTGGTATCTACGGCAATTGCACAAACAGCCGACGGATCCGGACAGGCCGATACTACCTCTTTCAACACTTCCTCAAGGCATTCGATGTAGTCTGCCGGATGCTGGCGAAACTGCTGCACGAGAGGATCGCACCAGCGGTTTTCCGCCCAGCGGCGGTACGGAGAAGTCGCAGACGCGACGATACGGCCGCACGAAGCATCTACGAGTACGGCTCTGGCCGAGTCGGTACCGTAGTCTATTCCAAGAGTGTACTTCATTATTTCAGGATACGTGAAAGTTCTTTATCAAGGGCTTTTTCTCCGTTTACAGAGGCCGTCAGCCCGCCCCCGGAGAGCAGGAATGAGACAGGTACAGAGCCCACGTTGTACAGACGGACGGCAGGCGACGATGCGCCAAGACCGTCGTTAACATTGACCCAGGGCAAGTTCTGAGCGCGAAGCACCGAGGCCCAGGTGGCTTTGTCGGTGTTTACGTCCACGGCATAGATCTGCAGCCCGCGGCCAGCCCAACGCTCCCATACGGGCTTCAGAACGTCCAGGTTGAACATTTTGTCTTCGGGCACGGAAGAGTCCCAGAAATGCAGCAGCACCGCTTTTGCTTCTATGGAAGACAAAAGGACCTTCTGCCCGTTGACATCGGGAAGATTGAGGTCCGGGTAACCGAGCGTGCCTGCATTGCCTATCATGGTTTGCATCTGCATTGCATTCTCGCGGCGCACGGTTTCCTTCTCCAGGGCCTTGACATAGCGTGACTCCGGGTACACGGTCTTCAGGCTGTCAACTGTCTTTCGGAAGAGTATGGCGTCCGTGTACTGGCTGAATACGGGGGTATTTTCGTCCAGCTGCTGAAAAAGGACGGGCACCACGGTGAGTGAAGTAGGATTTTCCATGACGTAGCGTGTACACTCACGGTAGTAAGACAGGTAGGCGGCAGTAATCCCGGCCGGATCATCCGTTGAGTTCACCGTCTGGGAGAAGGTGCTCATACGGCGTTCTACGTCTGCCAGAAGGGCAGACTCCGGCGAGCCTTCAACCTGGTAACGGCCGAGCGTATCGGTTTTCACCGTGACCCGTTCGCCCGCACTCAGGAGCAGGGACGCAATTTTCCTGTCGGCGCGAAACAGGTAGATAAATTCCGGTTGGCCGGCTTTTACGTCAACACCGCAGCGCATACGACCGGAGGCGTCGGTACGGAAGGTGTCGAGAACTTTATATACATTCACGTCCAGGAGCTTCACGGCGATGTCGGCCTGCGGCGCCCCTTCCACCGTGCATTCAATGCTTGTCTTGGGAGAGCAAGCCGCCAGCAGAAGCGCCAGCGGCAGCAGATATCTACAGTTTCTCATACTCGGCAAGAATTGAAGCGGCAATTTCCGACATACGCCCGGGCGTCACTTCCGGCTTCTGCTTGCGGAAGTCCATGTCCCCCTCCGTCTGGAGCGGAACCAAATGGATGTGGGTATGGGGTACCTCCATTCCAAGTACGGCCACCCCTACTCTCTTGCAGGGAACGGCCGCCTTGAGAGCTACGGCCACCTTGCGGGCAAATGCCCACAGGCCCTCGTAAACCGGGGCTTCCAGATTAAAAATATAGTCATCCTCAACGTTCTTGGGGATGACCAGGGTATGCCCTTCTGCGAGGGGGCTTATGTCCAGGAATGCATAGAATTCATCAGTTTCCGCAACCTTGTAGGACGGAATCTCACCTTTGGCGATTTTTGAGAAAATTGTCATAACGAAATATCGAGGATCTTGAATTTCATCACTCCGGAGGGAACTTTCGCCTCAACGGTCTCCCCCTTGGAATGGCCCATAAGTGCCCTTGCAATAGGCGTGGTGGCGGCCAGGCGGCCCTTTGAGAAGTCGGCCTCCTTTTCCCCGACAATGGTAAATGTCATATCCATTCCGGCGGTAAGGTTCTTTACCTTCACCGTGGTGAGCATTCCCACCTTGTCGGTGTTGAGCTGCGATTCGTTTATCACTTTTGCTCCTGCGATGGTGTTCTGGAGTTTGGCTATCTTGAGCTCAAGCAATCCTTGCGCCTCGCGGGCCGATTCGTATTCTGCATTCTCGGAGAGATCCCCCTTCTCACGTGCTTCGGCTATTGCCGCCGAAATGACAGGACGCTGCGCGAGCGCCTCTGCAAGGTCTTTCTTCAGTTTGTCGAGCCCTTCCTGGCTCATATAGTGTACTTCTGCCATAATGTGTTAAATAAAGGAGTCCTGTCTTGTATCGACAGAACTCTAACCATCAGCAAATATATGAAATAAAATTGGATTTTGCTATATTTGCGAATACAGATATGAAACGTACAGTTGTTTTGATTATTTCCCTTTCACTCTGCCTGTCCGCGAGTGCACAGGGGCTCCGATTCGAAGAGGTTCAGGCCGATGTAAGGCGCGCTGCAGACTGGTTCGCCGGTTACCGTTACACAGCTCCTGCCGCCCAGCCCGAGGCTCCATCAGGGTTCAAACCTTTCAATATCAGCACTTACGCACGTCACGGTGCGCGCCTTTATAGCAAAGAGGCCCTTTATGACAATATGCATAAAGTAATGACTCGCGCTTCCAAGGCCGGACAGCTTACCCCTCTCGGGCAGGAGCTGTTGGAGAGGAGCGAAGCCGTTTACCATATGGTCCGGGGCCGGGCCTACGACCTTACAAGCTATGGGCAGCAGCAGCACCGGGCGGTGGCTGCACGCATCCTGAAAAGTTGGAAACCCGTATTCAAGGGGCGCAAGACCATAGTAGCCCGCTCCACCCAGACCAACCGCACCATTCTGTCCATGACGTCGGCCCTGGACGAATATCGCAGGCAGGCTCCAAAGCTGAAGATATACTTCGACGCATCTGCGGCCGACATGGGGGCGCTCAACCCCACCAGCAAGTACAACCCGAGGGCGCAGGAACGGGACTGGAGCCGGGCCTTCGAAGCCGATACCGCACGCTGGAACCCCGCGTTCCGGAAATTGCTCAAAGAGAACTATAAACCTGAGGAGTTCTTCCGCCGCTTCTTCACCGACCCTTCGATTGTGCTGCCGGTATTCAAGGATTACATTACGGCAGAACGTATGTTCTACTTCTACTTCGCTTTCTCGGAAACCCTTGGTCCGGAAGAGTCTTTGATGTACATGCTGACCCCCAAAGAGGCCTACGGGATGTGGGAATGCGAGAACTTCCGCATGTACAGCTGCTGCGGGGCCACGCCTCTTTATCACGGGCGCAACTGGGCCCTTGAAGAGGCCTTGGTGCGCGATTTCCTGAAATATTGGGACGAAGACATAGCCGGAGGCGACGTGGCGGCGCGCCTGAGGTTTGGACACGACTACAAAATCTCCGGGTCTCTTGTGCTGCTGGGCGCTGAAGACTGGAGTTACTGCGCTTCAGACCCCGGGAAAGTCAAGGACGGATACGACTTCGGGCATATGCCTATGGCATCTACCCTTCTCTTTGCCCTTTTCCGCAACGGCAAGGGAGAGGTTCTGGTACGCTGTACGCTGGACGAAGTGCCCCAGCACTTCCCCATCCCCTGTTACAATGACACCCGTGGAAGGCAGTGGCCCGATTACTATCGCTGGGAAGACTTCCGCTCCCACTGCGAAGCCCGTCTGGCCCTGGCCGACCACATCCTTGAAACCACATAGATATGTTACGTAGAATCAGAATAGTATTGGCAGCGCTGTGCTTCGCGGGCATTACGTCGCTGTTTGTGGGTATCGGCCACGACTGGTGGGGATGGCTGGCAAAACTCCAGTTCCTGCCCCTGCTGAGCAGGGTGATTGCAGGAGCAACACTGGGCAACGCAGCCTTGCTCCTGGGTATTTTGCTGATTACATGGGTTTTCGGGCGGATATACTGTTCCGTCTTGTGTCCCCTTGGAGTTTTTCAGGATATCGTTCTCCGGCTGCGCCGCATCCTGGGAAAATGGATAAAGCCCCTCAGGAAGCAGTTCAAGTGGAACAAGGAACGCACCTGGGCACGCAGCCTTGTGGCGGGCATTACAGTGGCCGCCTTTGTAGTGGACTTACAGCTGATTATCGCCCTCATAGGGCCATACAGCGCCTATGGGCGTATGGTTACCGCTGTTGTGGGCGGAGGGTCCGTACCGCTGCTCATAGCCGCCGGCGCCACTTTCGTAATCATCGGGGTGAGCGCATGGCTGTGGGGGCGCGCCTGGTGCAGCAACGTCTGCCCCGTAGGCACTGCCCTGGGGTGCGTCAGCCGGTTCTCCTTGTTCGGAGTGAAGATAGACGACGACAAGTGTATCAGATGCGGAGCCTGCACCCGCGTATGCAAGGCATCCTGCATTGAACCGGGAGTACGCGGGGGTGCGGCCGTAAAAATTGACCGTTCCCGCTGCGTGGACTGCTTCGATTGCATCGGCGTGTGCCGCAAGAACGCCATCAGTTTCGGAACCGGGGTCAGCAAAGGTGGAGATCTCTCCTCTCCAGCGTCGGCTGCGGACGAAGGCCGGAGGCAGTTCCTGGCGACCGGTGCTTTGCTGATAGGCGCTGGAGTGAGCGCCGCCGCGCAGAATATGAAGGTGGACGGCGGACTGGCGCCCGTAGATGCAAAGACGCCCGTCGAGCGCAATCCCCGGCTGGTACCCCCCGGAGCCGGCAGCGTAAAGAATTTCTACGACGCCTGCACGGCCTGCCAGTTATGCATACAGAACTGCCCCAACGGCGTGCTGCGGGCATCCACCGACCTTGACCACCTTCTGCAACCCCAGATGGGTTACGAAAACGGCTTCTGCAGGCCGGAGTGCACCATCTGCTCCGAGCTCTGCCCGGCCGGAGCAATCCGCCCTGTGGCCAAAGAAGCCAAAACTCTCATACACATAGGCATTGCAGAAGTCAACACGGACCTGTGCCTGGCCGCCAAGGGAGAAGCCGGCTGCGGGAAATGTGCCCGCGAATGCCCGATGGGAGCTGTCAGCATGGTTACCGCCGACGGCACTCGCCGCCCCGTGGTGATGGAAGAACTCTGCATCGGCTGCGGCAAATGCGAATACCTCTGCCCGTCAAGACCGGTCAGTGCAATAACCGTAAGAGGACTGCAAACACATAGGAGCTAAGCATCATGGACAGAAGAGATTTTATCAGAATATCGGCAGCCGGGGCCGCCACAGCAGGCCTGGCATCCTGCGCGCCCAAGACAAAAAATGCGGCAGCCGCTGAATCATTGGACACAAGCATCAGCGGCGAAATGCTGCAGAACTACCCGGGAATAGGAGTTTTGGGTTATGGGTGCATGCGCTGGCCCATGACCAGGGATGCTGAAGGGAAGGAGGTGATAGATCAGGAGAAAGTAAATGCAATGGTCGACAAGGCATTGGAACACGGAGTAAACTACTTTGACACTTCTCCCGTTTACCTCCGCGGAGAATCCGAAAGAGCCAGCGCCATTGCGCTGAACCGCCATCCGCGCGACAAATGGCTCCTCGCCACCAAGCTTTCCAATTTCGCAGACGGAAGCTACGACAACTCCATTCTGATGTACCGGCGTTCCCTGGAAACTTTCCAGACAGACTACATCGACTACTACCTGCTTCACGCAATTCACAGTTCGCAGGATTTCAAGGACCGCTTCGAAGGCACCGGCATTCTGCCATTCCTGCTGAAGGAAAGGGAGGCCGGACGCATACGTAAGCTGGGGTTCTCCATCCACAGCCAGCAGGAAGGCTTCGAAACCATGATGGCCGCCCACGAAAAGTATCACTGGGACTTCGTGCAGATTCAGATGAACTACCTGGACTGGACACACGCCGGAGGCCGGAATATAAACGCCAAATACCTGTACGAAGAGCTCGCGGCCCGGGACATCCCCGTGGTGATTATGGAGCCTCTGCGCGGCGGCTCGCTCGGCAGCCTGCCAAAACGCCTTTCAGAACAGCTCAAGGCCATAGAGCCGGACCGCAGTATCGCATCCTGGGCCTTCCGCTTCTGCGGCAGCTTCCCCAAGGTGCTCACCGCACTAAGCGGCATGACCTACATGGAGCACCTGAACGACAACCTGCATACTTTCTGCAACTTCAAGCCACTGAGCGAGAGCGAGTTCGAACTGCTGGAAAAAATAGCCGACGAACATACCCGTTTCCCTCTGGTGGGATGCACGGGCTGCCAGTACTGCATGCCCTGCCCCTACGGTATCGACATTCCCGGGGTATTCCGCTTCTACGACGACAGCATTACGGAGGGAACTTACGTCTCCGGGCCGGAGCAGGAAAAATACGCCCGCGCACGCAGGCTATATCTCGCCAGCTACAGCGAGACGGTGGAATCGGTACGCCAGGCAGACCATTGCATAAGTTGCGGACAATGCGCTCCGCACTGCCCGCAACATATACGCATTCCGCGTGAGCTCAGGCGCATCGACGCTTACATCGAGAGCCTCAAGCAGGAAACCCTTTAGAAAGAGTATCCTGCTCCTATGGCCAGGGTGTTCCCTATGGCCGAAGAGCCCACAAGGTAGGCCGCGTTGATGCTAATTCCGGAGAACTTGGCGCCCAGGCCAAGCGACAGGTACGTTGGGAAAGGACTGTTGAGTCCGAGACTGTAGCCCACGCGGGCGAAGACCAGGCCGTTGAAACCGTACTCGACACCCAGGCCCGCACGCAATCCCCCTTTGAAGAAGAAATCCACCTGGGCTCCGGCGTCCACACTGTGCTTTTCCGCAAAACTGACGTTATACTTTCCAGCCAGCGTTGCTGCGGCAGGGATACCAAAGGCCGTCCCGTCCGAGGCCTTCACAGAAGTGCCAAGGTTGGTGACTCCGGCCGCCACCTTGGCTCCGCCGAACGTAGCGGCGGCAATCACGTCCGCTCCGAAGGCGGAGTAGGATACCTTGGAAGTGAGGGAGCTGTTCATATAGCGCAGGTCTGCGCCCACACTGATAACAGGGGTTATCCTGTACGCCGCGCCTAACTTCACCAGCATGTCCTTAGGGGAATAGAAACCGCCCTTGGTTCCCTGTGCATCGTAAATGTCGTACCTGGGAGCTATGTCCATGCCGAACTGGGCGGAAAGGGCAAGACGGTTGGACAGACGCACGAAGGCATCCGCATTAATGTTGTTGGAAGAAGCTCCCTGCGGGGCCCAGCTGTACCAGGATGCGTTCACATCCAGTCCGGTGTCTCCGAGCAGCCGCACGGCAACCGCATCGGCGGTGGTGAGACCGCCGGTGGAGAGGGTTCGCACGTTACGCGGTACTATACTGAACGGCATAGCCACGGAAGCGGCATCCTGGGCGTGCAGACCCGCAGCCGCCAGGAAAAGGATAACAATTGCTAATGTCTTTCTCATACCTTATATCTTTACTACCGTGGTTTTGAAGGTCTTTTCTCCGGACACGACGGTAACGCCGTAACGCCCGGGAGCCCAGCCGCTCATGTCTATCCTTGCAGGAGAGAACGCGTCGCAAGTGACGGTCCCATTGTAAAGCATGGCGGCGGAAGCGCTGGATATGCTGATCTGCAGCGTCTTCTCCGTACCGTCACTGATGTTCAGGTAATCATTCACCTGGGTGGGATAAACGTCGGGGTCGGAATTGGGATCGCGCACAAGCACGTTGAGTTCCAGGACGGCTTTCTCGCCTTTTATATCGGTTCCGGTTATGATGACCTTGGCAAGTCCCATGCTGAGGGTAGTGAGGTTGAGGGTATTGTCTACCTGGTTCAGGTGGACGATACCGGAAGGGGACGAGCTTATTTCATATTTCAGCTGCTCGCCGTCGGGGTCGCTCACATAGTCCTCCATATTGAGGGTCTTCTTCTGGGCCATACCGGTAAACACCAGGTCATCGGGGTTGCCTACAGGAACGGGAGGATGGTTCTCCAGGATCTGATACTCATAGACGACGCTGGAGGAAGCCCCGAAGGAGTCCGTCACATCGTATCGGGCCTCGTATCTGCCGGCGTCGGCATCCTTGCCCGCAAGCGTCATCCTGTACAATCCGGAAGGCAGAAGGAGATTCTGCGCGGCGTCGGATCCGGGGGTGAATTTTACGGTCACCGTGTGCCCGTCGGGGTCGTAAATCTCGCTCTCGAGATTATATACCTCGTGCGCCTTCACCTGTATGAGTCCGGCGTACTCCGACTTGATGACAGGAGGAGTATTCGTACCCGTAATAACTTTCACCACGGGAGAGGTGCCCGAGTAGTTCTTGCTGTAATCGTATGCTACCACCGTGGTATAGTACTCCGTCTGGAAGTCCAGTCCCGAGAGGGTACCCGTTACAGTATCGCCAAGGTCGGCTTCTCCTACCGGGAGGGTTGCACTGAAGACGTCCGAAGGAAGATGGAAGTAGTCCAGGTTCTTCAGGGAAGCCTCGTTCCTGGACGCCAGGAGCAGGAAGCCGTATGCCTTGTTGTCATCGGGGTCGGACGTTACCTGAGTGCTGAAATCCAAGAAGTTGGAATGTGCAGAAACGGTATGGGATTTGGGGGTTGCAGGAGGTTCCTTTGAGCCGTAGGCCATGGAGCCGTAGGCGTCGCATAAGGGTCCTATCTGCGTTGCTGAGGAAAGGACGTTGGAATTGGCTCCGTTAAGCAGCCTGTCCACCAGCATGTCGTTGGTGAAACCGGGGCCGCCGTAGTGGGAGATGATAAGCGCAGCCACACCGCTTACGTGAGGACAGGCCATTGAGGTTCCCTGCATCCAGCCATACTTGTTGTCTGGCAGCGTGCTGTAAACCTGGCCCTTGTCATAATATGCAGATCCGCCGGGTGCGGCAATATCTACCCAGTCACCATAATTCGAGTAATATGCCCGGGTGAAGTCGGGAGCTACCGACCCTACTGCGATTACCGGAGCATATGCGGCAGGCCAGCCTATGCTCCAACCGCTGTTGCCTGCGGCAAAAATAACCACGCCGCCCTTCATGGGGCCGGTCTGATTGCCGTTTTTGTCGGTTCCGGCATAACGGATAAAGTAGTCGATGGCGCTCTTCATCGCCCCGGGACCGCCTTTAAGCGCATCTTCCTCCTTTTCGTACACGTCTCCCCAGCTGTTCTGGGAAATAACGGCCCCGTGGTCGGCGCCCCAGACCATGGCGTCATAGAAATTGCCGGTGAGGTCGTGGTCGGGGTCGTCGGGATTGTCCTGGAAGACCTGACACGACATTATGGTTACACCGCCCTGTCCGTCGCGTCCTCCGGCAATGCCGGCTACGCCTTTGCCGTTGTTGTTTATGGCGCCGATCGTACCGGCGACATGCGTACCATGGCTGTGGGCCACAATGCCGAAGCTGCCCGTAACAAAGTTGCGGCTGCCGTTGGCACCTCCCGGAAGGCACACCGCAGCGAGGTCTTCGTGAGTCAGGTCCACGCCGCCGTCTACTACGGATACTATCACGTCACTCTTTCCGCAGGTGTAATTCTCCCAGACGGGCAGGACATTGATGTCGCAGCCCTTCTTATGCTTTGCAGTAAGAGTGCCTTCATTGGTGTAGTGCCACTGTTTCGACAAATCAGGATCGTCAAAAAAGGCAGTCGACTTGATGCGCCGCACCGGTTCGGCATACTCGATGCCGGGAATGTCGTTTATGCTGCGGACGGCCTTCGTCTGCGGGAGGGCAGGGTCGAACGTAACCTTGTACCACTTATGCAGCCCCGCCTCGCGGTGCCTCGGCTCCCACTCTCCCGCGTCCGGATAGAGGCGTTCCACGGAAGTGGCGCCGATGCCTGCGAACACAGAGTTTACAGAAGCTGATTTGGTCTGCAGGAAGCTGCCTCCTGCAAGATCCTCTTCCAGCTGTCCTGCGAGTTCGTCGGAGAGCTGTATGATCATCTGCCCGGGAATCAGGGAGGTCTCGTTCACGGTCTCCCCCTCCGCCGGCACTTCAACGGGAAGATCGGCCTGTTCCGTCTTGCAGCCCCACACCGTCACGGCAGCCAGGACTGCAGCTGTCAAAAGTCTATTGTTCATCTGCTACTGTTTTGCGATAAAATCAACCACGCCCAGGAGGGACTGAGGGTTGTTCCACTTAACCTTGTTCTCCTTGAGAAAGCTCTTGAAAGCTGCCGCGTCAACCACTGCGGAAACATCCTTCTTGGTGGCATAGATGCATTTCCCGTTCACGAAAAGATACTTCTTCTGGATGAGGGGCAGGGTCTTGCCGTCTTCCTTGGAGTTCTTAAGCTCCATATGGTTGAGGCTGCTATTGGAGTTGGTTGCGCCTATTCCTTCCAGTGAGCTCAGGGCCATGGTGCCGAGGGTTGTGGAGGAAGACCCGTATGCAGCTTCGGTGGAGTTCAGCTTCGCAATGTCTATCTCCGTAGCCTCAGCCACATAACCGTTGTCGTCCTGGGCAAGAATCTTCATGAGGCGTCCGGCGGCATTTATGAAATAGTCTTCTCCGATACGTGCGGAAAACACTCCCGACGAAGGCAGTTCCTTGATGAAGTCCTTTTCTATATAATGCAGGGTAGAATGAACCAGGCACACATTCAGCGTGGCCGTCTTCTTTGCTCCGTTCTGCATCAGGATCTCACCTTCGGTGAAATCTGCGTACTGATAAGGCCATGTCGTGGTGGGAGAAGAATAAGACTGTGCCCACACGGAAAGCGCCGTAAAAGCGCAAGCGATAGTTACAATAATGCGTTTCATATCCGTAAATGTTTATTATTCTTTAATGCATCTGACCGAGTATGCATCGGCCCTGGAGCCGTTCGATACCGGAGAAATGGTTATACTGTATTCTTTCGAGTAGTCCTTTAGGCTGAAAGAAAGCGCGACCGCAAGGCCCTCGGCGCCCTCCCCCGCGGTATTGGTCCAGTAGTTGCCCCAAAGGCCGACCATACTGCCCATGAGCATGGCGTACTGCCCGTCATAACGGGTAGCGGAGGGGAAATAGGACTTCACGCCGGCCGATTTATCCAGATACAGATGCCAGCCGTCCTGATAATCGTTGAGGGTATATTTGCCGTCTTCATCGATATCTACTATGGCTACTTCGGCATCTCCGCCCAGGTCGTAGAACTTGAGGTTGCCGGTATCTCCCTGGGCCCAGGTATAGCCGCCGCTTTCCGTCATATACTGATAGTCACGCACGGGGGCCACCCTCCAGCCCACAGGGCAAGGGTCGTAGAATGATTTCTCCCCCACATTGTCGTACCTGCCGTCCGTACGCACATCTCCCTTGGGGTTGCCCCAGAGCGCAGCGGAAGACTCAGCCGGCAGCAGCCAGTCACGGCACACCGAGAACTGGTTGTTGTTGCTGATGCAGCAGGAAGGATTGGCTATACTGAACGCGAGCGTGTTGTCTTTGCTGGAGAACATCTCGGTATTGCCTATCTTCACCTCGTCTCCGTTGATGTCGTAAACCTTTACGGGCAAAGTAGCCACACTGCCTTCTTCAGCTACGGGAGAGTAGGGGAAAGGATCCTTGCGTCCCCATTGATACAACATTCCGTGGGAGGTGATGGACGCAGGTGCATTGTCCAGGGCGCCGAGATTGAGGTTCATCATCTCGTCTCCGGTCTGGCAGCGGAGCCCCTCTATCTCTACGGACGGGTACCAGATGTGCCAGCTCCAGATAATGTCTCCGCGAGCATCGGTGGCGGCGATTACTGCACTTCCGGGAGCCCTGGAGGCCTCGAAAGTGATGGTTCCGTCAGCATACCTTAAGCTCTTTATCATTCCCTTGGCCGTCTGCCACACCAGGCGGGCACCGGCAGGAGAAAGGCGAGCGGGAGCGGCAAGCCTGTCCGTGGTTGCTCCGTTGCCACGCACGGTGGCGTTGAAGCTGTGCACCCCCTTGTGCGTGATTACATAGCAATTGGAAGTGCCGGCCTCGCTCAGGTTCACCGGGTCGTAATCTATGACCGCGGCATCCTGGGAAACGGAGATGTCTTTAAAAACTTTCATTGCAGCTTTTCCGGGAGCGTATATGCGGATCATCGCCCGGCGTGCATCCTCTTTAGGATTGGGAGCAACAACCATGCCCAGCGACTCCCTGCCGGGGCTGAGCGTAATCCAGTCTGTGTCTTCTTCCACAAAATCTGCCTCCCAGCTGCCTTGATTGGTGCTTACAGGCACCTGCAGGATCTCGCCCGAAGCGGGTACGGAGAACGACTGTTCCACGTCTATCTGAGGATCCAGCACGGCGCCTGCCTGAGTCACTGTAATTGAAGCCCTGGCAGCGGATTCTCCGACTGAGGGCGCGAAAAAAGTCACGTTCGCGCTCCGTTCCGCCTCTGAAGCGTTGGCCGCGATGTTCAGATATGCAGCCCCAGCCTCAGCCCTGTTCAGTGAAATCCAGTCCACGCTCCCGCAGTCGCACTCCCAGCTTGCACAGTTGGTGACAAGCTTGACGGACAGCACGGAAGCTGAAGCCTGCAGGCTGAACTGGGTACGTCCGTCTATGCTGATTTCGGGGGTGAACTTATTACAAGCGGAAGCCAGGCATAAGAGCGAAAACAATATGATCAGAAAACGTTTCATCGTGCGAACTCGATAACTTGCAAAAATAAGAAAAAAACACTAATAATACACAAAGAAGGCGGCTGATTGCTTACCAGTCGCCTTCTAAGTATCAAGCCTTTGCTTATTCAGCTATCTTTTCGAAGCTCACTTTGCCTTTTGCACCGATACCGGGGCAGGGAAGATACATCTTAACACCCTGGACGGCAGCTGTGGAAGCCACACCGGGGCCGAACTCAGGCATGAAGAGGTTAAGCTTGTAGCCGAGATAGTCCTTCTCAGTGTCGATATCGGCAACCTTACCGCTTGCAGGCCAATTATACTGCTCGTAATAGTAACCTACGAAATCGTTACCGTCCGTGAACTTGCCCTGCTCAGTCATGTAGAGCTGGAGAGGACGATTGTCGGCTTTGCTGTAAACCCATCCGTAATAAGTAGCAAGATAGTAGAAAGATACAGTCTTTCCGTCTTCGGAGAGAACCCCGTTGATGGCGGCGTCGTTGTCTTCCACGGTCAGAATGCCGGCATCACCGTCCCACTGGGCATAAATCTTACAATCCAGGCCATAGTAGTTGGATATGACTACATTCCCCTTGGTGGCGTCGTCGGACTTGGCAACTTTGAAAGACCAGGCGCTTTCGTTACGGGCGGAGCCGTAGGCACTTTCACCGCTGTTGATATAAATTCCGCAAACGTCATCTACAGTATAGCCATAAGAATACAGCACGGGGCCGATCTCGAAGGCGTTGCTCTTGTTGCCATAGATATCCTCGAAAGCTTCCTCCTCAACAATGAAGGTGAAGTCGTCGCCACGGCCGGGCTCGACGGGGAGCATGAAACCGGCGGTGTAAAGAGTAGTCACACCATAGTGTTTTCCTGCAGTAAGGGGATACTCAGTGGTGGTTGTAACGCCGTCGGTAACATTGACAATCTTTGCAACCGCCTTGCCTGCATTTCCGCCGTTAAGCATCTGGGGGCTGGTGACGTTGATGAACTGGTTGTAGCTTGCGAGAGTTGCGGGAGCCTTGACCTCGAAGTCGAAGTTCTTGTTGGCCAGATAGCCGTAAACTCCGTTAACTTGAGCCACTGCACCTTCATCATTGTAAACCCAGGAGCTGGCGAGCGCGGGGCAAGGGTTGCCGGCGGAATCCACGAAGCTTCCTGCGGGGAAGTTCACGAGATACCAGGAACCGGGAACGGTAATTTCAGGGAAAGTGAACTGAGCCACTGCACCGGAAACCGCGACCTCGGCCACAGTCTTGGCAATGACGGGAGCGTCCTTGGCGCCGCGATAATTCTTGGCGTACACTACGGCGCTCACTTCCTTGCCCTCTACATAGCTAATGTTTTCGGTGAACTGAACCTGAACTATGTTGCCGGAACGGGCGGCGGCGTTGATGGTAGGAATGCCGCCGTCGGAAGTCTTGGTGCTCTTGGAGACCACTTTACCCACATTGCCTTCCTTGCTTGCAGCAACGGCATAGACAAAGTATTCCACGTTGGGATCGAGTCCCTTCACGGTGGTCTCGAAGTAAGGCTTCTCCTTGTCGTACTTCACTGCACCCTTGATGATTCCGGAATAGCTTGCGGAATAGAGTGCGGAAGAGTCCGGAGCGAAGCTCTGGGGAGTAACCAGGTAAGAGTAGTACGCAGCCTCTCCGTCGGGGGCCACCTTCACGTCGAAGGTGTTGTCAGTCACGTTGGATATCGTGATGCTGATACCGGGAGCTGCAAGAGGAGTCGTGCTGGGCTCGGCAGGAGCCAGCGCCGCATTGTTGCAGGCTATGGCGGCGAAGGCCATAGCAGCAGTTATTGCAATAAATCCAAAAACTCTTTTCATAACCAATTACTTTTTAGTGTAGCTCGGCGGTACGTCATACCTGTTCCACCAGCCTGCAATTGAAGTATTGTCGCTGGCGCTTACGGCAAGCACACCGAGAGAGTTGGGTTCGTCACCGTCGAAGGTGAAGGTGCCGTTCTCAAATTTCCAGGTAAGGCTGGCGTTGGGATAATAAGAACCGGAACCGGCCTTGTTGCCCACGATCCAGAAGGTGTAGCTGGAGCTGTAAGGGAGGTACTGGCCTGCGGGGATGGTATATCCGGTGATATTGCCCTGCTCGTCATAGTTCACATTGGCATAGACGCGCAGTTTTTCGCCGATTACCTCGTCGGTAAGACCGTCAATCCAGACGACCTTCACGTCCTTGGCATCCTTCAGGAGATTCATGGTCCAGCTCACGGCACCGTCGTAAGAAGACACTGCAGAACCGGAATAGGAACCGAGTATAGGAGCCAGGGGGTGGTCGAGGTCATAGATATCGACTTTGCAGGTGTTTTCTGCAGAAATCTTGAGACCGGTTGCGGAAAGGATGTTCACGGTGAAACTGAGGTCGCCGGTGTACTCTCCAGCCTTGTCTATGATGTCTATGACAATGTACTGCTCATTGTCTTCCCACGTTGAGCCGGGGAAAGAAAGAACTGCATCGGGATTGGTATCCTTGAAGTTGACGCCGGCCTTTGCGGTTCCGTCCACAATCTCGTAAGACACGACGGTGTTCACCGGCTTGAGGGAAGCAATCTGAACGGGAATCCTCACCTGCCCGCCATTCTCATCTATACCGAAGCTGAGAGTGGGGAAAGATGCAAAGGACTCAGACTCCTCGAACTCAGGAAGAGTGTTCAGGTTCTGGCAGCCGACCATGAAGATGGTGACTGCAGCGCTTGCAAGTATAGTATAAAGTTTTTTCATCTTACTTTCCTCCAATATTTTATTCACCATAACCGTCATTCTGGACGAAGTTGTCGTTGTGGTTTACGGTGAATTCACGGTTGGGAATAGGCTTGGCCCAGCGATAGTCCCCGACGGGGATGGTGGTGGGCACGTTGCCGGCGATGTCGGTACGGGTCATGGGACGGCCTGTACGGGCAAGGTCGAACCACAGATGGGCTTCCCATGCAAGCTCCTTCGCACGCTCGTCGTTCACACCGGTCTGCGTAGCAGGCTGGGCGGTGGCGCCGCGGTTGTCTGCGATGGTCTTGAGGTCGCTGGTGGCACTGTAATCACCCTTTGCGCCGTTGATGGCAGCTTCTGCACGGATGAGGTACATCTCGGAGAGCCTGAGGATGATGACGTTGTTGGCGTCGAGGGCGCCGAGGCCCTTGCCGAAATACTTCAGGGTGAAGAGGGCGTTGCCGTCAGGATCGGGAGAGTAGAGGGTGGCGCGGACGTCATTCTCCTCGAAGAGGTTGGTGAGGTCGGTGGAAACACCGCAGTCGCCGTAAGCCTCGTAGGAGGTCATACCCCATACGTTCTCGTTGCCGGTACCGTAGCTCTGGGAAGTGTTGTTGTAGATCTCGAAGATAACCTCGCCGCCGGTAGGGACGTCCACGCGGTAGCAGGCTGCGTTCTTCAGGTCTGCAGGAGTCCACATGGTGTACTTGCCGCTGGTGATCACCTTGTCTGCGTAGTCGCCTGCCTTCTGCCACTGCTGGCTGTACAGGTATACGCGGGCGAGCATTGCCTGAATCACCTCGAGGGTGACGGTGGACCGGCTGTCCTTGGCGCCGGCACGCACGTAATCGGGATCAATCACGCTCTCGGCCTCGAGAAGGTCGTCGATGATGTACTTGTAGGTATTCTCCATGGTCTCACGGGGAGGCTGGGCCTCGGAATCACTCACTTTGATGTAAGGGACGCCCCATGCAGTGGCTGCAGTGGCTGAGCTGTAAGGCATGGAATAGGTACGCACCAGGTCGAAGTGGGAGAATGCGCGGAGGAACAGGCACTCGGCACGAAGGTTCTCGATGTCCTGCTTGCTCACGGAGGTGGAGATGTAGGAATCGATACCGTTGTCCTCGATTGCATTCAGCACGTTGTTGGCTGCGGAAATGACATAATAGGCCTGGCCCCAGAGAGGACTGGTGCTGTTAGGCGTATAGTTGACTGCATACTGGTCGGTATATCGGCCGGACTCGTAGTCGTCGAAAATGATACCCCAACGCTTGCCGTTGCCCGTTGCCATCTCGTTGTCAAGAATGAAGTGTGCACCATACCAGTTGGTGGAACCCATAGGTGAATAAGCACCAGCGGTTGACATATCCAGACCCTGGAATGTAGAAAGCGTCAGTACATCACTCTGCGAAAGCTTCGGAGCCTCGGTGAGGAACTCCTTGTCGCAAGCGGTAAGGGCTGCGAGTGCCGCAATTGCAATGATTATATACTTTTTCATATTCGTACTCCTTTTAGAAGGTTATCTCGACTCCGCCGACAACACTCTTGGTCATAGGATACTGGCCGGCTGTGATACCGGTAACGCCCTGCTCGGGATCCCAGAAGTTGACGTCATTGAAGCAGTAGAGGTTGAGACCGCTCACATAGAAACGGCAGTTTGCAATGCCGACCTTCCTGGTGAGCGTTTGAGGGAGATTATAGGACAGGGTGATGTCCTTTACACGGAGGTAGCTGGCATTCTCGAGCCAACGGTCGATGGTCCAGTCGTTGGAGTTGGAGGTGTTGCCTGCAACGGGCCTGGGGTTGCATCCGGTGTCGCCGGGCTGCTTCCAGTAGTTGAGGGCGGAAGCGAACTGGTTACGTGCAACGGACTGGCCGTCGTTCTGCAGGTAGTGGTTCTCGTTCCAGATAAGCACCTGGTGACCGGCCTTGAACTCGAAGAAAGCGGCAAGGGAGAAGCCCTTCCACTGGAAAGTGGTGTTGAAACCGCCGATGAACTTGGGTTCAGGAGAGCCTGCATAGTAGCGGCGTGCCTTGTTGTAGTCGTTGGTGAGGGTCTTCTCACCGGTCTTCTCATCGATGGAAGCCACCCAGAGAGCCTCGCCGTTGTAAGGGTTGACTCCGTAGTAGTCGTACAGATAATAGGTGTAGCGTCCCATGCCCACGACCTGGCGCACGTCGGTACCGATGTATTCGTCACCGCCGAGGTCTATGATCTGGGTCTTGTTGTATGCCACGTTTCCGCCTACGCTCCAGAGCATGTTGGAGTTCTGGATGATGTTGTACTCGAGCTGGAGTTCAACACCGCCGTTCACCATGGAACCTACGTTGGAGAAAATGGTTGAGAAACCGGAGGTCTGGGGGATCTGCTTGGTAAGGAGCAGGTCGTTGGTACGACGGTTGTAAACGTCGATGCTGCCGTTCAGGCGGTTGTTGAAGAAACCGAAGTCCAGACCGAAGTTTGCGGTAAGGTTGCGCTCCCAGGAGAGAACCCTGTTCTCCAACTGGCTGGGAAGGTAACCGGTGATACCATTGTAGATGGTGGTGCCGTAAAGACCGTAGGCCTGGTAAGGGCTGATACCGTTGTTACCGTTCACACCGTAACTTGCACGGAGCTTGAGCAGGTTGATGTTGCGGGAGTTGCGCAGGAAGTCTTCGTTGGAAATGTTCCAGGATGCAGATACGGACCAGAAGTTACCCCACTTGTTGTCGGCTCCGAAGAGGGACGAACCATCCCGGCGGAAGTTGGCCTGGAAGAAGTAGCGGTTGTCGTAGTTGTAGTCTGCAATAGCGAAGAAGGAGAGCATGGTCTCGGCGCTGAAGGCCTGGGAAATCTCAGTGGTGGTCTGGTCTGCCGTATTGTGATAAGGCATGTTGGGATCCACCTCGGGAGAGTAGGCCTCGGTAGAACTGGAGTTGTAACGCATGGCTTCCTGGCCCACGAGGGCGCGCAGGTTGTGATAACCTCCGAAGGTATTGGTATAAGTAATGGTATTGGAGGTTGTCAGCTGATGGATCTGGCGGTCGTAAGTATCGAGCTGGTTGGCGTACACGTTGTCGTGTGCAGTAGGAGTGTACCAGGTACGGGAATTTACGAAGAAGCTCTCCATTGAATTACGGGTCTCGATATCGAGGTTCTTGAACGGGGTCCACTTGAGGTTCACGGTTCCGTTGAGGTGGAAGGTGTGATCCCATTTCTCGTCGTTCTCTGCAGTTGCACGGGGATTCTCACCACTGTTGACTGCGGAATTACCCACGTAATTGCCTTCTTCGTCCTGCAGAGGCATCCAGGGAAGGATGGTCTGACCGGCCCAGATAGGGCTGGCGGAATAAAGGCTCTGCATGGGGACGTCGGACTGCTCGGTATAAGCGAGGTTGAAGCGGACGCCGGTCTCGAGGTTGCTGAGAAGCTTGTAGGATGCGTTGATACGGCCCTGCAGTTTCTGGAACTCTACGCCGTAGAACACGCCCTGGTCTTTCTGATAAGAGAAGGAAGAGAAGTACTTGGCCTTGTTGTTACCGCCGTTGGCGCTGACCTCATACTCCTGGGTGGTTCCCAGACGGGTGAACTCGTGCAGGGGGTTGTAAAGCTTTCCGTTGAGCAGGGAAAGAGGACGATAGTAGCTGCCGCTTGCAGGGTTGTCGGGATCGATACCTGCGTTGGAGATAGCATCACGAGACCAGTTGAGGAATTCGGATGCAGTCATCATACGGAAGCCGCTGTCGGGCTGCAGCCAGTTCACACCGAACTTGGCGCGCACGTTGAACTGGGACTTGCCCTCCTTGCCGCTCTTGGTGGTGACGAGGATAACACCGTTAGCTGCACGGGAGCCGTAAGCTGCGGCCGCTGCAGCGTCCTTAAGGACGGTAATGTTCTCGATGTCGTTGGGGTTCAGACCGGTAAGGGCACTGTTCTGGTTGGAGATGAAGCTCACGTCTCCGGTCAGCACGGGGATACCGTCTATAACCCACAGAGGGGCGTTGGATGCGTTGATGGAACCGTTACCGCGGATACGAATCTGGGTGATGGCACCAGGCTGTCCAGAAGTAGCGGAAATGGAAACACCCGCAAGTTTTCCGGCAAGGGCCTTGTCAACGGAGGTCACGGGAGTTGCGGCAATGGTCTCACCCTTTACGGATGACACGGAGCCGGTCACAGCCTCACGCTTGACAGTACCGTATGCAACGACGATGGTCTCCTCCAGAACGGTGGAGTCCGTCTCGAGAGTCACATTGATAACCTGCCTTCCACCAACGGCAATCTCAGCCGTCTTGTAGCCCAGGCAGCTGACGACAAGCGTACCGTTCGAAGGAACGGAGATCTTGTAGCCGCCCAAAGCATCAGTCATAGCATAGGTGGTAGTGCTGCCCTTAAGCTGTATTGCAGCTCCGGCAACCGCTTCACCGTTTGCGTCCTTGATGATACCGTTGACCTGCACGTTCTGTGCAAAAGCCGCCGTACCCGCAAGGAGAAGCGCTACAACCGCGAAAAATGATTTAATTTTTCTCATTGGTTGAATTTTAATTAAACAATAATAACTACTAATATGATTATAAAAACAATAACGCAATTTGGCCCGCAAGTTAGACAATTAATTCGGAATAACCAAATTTCGTGATAAATTTCAGCATCCAAAATGCCCCCTGTAAGCATCTTAGAGCAATCAAAGCTTAAAGAAAATAAAATATTTTCTTATAAATTAATAAATTATGGGGCTGTTTGGTTTATATTTTTAATCGAAAGAGACTAAAAAATAATTATTCGATAGAGCCACCAACAATATCGAGAATCTCAGAGGTAATTTTTTGCTGTCTGCCCTTGTTGTACTCAAGTGTAAGCTCGCCTAAAAGTTCTTCTGCATTGTCTGTAGCCGCCTGCATCGCGACCATTCTTGCAGCGTGCTCGGCTGCGGCCGAGTCCAGAAGCGCCGCATATAATTTAAGGGCAAGAACCTGGGGGTACAGAGACTGCACAAGTTCCTGTCTTGAAGGCTCTATTATATATAGGTCAGAGGAGTCCGGAATGACACCGCTGCCGGCATCATTGCAAGCCCGGGCAGATGCGCAGGATCCCATATACGCCTCAGCTACAACTTCCTGCCGGCCGGCGCTGACAAAATGGTTGTAAACCAGCATAACGCCCGAAATCTCACCGGCAGCCAAACGCCGGCGCAACTCTTCAGCAAGTGCCGACACCCCCCCGAACGACGGATGCGCCACCTGCAGCGAGCAATCGCGCGCTGCAGGCCGCCCCGCTTTGCGCAGCGCCTCCGCCATCTTACGGCCGAACGCCCACAGCTCCACATTGCCTCCCAGTTCCGACGCAAGCTCCAGCGTTTTTTTTGCGGCATTCACATTAAAGGCCCCGCACATCGAGCTGTTGCTCGCAAACGCCAGTACAACCAGCGGCTCAATTCCGCCGGTATCTGTGTCCGTAGAGATATTCGTCGAGCAGCGGGGGTTGGAAGATTCGGCCGCAGCGAGGATACGCGTCAGCTCATCCGAGTAAGGCCGGAGCGCTTCGATGGCCCGTTGCGCCTTCCGCAGTTTGGAAGACGCCACGAGTTTCATCGCCGAAGTGATCTTCAGCGTACTCCGCACCGATGCAATACGGTCTTTTACTTCCCTAAGAGAAGACATACCTCAGATGCTATACTCTCTATGACCGGGCCGGCCTGTTCAGACACCACGCCTGCGCCAAGCTCTTCCAAAACGTCTGCGTGAGAAGCGCGGATACGCTCCAGAAACAACTTCTGGAACTCCCGGACCTGGTCCACACGGATATCAGCCATCAGGCCGCGGGTGCCGCAATACAACACAGCCACCTGTTCACCGACCGGCATAGGACTGTACTGGGGCTGGATAAGGAGCTGGTTGTTCTTACGCCCCTTGTCAAGAGTCATGGCGGTAACCTTGTCCAGGTCTGATGAAAATTTGGAGAAAGACTCCAATTCCGCAAACTGCGCCTGGTCTATTTTGAGCGTACCTGCAATCTTCTTCATGCTCTTTACCTGCGCCGCGCCGCCCACACGCGAAACCGAGATGCCCACGTTCACCGCAGGACGGAATCCTGCATTGAACAGGGCGCTCTCCAGATAAATCTGCCCGTCCGTGATGGAAATGACGTTTGTAGGAATGTATGCCGACACGTCACCGGCCTGGGTTTCTATGATAGGGAGTGCCGTGAGAGACCCTCCAGCACGTACCTTTCCGCGCAGGGCCTCCGGCAGGTCGTTCATCTGCTCCGCCACCTCCTGCTGGGAAATAATCTTGGCGGCACGCTCCAACAGGCGGGAATGCAGGTAAAACACGTCGCCGGGATAGGCCTCGCGCCCGGAAGGGCGGCGGAGAATCAGCGACACTTCACGATACGCTACGGCCTGTTTACTCAAGTCGTCGTACACCACAAGAGCGTGCCTGCCCGTATCTCGGAAATACTCCCCTATTGCAGCTCCGGCAAAGGGAGCGTAATACTGAAGGGCCGCGGGATCGGCTGCGGTGGCGGCCACCACGATGGTGTAGTCCATCGCTCCTTTTTCCCTGAGCGTCTGCACTATGGACGCCACGGTGGAGCCCTTCTGCCCCACTGCCACATAGATGCAGTAAACCGGGTTCCCCGAAAGCCAGCCCGCGCGCTGGTTGATTATGGTATCGATGGCGATGGCGGTTTTTCCGGTCTGGCGGTCACCGATGATCAGTTCGCGCTGGCCGCGTCCGATGGGAATCATCGCGTCTATCGCCTTGAGTCCCGTCTGAAGAGGCTCGTGCACAGGTTCACGGAAGATGACGCCCGGGGCCTTGCGTTCCAAAGGCATACGCACTTTCTCCCCCTTCACCTCGCCAAGTCCGTCGAGTGGAGTTCCAATGGGATCCACGACGCGCCCTACGAGTCCCTCGCCAACCTCGATTCCGGCAATACGGCAGAGCCTGCGCACGCCCATATTCTCCTTCACCAAGTCTGTCTTACCGAGCAGCACTGCGCCCACGTTGTCCTCCTCCAGGTTCATCACAACGGCCTTTACGCCACTGTCGAACTCCAGAAGTTCGCCGGCTTCTGCATTGGCAAGGCCGTAAATACGGGCCACGCCGTCGCTTACCGTGAGCACGCTGCCCACTTCTTCGTATTTCACAGACATGTCTACACCCCTCAACTGTTCCAGAAGGATGTCGGAAATCTCACTCGCCTTTATTGTATTCTGTGCCATCTATACAATTCTGTTGTTCTTATCTATAAAGTCCCGGTGCAGCAGACTCAGCTGGTGCCTCACGCTTGCATCCAGCATCTCTCCGTTCACAATAACCCGGAAACCTCCTATCAACGCAGGATCCACCTCAGTCTCTATAAGCACCCTGCAGCCGCTATGCTTCTCTATGGAAGCACGGATACGGTCCTCCAGGCCCACATCGGGAACGGCCGTAATGAGCCTGACGTTTTTCAAACCGGCAGACTCTGCGTACAAATCCATGAAGCAGCGGAGGATGCGCCGTAAATAATCGACCCGCCCGCGCTGCACGAGCAGAGCAATGAAGCGCTCCAGGTCCGGATCGAGCCTTGCAGGGACCGAAGAATCACGAAGCATGCGGCGGACCTGCGCGAAAACACGGTCGCCTGAGCCGTTCTCCTGCGTGTACAGCAGGAGGGCCCTCGCATAGCGCTTTGTGATTGCTCCGGTATTCATGAATCAGTTCACTTGTCCGTTAACAGCTTCATCCACGAATTTGTCGAGCAGAGCCTTCTGCTCTTCATTCTTTTCCAACTCTTTGCGCACTATTTTCTCTGCAACGGCAACGGAAAGGGCGGACACTTCGGCCTTCAGTTCCCTCTTCGCCAGCTGCCTCTCAGCTTCGATCTCTTCACGCGCCGCCTGGAGCACCTTCGCAGCTTCTGCGGAAGCCTCCTCGTGAGCCTTGCTGATAAGAGCGTTGCGCTCTTCGGTTGCGGACTTCAGAATTTCGGCCCTTTCAGCCCTGGCCCGCTCCACGAGGCGGTTCTGGTCTTCGGCAAAACGCTCCAGGTTCAGGCGCGCCTCCTCCGCCGCACGCAGAGACTCCGCAATATGGTCGGAGCGCTTGCGCACAGCCTTGGTTATAATCGGAAAGCCGAACTTGGCGAGAATGAGGAACACCACGCCGAAGATGACGACCATCCAGAAGAGCAGGCCGAAGTCCGGTGTAATCAGCGACATACTACGACTGGAGAACCGCCAGCAGACAAACAATGACGCCGAAGAGGCACACGCCCTCAATGAGAGCGCCGATGATGATGGCTGTGGTACGCAGGCCGCCGGCAATCTCCGGCTGGCGGGCCGAAGCCTCCATTGTGGACTGTGCCAGCTTGCCGATACCTATACCTGCCGCAATGGCAACTATTCCCGCTCCGATTGCTCCGCCGACTTTGGCGAGAGCTGCTGCTTGAAGAATTGTTCCTATCATAAACTATATAATTAATTGGTTTCTGTTTCCGGTTTCTGATGTGCAAGACCGATAAAGACTGCCGAAAGCATTGTGAATACATATGCCTGAATAAATGCCACCAGCAGCTCCAGGCAGTCCAGGAAAATACCGAAGAGAACCGCGACAAATGACGGCGACCCGTTGAGCACAGGTCCCATGGATGCGGTAAGGAAGATAAGGGCTATAACGCTCAAAAGCATGATATGCCCTGCGAGCATGTTGGCAAAGAGCCTTATCATAAGGGAGAAAGGCTTGGTAAACATACCGAGTATCTCTATTACGGGCATTATCGGTATGGCCTTAAGGAATACCGGCACGTCCGGCCAGAGAATTTCCTTCCAATAGTGTTTGTTGCCGAAGAGGTTCACCATAAAGAAGGTGAAAAGGGCCATTACGAGAGTCACGGCAATATTCCCCGTAATGTTCGCCCCGCCCGGAAAAACCGGGAGGATACCCATCAGGTTGTTTATCAAGATAAAGAAAAACGCGGTAAGCAGGTACGGGGAGTACTTTTCGTACTCGGGTCCCACGGCGTCCTTTATCACGTCCTGCTCAATCATTACGATAACAGGCTCCAGCAAACCGGCAAGTCCGGAGGGAGCTTCCTTGAGAGGATCATGCCTGCGGTACCAGCGCGCGCAAAGCAAAATCAGAACGACCAGCAGCACGCTGTCTATGATCAGACCCAGGACATTCTTGGTGATGGATATGTCCAAAGGACGCTCAAGGGTTGACGCGTTTACAAGCTTTCCGTTGTCATTCAAGGTGTAACCTGCCGCTTCACGGTCGTGGAAGCTGAACACCTTGAGTCCGCCGTCTATCACTATACAAGGCAGAGGTATTGCAATCTCCTTCCCTTTCACGGTAGTAATGTGCCACTCGTATGAGTCTGAGATATGTCCGAAGATGAATTCCGTCATATTGAACGCAGAACCGCTTTCCGCCGCCATCGAGGGTGACGGAAGGAGCATGGCAAGCAATGCCAGCGCTATTCCGAAGGCTCTGCGCATACAGTCAGCAAATTATTGTTCAGCATCAGGGCGCCGGAGCGGACCTGCAAGGATGATTCAGTTCCCCCGGAGACCCACTTCAAGACGCCGGCGGACAAAGAGGACACAATGGGAGCGTGGCCCGGAAGTATCTCGAACCGCCCTGCGCCGCCAGGCACATACACGGCCTCGACGTCCCCCTCAAAAACAGTGGCTTCCGGGGTCAGGACCTTGAGTATGAGCTGTGAGTGCTGCATTAAGCTTCGGATTGAGCAAGTATTTTACGTCCCTTCTCCATAGCCTCTTCTATCGTTCCGACGTTCAGGAACGCCTGCTCGGGGAGGTCGTCGCACTCGCCGTCGAGTATCATGTCGAATCCCTTGATAGTGTCTTCAATGTCCACCATGACCCCCTTTACGCCCGTAAACTGCTCGGCCACCTGGAAGGGCTGCGAAAGGAAACGCTGCACACGCCTGGCGCGGTTGACCGTAAGCTTGTCTTCGTCGGACAGTTCGTCCATGCCGAGGATGGCTATGATGTCCTGCAACTCCTTGTTACGCTGCAGTATCTGCTTCACCCTCTGAGCCGTACGGTAGTGCTCTTCGCCTACTATGTTAGGGTCCAGGATACGGGAGGTGGATTCCAGCGGATCCACGGCAGGGTAAATGCCGAGGGAAGTGATTTTCCTGCTGAGCACCGTGGTGGCGTCCAGATGGGAGAAGGTGGTTGCCGGGGCGGGATCCGTGAGGTCGTCTGCAGGCACGTACACCGCCTGGACCGAGGTTATGGAACCGCTCTTGGTGGACGTGATACGCTCCTGCATGGTGCCCATTTCGGTTGCCAGGGTCGGCTGATAGCCAACTGCAGATGGCATACGTCCGAGCAGGGCGGACACTTCCGAGCCCGCCTGGGTGAAACGGAAGATATTGTCTATGAAGAACAGTATGTCGTGCGGCGCGTCCGGTTCGTGGCTGTCGCGAAAAGATTCGGCCAGGGTAAGGCCGCTGAGTGCAACGGAACTGCGGGCACCCGGAGGTTCGTTCATCTGTCCGAACACCATCGCCACCTGCGACTTGGACAGGGCTTCCGGATCCACTTTGGAGAGGTCCCACTGACCGCGCTCCATCGCCTCCTTGAAGGCGTCCCCGTAATGGATGACGTCAGACTCTATCATCTCACGCAGCAGGTCGTTGCCTTCGCGGGTACGTTCGCCCACTCCGGCAAATACGGAGAAGCCGTTATGTTTCTTGGCAATATTGTTTATAAGCTCCTTGATGAGCACGGTCTTGCCTACGCCGGCGCCTCCGAAGAGACCAATTTTGCCTCCTTTGAGATACGGCTCCAGAAGGTCGATTACTTTAATGCCCGTGTAGAGGACTTGCTGCGAAGTGGCAAGGTCCTCGAACCTGGGCGGTTCGCGGTGAATTGGAAGGGACCCCCGGGCATCGAGTTCAGCAAGGCCGTCTATACGTTGTCCGGTGACATTCATCACGCGCCCGCGAATTTGGGCCCCCACAGGCATAGAGACAGGTTTTCCGGTGTTTGCCACCTCCAGGCCGCGGCGCAGGCCGTCGGTGGAGTCCATAGCTACGCAACGCACAGTTTCCTCGCCTATATGCTGCTGCACCTCCACCGTAAGGGTCCCGCCGCCGGGCAACTGCACCAGCAGGGCGTCGTGGATGCGTGGAAGCACTGATGTAGAGAGTTCCTTGTCGGCAATGTCGAAGTGAACGTCCACTACCGGGCCAATGATTTGAGATATCTTACCTCTGATTTCCTCCATTGCCGTCTTGGTCTAGATTCGTGACTGAGGATTTATACGACTCATGCTCCTGCTGGGCGCGGAGCACTGAAACCGAACGCTTGAGCGTAAACCCGCTGCCGAGGTACTTGGTACGCACGTCGTCGTCTGCAGCAAGTGCCTCGGGAGTCCCCTGCTGGAGGATGGTGCCCTCATACAGGAGATATGCACGGTCCGTGATGGCCAGCGTCTCGCCCACGTTATGGTCGGTGATGATGACGCCGATATTTTTGTACTTGAGTTTTGCGATGATGTACTGGATGTCTTCCACTGCAATAGGGTCGACGCCTGCGAACGGTTCATCAAGGAGTATGAATTTGGGATCGATAGCCAGCGCGCGCGCTATCTCGCAGCGGCGGCGCTCGCCTCCGGACAGCTGGATGCCGAGGGACTTGCGCACTTTAGAAAGGTTGAATTCGTCTATAAGGGCTTCCAGCCTTTCCATCCGCTCCTTTCGAGGGACGCCTTTCATCTCCATAACGCTCAGGATGTTGTTTTCCACGCTCATCTTGCGGAAAACAGATGCGTCCTGCGGCAGGTATCCGACTCCTTTCTGGGCGCGCTTGTACATAGGCAGGTTCGTTATTTCTTCGTCATCCAGAAACACCTTGCCTTCGTTCGGCACTATCTGCCCGGTAATCATATAGAAGCTGGTGGTCTTTCCGGCGCCATTGGGGCCCAGGAATCCCACTATTTCACCTTGTTCGACTTCCATCGAAACACCTTTTACGACAGTGCGGAGGCCGTATTTCTTTACAAGGTTATGGCAGTGCAGTTTCATTTTATATCCAGTGCTAAGTCTTTAATAAGCTCACCCACCTCGGAATTCTTTTCCATAAGGTCCCGGGCTTTTTCTACGGGCATATACTTTTTTTCTTCCTGTTGTTCTTCCGGCAGGACGTCAGGCTCAAGACGTATCCGGCTGCAACTGCAGAGCTTTTGGATACGCTCTTCCAGCTCGCGGAGTTTCTTTTCCGCAATCCAGTTTTTCTGGGCTTCGTTCACCACGGAAAACGACAGTATCAGACGGCCGTCTTCTTCCCTGGTATCCAGCTTTGAGGTGGCAAGGGCGTTCGCCAGGCGCGGCTGACTGCCGTACATGGCGGCGAGCTCGGGCCACCGGGCTTTTACGGTTTCAGGATCGGGCAGCGGGGCCTGCTCCGCAGTTTCCTCCTTCGGAGCACTTTTGTCTTCGTCTTCGTCGCTCATCAGGGCGCTCAGCGACAAGCCCTTCGCAGTCTTGCGGGAGGTCTGCGGTACGGAAGCAGCTACGGGAGCGGCTGTGGGAGCGATTGCGGGAGCAGGAGCGGGCTTTTCGCTCCCGGAGGCAGGACTTTCTGCGGGTTTGGGAGCAGGAGCGGGCTTTTCGCTCCCGGAGGCAACCGGTGCAGCAGGGCCGGGTGCAACCGAGGATACAGGTACGCCGCCGAGGAATGCCATCCGAATCAGCGCAAATTCGATGTGCAGCCGCTGGTTGGTGGCGGCACGGTAACCGGCCTCGCACTGATTCACTATCGAGAGAGCATCGTACAGGAACTTTACGCTGCACCGCTCTGCCTGTCCACGGTAGCGCTCACGCAGGGAGGCGGGAAGATCCAGCAGTGAATCCAAACCTCCGGTCCGGCTCACCAGTAAATCCCGCAGATGCGAACCGAGCGCAGAAATGAAATGCAGTGCGTTGAAGCCTTTTGAAAGTATTTCGTCGAAAATCAGCAGAGCCGTGCCGTAGTCTCCGGTCAGGAAAGCATCAACAAGGCGGAAACTGTATTCATAATCAAGCACGTTCAAGTTGCGCATCACGTCTTCGTAATGAATATCGGTACCGCAGAAAGCTACGGTCTGGTCGAATATCGTGAGCGCGTCGCGCATCGCGCCGTCCGCCTTATGGGCTATCACGTGCAGAGACTCGTCATCCACGTCAACCCCTTCCTTGCCGGCGATGTCGCGCAAGTTGCGTACAATGTCGGGCACGCTGATGCGGTTGAAGTCGTAGGTCTGGCAGCGGCTGAGTATAGTCGGGATAATCTTATGCTTCTCCGTAGTAGCGAGAATGAAGATAGCATGTGAGGGCGGCTCTTCAAGCGTCTTAAGGAAGGCGTTGAACGCCGCCTGCGTGAGCATATGCACCTCATCTATTATAAATACGCTGTACTTTCCTACCTGTGGGGGAATCTGCACCTGCTCCATCAGCAGCTTGATGTCCTCAACGCCATTGTTTGAGGCGGCGTCGAGCTCGTGGATGCAGTAGGAACGGCCCTCCTTGAAAGATACGCAGGATTCACATTCGCCGCATGGTTCCATATCCGCCGAGGGATTGGAACAGTTGATGGTCTTAGCGAAGATACGCGCCGCGCTGGTCTTGCCCACGCCCCTGGGACCGCAGAACAGATAAGCATGCGCCAACTGTCCGCGGATTATGGAATTCTTGAGAGTGCGGGCAATGTTGTCCTGGCCGATGAGAGACTCAAAAGAATCGGGGCGGTATTTTCTAGCTGAAACAATATACTGAGCCATAAAGTGACTGTTAATTTAGCAAATATAGTGAATAATTTTTAACTTTACGGAACAATAATTGCTATCTTTGCTACACTATGAAACATTTCTGCAAAAACTTATTTTTGATTACAGCCATGCTCCTTGTCTGCACCGGAGCACTGGGCCAGAAGCGCATTTATACCAAGGCATATCAGATACAGGATTTCAAGAGCAAGACAACCAAAATAGTGCTCTCCGGCACCCCGGAATTCGTAGCCTCGCTTCGCCAGGAAGTAACAACTCTATGGACAATAACTCCTTACGAATTTTGCAACCAGGCCGAATATGATAAAAACAAGGAGAATCCGGACTGCTATTACCTGCATCCGGAGACCATAAAAGGAATCGTGCACCTGACACTCTCACGCGGAGGCAAGGAGAATTCATCGGACGCTTTGAAACTGCCCGTAACCCTGATATCCTTCCCCATCTGCGGAGAGAACGACGAGTCAGGAAGGGAACTCATTTACATGCCTGCATTTATAAGCCTTATCCAGGATTACGCTGATGTAGCGATAAATTCCGAAATATCAGCATACTCTGGACTGCGTGCCATCCGCACACGCCCCCCCAAGACCATGCGCATATTCACAGACCCCGACGAGGCCGACGAAGCTTTCATCTCCCAATATACCGACTCTGCAGCCCAGCTTCTCATAACCCCGGACGGAAATCCCAACAGCAAGCCCCGCTACAAGCTTGTAATAGGGACTTCCGATTACAAACTCTACGGGTATGGAAAGAATTAGTCTGTACGATTACATAGAACACAAAACCGGAGAAAGCGTAGAAAAAATCAAGTCGGAAGACGCGGAACGCTTTCAGGTCATCGTAACAGAAGCACTCAGAGACCTGGTTGTAATGAACCGGGTTGCGGGAACAGGCTACCTTGTCCAGATTCCCGGAGAAATCCTCGCCAACAAAGAGTGCGCCCGCCTCGCCACAGAAATCCACCACGAAATATGCTGACACTTATTCTCGCTGCATCCATTGCGGCGGCAAATCCCGTACTCAAGGAAGACAACATCCCGGAAATCGTATCTCTCCTTACCCTGGAAGAAAAAGCCGCAATACTGGTTGGATGCGGGTCCACCGCTTTCGACGGAATAGGCCGCAACGACATAGGTGTCAAGGGAAGCGCAGGAGCGACTCACGCCATACCGCGCCTGGGCATCCCGTCCATAGTATTTGCCGACGGGCCTGCAGGTCTCCGGATTGACCCCACGCGCGAAGGTACAGAAAGGACATACTACTGTACAGGCTTCCCAATAGGGACGATGATGGCTGCCACCTGGAACCCGTCACTGGTAGAGGAAGCCGGGCGCGCAATGGGCAACGAAGTGCTGGAATACGGAGTGGACGTGCTGCTCGGCCCGGGCGCCAATATTCACCGTAATCCATTGTGCGGCAGGAACTTCGAGTACTTTTCGGAGGACCCTCTTCTGGGCGGGCTCATAGCCGCCGGTTACATTGACGGGGTAGAGAGCAACGGCGTTGGCTGCTCCATCAAGCATTTTGCCGCCAACAACCAGGAACTCAACCGCCTGCACAACGATTCCAGAGTCTCGGAACGCGCCCTTCGGGAAATTTACCTGAAGGTGTTCGAAATCGCCATACGCAAGTCACAGCCGTGGACTCTTATGACCTCCTACAACTACATCAACGGCGTGCATGCATCGGAAAACCCCTGGCTGCTTACGGAGGTGCTCAGGAAAGACTGGGGCTTCGAAGGAACGGTAGTGACCGACTGGGGCGGAGGTTACGATACCGCTGCCCAGATACATGCCGGCAACGACCTCGTCCAGTCGGGGTCCGACGCCCGCTACAACGCTCTCATTCAAGCAGTTAAAGAGGGGCGTCTGAGCATGGAAGACGTGGACGCCTGCGTAACGCGGGCCCTTCAGCTCATAGTCAGGACCCCAAAGTTCAGGGGATACCGGCACTCGGACGCCCCCGACCTCACCGCCCATGCGGCAGTATGCCGGAAAGTGGCCGATGAAGGCGTAGTGCTGCTGAAGAACAACGGCGCACTGCCCGCCGGCCCCGAAGGAACTACCGCCCTGCTGGGAGTCACCTCCTACGCATTCATTGCAGGAGGTACCGGCAGCGGCGACGTGCACCGCCCGTACGTGGTGGACCTTCAGCAAGGCTTGTCCGACGAAGGCTTCAAGCTCTTCGAACCGCTGGACGCCTTCTATCAGAAATACATGGAAGACGAGCGCTGGCGATGCAAATTCATAGACGGGAACAACTCCTGGGTCATCGACAGGGAGCGGCCGCTGGAGGTCGTTCCGGCAGAGCTGATAGAGGCCGCCGCTGAAGGCGCAGACCGGGCGTTCGTCACCTTCGGGCGCGTGTTCGGAGAGGGCAAAGACCGCGACCTGCACTACAGTTACCACCTGCAGGACAATGAAATAGCACTCCTTCGCGAGACCTCCCGGGCCTTCCATGCCAAAGGCAAGAAAGTCACCGTTATCCTGAATATAGGAGGCGTGGTGGACATGCAGGGATGGCAGGACCTTGCGGATGCAGTTCTTATCTGCTGGCAGCCGGGCGAAGAAGGCGGACACACGGTCGCATCCACTCTCAGCGGAGCCGTAAACCCCTCCGGGCGCCTGCCTATGACAATTTCCAAGGCATACGAGTACGAACCTTCGGCGGCCAATTTCCCCCGTGTACAGGAAGACAAGCCGTTCAACTATTCCTTCTACAGGCGGCTGGAGGGCAATAAAAAAGATTATACCGTCAAAGACATAGACTGGACGGATTACGAGGAAGGTATCTACGTGGGCTACCGCTACTTCTGCACCTTTGCTCCGGGGCATGTGGCGTATCCTTTCGGCTATGGACTCTCGTACACGTCATTCCGCTGGCGCGGAATGACGATAACTACTATCCCCCTGCACCCCCAGGGGACGGGGGAAGGTTCCCCCGAAACCCCCTCTGTCGCTTCGCTCCGTAAATCCAAAGTGGAAGACACGAAGGCGGCCGGAGATGTCGATGCCGCAGGCTACAAGGTCAGCGTTAAGGTAACGAACACCGGCAAAGTTGCCGGAAAGGATGTAGTGCAGCTATACGTCAGCGCGCCCGGCCGCAGAATGGACAAACCTAAGCGGGAGCTGAAGGCATTCGCCAAGACTCCCCTGCTGCAGCCCGGCGAAAGCTGCACCGTAGAAATGACTGTGCCCCTCGAATCCCTGTCATCATGGGACGAATCGAAGGGCAGCTGGCAGCTCGAACGTGGGCGCTACCGCTTTATCGCCGCCCGCGACGCCGCCGACAAAGGAGTAGTCAAACGAATAAAAATCAAATAAATGAAACGTACAATCGCCATCCTCACGAGCCTTGCACTGACGCTCATAATGGCTGCCAGCGCCTCGGCAAAAGACTTCAAATTCACCGAAGCCTCCACCCTGACACTAACCGGAAAACTCTTCCCCGACACCCCCAATCCCTATCACCGGATAGACACCGTACGCTTCAAAGGATTCACCAAGGGAGAAAACCAGCTGGTCCGACAGGCCTCCGGCATCGCCTGCGCTTTCCGCACCAATTCCAGCTCCATCAGCGTTAAAACCCACTACCTCAACGCCCGCTTCGCCCCCAACGGCAACGGCATCAGCCAAAGAGGTTACGACCTCTACATCAAAGACAAAGGCAAATGGGTATACGCCGCTTCGGGCTGTAACTCAGACTCCAAGCTGGAAAACAACCTGGTACTGATAGAGAACCTGGCACCCGGCGAACATGAATGCCTGCTCTACCTGCCGCTGTACAGCGAACTCGGCTCCGTACAAATCGGAACGGATCCGGGCGCAAGCATAGAGCCCCTGGAGAATCCCTTCCGGCACCGCGTCGCCATATTCGGCTCAAGCTATACCCACGGCTCCTGCACCTCCCGCCCCGGAATGCCATATCCGGCACAATTCTCACGTAAAACCGGCATACAGATGCTGAGCATAGGCGTGAGCGGCCGCTGCCTCATGCAGGACTATTTCTGCGAAGCCCTCTGCCAGGCCCCCGACATAGATGCATTCATCTTCGACGCCTTTTCCAATCCCGGCGCAGAGCTCATCAACGAAAGGCTCTTCGGCTTCATTGAGAAGCTGCAGGCCGCGCACCCCGGCAAGCCCCTCATCTTCCAAAAGACCATACGCCGCGGCACACGCAACTTCAGCCAAAGCAAAGAAAAATTCGAAGCCGAAAAGATGGCGATGTCAGATTCACTGATGGCCATAGCGGTCAGAAAGTACAAAGACGTCTATTACGTAGTTCCTAATGCCGACGCTCCGGACCATACCACCAGTGTTGACGGCGTACATCCGGGCGACTACGGCCATGTGCTCTGGGCAAAGAGCATAGAAAAACCCGTCCTCCGCATCCTCCGCAGATACGGTATAAAATAGGGATCACCCGACAAAAAAAAAGAGGATGACAATCTGCCATCCTCTTAACTGCATAAGCAAGCGTTATTTCTTCACAGGCTCCTCGGGAGCGGGAACGAACTTGGCGACTTTCTCCAGTACTACGTCGAAGATCAGGGTGGAGTTGGGATCGATGCCGGGACGGCCCTGCTCGCCGTATGCGAGATTGGCGGGAACGTAGAGCTCGATGTGTCCGCCTTCGCCAATGAGCTGAAGGCCCTCGGTCCAACCTGCGATAACACCGTTAAGGGGGAAGCGGACTGCTTCTGCACCTTCGGCGGTCTCGTCGAACACGGTGCCGTCGATATGGGTGCCCTTATACTTCACCCAGACGGTATCCTGAGGGGTGGGCTTCACTTCGTTGCCGGCCTCGATGACCTTATACTGAAGGCCGCTTTCGGTCTCCTCTACGCCCTCCTTCTTAAGGTTGGCAGCAAGGAACTTGTCGCCCTTGTCCTTATTGGCAAGCAGAGTGTAGTTGTGCTTCTTCTCGAGATAGTTGTTGAACACGTCGTTCATACGCTCGGGGCTCACCTTGAACTGCTCGTTGAAGTCGGCGTCGCGAAAATCGCCCTTTGCCTTCATGAAGTCCTTCATACCGGCAACCACCTTGGAGTAATTCACTTCACCAAAGTTATAACCCTTGAGGTAGCTTCCGAAGTTTACGCCAAGGAGATAGCTTACGGTATCGACCTCCGCTTTGCTGGGAGTAAAATCTTTCAGAGTCTTGACGGCCTCGTCACCCTCGCCCTCAACCACGGGCTCCGCTGCTTTAGGGGTGCAGCCTACGAACATTGCACCCAGTGCGAGTGCGAAAAAGAATTTGTTTGTTTTCATTTTGTTTATAAACGATAATAAAAATTAAAGATTCCACGCAAGAGCCGACGCGCCAAGTATTGCCGCATCGGATTCAGACAGGCTTGAGAACAAAACCTTCACATTGTCCCTCCAGATAGGAAGGACATTTTCATTCATAGCCTTCATGATGGGCTCATAAAGAAAGTCTCTCGCACGTGCCAGGCCTCCGAAGAGCACTATGGCCTCGGGGGCGGAGAAAGCTATGAAGTCTGCAAAAGCGCGCCCCAGAAGGGTGCCGGTGAAGTCGAAAATCTCCTTTGCAGCCTTGTCTCCGGCCTTTGCAGCCTCAAAAACGTCTTTGGAAGTAACATTCTCACGCAGGCGCAGGAGAGAAGACTCCTCGGGATGCTGCTCGAGCCACTCAACTGCCGTACGAGCCACGCCTACCGCAGAGCAGTAGGCCTCCAGGCAACCCTGCTTGCCACATCCGCAAACGCGTCCGCCGCGGACGGCACAGGTGTGGCCAAGTTCTCCGGCAAAACCGTCGTGGCCATAAAGCACATTGCCGTTGATGACGATTCCGCTGCCCACTCCCGTACCCAGGGTTATCATGATGAAGTCCTTCATTCCACGGGCCGCCCCATAAGTCATTTCACCGACGGCAGCCGCATTGGCGTCATTGGTCAGGGCGACAGGAAGACCACCCATGGCCTCGGACAACATCTTGGCAAAAGGAACATTCTTGGAACGTGCCCATGTAAGATTGGGTGCATCCTTTATTTCTCCGGTGTAGTAGTTGCCGTTGGGCGCACCTACACCGATGCCGCACACCTGTCCCTCAAGGCCGGCGTCCGACATAAGCTTCTTCAGGGTAGACGCAAGGGCATTCACGAATTCCTGTGCGTCAGTCTGAGTATTCGAGACCAGAATGGTCTGGGCGAGCACCTCGCCGCGGGCGTTCACGATACCGCACTTTGCGGTCTGTCCGCCTATATCAACTCCTAATACGTAAGGGCCCATATCTCTTTACTCTATAGGGATGTCCTTATTGACGTTCTTGCTGCCCCATACGGCGTAGAACACGAGATACGCGAGGCATGCAATAAGCACCCAGTAGCTCTGGAGAGAGCCCACCACGTCGGCGAGGGCATTCTGCACGAAGGGAATGATGCCGCCGCCGCAGACCAGGGTCATGAAAATACCCGATGCCGCAGCAGTGTACTTGCCGAGCCCCTCGGCGGAAAGGTTGAATATCGAGCCCCACATGATGGAGGTGCAAAGGCCGCAGAGGGTGAGGAACAGAAGGCTCAGGGGAGCCTTGCCTATGGTAACCGACTCGGGAATGAAGATGGCCAGGAGAATGAAGCAAATCGCGGCTGCAGAGGTGTAGAGCAGCATGTTCTTGCTGGAGACTTTACCGCCGATGGAGCCACCTACAAGACGGCCGATGAGCATACAGAGCCAATAGGCGCTGATGAAAGTGCCGGTGAGGGCCGGGCCTACCCAGTCGAGGCCGGAGAAATACACGTTGGCGGTATTGGGGATACCCACCTCAATTCCCACATAGAAGAAAATGGCTATGGCTCCGAGCACGAAGTGACGGAAAGACAGAGGGCTGTACGGATCCTTCACTTTCTTGCCGGCGAGACGGGCAGCCTTCTCTTCCGGAGTCTCCATATGAGGCTCGGGAATCTTGGTGAGGAGAATGACAACGAATGCGATTGCGAAAATCACCATGGCGATAATCATCACGGGAGCAGCCTTGGCAACGGTAGCGTCCTTGATGGAGCCGCCGACAAGCCAGCCCACGAGGAAGGGTGCGATGGTGCCTCCGATTGAGTTGCAGGAGCCGCCCCACTGAATCAGCTGGTTACCTTTGTTGCCGCCGCCGCCCAAGGTGTTGAGCATGGGGTTGACGACAATATTGAGCATGCACATCGAGAATCCGGCCACGAAGGCTCCGGCCACATAGACCGCGAAACTCTCTGCATAACCGGAAAGGAACTGGATGCCTACGCCCACAAAGCCGATGACTACCGCTGCCAAAGCGGTAAACTTATAACCTTTGCGGCGGAGAATGATACCTGCGGGAATACCCATACAGGCATAAGCGATGAAATTGGCAAGCGTGCCGAGCTGGCTGAGTGCCTTGCTGGCACCGAACTGATTGGTCACCACCACTCCCATGGAACCTGCGAGGTTGGTGACGAAGGCAATCATGAAGAAGAGCGCAAACATCACCACGATTGCGGGTGTGTAGCTCTTGCCGACAGTAGAATTGGTCATAGTATCGTTATTTTAATGATTCCAGGTTTTTGGCGTTGTAAAGTTCCTTGCCCTCGGCAGTCATGGCGTACTCTATACGGTCGGCATAATACTTCTCCACCTTGCCGCGAACCATCTTGGATGTGGTGTTGAGCATACCGTTCTGCTCCGTAAAGGGAGTCTCGCCCACAATGATGGCGGCAGGGAGCCACTTTTCCGGGAACAGGCCCTGGTGACGACCGCCCGGACGGTAAGAATCGACCTCTCCCTTTATAATGTCGAGCTGGGCCTTTAGACCTGCCTCGGACGCAGGGTCCATGCCTTTGGCCTGCACGGCTTCGGAAAGAGCGGCCTTGTTCGGGATGACCAGCACCGCGGTCCAGGGGCTTTGGTTATTGTAGAGGACGGAAGAGTCGATGTATCTGGAGCCGTCTGCAAGGCTGTCCTCATAGCCTTCGGGAGAATATTTTTCACCGTCTGAAGAGATGAGCAGGCTCTTGAATCGTCCGGTAACGTAAAGGTAACGGGGATCCTCCTTGCAGAGGTAGCCGCGGTCGCCGGTGTGCAGCCAGCCGTCAACTATCGTGGATGCGGTGGCCTCGGGGTTCTTCCAGTAGCCTGCCATGACGTTTCCGCCGCGGATAACGATCTCGCCGGTCTGTCCGAGAGGCAGTTCGGAGCCGTCTTCCGCACATATCTTGATGTCCATAGGCTGAACGGTGCGGCCGGAAGAGCCGAAGCGGGCGTGGCCGGCAGAGTTGGCGCAGATTACGGGAGTGGCCTCGGTGAGTCCGTATCCCTGGAAAATCGGCATGCCGATGGCGCAGAAGTAGCGCTGCAGCTCTATATCGAGCAGGGCGCCTCCGCCGATGAAGAACTTCAGACGGCCGCCGAAGCTTTCGCGTACGCCCTTGAACACGAGCTTGTCCATCAAGTCTTTTATGGGTTTGCGCCACCAGAGCTTCCAGCCGGGCTTGCCCATGTTGTAATATTCGCGGTTGTACTTAATGGCGTTGTTCAGGGCGAAGTTGTAAAGCTTCTGAACGGTGGGGCCTTTCTTCTTGATGCCGGCCTCGATGTTCTTGCGGAAGTTCCTGGAAATGGCAGGCACGGAAAGCATCAGGTGAGGACGGGTCTCACGGATTGCCATAGGTATGTTCTTGAGCATGGTGATGGCGCTCTTCCCTCCCGGCACGGTGGCTATGCTGCCGCCGTTGGCCATCATGAAGTAGAATCCCGCTACGTGCGCGAAGCAGTGGTCGAGCGGGGTGATGATGAGCATCACGTCCCCCTTGTCCACCTTCACCACGGAATTGCACTGCACTATGTTGGAAGTGTAGTTGTTGTGGGTGAGCAGGATTCCCTTGGGGTCGGCGGTAGTGCCCGATGTATATGAGATATTGGCGTAGTCGCCGGGCTTTACGGACGCCACGCGTTCCTCAAGCTCGGCCTCGTGCCCTTTCAGGAATTCTTCACCCATCTTGTGAAGTTCTCCTACGTAGATCTCGTTCGCTTCCAGGGGAAGCTCGTCCAGGACTATGATTTTCTCTATCGCAGGGCATTTGGGAATAACCCTGCGGACCTTGTCTATCTGGCTTTCTGAAGCTATGATAAAACGGGAATCCGAGTGGTTGATACGGAATGTAAGGTCGTAGTCCGACTCAAGCTTGAAGGAGAGGGGCACGTCCACACCGCCGGCATACAGGACGCCAAGTTCACTGAATATCCATTTGTTGCGCCCTTCGGAGATAAGAGCCACCTTCTCGCCTTTCTTAAGGCCCAGCGCCATAAAGCCCGCAGCGTAAATGCGTCCTTCCGCACGTGTCTGCACGTATGAAGTTTCGGTCCAGGTGTCTCCGACTTTTTCCCTCAGGAAAGTGTCACTGCCATATTTGGCGCAATAATAATCAACAAAGTCGATTATGGTAAGAAGTTCTTTGTTTTCCATTTGTATTATTTTTCAGGGAACAGGCCGTAGAGTTTGGCGTCTATCATATTAGTAATGAGCTCAAAATCTTCGGGTTTGTTTCCGAATTTCACGTTGTCGGCATCGACCACTAGCAGATTGCCCTTGTAAGAACCGATCCAGTCTTCATACTTTTCGTTGAGGCCGGTAAGGTAGTCGATTCGTATGCTCTTCTCGTACTCACGCCCACGCTTCTGTATTTGCGCAATCAGGTTGGGAATGGACGAGCGGAGGTAGATAAGCAGGTCCGGCAGTCCGACCAGAGACATCATCAGGTCGAAGAGGTCTGTGTAATTCTCGAAATCGCGTGTGCTCATCAGGCCCATATCGTGAAGGTTGCGGGCAAAAATACGGGCGTCCTCGTATATTGTACGGTCCTGGATAATCACCTTGTCAGACTTTGATATGTCCAGTATATCCTTGAACCGCTTGTTGAGGAAGTAAATCTGGAGGTTGAAAGACCAACGTTCCATATCCTCATAGTAATCGGCAAGGTAGGGATTGAAATCCACGGGTTCGAATTTGGGCGTCCATCCATAATGGGCGGCAAGCATCTTGGTGAGCGTGGTTTTTCCGCTTCCGATATTTCCTGCAATGGCTACGTGCATAATTTCAAGTATTACAAACTACAAAGGTAACAATTATTTAAACAAGCCGAACAGTTCGGCGTCTATTTTGTCTGTTATAGACGAGAAATCCTCCGGGCGATGCTCGAAATCCAGGGTATCGGCGTCGATGATGAGAAGGCGCCCTTTGTAATTCCCTATCCACTCCTCGTAATGCCTGTTGAGGCCTGCCAGGTAATCCAGGCTGATGGATTGCTCGTAGTCCCTTCCGCGTTTCTGTATCTGGGACACCAGATGGGGAATCGAAGACTTGAGGTAGATAAGCAGATCCGGAGGGTTCACCATGGACATCATGAGGTTGAACAGCTCCATGTAGGTCTCGTAATCCCGGTCGGACAGGTTGCCCTGCTCGCGGTTGTTGGCCACGAAAATGTGCACACCCTCAAGCAAGGTGCGGTCCTGGATGATCACATCCTTGCTGGAAGCTATCTCCAGCACGTCCTTGAAGCGCTGTGCCAGGAAATAGGTCTCCAGGTTGTAAGACCAGCGGGGGATATCCTTGTAATAATCTTCAAGATATGGATTGTAAGTCACGGACTCATACTTCGGAGTCCACCCGTAATGCTCCGCAAGCATACGCGTGAGCGTAGTTTTGCCGCATCCGATATTTCCAGCTATTCCTATGTGCATTTCTTTGTTTACAGACTTACAAAAATAAGCAAAAGTTTTCGTATTTTTGCCAAATAATCCGCCCGGAATGGAGATAAAAAAGTTTGTAGTCAACATGCTTCAGGAGAATACCTACGTCGTGTACGGCGAAGGGTACTCCTGCGTGGTGGTGGATCCTGGCTTCCTCAGCGACGAAGAAGCCCGGATAGTGCTCGCAAGCCTGGAAGGCCGCAAGCCGGAGGCCGTATTGCTCACCCACGGACATATGGACCACGTGTACGGCGCCGCGAGGCTTCAGCGGAACTACGGCATTCCGGTGTACATGTCGGAAGAAGACGTGAAGACGATGGATTACTACGACAGGGTGGCCAAATTCGGCATCAAGGTCCCGGACCGGAACTTCACCGTCACCCCTATCCTGGACGGAGACACCGTGAGCGCGGCCGGAATAAGTTTTAAAGTGATTACAACCCCCGGGCACTCTCCCGGCAGCGTGTGCTGGTACGCACCATCCGAGGGCATCATCTTCACGGGCGACACCCTCTTTGCGGGCGCCATAGGCAGGACCGACCTCATCTACGGAGAATACGACGACGAAATCCGCTCCATCATGGACAAGCTCATGGCCCTGGACCCTGCCACCGTGATATATCCCGGCCACGGAGGTACCAGCACCCTTGGTGTGGAAGGCGCCACCAACCCCTTCCTGGAGCCCTTCAACGAAAGGGAGGAAATACCGGAACTCAACGAAAACGTATGACAAAGATTGAAGCAGCAAGGCAGGAGTACAAGGACTGGTGCTCCGCGATTGGAATCGACACTATTGAAAAAGTAAACGAAGAGGTTGCCTCGGGCAACGCCATACCGCTGATAAACATTTGCGAAGCGCGACAGGAGCGCAAGTACGCCGAGGTCGCCGACCAGATATTCTGGCGTCGCAGGCGTTCCCGCATCGTCATGCTTTCGGGGCCCAGCTCCAGCGGCAAGACCAGCAGCGCCCTGCGAATCGCCCAGCAGTGCAAGGTGCTGGGAATGCCTCCCAAGGTCATCGAACTGGACAATTACTTCCGAAACCGCGAAGACACTCCCAGGGACGAGAACGGCGAATACGATTTCGAAGCCCTCGGCGCCATGAACGTGGAGCTGCTGAACGAGAACCTGAACGACCTGCTCGCCGGCAAGGAGGTAGTAATTCCCCGGTTCAACTTCAAAGAAGGCCGCAGCGTATTGGACGAGGCAAACCGCATGCAGTTGAACGACAACGACATACTGTTCCTGGAAGGCATTCACGCCCTCAATCCTGCGCTCACCCCCGCAGTGGATCAGGGTAAACTGTTCAAGGTGTACATCTCCGCTCTTTCGTCCCTGCCAGGAGGAGAAAAAGTGCACAACAGTACCACCGACAAGCGCCTGCTCCGCCGCATCGTGCGCGACAACCGCGTACGCGGCATCAGCCCCGAGGACAACATCCTCCGCTGGCCGTCGGTACGGCGCGGCGAGACCGTAAATATCTTCCCCTTCGAGGAGAACGCAGACATAGTATTCAATTCCTCCACACTGTACGACGTACCCCTGCTGAAATACTACGCCGAGCCACTTCTGTACGGCATTACCGAGGCATCTCCGGCATACGAAAAAGCCCATTCGCTGCTGGAATTCCTTCAGCGGGTCACCGCCCTCAAACCGGCCGAGATAGCCGCCATCCCGCCCACTTCCATCATGCGCGAGTTCATCGGCGGGCAGACGCTGTAAGAGGTTTTATGAAATAACGATGCCTCTATATCTATCCGTATATTTGGCCAAATGATTCGCTCAAGGGTGCCGACGGAAGCACCTTTGAGCGTAAAAAGAGGCTAAAACGTGCTCAAGGGTGCCTGCCGATGCACCCTTAGGCGCACCTCGAAGCCGTGGTCTGGATCTCCTTTCCCGAGAAGCGCCAGCGGTTCGTCGAATCGACCGTGAGCGCGGAATTTGCGTGCCTGCCGCCGTAAGGGTAATAGTCGTTGCGCTCGGTCACCTGGCCGTTCCTCACAATAGCCCTCACACTGCCCAGATGATCCGTGGCATAGCGGTCAGCAACGTACGAGCTTCCGCTCTTGCGAATACGGCCTCCAACGAACGGAGTGCTGTCGAACACCCAGTCACCCTCGTCGTATGAGAACACCATTGAGCCCATATATGCAAATCCGTCTTCGTTCTGTTCCCCCAAAACGCGTGCCTTCGTTCCGTCCGCAAGGTAACAATAATCTGCCTCATCGGCAAGGGCGCTCGTCACGCTGCTCGGATATCCCAGCAGATTGTAGCTGATTGTGAGACCGCGGAGGGGGTCATACACCAGGTTTCCGCAGGAATCGTGGCTGAATGCCGAATTCATTGTTGCGGAAACGGCAGTTGTTTACGTTCAACATTCTCTATAGGCAAAGGTAGTCAAACTTATGATATTTACAAATGTTTTTAGAATATATTGTGAATAATATTTGCAAACGTCCCTCGAGAATTGCCGCAAAAGTTAAATATTTCAAAATATTTTAAAGAAACGAAACTTTTTTTGTTTGTAAACCGTATAATAAGTATATTTAAAAATAATTAACAAAATGCCCAGGATGCATCCTGGCAATAAGGGTTACAGATGGAACAAAACGATGCAAGCACTCGCGTAGGGCTCGCGATTAAACAAGACCTCCTCAGCAGGGGCATCAATACGAAAATGGCGGCCGAAAAGCTCGGCGTCAGTCCGGCGGGGGTGTCAGTATATTTTTCCGGCAGGAAATTCAGTCAAAAAGCCGCGGAAAAATGGGCCAGAACTTTTGATCTGGACAAAACTTTCCTCATGTCGGGGACGGGGCGGCCCAGCAATTATGTCACCATGTCCCTCAGCCCGGAAGAAAAGAAACTCATCCTCGCTCTCAGAAAAAGAGGAAATAAAAAACTCTCTACGCGCTCCCTGGATGCCATACGTCTGGAACAGTCAATCTCAGAAATCAATGCGGCTGTCGATAACTTAAATTTACTGTTTTCTCTATCCAGACCCGTAAAACGATAGCCCATGACCCATGCATCAAGGTTCATCGTGCTCTCGACCACCAAGGTGGGAGACAAGTCGCTGGTGCTGCATACCCTGAGCCCGGACTGGGGGCGCCGCAGCTTCATTACCAGCGTTTCCCACAAATCTCCGATGGCGCTTTTCCTGCCGCTTTCCCTGATAGAAGGAGAGGTTGTAGAGAACACGAAGTCGGACCTCTGGAGACTGAAGGAAATAAGCTCTTCAACCCCGCTAAACGGCATACGGAGCAACGTTCACAAGAACACGATGACGCTGTTCCTGAGTGAAGTCCTGCTGCGCACGCTCAAAGACGGGGCGTTCGAAGAAGGCCTGTTCGAATGGTGCCGCGGCAACATCCTCACACTTGACGCCATGGAGAGCGATTTCTCCAATTTCCACCTCCGTTTCCTCCTGGAATTCGCAGGCGCCCTCGGCTTCTCCCCTTCAATAGAAGACCTGATGCCATTCTGCGGGGAGCATCTGGACATAGTGCGGCATTTTTTATCCTGCAGCGCCGCCGAGTCTATGCTCATCCCGATGAGCGGCGCCCAGCGCAATGCCGTTGCCTCTCTGTTTCTGGACTACATCAGCTACCACATCGACTCCCCCCTGCAAATACGTTCCCTTTCAGTATTGAGGGAGTTGTATAAATAGCGCAGAATAGTTATTTTTGCGTATCATATGGCAGAGGAGATCATCAAAATACGCGGCGCAAGAGCCCATAACCTGAAGAACGTGGATGTGGATATTCCGCGCGGCAAATACGTGGTAATCACCGGCATAAGCGGCAGCGGCAAAAGTTCCCTGGCCTTCGATACCATCTACGCCGAGGGGCAACGGCGCTATATGAACACCCTCTCCCCTTACGCCAAACATTTCATGGGCATATTGGAAAAGCCCGACGTGGAGAGCATAGACGGACTTAGCCCCATCATAGCGATAGAGCAGAAGACCACCAACGCCAATCCGCGTTCTACAGTAGGCACAATTACGGAAATATACGACTTCCTCAGGCTCCTCTACTCCAAAGCATCTACTGCCTACTCACCTGCAAGCGGCAAGGAAATGGTGCGGTACACCGACGAAAAGATAGTGGACCTGATAATGTCTGAGTACGCCGGCCGCAAGTGCATTCTGCTTGCTCCCCTTGTACGGGGCCGCAAAGGACACTACCGGGAGCTTTTCGAGCAGATGCGCCGTCGCGGCTACTCCCAGATACGGATAGACGGAGAGATCCTCAACCTGATAGAAGTTGACGCCCTGGACCGCTACAAGCCCCACTTCATAGAACTGGTGGTAGATAAACTCAAGCCAGGCGAAGGCGACCAATCCCGTATCCGCAGTTCCGTGGCCGCCGCCCTCGGACTGGGCAAAGGCTCAGTGGCAGTCCTCGACGCCGAAGACGACAGCCTGCGGCATTTCTCAAAGCATCTGGTGGATCCCGAGACAGGCGTTTCCCTTCAGGAGCCCCAGCCGCACAGCTTCTCCTTCAACTCCCCTGAAGGATACTGCCCGCATTGCAAGGGCCTCGGCACCGTTGCCGACGTGCGCATCGAATCTATCATCCCAGACCCCCGCGAGTCAGTAGCGGGCGGCGGAATCGTACCCCTGGGCCCCATACGCAACAACCGCAAGTTTGAAACCGTACGCGCCATATCCCGCAAACACGGATTCTCCCTGTACGACCCTATAGAAGAAATACCGCAGGAATACGTTTCCCTGCTCATTTTCGGCTCCGACGACCTGTACCGCACAGGAGACGGCAACGACATGCAGATGACCACCTGGGAAGGTGTGGTCGGCGACGTGGAAGACCGCATCATCTGCCCGGTATGCCAGGGAACCCGCCTCAGGGAAGAGACCGCCTGTTTCAGAATCGACGGAAAAACCATCACGGAGGTTTCTGCGATGGAAATCTCGGAGCTGCTCGCCTGGGTGCACAGCCTCGATGGAAAACTCAGCGGCAGAGGCAAGGCGGTAGCACGCGACGTACTGCGCGAACTTTCCGACCGCCTCCAGTTCCTGGTGGATGTGGGGCTGGAATACCTGTCCCTGGACAGGGCCACGGCATCGCTGTCCGGCGGCGAGAGCCAGCGCATCCGGCTCGCAACGCAGATAGGGTCCAAACTGGTGGGCGTGATTTACATCCTGGACGAGCCGTCCATAGGCTTGCACCAGAGAGACAACCGCAAGCTCATCTCGTCCCTCAAGAAGTTGCGCGACGAGGGAAACACCGTCATTGTGGTGGAGCATGACGAGGAGACGATGCGTGAGGCCGACTGGCTGGTGGACGTAGGACCCGGAGCCGGAGAGCTTGGCGGGAGGATTTGTTACTCCGGTCCCGGTGTAACATATCCTCCGGCTCCTGCTATCCCCCTGCACCCCCAGGGTACGGGGGAAGGATCTATCACCTCAGAGTACCTCTCCGGCCATCGCAAGATAGAAGTGCCGAAAGATCGTCGGAAAGGCAGCGGCAAGCAATTGACGATACGCGGTGCAAGCGGCAATAACTTGAAAAATATCGACGTAACTTTCCCCCTGGGATGCTTCATCGGAATTGCCGGGGTGTCCGGCAGCGGAAAGAGTTCGCTGATAAACGAGACGCTTATCCCTGTCTTGAAGGCGAAGCTCACCCGCAGCAAGGAGAAGCCACTGCCGTACAGCTCTGTTGAAGGCATGGAGAACATCGACAAGGTGATTGTGATAGACCAGAGCCCCATCGGGCGTTCGCCGCGTTCCAACCCTGCCACATACACCGGGGTGTTCGACGCCATTCGCAAGCTCTTCGAGGAAACCCCGGACGCCAAGGTGCGCGGTTTCGGCGCAGGGCGCTTCTCATTCAACGTAGCCGGAGGCCGTTGCGAGGAATGCAAGGGCGCCGGAATCAAAGTTGTAGAAATGAACTTCCTGCCGAGCGTAAACGTAGTTTGCGACACCTGCCGCGGCCGCCGGTACAAAGAAGACACCCTTGCAGTGCGCTATAAAGGAAAGAACATAAGCGAAGTGCTTGACATGCCTGTTAGCGAGGCTTACGAATTCTTTAAATCGCACCCTAAAATTGCGCCCGAACTCAAAGCTCTGGTGGACGTTGGCCTCGGATATGTGCAGCTTGGACAGTCTTCCGTTACACTTTCCGGCGGCGAAAGCCAGCGTATGAAACTGGCTGCGGAGCTGTCCCGCAAAGACACAGGCAACACCCTGTACATGCTGGACGAGCCCACGACCGGCTTGCACTTCGAAGACATAAAAACCCTCCTCGAAGTACTTCAGAAGTTGGTTAACCAGGGCAACACGGTGCTTATAATAGAACATAACCCAGACATACTCAAGAGCGTGGACTGGCTCATAGACATGGGACCGGAAGGCGGTCGCCGCGGCGGACTCGTAGTAGCACAGGGCACTCCGGAGCAGGTGGCAAAGGACCCCGCATCCGTAACGGGGCCTTATCTTGCAGAAGTTCTTCTATAAACGGTCCACGTAAGCGCTGAAAAGAGCCAGCCACTCCTCGTCCCCGGCTGCGAGCATCTTCTCCGGATGGAACTGTACCGCCCAGATGTGGTCAGCCTCCCAGGCTTCGACGATGCCGTCGGCTGTGCGGGCCGTGACTGTGACGCCCGGGGCGGGGTCCTTGACTGCCTGGTGGTGCATGGAGTTGACGCTCAGTGAATCCGGACCGAATATACGGGCCAGCACACAGCCTTCGGAGAGGCCGATTTTATGGAAGAAACCGTTGTGACCGACATTGAAAGGCAGCTGCGACGGAATATCCTGCAACAGCGTACCGCCGAGCGCGACATTAAGCAGCTGGGAGCCGCGGCAGATGGCCAGAATTGGCTTGCCGGCAGCCAGGGTGGCACGTGCGAGGAGCATATCGCTGGAGTCTCTCACGGCATCGACGGCTACGGTCTCGTTCCAGACGGCCTCGCCATACCACGCCGGATCCACATCCTCGCCTCCGGAAAATACCATACCGTCTACCGCTGCGACCACCGCATCGGCCTCGGCCTGCGAACCCACTGTCGGGATCACCACCGGCACTCCGCCTGCCCTGCTCACGGCACTTGAGTAAGCAGTTGGAAGAAGGGTACTTCCTGAGCTGCTGCGCGAGCAGGTTATTCCCACCACGGGACCTGCGGGCTTTTGGGTGCAGGCACCAGGAAGAAGCAGGGCCAGCAACAAGAACAATTCAATCCTTTTCATATCAGAAATTGCATACGATGCTGTAATCCTCAAAATCACCGGCCAGCACGACATTGTCTATAAGGACAGTTCCCGGCTCGGACAAGCCGAAGCACAAGTCAAGACTGTATTTCCGGTTTTTGGGATGCCCGGCTCCCTCTATGGCAATGTCCTCGAAAAGCACCGTCCGCGGCGTCCGGCAGGCAGACAGCTGAACTATCCTCTCCAACGGGCTGCGCTCCGGATGCTTTTTATCCACAATCTTGACAGTCAGCAGATTGGGCTTATCTGTCAGGTATGAGAATCCGGTCGAGACCACGACGTCCGAGCTGACAGAGAAAGGCCAGCTCAGGACAGCGTCGTCCACGCCGGTTCCGCGGCTGCGGACCTCCACCCTGGCTGCAGATCCGTCCCAGCCCTCGCTTATCCCGTACTCCACTTCGGCCGGGGCCGACGAAGACCGGACCCAATATCCCAGGCCGTCATCGAAACTGCCGTTGATACGCTGGCTGTCCATCATTTTGCGGTCTGAATGGAGGGTAAGAACCATGGGAAGGACATCGGCATCGGCGGCCCAGCGTTTCCAGGCATTCCACATCCTGCGCACCCTGGCAGGATAGCGGGAGGCCAGGTCGTGCATCTCCGTGGGATCGTCGGATATATTGTATAGGCGCAGCGCCGAAGGGTCGAACTCATTCCCCATCTCCATGTGGTTCACCAGTTTCCATTTACCGTCGCGTACGGCAATGTTGCCCTCGTGCTCCCAGAAATACATGCCACGGCGGGACGTGCCGCCCTCCCTGAACCAGGGCACCAGGCTGGTGCCGCGCATAGGCTTGATCTTATGACCGTTATGTTCAGCAGGATACCGGGCGCCCGCAAGTTCCACGCAGGTAGGCATTATATCCACGAAATGCCCCCAGTCGCGTATGTAGCCGTCCCTTGGAGGGATGGAGGCGGGCCAGCTCACGATGAGAGGAGAGCAGATGCCGCCCTCGTAGGTATAGTGCTTGAACATCTTGAAAGGAGTGTCGCTGGCATTTGCCCACACCGGCATGTAAGATTCGAAAGTGTCGGGGCCTCCATCTATCAGTTTGCTCACGCCGGTGCTTTTGATTTCGGCGGAGGCTCCGTTGTCTGACATGAAGAAGATGACGGTATTTTCCAGCTGGCCGCTGCTTCTGAGGGCATCCACCACCCGGCCTATACCGGCATCCATAATCTCTATCTGGGCGGCATATATTGCCATGCGCATGGCATAGTCGTGTTTTTCGACTTCAGGAATGTCATCCCATGCGGGAAGCCCGTCGGCACGTGGAGACAACTCCGTGTCCTGGTTGAACAGGCCCAGGGCCTTCTGCCGCTCAAAGCGCTCCTCCCGTATCCTGTCCCAGCCCTTGGAATACACTTCTTCATATTTCCGGTACACCTCCGCAGGGGCCTGGAGGGGATAATGCGGAGCCGTGAAGGCCAAGTACATAAACATGGGGCCGGAGCGGAAATCGTGCTCCCCTATAAAAGAACAGGCATGGTCTGCAATGGCGTCGGTGAGGTAGAAACCGGGGCTATCGGAACGGAATGTGCTGTCACCGTCGTTGAGCAGCACGTCATAGTAGTCGGAGAAGCCGTTCGCAATGCCCCAGAAATGGTTAAAGCCGCGATGGAGAGGCCAGTTGCGGGAAATCCGGCCGGTGTTCTGACGGTCGGAGCTCAGATGCCATTTGCCTGCCAGAAAGGTTTCGTAACCGGCACTTGACAGGACATCTGCCACCGTGACGCATTCGTCGTTGAGAAATCCCTGATACTGAGGATATTGAAGATCCGCTACAGACATCCAGCCCACACCGGTTTCGTGCGGGTAGAGCCCGGTCATCAGGGCTGCGCGCGATGGGCAGCTGCGGGCGTTGTTGTAGAACTGCGCCCATTTAACCCCGCGCACCGCAAGTGAATCGATATTGGGAGTGCGGACTTCCCCGCCGTAACATCCAATGTCGGAATAACCCATGTCGTCCGCGAGGATGACAAGTATGTTGGGGCGGGGAGCCTGGGAACCGGTGAAGGCGCCACAGGCGGCCACCAAAGGAGACATGGCAGCCAGAGCGGCGCCGCGACCGATTCTCTTCATATTCTTCTTTCCAGTTGAAATCCAAATAAAAATGGATCTCGATATTATTGGTTAAACTTTAATATATTCATAATCATGTTCTTACGAACAATATTCTTTTTGTCTCATTTGCGTTGGGTACGCATTGGTTTACGGCCTCCTGCGA
>JAFTDJ010000035.1 GCA_017454265.1 Bacteroidales bacterium | reverse complement strand
CGGTCCTCGCTACGCTGCGGTCCGTGCTCGTCTCCAAAGCCACAAAGCCTTCCGGGCAGCCAGGAGGCAGGCGTCCCGCCTGCTGGCGCAGACAGTGTCGGGATTCCGCTGCGCTCCACCCGCCACAGACTGCGCCGGAGCGACAGTGCCAGGCTTCGCCTTGAACGTAGTGCCTCGATTCGGGCAGTGAGCCGTTCCGGCTCAGGGCGGTGAGGCCGTCTGTCCTCCCGCATCGTCGGTCTCTTCCGCTGCTCCAGGGAGCCTGAGGTCTCCCTTCCGCGGCGCTCCAGAGCCCGCCGTCCCCACACTGCCAGACCGCCTCCCCGCCCACGCTCCACTTCGTTCCGCGCCCTATGGCACTGCCAGACTCGCAGCCGTCCCGCACAGACCCAACCGCACCGATCCTGCCGGCTACGAGACTGGACAGCACCATAGGCCCCCAGGCATCTCACGCCCGAATGTCAGTGCGGATTCGAGCGCCCTACCCCGCCCGGACGGGAGAAAAGAGGTATAAATATATAACACTTGGGAAGCAGACAGCGGCTGCCGCTGCTGCTCTTATTCTTGAATAAGTCGCTGATTATTGGTATCTTTGTACTGGCTCCGAGATACTTAGAAGGTAACTCCCAACCCAAAACTTGTAAACTTAGACTATGCCCCAATTCAGGCCTTCCATACTGATTACTGACGCCTACGGTTCCGCAGGTGACTTGACCTGGTATCACAGGAACGGCAAGTGCTATACCCGGAAGCGGTCGCATCCTGTGTATGGCGGTACCGCTGGCCAGTTGGAGCATCTGGATGTCCACCGGCGGGCATTGGCTGCGTGGAGGTCAATCCCCCATCAGACGCAGTTGGAGTGGAATGCCCTTGCTGAGGACGTAGAGCCTCATAGACCGCCCTTTGACCACAAGGCAAATATCTCGGGCCAGAATCTCTTTGTAAGCGCCTACCACGGCTTCTATACACTGGGTGATGAGCACGTCCCTTCCCCGCAAGCCTGGGAGCCTTTCCCTCCTCACAATCTCGAATTCCAGGACGCTTCCGTTGATGGCACCGACCTTCGCCTTTGCTTCCACTCTTATTTCCCCGAGACGGAGCCTGCAGGCCGCTACCAGGTTCTCACCAAGATTCAACTTACAAAGCCCGGATACGGCCGGAAACCGGGCCTTATGAGGAACTTTCTCGCATCCGCGCCGTGTGCCTCGGGCGATGGTTGCGTTTTCGTGACAGTTGACAATTTCCGCGAGCGCTGGGACCTGGATCTGGACGAGTATCAGGTCCACGGCCAGTACGTCCTTCTTGACAGGCAGACCGGCTATCGGAACATTCACCGGGAGTTCTCGTTCTCAGTGAAGTTGTAGTTTTTTTCGTCAAAACATATGGCGTGGGTCGTTCCGGCCCCGTAATTTCTTTGTTCGTGGGTAGTCCCTACGAAACGCTATTATACGCCTTTATACTTAAAGCAAAACTTGCGATAAAATTATGTAAATAATTGTTTTGCAGATAGAAAGAATTGTATTATATTTGAATCGCACAAGGGGTTGTGTAGCTTACTTGAACCTAAACTTAAACCTATGCAAGCGCTTCCTTCCATTGCTTTCGGGGGCTTCTCCGGT
>JAFTDJ010000034.1 GCA_017454265.1 Bacteroidales bacterium | reverse complement strand
TATAATGTTGGGGGCAAACGACTCGTGCAAGGGCCGGTCGCTGCCAAGCAGACAGAATAGCAAGCCCTCCCGGGTCTTTTCAAACGGGTACTCCATGTACTTGACATCGAAAAGGTCTCGCGGATGCTGTCTGGAAAGCGCGGCAGCAATCTTTCCGCCATAAAGCAGTGTCATCGGCACAATATCGGCTTCGCAATACAGTCCGAATTCCTCCTGCGCTTTCTTGCACAGAGGTACAGTCAGCAGATCGCTGCCAACAATTCCGCGCTTGGTCTGGTTCACTTCCACCTTGATCTGCTTGCGCTGATATTCGCACAGGAGTTTGCTCGTGTTGAGCTTAGGGACAATATGCATCCCGGGGAAAGCACGTTGCGCCTTGTTCGCAATGCCCATCAGATGAGCGTTGATATGTTCCAGGCTTTCTTCCCGGCCTTCCAATGGTATGTAAGTCAGGTCAATGTCAACCGAATAACGAGGCAAGTTCCTGACAAAGAGGTTAATAGCCGATCCGCCATGGACGGCAAAAACCTTTTCTTCCATCACGATAGGAAGGAGCCTCAGGAGGACCTCCACTTTCTCTGCATATTCTCTATTCATAGTCTGCCAAGTCTGAAGGTATTATCATCTGATATTTACTTATGAACCGTCCGGTGGCGGAGATATTCCTGACACCGCTGCCAAGGTTAATCTTTGAAAGGTCCAGTGCTCTAAACCAGCTGTGCCCGGCTTTTTCTGCCATATACATATACAGGAACAGGCGCTTGACCTTGACGGAAGAGCACTCTTCCAAAAGCTGTTGAACAAGTGACGGACGGAGCGTTGTCAACATCTCCATTACATAGTAACTGTCCATAAGGGGAAACTGTTCGGGGGATAAGAGCAGACACTCCATAAAAGCCCGCTCCGGTGAGGATATGAGCAGCTGCGCTCCGTTGTAGTTATATAGTTCCAGCCCCGTTTCGGCGCCAAAGACGGAGGATGTAAAGTACTTCACAGTCATATCCCATTCGCTTTTAGGAAGCCATCCGGGCAGGCGGGATTCTTTGGCCGTGAACAGGTAAGCCTGGGGCTTTCCCATGGAAACAAAGTGGGAAAAGCCGCGCAGATCCAGTGCCGATGAGGCTCCGACATGGCAACTCTTGCTCAACTGATGGTTATATGAAGCGACGGCGCCATAGAGTGTTGGCGTACTGCCAGCTATCTTGTATACTCCCTGTGCCATACGCTCCAGCCAGCCGCTGCGGACGTATAGAGTCTGCTCTTTCCGGTCCAATCCCTGACTGGCCATCCAGGATGAAAACAGCAGGGAATCCCTTGGAACCAAATCGAGTATTTTCTTTATTTTTGTCGCCATTGTGGTAATATTTACCGCAAATATAAATCAAAATACGAATAAATGCAAATGCTACTTCATCTCGACATATTTCTTTGCCTTTGGGTACTTAGTAACTATCAAGACATCCAGGGCTTCCTCAAGCAAATCGCCGATGGAGCCGGGACGTTCCATACCTTCGGCATCCATCCATAGGGTTAGCAACTTGGCCTTCCGCTGGGCATCTCTGGACAGCCAGACCGATGAGTGACCGGCCTTCGACTCCTTTTTTCTTCTCATCTTCTTCGGGGAAGGGGATGTCCGGACCTCCGGTTTCGGCTGTTCTTTCTCTTCTTCTTCGGGGCGGGAGTTACTCCTGCTCTTTCTTCCGAAAAGACCAGATGAACTCATAGCCGAGGGCCTCGGCCATCTTTTCCATGTCGGAGACTTTGCAGTCATCCACAGCAAAGCGCGTACTCATACTCTGCCGGGAGATTCCAATGCGGCGGCCAAGTTCCGAGAGGGAGACGTTTTCGTCCATCAAGTAGTTAAAAACAGGACGAAGGCGGTTCCCTTTCTTCGTTCCGGGAGAAAAGGGCATCCTGGTCCTCGATATCCGAGCCTCCGAGGCTTCTGCGGCAGTTTTTACTGCTGCATTATTTGCTTGGTTTTCCATCACTTTTCTTTTTTAAATTTGCTTATCAGACACGTTTCCATTTCCTTTGCGGCGTCAGTCAGAGTAAGTTACTGTCAAAAGATACCTGACAAAGTTAGAAAAATTCTTTTGTTTTTGAAAGGGAAAATAGTACATTTGTATGACGGCCAAGGAGTACAGAACATATTCCGAGAAACTCCTCAAAGCTGGTTTCAGTGATGAGCGTCTGCGCACCCTGGTTCTGGACTTTCTAGACAGGCTGTCTACTGTACTTGTTAAAGATTATCTTCAAAAACACGCTGAGTATGAGCAGGCGAAAAAGAATTGGCGAAAAGCCCGTGATGGATAGAACCAGTCCGCAGGACAAGAAGATTGCGGTCATCTGGACCCGCGTGAGCACCAAGGAGCAGGCCGACAATAACCAGAGTCTGGAGACACAGGAGAAGGCTTGCCGGGATTATGCCGAACGAAATGGAATCGAGATAGACTGCATCAAAGGTAACACCAACGAGAGCGCCAAAACGGAAGGAAAACTCTTCCGGGAAATGATAGCCTATGTCTCCCTCCATAAGCGTGTGAATACCATCCTGGTGTATTCCCTGGACCGTTTCTCCCGTACAGGTCCTGAAGCAATGGTGACAAAGGAGTATCTCAAGTCCAAGGGGATCAATATTATATCCGTCACTCAGCCCATCGACAACAACAACGCGGCGGGGGCCTTTATGGAAAACATCATTTTCCTTTTCAGCCAGTTTGAGAACAACCTCCGGAAAGACAAGTGCACGGCAGGAATGATTGCCTGCCTGGAAAACGGCGACTGGTATTCCGCACCGCCGTTAGGATATCAGATTGACAGGGAAAGCACCAAAAAACATCAGCTCATCATAGATGAAAAAGGAAAGCTCATTGCCAAAGCCTTTCGTATGAAGGCCGATGAATTGTTGCCCGACACGGAAATCTGCCGCCGTCTCCGTATGGACGGATGGAACGTATGCAAGCAGCGCATCTCCCAGATTCTCCACAACCCCTTCTATTGCGGCAAGATCCGGCATCATCTGCTAGGTGACCGCATTGTGCAAGGAAACCATCCCGCCATTATTGATGAGGAGACGTTCAACCGTGCCAATGGCATCGTAACCCATTCGGGCTACAGTCATGCCGATGAAACGCCCCAAACGCCTTTAAAACGGCACGTAAGGTGTTCCGTATGTGGATGCTACATGATATGAAGTAAGAAAGAAGCATTTGTGGTACTACAAATGTAATACAGTGGGATGCCGGTGCAACAAGAGCGCCAAGACCATGCACCAGCGTTACTATGAGCTACTGTCTCGGTACCGGATGCCACAGGAATGTATGGAAATCCTTGCTGATATGCTGGACGCCAAGCTTAAAGACTACTTTGCCGAAGCAGAGGAGAACCAGAAGGCTCTGCGAAGCAAACGGACGGTCTATGATATACAAAAGAAGGAGGTGATGACCAAATTCGGCCTGGGACTCATCCCTGAAGATGTGTACACAGTTACCCGGAAAAACCTGGATGAACAGATCGATGAAATTGGGGCAGAAATTACAACGCTGGAAAAACAATCCTCGAACCAGGTGATTGATACCCGTAATGCCATCCTAATCTCTTGTCAATTAGCCGATTACTGGAAGGAGGGTACTTATGAAACCAAGCAAAATATCCAGGATTTAGTCTTTCCGGACGGACTACATTGGGACCGCGAGTCAGACAATTATCGAACCACCACCGAAAATGAAGCACTTCGAGTATTTCGCTTATTTTCAAGTGGTTACAAAAAAGGGAATGCGCAAAAAAGGACAAATCCTTCGATTTGTCCTTGGTTGTAGCGGGGGCAGGACTCGAACCTGCGACCTCCGGGTTATGAGCCCGACGAGCTACCAACTGCTCTACCCCGCGATGTGGATTGCAAAGGTAAGGAATAGTTTTTAAATTACCAAAATTATTTGCTTTTCGCAAAACGAGAAAAACTATACGCGAATTGCGCTGCAGCGTACTTTGCAAATAATTATAATTGTTTTCATGAAAATCCGCCATATACCCCTTTTGATTGCAGCCGTGCTGCTTTGTGCCTGCAAAAAGCCGGACGGTCACGTGACTCCCCCGCCACCCGGCCCTGACAACCCTGTTACCCCCGAGAACCCTGACAGCCCTGACAACCCGGACAATCCGGTGCCGTCTCCCGACGGAGATTTTATCATCGTGGGCTATGCAACTTACTGGGATACCACCATACCGGATACTTCCCTGCTCACCCATATCAACTACTCGTTCGCACACATCGAAAACGATTTCGAGACACTCGACCTCAAAAACGAAAGCCGGCTGGCAAAGATAGCCGCACTCAAGAACAGCAGTCCAGGCCTCAAAGTGATGCTTTCTGTAGGCGGATGGGAAGCCGGCAACTTCAGCAAGGATCAGGTCGATTACAACGAAATCAACTTCAGCGGATACACCAGAAGCTGGGACTCCGAAGCCATGGTGCCTTACCTGGTCAACTCCTCCGGGACTATGGTACTGAGCTACGACGACGAAACGTCCGTGGGCCTCAAGGCCGATTATGTAAAATCCAAAGGGCTCAAAGGTGCAATGTATTGGAACATAGAAGCGGACGATGCCCGATGGACGCTCTCCAAAGCCATTTCCAGCCGCCTGCTACGTGCAAACGAGCCCGACGCCACCGCCTTCCTGGCAACAAATGAATACGTACAGAAGTACATGGAAGAGGTGGAGTACACAGATACGGACTACGAAACCACAAAGATACTGGACTATCAGGGAGGCGGCCCCGGCACAGCCGACATTCCTCCGGCATACACCATCAGCTGGACCGCCGGCAGCACGCCCCAGAAGCTGACGGTATGGGAGGGCGACTGGAGCCGGGAGTACTCTGTTTCCGCAGGCACAGGCAAGCAGGAGCTCACCTACTTCTCACCGGCAGACTGGAGCATGAGCACGGAAAACGGCGTGCAGGTTTACAAGCACACCCGCAGGAAAGCCAGCATCCCGGGCACGTCGGAAGCGGCAAAGACGCGCTGCTCCCCGCTGGACAGGTTCTTTATCTGCACCTGGCCCGCGGCGGCTTCGTTATCGCCGCATATACTCAGGAAGCGTATGCCTTTGCGGTCGCAGTAATCGAACTGTTTCTTAAGTTTTACGGCGTCGGGATATATCTCCACGCTCACGCCCGCCTTTCTCAACTCAGATGCGACAGGCAGCAGGTAGGCGAGCTCGTTGCGGCCCATATTGGCAAACAGCATGTCTGCGCCGCTCGTCAGGGAGGCGGGGAACTTCTCCAATCCGGTGAGTACGTCGTAAATACGGTCCGCACCGAACGACACGCCAACTCCGGACATATCGGGAAGGCCGAAAATGCCTGTGAGATTGTCGTACCGGCCGCCGCCGCAGATGGAGCCTATCTGCCAGTCGAGAGCCTTCACCTCGAAAATCGCACCGGTGTAATAGTTGAGGCCGCGGGCGAGCGACAGGTCCAGTTCGCAGGGCATACGGATTCCGGCGTCCCGGATGAGGGAAAACAGCTCGTCCAGCTCGTCAAGGCCGCGGCTCCCGCTTTCAGACTCCGACATCAGGCTGCGCATAGCCACAAGCTTTTCTTCCATTGTACCGGAAAGCAGCAGCACCGGACGGAGCACATTTACCGCTTCGGCGCTTAAGCCACGCTCCAGCAGTTCCGCCTCGACGGCCTCAAGGCCTATTTTGTCCAGTTTGTCTATGGCGACTGTGATGTCCACCACCTTGTCCGGGAACCCGCATATTTCCGAGAGCCCGGTAAGAAGCTTGCGGTTGTTTATATGCATGCAGACGCGGATGCCGAGCAAATCGAACACCCTTTCCACAATCTGTACGAGCTCCAGCTCGCACAGCTGCGAACGCGAGCCTATGGCATCTACATCACATTGATAGAATTCGCGGTAACGCCCCTTCTGAGGCCTGTCGGCGCGCCACACGGGCTGAATCTGAAAACGCTTGAAGGGGAAGGATATCTCTCCCTGATGCTGCACTACGTAGCGTGCAAAAGGCACCGTGAGATCGTAGCGAAGACCCTTCTCGCACACCTGGGAAACCAGGGGCTTGTCATAATCCACCCCTGAAAACGCATCACCGGAATTCAGGATGCGATACAGCAGTTTATCCCCCTCTTCCCCGTATTTTCCCAGCAGCGTACCCAGGTTCTCCATCGCAGGAGTTTCTATCTGCAGATAACCGTAAGACTTGAATACGGAACGTACAGTATCGAAAATATAGTTGCGTGCGGCCATTTCTTTCTGGCCGAAGTCCCGCGTCCCCTTTGGTATAGATGGCTTTTGTATCATAATTGCACAAATTTACGTACTTTTGCACAATTTTGTGTGATAAATCGTGTCAATTATGAAGAAATTTCTGAAAATGGTCCTGGCAGTAATATGCGGCATACTGCTTCTGGACGTACTCGTGGTGGCCGTTATATCCGGTCTCGCCACTCCCAGCACACCCTCAGTCCCTTCAGAGGGCGTGCTCCGCGTGGATATGTCCAAAATCGTCATCACGGAGCAGAGCCAGGAAGCCGACCCTGTGGCCGCCCTCCAGGCAGGTGGTGAGACTTTGGAAAACATAGGCATATGGGACGCCACCCAGGCCATCAGCAAAGCCGCCGAAGACCCGGGAATCAAATTCATATACCTCAAGACCGACGGATCCACAACCGGGATAGTGCTCACCGACGAGCTTCGCAGCGCGCTCGCTGCATACAGGGAAAAGTCCGGCAACCCCGTCATAGCGTACACCGAGAATCCGGGTACCGGCAGTTATTACCTCGCTTCCGTGGCGGACAAGATATATATGACCCCTCATCCCGGAGCTACTTATACGATGAACGGTATCAGCTCGCAGATGATTTTCCTCGGTGACCTGCTCAAGAAGTTCGGCGTGAACGTGCAGCTCATCCGCCACGGCAAGTACAAGTCTGCCGGAGAAATGTACACCCGCGGGTCATCCAGCCCCGAGAACCGCGAGCAGAACCAGCAGCTGGTGAATTCAATGTGGAATACTATGTCCGAGAAAATTGCGGCCGGCAGGAATATCACCACCGCCCAGCTCAACGACGCAATAGACAATCTCAAGCTCTGCCTGCCCCAGGACTTTGTCGATTGCGGACTGGCAGATGCACTGCTTGACCGCGAAGCCCTCGAAGACCAGCTGGCAGTTCTGGCCGTTGCAGATAAATTCAGCCAGGTGAAGATGATAGACTTCGCCGATTACGTGCACTCGAAGGTACTCCCTTCAAAGGCTTCCAACAAGATTGCGGTGATCTACGCCGACGGACAGATTGTCGACGGCAGCGCCGAGACGGAGGTTGCGGGCGACCGCTTCGCATCCATAATAGAAGGAGTCCGCAACGACAAAACCGTCAAGGCGGTAGTCCTGCGCGTGAGCTCTCCCGGCGGCAGCGTGCTTGCATCGGAGAAAATCAAGCACGAGCTGGACCTTCTCAAAGCAGAAAAGCCGCTCGTAGCATCCTATGGCGCATATGCTGCCTCCGGCGGATACTGGATCTCCACAAACTGCGAAAAAATTATTACCAACCCCCTCACCATCACCGGTTCCATCGGTGTATTCGGGATGGTGCCGGACCTCAGCAAAACGGCATCTGAAGTGCTGCACGTAGGCGTGGAGACCGTATCTTCCAACAAACACGGCGACATGTTCTCACTTACCCGTCCCTTCGACCAGTCGGAGTACAACTACATGCAGCGCTCGATAGAGGATATCTACGACCGCTTCACCACCCTAGTATCCGAGGCCCGCGATATTCCCAAGGAAGAAGTCGATGCCATCGGACAGGGCCGCGTATGGACCGGCGACGACGCTCTTGGCATCAAGCTTGCCGATGAAGCCGGCACCCTTGCAGACGCTATCGAATACGCCGCGGAACTCGCCGGGGACCCCAATATAAACAATTGGAACGTAAAGGGTTATCCCGCTCCCCTTAGCTTTATGGAACAGATGACCACAGCCCTCAGCGGCAAAAAGCCCGACTACACGGTACGCCTTGCCAAAGAACTCACCACACCACGCATTGTGGCACTTCTGCCCTTTGAGTTCAGATTCTTATAGCAGCACCATGACTGCCGTCACATAAAGGAGAAAGCCCTGGAGCCTGAGCCGCTTCGGGGTATTTTCTTTTACCATGGCCTCTGCGGGAGATTCCTCGGCAAGGTCGCGCAGCTTCCGGGCGTCCGGAAGCGAGCGGACAGGCCATTTGGCAACGATCATTCCGTCCCGAAGCAAGGTTGCCCCACCGTTGGAACGGTTGACTGTAAGCAATGAACGCCGGTCAGAATTGTAGTAGCCGGCACCGCCGGGAAACACGCCCGAAGCGATGCGTACAGCAGACACGCCCGCCTCAATGGCGGCGGCTTCGCAGGATTCAATTCTTTCAACGGCGGCTTCGGAAAGGTCGTCGGGATTGTAAACACTGATAAGCAGAATATCTCCGGAAGCCAGAAGTTCGTCGCAATAGTCCCCGTCCGGGGTAGATATCGAAAGCAGCGGCGAATCCTTCTCCGGATTCGTTTCTGCCTGCATCAAAGTAACCCCGGGAGCAAAGGGGGTAAAATCCATGGGTGGAATGCTCACGGCCGACCAGATGGCAAAGAGCACCACAGAAATCATGGCCACTCCGAAAGAGACGAATTTCACTTTCCTGGGCCTGCGAAGCGACGTCACGGGAACGAAGGCAAAAGCCCAGAGGGCCAGAAGCACCACGTTCTTAAGAAACGACTGGCCGTGGGTAAGATGCACTGCCTCTCCGAAGCAACCGCAGTCCATAGGAGGATTGAATATCCACATGGTCAGCGTGAGTACGGTGAATACCAGCAGAAGTACACCTGATGCCACGGCCGTTGCCACAGGAAACACCCCGCAAATCATAGCCACTCCCAGGAAAGTTTCCAGAAGGGCGAAAAACATCCCGGCAAAATCTGCGGTAGGGGCAAGGAAGCCGATTCTCAAGAAATTATAATACTCCCCTACCACAAGACCGGCGCCCACGGGGTCCATCAGCTTCAGCATGCCGGCGACGAAGAACACCAGCCCGAGTACGACGGCAACAATACGCTTAATGCTCTTCATACACTCTCCTCAGTTTGGCAAAAATCTGTTCCGGAGGAAGCATTGCACCCCGATCGTCTGCACAGTCCACCACCACGAAGGAAGGATCGAGGGAAGCCTGGCGCAAATACATGGACCTTACCCGTTTCTGGAACTCAATATCGGCCTCATGTATATCCTGGGCACCGTGCAGGTAGTTCCTGTCGCCGCCGCCGCGTTGCCTTGAGAGGCTCTGCTCCACAAAGCCTATAGGCACGTCCAGGAATATATTCAAGTCGGGACGGGGAAGGTCGAACTGCCCGTACTCGGTATTAAGTATCCACTCGCGCAGGTCTTCGGCTTCTTCCGGGCTGCCCGTTTTGGCGCACTGGTACGCAATATTGGAATAAACATACCTGTCCAGCAATACCGTACCGCCCTCGCTGAGGGCCCGTTTGATTCCCGGCGCGGCCCCGTGACGGTCTTCCGCAAAAAGGAGAGCGACCAGCTGGGGATGCACCCTGTCCATCTGGCCAAAGCCGCCGCGGAGAAACTTCCCTATAAGGCCTCCGTACACCGGAGCGTCGTATCGCGGAAAATGAATGTATTCCAGCCTCCCGCACACTTGTGCAAGATAATCTTTCATCAGGCGGACCTGCGTGGACTTGCCTGCCCCGTCAAGGCCTTCAATAACTACAAGCATTCTATTCCTCAATATAAACGTCGTCTCCCGGCTCGGCAAAACCAAACTCCTCCCGGGCAAATTTTTCAAGGGTATCGCGCGACGTGGACAGCAAACGAATCTGCTCATCCAGTCTTTCGTTGTCCTGCTTAAGTTCCTCTATCCTCCTCTCCTGCCGGTTCAGCGTAAATCCGGCCTGAATCCAGCGCACCACGTTGTCTTTTTTTACAAAAAGGAAGAGCAGGAAAATGGTGGTAATTACTATTGCGAAGCGCAGGAAGGAACGTTGTTCCACCCTGTTGCCATCCTTCTCACGGTTCCAGATATCCTTAAATTTTCCCATAATCACAAAAATAGTTAAATTTGCGGATTAATAAGACTTTTTTTTATGAAACCTACTCTTTTGGTACTTGCTGCCGGCATGGGCAGCCGATACGGAGGCCTCAAGCAAATGGACGGCCTCGGCCCTTCGGGCGAAACCATCATAGACTATTCCATTTACGATGCGGTCCGCGCCGGATTCGGCAAAGTGGTATATATCGTACGCGAATACTTCCTGGAGCAATTCAAGGAGACTGTAAAGAACAAGTACAGCAACGTAAAATGCATGGACGGGGAGCCGCTGCAATTCCAGTTCGTCACCCAGGAGCTCGACAAGATTCCCGCACGCTTCACCCTCAACCCGGAGCGCCAGAAGCCCTGGGGTACAGCCCACGCCGTACTTATGGCCAAAGACACGGTTAAGGAGCCCTTTGTAGTCATCAACGGAGACGACTACTACGGACGCGACTCTTTCCGCATTGCCGGCGACTGGTGCCGCGCCCACGAAAACAGCGAGGGCGTATATGCCATCGTAGGTTTCAGGATCGACAATACCCTGAGCGAGTCCGGAGGCGTGTCCCGCGGAATCTGCCACTACGACGCGCAGGGCCACCTCACCACCGTAGTCGAGCATCACAACGTACGCATAGAAGAAGACGGAGTTCTCCGCGGCGACAATTCCGTTTCCGGAGAGCACGTAGAACTTAACGCACAGGACCTTTGCTCCATGAACATGTGGTGCTTCACGCCCGACTACTTCGCCAAAAGCGCAAAGATTTTCGAAGATTTCCTCGACGAAAACGCAAACGAACTAAAGAAAGAATACTATATCCCTTATGCCGTGGATCAGATGATTCATTCGGGCACCGGAGCCTGCGACGTACTCTCCACGCCCTCGCGCTGGTTCGGAGTAACCTTCAAGGAAGACCGTCCCGGCGTAGTCGCCAAGTTCGCATCGCTGGTAGCCGACGGCATTTATCCTTCACCCCTTTACAAATGAAAAAACGCGGAAATTATAAGTTTTTCGACAAATTCAGCTACTACATCCCGGGGGTAGGCGGCATGTTCGCCCTCCTGGCGTTGTTGCTTGTGGGCGCCCTGATGGGCAGCTTGCTGGTGATGCTCCTCGGACTTGCATTCGGGCAGGACTTCGTTACAGGGTACAGCAACCTCATCAGCTACCCGGTAATGTTCATTCCTCCGATGATTTATGCCAGTATGAGGAGCAACGCCAACTCCATGAACAAGAACGGCAGGAAATTGGACAACAACCACTTCGCGCCGGTTGGAGCCGTCATGTGCGCAATACTGGCTGCGGCGGGCACCCTTGCAACCGGTTTCTGGTCCGACGGGCTGGTCTCCCTCCTGCCCGAAATGCCGCCCATGCTGAAAAGTGCACTCGAAGGACTGACATCTGGCAATTTCTGGCTGAACTTCATTACGGTCAGCATATTCGCTCCGCTATTCGAAGAATGGCTGTGCCGCGGAATGATACTTCGCGGTCTGCTGACAGGAGCAAGGATAAAACCGGCCTGGGCGATTGTAATTTCCGCGGTTTTCTTTGCCCTCATCCACTTCAATCCCTGGCAGGCCATACCTGCATTCATCATAGGGTGCCTTCTCGGCTATGTATATTACCGTACGGGCTCAATCAAGCTTACTATGCTGATGCACTTCACCAACAATACTTTCGCCCTTGTCTGCGGGCACATAGACGCCCTCAAGGAAATGGACAGCTGGATGGACTTCATGCCTGCGGCCCAGTATACGGTGACAGCTTCGGCCTGTTTTTTGCTCACGATCCTGGTCGCCCTCTCTTTCAGGAAAGTGCATCTTGAGCAGGCGGAGGGCAATATAGACGCCGTCCCTTCCATTTTTGAAACAGATGAAAAGCAGATTCTTCACTAGCACACTGCTGATACTTGCCTTACAAGCCTGTGGCCCGAAGGTGGAACGCTTCACCGTGCACGGGAGCATTTCCGACCCGGTAGCGGAACAGCCGGGAAGCATGGTGTATCTTTCCGGGCCCGAAGGCACCGTAGATTCGGCAAAAGTCAAAAACGGAGCCTTCAGTTTCGTGGGAACCATAGATCCCGCAAAGCAGCTCACCGTTTCGCTGAAATTTCCTGGGAAAGACAAGTGGGACGACAGTTTTACAGTGGTTTTTGTGCCCGATTCCGAAACCATAGGCATAGACCTCGACTACCCGCCCACGGTTACCGGCAGTCCGCTTACGGATGAGATAGCCAAGTTCCGGGAAGAGCTCCTGAGCCTTTATTACGACCCCAGGGCGGATCTTGGCGAACAGGAACCGGGAATGGACCCTGAAGTGCAGATAGAGGCCGAAAGACAGGCCGCAGACTCACTATACCGTATCCAGATGCAGAAAATCATCCGGTTCAGCCGCGAAACCTATCTTGCCAACACCGATAACGCACTCGGCAGGCAGGCACTGTCCCTGCTCGTCTCGGAGCTTCCCCGTACCGAACTTGACTCACTCATCCAGCTGGGAGGCGAAGCGATACGTAATGACAAACAGCTGAAAGCGCTCATAGAAAGCAAGGAATGAACGTACTGTCACGGATATGGTTCCCGGGCGCGGTGGTCTGCATGGCCGTCGCCGGAGCCTTCGGTATAGGCCGGCCGGATGTCTCTTACCGGCTTATTCCCGACCCTTCCGAATTTGCCGACACCGTGATTTATGAAAAAGATGCTTACAAACTTCACCGGAAAGGAAACCTGGGATCGGTATCTATCGCCGACAGTCTCCTCACCGAGGCCGAGGACACCGCTTCCGCACCTCTGGACACATTGCCTAAGCTTACCGCCCGCGACACCATAAAAGTACCGGATTCACTCAAGTTCACAGACCCGTTCCGCTACAAATATTACGTAGCGCTCATAGACTCCCTCACCCACGTAATAGTTCGGGATTCGCTGAAGCAGAGCTCCGATTCACTTAAGGGGACGGTTGACTCGCTGCGCTTCTGGAGCCTGCCCGATTCTGCGATGCACAACCTTGCCCGAGCCATTCAGGACTCCCTCGACTGGCGCATGATAGACTCCATTTACGTGGCCGATTCCACGGCAGTTGCCAAAGCTGCATTCCTTGCCTGGTACAACTCGTTGAGCCCCAAGGAACGCAGGGCCTACGACAGGGAGCAGGCATTGCCCCGCAAGCTCGCCGAGGCAGATTCCATTCGCCGAGTGAAGGAGAAGGCCAAGGAGGAAAGGGATTCCGTGATAGAATATACGCCCCGCATACTGGAGACTTTCGCGCTGCACGACACCATGCATTACAAACGCATAGTGCAATGGACGGTTGATCAGGACTTCCACCGCCTGGACGTGAGCATACCGGACACGACATACAACTACCATTACTACGATTATCCCTTCTTCCGAAAGGACGTGAACGCCACCTGGCTGGGGGTCCCCGGATCGCCTTTGCAGTACTACAACTACTTTAACCGCGAAAGTGACGAGAGGATAGAGTTCTACAACGCCCAGGAATCCTGGTCCTTCTCTCCCAGGACCATACCCAACTACAACACCAAGACCCCGCACACCGAGCTGGCTTACTTCGGAACCCTTCTGGCAGGTGATGCAAAGGAGTCCGACAACCTTCACATCCTCACCACACAGAATATTCTGCCGGCCCTCAATCTCACCATTTCCTACGACCGTTTCGGCGGCGGAGGCATCCTGGAGAATGAGACCACAATAAACAAAACCTTCTCCACGCGCCTCAATTATCTCGGCAAGAAGTATATGGGGCACGTAGGCTACATCTACAATATGGTGGACCATATGGAGAACGGAGGCGTCACGGACAACACCTGGATAAGGGATACGACAGTCGAGCCCCGTGAAATTCCGGTAAGTTTGAGCAACGGCCACTCCAAAATCACCAAGAACACCTGGTACCTCAATCAGCAATACCGCATTCCCTTCGATTTCATAGAGAAAATCAAGGCCCGCAAAGATACCAGCGCCGTACGGGATACCCTTTCGGCCGAGCCCGACACCATCAACCGCAACATTACCACTGCATTCATAGGCCACAGCACCGAATGGTCCACCTATACCCGCAACTACGAAGATAACATTACGGATACGAAGGGAAGGGCCTTCTACAACAATGTCTTCAATTTCGGTAATGCCAGCGCCGATTCCCTGGGCACAATGAAACTGGACAACAAGCTGTTCCTGCGCCTGCAGCCATGGGGCTCCGAAGGCATAGTATCAAAGCTTGACGTGGGTTTGGGAGACCACCTGAGGCATTACTTCGACAGCTCTGCAGTTCGAGGGACCAAACATATAGAGAATTCCATTTACGCGTATGCCGGTGCCGAAGGCCAGTTCCGGAGGTACATCGCGTGGAACGCCAAAGCCAAATTCAACTTTGCCGGATATACGGCAGGCGACACCGAGATAGAAGCGAACGCATCTTTCAACTTCTACCCCTTCCGCAGGGCAAGGAAGAGCCCGGTTACCATAGGCGCCCACTTCGAAACGAAACTTCTCACCCCCGATTTCTACCAGAGGACGCTCAACACCAACCACTTCAGCTGGGACAACGAGTTCTCGAAGATATCAACCACAAAGATCCAGGGACGCATATCCATCCCCCGCTGGCGTTTCGACGCACAAGTCGGCTACGCCCTCCTTGCGAACAACATCTACTACGACACCCTTGGAATCGTACGGCAGAACACTACGCCTATGAGCATACTGTCCGCATCTGTCCGGAAAGATTTCGTACTGGGCCCGATGCACTTTGACAACCGGCTTCTGCTTCAGTACTCATCGGCACAGGATATCGTTCCCCTGCCGGCGGCGGCACTGAACCTCCGCTGGTACGCCCAGTTCGTAGTTCAACGGGACGAGACCAAGACGCGCACAATCATGGAAATGCAGGTGGGCGTGAACGCATTCTGGAACACGAGCTGGTACACCCCCGCCTGGAATCCGGCGCTTGGGGTATTCCACAACCAGAATGTAAACCTGTACCAGAACGGTCCGTATTTCGACATTTTCGTGAACGTACAATGGAAACGGTGCTGCATATTCCTGAAATACCAGAACTTCGGCCGGGGATGGCCTATGCGGAAGAAGGACTACTTCACCGCAGACCATTACATTAATACGACCGACGGCACCAGCGGCCTCAAACTCGGCATCTTCTGGCCTTTCTACATCGGCACCGAGAAGCACGAGAGCCATTCGCACTGATACATGGGGAAATTCCTTAAATATGCTGCCGCCGGCTTGGCCTTGCTTGCACTGTTTTCGTGCAGGCACGAGCCTCTGCACGACGGCACCCCCCTGCGTTGCGCAATAATCAGTTCCGGCACCCAGAACACTTCCAGCCTGCTCTGCGGGTATAATTATGCCCTGGTGCAGAAACTGGCTAAATCCGAGGGCCGTGATTCCGAGATACGGCTGGCCGGCAGCAGGGAACGTATCCTGGATTCCCTTAAAAACGGTTCAATAGACCTGGTGGTACTGCCTTCCGCAGTTTCGTTCGGCGGAGACAGCCTGCTTACCTGGCACAGCATAGACAGCTGCGGAGTCTGGATATTCCCGGCCTCCGAAGAACACCATGCACACTTCGCCTGGAAGTGGATGAAGCAATTGAGACTGCATCCTTCATTTCCCAAATTCCGCCAGTCGTTTATGGATATCTACGATCCGGGCAAAAAGTTGAGTGCAGACTTCATTTCCCCCTATGATTCCCTGTTTCGAGTCTATGCCGACACGCTCGGATGGGACTGGAAGTTACTCGCAGCTCTGGTGTATCAGGAATCCAAATTCAAGATAGAGGCACATTCGCCCATGGGCGCCTCAGGCCTGATGCAGCTGGTTCCGCACACGATACGCAGCTACGACTGCTCCAACCCTCTCGACCCGGAAGAGAACATACGTTCCGGGGTGAAGCTGCTGATGAGAATCAAACAAAAATTCTCCAAACATGCAGCAGACAGCGTCGAGCTCACGAACTTCACCCTCGCCGCCTACAATGCCGGTTCTACACGGATACGTGAGGGCATTGCCCTTGCAAAGATCAAGGGCGTAGATTCTTCCAGATGGGAGAACATCGCCTCAGTGTTCGAAGAAATGGAGTTCAACGGGGAAGAGACCAAGGGATTCGTCCGCCGCGTCCGGTACTATCACGAACGTTACCGCCACATATGCCCGTGAAAGCCGAAAGATTCATAGCCGACAAACTGCGTTTCAAAGGGCGCCTGGCGACAATAGCCATTGCCGTATCATTCTTTGTCATGATACTGTCCCTCGCCATTTCCGGAGGTTTCAGAAATGAGATACGCAGCGGAATATCAGCTGTCGCCGGGGATATCCAGTTGAGCGGCACTTCGGAACCGGTAGATGTCGATCTCTCCTATATCGAGGATATCAGCGGAGTGTCGGGGATCCGTTCCATTACACCGGTAATATGGAAACCGGGTATAGTAAAAGGAGCGGACGACATCTGCGGCGTGATGGTAAAGGGCATACCTATGCCGGACAGCTGCAGCCTGCAGGCCCGGATTCCACGCGAACTGTCAAGAAAAATGAAACTGGAGTGCGGTGATGCCATGACCACCTGGTTCGTGGACGAAAGGGCAAGGGCACGCAGATTCAAGGTGAGCGAAATATACGACGGCATCATAGACTCCGAAGGGGCGCTGATAGTAGAGGTTCCGCTGAAGGATATGCAGCGACTTAACGGCTGGAGCGAAAACGATGCTTCCGCCCTGGAAATAATTCTCACCCCGGAATGGAACGACGGCTGGATGCTCAAATCCAAGGCGGACGAACTGAGCTGGCTGTCTTACAATTCCCACGGCGAAGACGAAGACATACTGCACGCATCCACGACACGCGACCGCTACGCACAAATTTTTGACTGGCTGGACCTGATAGACTTCAACGTCCTCACTATTCTTATTCTTATGACCGTGGTCGCCGGATTCAACATGATCTCAGGACTGCTGATTCTGCTTTTCCGGCATATTTCAACAATAGGAATGCTCAAAAGCATGGGTATGGGCAACAGGGCCATAGCACGCGTTTTCCTTATGGTAGCCGCCCGTATAGTGCTGACCGGCACGCTGGCAGGCAATGGCGCGGCTCTTCTGTTTTGTTTGCTGCAATACCGCACCCATCTCATAAAGCTCAATCCCGCCAATTACTTCGTATCCTTCGTTCCGGTACACATAGACTGGGGACTGGTGATTACAGTAGACCTGGTTGCTTTTGCAGCCATTATGCTGCTCCTGCTCATCCCCACGATGTTCATTTCCAAAGTAGATCCGGCAGAAACAGTGCGAGTCAGGTAAAACGCTATAGATTGTTCAGCCTCACACGGTAAGACTCCCTCTCCGCCTCATTTTCGGTAGCCCCGATAAGAGCCGGGAGGTACTTTTTTTCCAGACGGGTATTCTTGTCCTTGCGTGCCAGTATAACGCAGTTCTTCGCCGCATTGTAATCCTTAGGATTGATTTTCAGGACCTTGTTGTACCATTTCAACGCCTGCTTGTTGTTTTGCCTGGCCACCAGCCAGTACGACCCCAGGTTGTTCATTATTGCGGTATCCTTGGGGTACAGCTTCAGCATTGCCTCAGATACCGCCCGGAAGGCCTCGTACGATCCGGCGGACCCTGTCTTGAAGAGGCTGTAGCAGTACTCCTGAATCGTCTGCTTGAAGGTATCTTCATCCACGGCCGTTCCATAATAGGTCCACTCAGGCCTGGAATCCTTATGGAAAGATATCAGTTTCAGCAACTCGGCAGTAGCCATGTCGGGGCTTTCTTTTTCATACAGCATCAAGGCAGTTATCTTGTCTATCCTGAAAGCAAGTTCCTCAGGCTCCAGGGATATAGCCCTGTCTATCGAGCTCTGGCTGCGGGCAAAAAGAGAGTCAATGAAAACATTGTCTTCGAAATAGAAAACGTCTTTGCCTGTACTGTCTTTAAGAGAGAATACCGGATCTTTGCCAAGGTAACGCCTGCTGTCCCTTGTCACCACGCCGCTTTCCGCCGACTTGGCAAAATAGTATTTGTAGCGGCCTTCAAGCATACGGGTATCGTCCGGAAACATCTCCGCCCATTTGTCCAGGATTGTTTCCACTCCCACGCCGTCTGCTCCCGCCATACGGATCTGGCGCTCATAGCGGGCCTTGAAGTCGTCTGCGCTTGTCTGCGCAAGCATCGCGACGGAAAACAGCATAGCCGCCGCAACTGTCGTCAATTTCTTCATACGTCTTTCAATATCCTCCGTCCAATGGGATGGAGGTTGTTGCATCGGGTCCCCAGGTTCTTTACGAAACCGAGAGGATGTCCCCTGTAAGTTATAACATTGTAGCCGTCCGGCGCTCCGGGCAGTATGATTGTGTCCCTGTGAAGGAACCTCAGGGCCGTCTGCAAATCCACCTCGGCACAGGGATAGGAATTCTTGTCAAAGAATATGCCGAGAGCCTGGTCCGGATGCGGAACCAAGTCCTTCCCCTTGTGCACAGCCTGCGGTATGCCGCAGCGCAGTGGATGCAGGTCCTGCACGCCGGCCTTGCGGGACGAAGCAGCCGGAGCCGTCTTCACGAGGGCCCCCACCCACTGCCCCTCGCCAGGCACGTCACCCGCCTTGAGCAGGTTGCCGCAGTCGGTGAGCTTTACGCCCCAGTCTCCGAACCCTTCTTCCGGGGCAAGCAGCTCTCCGCCCAGTTCTTCGGCGGCCCATCTCAGGTTTTCATCGTTCTCTGCATCCTCGTATGTACAGGTCGAGTATATCAATACGCCACCTTCGCGCAGGGCGGGCCATACGTCGGCCAGGATACGTTTCTGCCTGGCAGCGCACAGGTCCACCAGTGCGGGGCTCCATTCTTCCCGGGCACGAGGGTCCTTGCGGAACATCCCCTCGCCGCTGCAGGGTACATCGGCCACTATTATGTCGAAAAAGCCCGGCAGCACACGTCCGAACAGGGCGGGATCGGCATTGGTCACGGCTACATCGGGATCTCCCCAGAGCGCGACATTGTCCAGAAGGGCTCCGGTACGGGCCTTCATGACTTCGTTGGAAACCAGGGTAAAACCTCCCGGAAACCGTTCCCGCAAAGATGCGGCCAAATCTGTAGTCTTTCCTCCCGGAGATGCGCAGAGGTCCAGTACCCGCAAGGCAGATATACCGGGGAAACGCTCAAGCGTACGCCTGAAGACGTGGCCCACGAACATAGCGGAAGAATCCTGCACGTAGTAACAGCCGGCGTGCAGAAGCGGGTCGGTAATGAACGACGGACGACTTTCAAGGATGCGTCCGTACGGGCTCCAGGGCACCGGAGTACCCTCAGGGCCGTCCAGTCCTTTGAAAGGGTTCAGGCGTATTGATACCGACGCTTCTTCCATCAGCCGAGATCTGACGGGAACCGGGGAGCTTGTCCGTGAGACACTTCCACAAGAGTATCCACTGCTTTGTCCAGGGCCTCCTTTATCTTGCCGCCCAGCATAGCTTTCATCATAAGATTGAGGTCCGCGTCCACCTCAAGCCAGAAATCGGTGGATGAAGCACCATCCTGGTCGAAGTGTATAGAAACGCTGAAATGGAAGGGAGCGTCGTCATCTTCCAGGCGTATGAGGCTGTAGGGCCTGCGCTCCACAACCTTGACGGCAATGGTAAAACCTTTCACGGTGGCACGCAGGCTGTCGTAGTCTGCGGTAACTGAATCCCTGTATTCGGCCGGAAGCGATTTGGTGAACACGCTCAAATCCGTAAAACTCATATACAGCTGTTCGGCCGGAACGGCAACGCTGCCGTGCTTGCTCTCATAATGTGCAGCCATTATTGCTTAATTTTATTAATTTTGCATTATTGTGGACAAAGATACAAAAAATCCTATGCACAAGATATATTTCGAGAAGCGCTGCATTATTATTTGCGAGCCCTCCGACCAGTCCCTCGCAGATCCGAACTCAATTGAGTTCCACTTCGGCGAACGCCTTGATATGCATACGCTGGTGAGTATGTTCAAGGCCTCTGAATCCTTGAGCCGCGTGTATATACCCACAGACAATACTTCGCGTATGTACAAGCGACTGTGCGCTGAGTTCAGAGAGGTAAATGCAGCCGGCGGGCTGGTATCGAACCGGCGCGGAGACTATCTGCTCATTAACCGGAGCGGCCTGTGGGACCTTCCAAAGGGGCATCAGGAAAAGGGTGAGGACATAAGCGTTACAGCCCTGCGCGAGGTTCAGGAAGAAACAGGAGTGGACGAACTTGAACTCCGCGCTCTCATCTGCATTACCGACCACTGTTACCTGCGCGACGGTATTTGGCACCTGAAGCATACCTGGTGGTACGATATGCTGTACACCAACCCCGTCGACCTTACCCCCCAGCGGGAAGAAGACATCAGCAAAGCAGCCTGGGTGGCGAAATCGAGCCTTCCCCCCTATCTCAAAAACACATATCCTTCCATACTTGAAGTTTTCCGGGAAGCGAAAGTGTGAAACTTTTTGGGTAAGTTGTCCGTATATATAAAGCATCTTTACTACGGCACACAATGAAACTATCCCAATTCAACTTCGAACTTCCCGAAGAAAAAATCGCAAAGGAGCCCACCCGCTGGAGAGACGAATGCAAGCTTATGGTCCTTCATAAAGACAGCGGAGACATAGAGCACAAACAGTTCAAAGACATACTCGATTACTTCGGCAAGGGCGACCGGTTCGTATTCAACGACACAAAGGTCTTCCCTGCCAAGCTCTTTGGAAAGAAGGAAAAGACGGGAGCGGACATCATGGTGTTCCTGCTGCGTGAGCTCAACAAGGAACAGCGTCTCTGGGACGTGATTGTGGAGCCGGCGAGGAAAATCCGCATCGGCAACAAGTTGTACTTCGGAGAAGACGAGAGCATGGTGGCCGAAGTAATAGACAACACCACTTCCAGAGGCAGGACACTGCGTTTCTTGTACGACGGTCCGTACGAAGAGTTCAAGGAATCCTTGTTCGCACTTGGCCAGACACCCGTGCCCGAGTGGGTCAAGGAAGAGGTGACTCCCGAAGACGCCGAGAACTTCCAGACCATTTTCGCAAAGGCCGAAGGCGCCGTTTCCGCGCCCGCGGCAGGCCTGCACTTCTCCCGCGAGCTGCTCAACAGGATGATCCTCAACGATGTAGAGAAGACTTTCATTACCGTACATATGGGAATAGGACATTTCCGCAGCGTGGACGTGGAAGATCTTTCCAAGCACCGCGTGGACAGCGAGCATATGATCATCAGCGACGAAGCTGCCCGGGAAATCAACGCCACCAAGCGCGCCGGCGGCAAGATATGTGCAGTTGGAGTGACCGTCATCCGCGCCCTGGAGACTTATGTCACCACCTCCAACGAGATTCGCGCAAACGACACCTGGACCAACAAGTTCATCTTCCCTCCCTACGAATTCTCAATCGCAGACGCTTTCGTGTCCAATTTTCACCGCCCCGGTTCCACCATGTTGATGATGGAAGCCGCCTTCGGTGGTTACGACAAGGTGAAGAAAGCTTACGACACAGCCCTTGAACTGGATTACCGCTTCGGCCCGTACGGAGACGCCTTGCTGATAATCTGAGGCTGATACTTACCTCTCTTAAACCAAAAACTTATGAACCAGACAAACAACTATGAAAACATCATCTGCGGCATCACGCTGAACCGCATCTTCGGATACGAGCCTGCCGCAGCCCTTGCCCTCATCGGGCACTTCGGCTCCCCTGCCGCAGTATTCTCCCAAACCCCGGAAGCGCTGGACGCCGCATTCGGGCCGTTCAGCAAGTACAGAGACCAGATCAACGACCGTGAGCTGGAAAAGTCGCGCCGGGAGTGGGACGCCCTGAGCGCCGGCGGATGCTTCTTCGTGCTGCACGGAGAGCCCGGCTACCCTCCCCTGCTGGCCGACTGCCCCGATGCCCCTGTAGGCCTGTATATCCGCAGCGGCACGGCTCCGGAAGAACTCTTCAACGGCCGCGACAGCATCTCCGTCGTAGGCACCCGCGACATCTCCCCTTACGGCCGGGAATGGACGGAAAAAATCGTGGGGACCATCTCGCGCTCCCCCGCCAAACCAATGATAATCAGCGGATTCGCCATGGGGGTCGACATCACCGCCCACCTGGCGGCTCTGGCGTTCGGACTGCCCACTGTGGCCGTTATTCCGGTGGGTCCCGATGACATTTACCCAAAGAGGCACCGGGTGATAGCGGAAAAGATGCTGCGCACGCCCGGCTGCGCCCTCGTCACCGACTTTCCTCCCGGCACGAGCCCCGTAGCATTCAACTTCCTGCGCCGCAACCGCATCATCGCAGGCAGCTCGCGGGTTACCATCCTTACGGAATCCAAAGCCAAGGGCGGCGGCACCATGACGGCACGTCTTGCAGCCAGTTACGGGCGCGAGCTTTTCTGTCTCCCCGGGCGCATAGACGACAGCCATTCATCCGGATGCAACCGCCTGATACAAGAGAACCTGGCAGAGGCTCTCGGAGACCCTGAGAGCATCGCGGCCCAGCTCGGGCTAGGTGCCGTACGCAAAGGCAAAAAGGAGCTGAAAGAAATGCTCATTGCATGCTACGGAGCAGCCGGAGAGCAAACCTGCACCAGCCTTAGCCTCGTTGCCCTGTACGTCAAGGCTCACCGCGGTTGCACCGCAGAAGAAATCAGCCGTGCCCTGGAAATGCCGTTCGGCGAGACTGCCGCGGCCGTGCACCTGCTGGAGAGCGACGGATTCATAAGCACCGATTTGCTTGGCCGTTGCACCATAGACAACAAAAAAGCGTATCTTTGCGGATAATGGAATTCATAGACACCCATACGCATCTCTCCGACCAGGCTTTTACCGGTGAAGAAGATGCCGCCGTACAGAGAGCCGTCGCCGCCGGAGTAGTCAAGATGCTCCAGGCAGACACGGGCTCCGCCGAGCGCGAGGCTTCTTACTCGCTTGCCGAACGGCATCCCGGCGTAGTATTTCCCATGCTCGGACTCTATCCCGGGAATGTGACGCCCGACTGGCGTGAAGAGATAGACGCGATGATTTCCTGGCTCGGCCGCAATCCTGTGGCAATCGGTGAGATAGGCCTTGATTACCACTACGGCGCAGACACTGCCGACCTTCAGAAAGAAGCCCTGAAGGTACAGTTCGAACTCGCCCGCGACAATAATCTCCCCGTAAACATACACCTTAGGGACGCGACAGAGGATTTCTTCTCCGTGATGGAAGAATGCCGGGGAATGGGACTGAGGGGCAATCTGCACGCATTCAGCGGAAGCGCGGAAGTCTTTCAGAGGATGCAGCGTTACGGCGAGTGGTACGTAGGAATAGGCGGCGTTCTTACCTTCAAGAAGGCGCACATCGCAGAAGACGTCAAACGCATCCCCATGGAACGCATCCTTCTGGAAACCGATTCACCGTACCTTGCCCCCACCCCGCTCAGGGGCACCCGCAACGAGAGCGCCAACGTCCCCCTGATAGCCGCCAAGCTCGCGGAGCTGAAGGGTGTGGGCATAGAAGAAGTGGCGGCTGTAACAACCCACAACGCAGAAACACTGTTTGCCATATGACCTACAAGAAAGCGTCCGTACTCCTCATATATACCGGAGGTACGATAGGAATGAAAGAAGACCCGGCGGACCAGACACTCAAGCCATTCGACTTCGGAAGCCTGATGGAAGAAGTCCCCGAGCTTCGCAAATTCGCCCTGAAAATAGATTCCTTTACTTTCGATCCGCTCATCGACTCATCGGACATAGAGCCCACGATGTGGGAAAAGCTCGCCCTGCTGATTCAAGACAACTACAGCCGTTACGACGGTTTCGTGGTGCTGCACGGCACCGACACCATGGCCTACAGCGCTTCGGCACTGAGCTTTATGCTGGACAACCTGGACAAGCCCGTCATTTTCACCGGCAGCCAGCTGCCCATAGGACGGCCCCGCACCGACGGGAAGGAGAATCTCATCTCTTCCGTGGAGATAGCCGGAGCACTCGAGAGCGACGGAAGGGCTACGGTGCCTGAAGTGTGCATTTTCTTCAACGACCTGCTGCTCCGGGGCAACCGCTGCACCAAGGTGGACGCCGAAGGCTTCGAAGCCTTCCGTTCCCCCAACTACCCGCCCCTGGCGGAGGCGGGGATAGACATCCGCTACAACAGGGACGTCATCCAGGAAGCGTCAAGAGGCGTATTCGGCATAAGTACGCGCCTGGACACCGCCGTTTCCATACTCAAGGTCCACCCCGGCATAACCGAGAGAGTGGTGGAAGACATCCTTCTGGGAGACGGCACCAGGGCAGTGATACTGGAAACTTTCGGCTGCGGCAACGCGCCCTCGCGCGACTGGTTCCTGGACATAGTGCGGGAATCGGCAAGCCGCGGGAAAATTCTTTTCAACGTAACCCAGTGCCCCAGAGGCAGAGTCAACATGGACCTGTACGCCACGGGGCGGGCCCTCAAGAACGCCGGCGTGCTTTCCGGAGGTGACATCACAACAGAAAGTGCACTTGGAAAACTTTTCTTCCTGATGGGCAAGTCTAATGATAATGAATATGTTAAGGCATATCTGGAAAAAGACTTGAGGGGCGAAATCTCAAAATAGTCCTTGGATAATGAATTTTTTTTGCTAAATTGCACCGATTTCGTAGGAAATTAATTTTAACTAATACATCAACTACAATTTATGAAAAAGTTTTTCATGTTTCTCGCAGTCGCTGGCGTAATGGCCTTCGCTGCAAACACCGCATCCGCCCAGGAAGGGCAGGCAAGCCCTGAGGCTCAGGAAGTTGCCGCACCCGCTGAGATGACAGCAGCCGATCTCCTCTCCGGCACCGGCGAAGAGATTCCTCTTCACCAGGCTCTCAAGACCAAGTTCATCGAAGGTGGTGCAGGCTTCATGTCCCTCATCATCATCTGCTTGATCATCGGTCTTGCACTTGCCATCGAGCGTATCCTTTATCTCACTTTCTCCAAGTCCAACACGAAGAAGCTCCTCGAGAATGTGGAGAAGGCTCTTGCAGAGGGTGGCGTAGAAGCAGCAAAGGATGTCTGCCGCGAAACCCGCGGACCTGTTGCATCCATCTTCTATCAGGGTCTGCTCCGTTACGACCAGGGTGTCGACGTGGTTGAGAAGACCGTCGTTTCCTACGGCTCCGTGCAGATGAGCGAGATGGAGAACGGCCTCAGCTGGATTTCCCTCTTCATCGCAATCGCCCCGTCACTCGGATTCCTCGGTACCGTTATCGGTATGATCAACGCTTTCGATGCTATCCAGGCGGCAGGTGACATCTCCCCTAACGTTGTTGCAGGCGGTATGAAGGTGGCCCTTATCACCACCGTCGGCGGTTTGATCGTCGCTATGATTCTCCAGGTGTTCTACAACTACATCCTTGCCAAGATCGACGGTCTCACCATCGATATGGAGGATTCCTCGATCTGCCTGATCGACCTCCTCACCAAGTACAACGAGAAGAAGAAATAATCACCCTTCGTACAGCAAATTATGAAACTCAACAAGATATTTAAATGGGGTATGGTGGCGCTGATTGTCCTCAGTGTTGCACTCCTTGTCTGGGGCTTTGCCCAGAACTTCGGAGGAAGCACGGTGGATACACTGCTCTACTGGACCTACGCAATGGTCGGCCTGGCGCTCTTCTGCGTCATTGTCATCGGCCTCGTCGTAGGTGCCATGAACAACCCGAAGAGCCTGGTCAAGATAGGGATCGTTCTGGTTGGAGTTGCAGTGCTGTGCCTTATCTCCTGGGTCCTTGCCAAGGGTGATCCCGCCCTCGGTTACACAGGCGCCCCCGTGAGCGCAGGTACGCTCAAACTTACAGACGCAGTTCTCAATCTTACATACATCGTCGGCGCTGCTGCCATAGTGGCAATCATCGTAGGCGAAATCCGTATGTCCATCGCTAGCAAGAAATAATTATGGGCAACAAAAAGAAAGTACCAGCAATGAACACCAGCTCGACCGCGGATATCGCGTTCCTGCTGCTGTGCTACTTCCTGATGACCACGACAATGGGAAGCCAGACCGGTCTGAGCCGTCGTCTGCCCCCTATGCCGGACAAGAATCAGAAAGTTGAGGATCAGAAGGTCAATCGCCGCAACATCATACAGGTGAAGATCAATTCTGCCGATAGAATTTTTGCCGGTAGCGAGCCCATAGACGTCAGCCAGCTCAAAGACAAGATCAAAGAATTTCTGACCAACCCTGCAGACGACCCCAATCTCCCCGAAAAGGAGCGTCAGGACATCGAGGGTTTCGGAGAGTGCTATGTCTCCAAAGGCATCATCTCCCTTCAGAATGACCGTGGTACCAGTTACCAGGCATACATCGCAGTGCAGAACGAACTCGTAAAGGCCGTGAACGAACTCCGCGACGACTTCGCCAGAAGGAATTACAACGGAAGGACCTTCGCCCGCCTTACCGAGGACGAACAGGCAATTGTCAAGAAGGCTGTGCCTCAGTTCATTTCCGAGGCCGAGCCTAAGGATGTAGGCCGCAGAAGATAAACAGGAGGATACAATTATGTCAAAATTCGGTGGAAGCAACAACAAGAAAGAGGTGCCGGCGATGACCAGCAGCTCCCTGTCTGATATCGTTTTCATGCTCCTGTTCTTCTTTATGGTAACCACGCAGATGCGTGAGACCGAGAATAAGGTTATGGTCAAGATTCCCGAGGCATCCGAAGTGGTGAAACTCGAGCGCAAAGACCTCAACTCTTATATCAATATCGGTACTCCTATCAAGTCTCTGCAGGCAATGTACGGAACAGAAGCCCGTATCCAGCTCAACGACTCCTTCAAGACTACAGACGACATCCGCGACTTCGTAGCGGCGGAGCGTGAGTCCAAGAGCGAGGCCGACCGTCAGTTCATGACCGTCAGCATCAGGGCGGACCAGGACGTAAGAATGGGTATCATTACCGATGTTAAGCAGGAGCTCAGACGATGCTCGGCGCTTAAGATCATGTACTCGGCAAGAAAGGGCGGCCAATAAAAAGTTGCCCTTGCAATATGGAGCAGCCCCCTTTGAAAGAGGGCTGCTTTTTTAAAAGATATAATAATGGAAATACTTCGCAAAAAAGTAATAGACCTGCTCCGTGAGGAAGCGGGGACAGAGGTTCTCGCCAAAGGTTGGGTGAGGACCAAGAGGGGCAACAAGGAGATTGCATTCATTGCCTTGAACGACGGATCCACTATCAAGAACATACAGATAGTGGTTGACAAGAATTCCGAGACCGAGCCGCTGCTTGCAAAGATCAGCACCGGTACATGCATAGGAGTCCGTGGTAAACTCGTGGAGTCCGTAGGAAGCGGTCAGGCGGTAGAAATCAGGGCATCCGAAATTATTGTTTACGGAGAGTGCGATCCTATGCGCTACCCCCTGCAAAAGAAGGACACCTCTTTTGAGTACCTTCGCACAGTAGCCCATATGCGCCCCAGGACAAACACCTTCGGCGCCATACTCAGGCTGCGCAGCCAGATGGCCTTCGCCATCCATGAGTATTTCCACTCCAGAGGCTTCGTTTACCTGCATACGCCCCTCATTACAGCTTCCGATGCAGAAGGCGCAGGGAATATGTTCCAGGTAACCACTCTCGACCTCGCCTCTCCTCTTGCCAAAGACAAGAAGGGAGGGATAGATTACAGCAAAGACTTCTTTGGCAAGAGGACTTCCCTTACCGTAAGCGGTCAGCTGGAGGGAGAGCTCGGCGCAACGGCTCTGGGCGAGATATACACCTTCGGACCCACTTTCCGGGCAGAAAACTCAAATACTCCAAGGCACCTGGCCGAGTTTTGGATGATTGAGCCAGAGATGGCCTTCTACGATATCCAGGACAACATGGATCTTGCAGAAGACTTTATCAAGAGCCTGGTGCGTTATGCCCTGGACAACTGCAGGGATGACATACAGTTCCTCAACGACCGCTACGACCCCGAGCTGATTGCCCGTCTGGAGAGCGTCGTCAACACTGAATTCGTACGCCTGGAATATACAGAGGGCATCAAGATTCTCGAAGAGGCCGCCAAGAACGGCGTACAGTTCGAGTATCCTGTATTCTGGGGAGCCGACCTCCAGAGTGAGCACGAGCGCTATCTCGTAGAAAAGCATTTCGGCAAACCGGTAATCTTGACCGGCTACCCCAAAGACATCAAGGCTTTCTACATGAAGCAGAATCCGGACGGAAAGACCGTACGGGCTATGGACGTACTCTTCCCAAAAATCGGAGAAATCATTGGCGGAAGCGAGCGTGAAGCCGATCTTGGTAAATTAGAGTCCCGCATAGACGAGCTTGGCATGAGCCGCAAGAACCTTGAGTGGTACATTGATACCCGGCGCTTCGGCAGCTGCCCCCACAGCGGTTTCGGGCTCGGCTTCGAGAGGCTGCTGCTCTTCGTTACCGGTATGCAGAACATCCGGGACGTCATTCCGTTCCCGAGGACGCCGAAAAACGCCGAATTCTAGCGAATTCGTCGTTTTTCGG
>JAFTDJ010000033.1 GCA_017454265.1 Bacteroidales bacterium | reverse complement strand
GACAAAGAAGAATTTATAGCCCGTATAAAGTCCGGACTTGAGCGTTATGTTCGTGTCAGGGATATAGATATTAAACTGGAAGACACTGAAGAAGGACACAGGTTATCACTTGCCTACGAAAATTACGGGTACTCTTCGCACGCTGAAGCAATGGCTAGGATTCTGGTGGTTCTGTCAGAAATTATGCCGGAGACGGACGAACTTGTGCTGATCCACAAGAACGCCGGGATCCCAATAGTGCAGGCAAGTTTTCCGGGTACTCTGATGTTCGACATGCGCGCAAGGGATCTGCGCAGCGAAGACCCCATACACGCCGCAGTATTCTCTTGGGCTGGCGGTGAACTGAAAGACCTTGACGCTGAGGGCCTGCTTGCGCGGAAAGCACAGCATGACGTGAAAGCCGTAGTAGTGTATGAACCCAGACTTGACCAGACGCTTGAACAGGAATACATGGACAGGTGGGACGTGGATTTGGAGTACACCGGCAGATATTCACACGGCTTTGACGGAATAGTTGATATACGTTTTCCGGTGCATGTACACGCTGACACTACAGACCGTACAGGACTTTGGTGGGAAAAGGACTTCAACGACAAGATACGCATTCAGCAGGCAGGACTCACTTGGGCGGATAATTTCGGCTCAGAGGGCAGGACGTGGCTTTTTGCAGAGGGCGGCTACCTCGATGAAGAATGGTTCGGCGCGAATCTCTGGGCAAGGTTCTTCGGGGAAAAAGGCAACTGGTGGATCGGCGCAAGGCTGGCAGCTATGCACGACAGAGACCCGTATTCATTTGCAGGCCTAACCAGCGGAAAATGGCTGTACAGAAGAGCCACTGCTTTCGATGACAAGGATAGCAGCCCGTGGAGGAATTTGGCATTTTTGCAGGCAGCATATCATTTTGAGGGCTTAGACCTAGATTTTGAGGCGGACTACGGAAGATTTGCTGATGATGATAAAGGCTGGAAACTGTCAGTAACGCGTCATTGGGATGATACGGCCGTGGGATTCTGGTACATTGATACAGATGTATCTGCTCCGGGCAAAAGCTTTACCCGCGCGGGTATACACTTGGAGCTTCCGGCAGAAAGATGGTTCGGCTCGTGGTTCGGCAATTCCAGCTCAAGAATCTGGGAACAGAATACTATGCTGCAATCCTCGTGGATGATGGAGTCCGGACGAGAAGGCGGCACTATCAGAACACCTGAACGCATGATGAGCCAGCTTAGACCCGCGGCCATGAAAAGGAATGTTGAACGTTTGGTGCGCTATTACTGTTCATACGATGAGAACGGCGATGATGAGAACTATAACCAAGAAATCAGAAGCCTTCTTGAATATATTACGAGGTGATTAATTATATGAAGTATTTATGCAGCAAAATCATAATGACATGCGTGCTGATACTGTCGATATGTCCGGCAGTGTTTGGTGCGTCATCCGTAGGAGGCGGAGCAGCCGGCGGCGGCTTCGGCGGTCTCGGAGGCTTGACGGTTGATGCTCCTTCAGCAGGCTCAAGCG
>JAFTDJ010000032.1 GCA_017454265.1 Bacteroidales bacterium | reverse complement strand
CTGGCATCTGGTGCGGCTCAATCAGTCGCACGAGAAGCTTCTCCAGGACGTCGGGCTGATCCCGAAACCGGAGGAGGCCACGAAGCGTCGCCCCGGCAGACCGAAAAAGTCAGTATAGTCTAACCGATTGTGAAAGTATTATTTAATAACCACTCCCGTTCGCGCAATCTCCCCGGCCGTCCACAAAACCGGCCCCTGGTGTGGACGGGAGGGACTTTTTCGGGACTCCATCCACAAATACGGCCGGATTTGTGGATGAACTCCTTGGCTATTATGGAACTATTTGCTATTTTGCAGAAAACTTTGAATTATGAAAAGCTTATCATTCTCCGACAAAGAGTTCCTTTGTCAACAAATCTTCGACAGCCATGGCCCTTATTGGCACGTTGCTACTCCCGGAGCTTCTACCGAAATCCTGTTTACAAGCGCGGACGATTACCGTTTCGGTGTGACTTTAATGGCCGAGAGCCTTTATTGTTGTGGTGTAAAGACCTATTCTTTCTCGCTGATGTCTAATCATTTGCACAACATCGCGGAGACTCGGGAAAAACAGAATTGTATAGACTTTCTCGAACACTTTGCTTCAAGGCTGAGACGGTACTCGAGCGAGTTTAAGCGGAATCTGGACCTGTCTGGCTTTGTATGTGATCCGCTTCCGATAGACAATCTACAGTCTTTGCGCAACAACATTGTTTATGTTGACCGTAATCAATATGTGGTTAATGCAGCTCAGACTCCGTATTCCAATCCCTGGGGGTCAGGATTCCTTTACTTCGGATATAGTCCGTCAGTAATTGCTTCCACTCCGTTTAATTCACTATCTGTAAGGGCCAAACGTAACCTCTCTCATTCCAGAAATGCCGAGTATCCGGATTACTTTACTGTGAGGAATGGATTCATTGCCCCGGAAAGCTTTGTGGACTGGAAAACAGGGAAGTCATTTTTCCGCGATGCGCATCAGTACTTCAATCTTTTGACAAAAAACCGTGAAGCTTATTCTGAATTTGCCGCGTTGTACGGTGATAAGTTCGTGTTGACAGATGAAGAAATGTATTCCGCCGCTGTTTCCTTGGCGTTGAAAATATTTAATGTGAATCAGCTTAATGATCTGTCAGATCAACAAAGGAAAGAGCTTGCCAGGAAAATGCATTTTGATTATCGCGCAGGTAATTCACAGATACACCGTATATTAAAGCTGGACAAACACTGGCTCAAAGAGGTTTTCCCGGAGGCCCGATAAACTTTTTCTTTCATCACTCCCGTCCACAAAACTGGCCCCTGGTGTGGACGGGAAGTGCAAAAACAGCAGTCCGTCCACAAAACCGGCCCCTGGTGTGGACGGGAGGATGAATGTGAACGGGAAACAAAAAAGCCGGCCACAGATTCGCTCTGCGGCCGGCTTAAGCGTAAGTCTTTGCGGGAATTATTCTGCGGGAACCTCGGTTCCGGGGGCTGCCTGCTCTACCGGAGTGGTAGGGAATGCGGGCTGTTCGTCGCCGGCGACGTTCTCGATACGGTCTGTTACGTCAATGGCAGCGCCGTTTGTACCGGTAGTGAAGGATGCCACAACGGAAACTACGATAATGAATGCCACGAGACCCCAGGTAATCTTTTCAAGGATGTCTGCGGTCTGGCGCACGCCGAAGGTCTGGTTGCCGGCCACGAAGTTGCTGGCCATTCCCTGACCCTTCCCGTTCTGGAGCAGAACCACCAGGATAAGGAGGATTGCCGCGATGACGATAAGCACTGTAAGTGTTGTGAATAATGCGTTCATATTACTTTTTGTCTAATTTTTCGATAAGGGCTGCAAAGTAAACACTTTTTTCCGGATATCGCAAACATAGTTTGGAATAAATTTGCTTGGCTTCATCAAGATAGCCTTGTTCTGCATATATTTGCGCCAGTGTCTCGGTGTAAAAACTGAAGCCTTCTTCCGGCATTTCGCCCACGGTAACTTCTTTCTCGGAATTTGCGAATCCGGCAAACATATTGTCTTCCGTGCGCTTGGCTTCCTTGTACTGGGATGCGCTGAAATAGTCTCCTCCCACCACAAAGATGCGTCGTGCTTCTTCCAGGTGTTCCGGCGCGGGAGTCGTTTCCTCAACTGCAGGAGCCGCCCCTATGGAGCTGTCGGAGTAATCAGACACAAGCCCGGAACGAACAAGCTCAGAAAGCATACGGCGTGACCCCAGGTACAGCGCCGCCTGGGAAATCTGCTGCTCGCTCAGGCCGCCGCTGTGCTGCATGCGCCGGCACAGTTCCATGCGCGCGCCTGCGTACCAGGGATATATGGTGACAACCCCCAGCAGCTCTTCCATGTTCAGACGTTGTATGTCTATGCTTCCTACCATTGGGCCACGGCTGCGTTAAAGATATCTTCTACGAGTTTTTCCACAATTTCCGCACACAGAGAACTCTCCACTGCATCCAGGGTATTTGTGGAATCGTATTCGGCATAAGCGGAGAAAGACTTGTCGAAGTCCTCTTCGGGGTGTTTCTTGTCGGTGAAGACTGCCTTTACGGTAACGGTGAGCTTGTTGCGGGCCGCAACTTCGTCTGCAGTGATGGCGGCCGCGGTTACATCATATCCCGTTATTTCGCAACTGAGTTCCATGTCTCCGTCCTGGTCCACCTGCTCCAGGCGGGTCATACGGCGGAACTGGTTGCGCAGGGCCTCCGTAAGCTCGGTGCTCAGCGACGGATTCACCCGCATGGCCCTGTACTCGGTATAGTTAATGGTTATTGAGTTCACGTCGGGCTGGATGGAAGTGCCGGAGAACGAATAACTGACCTTGCAGGAGTTCAGCATCAGTACCGCAAGCGCTATGTACAGGAGCTTCTTCATTGATTCTTCTTCTTGGCAAGTTTTCGGTAGATGGTACGCTCGGAGATTCCCAGCTCCCTTGCCGCCTCTTTCACTTTTCCGTCGTGGCGGGCAAGGGCGCGCTCAATGAGGTCGTTGCTCATCTGGCGCATATTCATTTCCTGAGGCTCACTTTCATCGAACGCCGGCATCTGTTCCTCCGGTTCGTCGGGAACGACCGGCGAGGGGGCGATATATCCCTTGGGCCCTTCTGCAGGAGCGGCGCCGCTCAGTGCGCTTACGCTGCGTTTGAGGGCCTCCACGTCCTGTTTCAGTTCCACCAGCGCCTTCACGAACATCTGCCGGTCGTCGTCGCTGAAAGGGCTGGCGGAGTTCTGCCCGGGGCTGCTGGTTGCCGGAAGCAGGGAGTCCTGTTCGTCGGGCAGATAGCGGGAGAGGGCGGCAGCTCCGAGCTCCACCCGGTCTTCCGTGCCGCGTGCAGGCTTGCTTTCGATGGCCGATACCGTCTCCGCTATGTTCTTGAGCTGCCGTATGTTGCCGGGCCACCGGTAAGAAGACAGCTTGGATATGGCCTCCACGTCCAGGGTCACGCGGCAGCATCCGTAGCGCTGCGCGAAGTCCGAGGAAAACTTGCGGAACAGCAGATAAATGTCGCTGCGGCGTTCGCGCAGGGGCGGCATCTTGATTTCTATGGAGTTGATGCGGTAGTACAGGTCCTGGCGGAACTTTCCGGTGGCGACGGCATAGGAGAGGTTGACGTTGGTTGCGCAGATTACGCGTACATCGGTCTTTTCCACCTTGGAGGAGCCTACCTTCATAAATTCTCCGTTCTGCAGAACGCGCAGCAGCATCGCCTGGGTCTCCTTGGGCAGCTCTCCGATCTCGTCCAGGAAGAGGGTGCCGCCGTTGGCCTCCTCGAAGTAGCCCTTGCGCTCGCCCACGGCTCCTGTGAACGCGCCTTTTTCGTGGCCGAAGAGTTCTGCGTTGATGGTGCCTTCCGGGATGGCCCCGCAGTTCACCGCCAGGTATTTGCCCGTCTTGCGGCGGCTGTGCTGGTGGATTATCTGCGGAATGTTCTCCTTTCCCGTGCCGCTCTCGCCCTCTATGAGGACGGTGAGGTCTGTCGGCGCAATGGCTACGGCGGTCTCCAGCGCACGGTTGAGGGCGTGGTCGTTGCCTATGATGTCGTATCGGTTTTTTAGTATTTGAAGCTCTTGAGCGTCCATAACAGTGCAAAGTTAGGAAAAAATCTTATCTTTGCATTATTATGAAACGTATCCTTTCTTTTGCCGCGTTCACCGCGCTAGTATTATTGTCATCATCCTGCGCCAAGTCCAGGCTTGAGCAAATGCAGCTCGCCAAGGACGTGGACATCAAGTGTAATCCCGAGGTGCTCGAGATAAAGGGCGGCAACATCCCCGCCACAATCACCGTCACCTGCCCCAAAGACTACTTCCATCCCAAGGCGACGATGGATGTAACTCCCGTGCTCGTTTACGAAGGCGGTGAGCTCAGCTCCACCACCCTGCAGTATCAGGGAGACAAAGTGAAAGACAACTTCAAGGTCATTTCCTCCGCCGGAGCTACGGTTACAGAGAAACTCAACTTCGCCTACACACCCGGCTGCGAAAAAGCCCATCTTGAACTCCGTGCCGTAATACGTTACAAAGACAAGGAGTATCCTGTCGAGCCCGTCAAAGTCGCAGACGGATGTATCGCCACCTATCAGCTCGCGAGCCTCGGAGGCGTTTACAAGCGCAAGCCGGACGGTTACAAAGCTGTGCTCGAGCGCACCACCGAGGGCCGCATCATGTACGACGTGAACTCAGACAAGGTGAAAGCCAGCGAGCTGGACTCCTACTCCATCGAGGGCTACAAGTACAACCTCGGCAAGCTGGAGAATGACGAGCGCACCACCGTAAAGGGGACCCAGATCGTCGCTTACGCCTCCCCCGAAGGAGGAAAGGATTACAACGCCAAGCTCTCCGACAAGCGTGCCGGTTCCGCCCAGAAGGCCTGGGACAAGATTACCAAGGACAACAAGGAAGTGGAAGTGACAGGCGTGGAGGTGAAGAGCATCGGCCAGGACTGGGAAGGATTCCAGGAAGCTGTTGCCAAGTCCAACATAGAAGACAAGGACCTTATCCTGCGGGTTCTTTCCATGTACAGCGATCCCGCAGTGCGTGAAAACGAGATCCGAAATATGTCCCAGATCTACTCCGAGATCAACAAGACCGTGTTCCCCGAGCTGCGCCGCGCCCGCTTCGTCACCAGTTCCGAGTTCCGCAACTACGACAACCAGGAACTCCTTAAACTTGCCGAGAACGGCATAGACAACTTCGACGAGCCTTCCCTTCTCCGTCTTGCCGCCATCAGCGAATCCCGGGACAGCAAGGAGACCCTCTACAAGTACGCCATCAGCAAGTACGATTCCGACACGGCCCGCTATAACCTGGCTATGCTTTATCTTGACGAAGGCAAGACCTCCCTTGCCGGCGCCTATCTCGGTAAGATCAAGGAGCCTGATGCAGACGTGCTCAACGCCACCGGCGTCGTTGCCCTGCGCAACGGGGATTACGCCCAGGCAGCCAACTGCTTCGAGAAGTCGGGAAACGCCCAGGCGAAGGACAATACTGTGGTGATGAACATCGTCAAGGGCGACTATCAGGCCGCCGCACGTGCCGCCAAGGGACTTAAGGGCCATAATGCCAGCATTGCCAATATTCTCAACGGCAACCTTGGCGCGGCATCCGAAGCCATCACCTGCAAGTGCCCCAAGTCAAATTATATCCGTGCCATTATCGCCGCCCGCAAGGGTCAGACCGAAGAAGCGCAGAAGTATCTGGATGCTGCCTGCGAGAAAAATTCCGCCCTCAAAGAGCGCGCAACGCGTGATATTGAGTTCGCAGCGCTTGCGAAATAAATATTTTTTCGTATCTTTGCAGCCCCTTTCTTACGATTGGGGCTGTTTATTTTATTTATTAACAAACACTTATGCCAACAATTCAACAATTGGTCCGCAAAGGACGCGAGACTGTCGAAGTAAAGAGCAAGTCCCGCGCGTTGGATGCTTGTCCTCAGAAGCGTGGCGTATGCCTTAGGGTTTACACT
>JAFTDJ010000031.1 GCA_017454265.1 Bacteroidales bacterium | reverse complement strand
TACCCCGCCAACTAGCTAATGTCTCGCGAGCCAATCCGTATCCGCCTCAGCTTTCAAACATCTATCATGCAATAAATGTTGTTATGGGGTATTACACGACGTTTCCATCGACTATCCCCCTGATACGGGCATGTTGCTCACGCGTTACGCACCCTTCCGCCGGTCGCCGGCAAGTATTGCTACTCCCGCTCCCCCTCGACTTGCATGGGTTAAGCCTGCCGCTAGCGTACATCCTGAGCCAGGAGCAAACTCTTCTTTGTATATTTCATTTCTCTTAGCTCGATCCCAGGCACTTTCAATTCCCTTAAGAAATCAACGCTCTCGTTGTTCTCGGTACTTTTGCTTGTACTTATCTTTTCAATATTATCAATGAACTGTTTTTGTAGCGCCTCTTGCGAAGCGGGATGCAAAGGTAGCAAGTTTTCTGAAACCTGCAAAAAAAATTTTAACTTTTTTTAATTTCTTTCCAGGCAAGGGCGGAATAACCGGCCAAAAGAATGGTTCCGCCACCCATCTGAACCGCAGGCGTAAGCTCCCCTCCACACCACTCAGGCAGGGAAACGGCAACGAAGATAGCTGCCGCCAACAATGTAAACAGGCATATTGCCTTGGTATCGTAAGGCACGGGGAAGCGCCTCCGGCCGATGAAGAAGCTCAGCAGCATAGATGTACCGTACCCTGCAAAACCGCCCCAGGCGCAGGCCCAGTAGCCTATCCTTGGAACGAAAAGCACGTTCACGGCTATCATCACCAGGGCTCCGGTCGCGCTCATGACAGCACCCCACCAGGTCTGGTCCGAGAGTTTGTACCAGAACGACAGGTTGAAATAGACCCCCATAAACACTTCGGCCATCATCACCACCGGCACCACTCCCAGTCCGGCCCAGTATGAAGGCTGGATGAAGTGGCGCAGCAAAGGCATATACACCACTACTGCCAGGAAGGCCAGCAAGGTGAAGATGATGAAGTATTTCATTCCGTCCGCCAGCGTCTCGGGACTGTCTTTGCTGCGGCTGTCGTTGAACACTATCGGTTCATAGGCATAGCGGAAGGCCTGGGTAAGCAAGGCTATGATCATCGCTATCTTAACGCAGGCGCCGTAGATGCCAAGCTGCACGCGACCCTCTTCTCCCGGCATCAGGAAGGGGAAGAGTATCTTGTCTGCGACCTGGTTCAGTATTCCGACAAGGCTCAGGAGCAGAAGCGGCCAGGTATAAGACAGCAAACGCTTTGCAAGCGCCACGTCAAAGCGCACCGACGCCTCGCGCATCTGCGGGATGAAGCCCAGCATAACCAGCGACGTGCAGATCAGATTGGCAAAGAATATGAGGCCCACGCCGTAGTCGAAGCGCACATAGACGTCTTGCAGCACCGGCACGGAGGAGAACAGTGCCGGCATCCCCAGGAATATGAAGAGGTTGAGCAGTACGTTGGGGATTATGAAGGCGAACTTGAGAAGCATAAAGCGTACCGGCTTATGCTCAAGACGCAGTTTGGCGAACATAATGGCCTGCGTGGCATCCAGTGCCACGATAAGTGCCATGCATCCTATGTACTCGGGGTGGGCGGCATACCCCATCGCCCCGGATATGGGTCCCAGGAAGCCGAAGACGAGGCACAGGAACACCAGGCACACGCCTCCGACCAGCTTGAGCGAGGTTCCGAAGACACGGCGCGGGTCTTCCCCGTCCTTGTTGGAGAAGCGCAGCAGGGTGGTTTCCATGCCAAAGGTAAGCAACGCCAGCAGCAGCGCCGTGTATGCGTACAGGTTGGTTACGATACCGTATCCGCCACTCTCTGCCGCTATCTTATAGGTGTACAGCGGCACCAGCAGGTAGTTCAGGAACCTGCCCACGATGCTGCTCAACCCATAGATGGCGGTATCCTTCAGTAAGGATTTCAGTCTCATTGCAGGAAGGTCATTCTGCCGCAACCACGGTGCCTATGTTCTCGCCGCGAAGCAAGCGTGCGAGGTTGCCGGGACGGGTGACGTCGAAGACCACTATGGGCACCGGCCCCTGCTCGCAGAGGGCGTACGCCGTCTGGTCCATCACCTTGAGGTGATCGGTGAGCGCCTTGGTAAAGGTGAGCTTCTCGTATCGAATGGCAGTGGGGTCCTTTTCGGGGTCGGCGGTATATACTCCGTCTACGCGGGTACCTTTAAGCAGGGCGTCGGCGCCGAGTTCAAGGGCGCGGAGGGCGGCTCCTGAATCGGTGGTGAAATAGGGGTTGCCGGTTCCGCCGGAGATAAGGGCCACGCCGCCCCGCTCCAGCACCGCCACGGCATTGTCGCGGGTGTAATAGCGGGCATGGGGCTCCATAGGAGTGGCAGTGAAGACTTCTGCTTCCACGCCGAGGCTGCGTATGGCGCAGGCGAGGGCGAGGGAGTTGATGACAGTGGCGAGCATGCCCATGCGGTCGCCGGTCACGCGGTCGAAGCCCTTTCCCACGCCCTGAAGGCCGCGGAAGATGTTTCCGCCGCCGTTAACTATCGCTATCTGGCGCCCTTCGCGCACCGCTGCAACTATTTCGGACGCATATCTGTTCAGACTTTCCGGGTCCAGGCCCTTTCCTTCGGGGCCCCCGAGGCTTTCGCCGCTCAGTTTCAGTAAAACTCGTTTGTACATTGTTCTTTGCCTTTCTCTTTTTCCGGAGCCGAGGGTGGCTACGTCTCCGCAGGCAGGCCGGCTCCGGCATATTATAGTAAACAAAAGTATCGGAAAATTATCAAAAATACAATAGTAAATATTATATTTGATGCAGTATGCGAAGGTTGGTTACAGTATTGTTGGTTCTGTGGGGCACGGTGTGCTCCGCCCAGTCCCCTCTTTACAGGGGCCGTACGATGGTGGAATACAATTTTCCCTTCAACGGTCACTATTTCTGGTACAGCCCCGAGTATGTGGACGGCACCGTAAGCTACAACGGCACCGTCTATGAGAACGTAAACCTGAATTACAACTCCCACACCCGCGAAGTACTGGTAAAAGAAAGTGCTTTTTCCGTTCCCGTGGTGCTTGAACGCGAGTTGCTCCCATGGTTCCGGATGGGCGGCAGATGTTACGTAAACCTGCGGATTGCCGGATTCACTGAAGCCCCTGAAGGCTATTACCAGGTTCTTACAGACGGGCACAAAACCTATTATTTCCGGCGGGACAAGATCTTTGCCCGCGAGCCGGGCAATCACGACGGTTACCGAGGGATAGGATACGAAGACCCCAACTACAGGGAGAACGTAATTGCTTATTTCCACCAGAAAGATTTTTTCTACTCCGTAAAGAACGGTAAATTCAAGCGGGTGTACCCCGGAAGGGGCAAGCATGCGTCATTGCAGCCCGGAGCCATTCCGGACGGGGCGTACCTTTCACTCGATGAATCCAGGGAACTGGCCTCCGCCCCGGCGCTGAAAAGCTCCGGCGGGGTGAGCCTGCCGGCCGGATGGTTCGCAAAAGACACTCCGTCGTCTGAACGTGCGGCCCTGCTGGCAGCCATAGAGCAGGAGAACCTCATCGCGAGTTACCGCAACAAAATTTACGAAATCGGCACCGTGCCTGCGGCTGCCGGCCCTGTGAGGGTGAGCGGGACCGTACGTGACGTGGCCACCGGAGAGCCGCTCGGAGGCGTGCTGGTGTCGGACCGCAGCGGACGCATCTACTGCTACACCGGCCCCGACGGAAGCTACGGCCTGAGTCTCCCCCTGGGCGAAAACATACTGCAGCTTAGGGAATACTCCAAGGAAGATATGGACGTCCGCGTGATCGTGAAAGGCGCAGGAGGCCTGGACGTCGTGATGCGGGAGAAAGTCACCGCCCTCAAAAGCGCCTACGTGACCGCCAACGGCATGGCCGAGCACCGCAGGACGGGGATGGGGCTCGAGAAAATCAACTCCGCAACCGTCACCCACATTCCCTCGGCTTTCGGAGAGGGCGACGTGCTCAAGGCAGTCCTCACCCTTCCGGGCGTCAAGAGCGTCGGCGAGGCTTCCAGCGGATTCAACGTGCGCGGAGGTTCCGCAGACCAGAACCTGATATTGTTCAACGGCGGCACCATTTACAACCCAAGCCACCTCTTCGGGATATTCTCCGCCTTCAACACGGACGTAGTGGAAGACATAGAGCTGTACAAGAGCTCAATCCCGGTGCAGTACGGAGGCCGCATCTCCTCCGTGCTCGACATCAGTTCCAAAGACGGGAACCCTGAGCGCATACGGGGCTCGCTCGGGCTTGGAATCCTCACGAGCCACATCGCCCTGGAGGGCCCTATAGTGAAGAACAAGACCACCTTCGTGCTGGGCGGACGCACCACATACTCCGACTGGCTGCTGCGCCGCCTTCCATCAAGCAGCGGGTACTCCGGAGGAAAGGCATCGTTCAGCGACATAAACCTGGGGGTTACCCATCATTTCGACGACAACAACACCCTCAAGCTCACAGGCTACTGGTCACGGGACGGCTTCACTTTCAGAGGCGACACGACCTTCCGTTACTCCAACCTGGACGTAGCCCTGAAGTACAGGCATAAATGGGCTGAAAGCAATACCCTGGAAGTGTCTGCAGGCTACGACCAGTATCACAACACCCTGGAGAACAACTCTAGAAACGATCCTCTGGGCACCTACAGCCTGAGCACCAGGATAAACCAGGGATTTGCCAGGGCAATCGTGAAACAGCCGCTCGGAAGCCACACACTCAGCTGGGGCGGAGATGCGGTGCTGTACTTCCTCGATCCCGGCATTCTCACGCCTATGGAAGGTTCAATCGTTGTCCCGCGCACGCTCCGCCGGGAAACGGCCGTAGAGCCATCGGTATTCGTGGGTGACCTGTGGCAGCCCGGCGACGGCCCTTTCAGCCTCGATTACGGACTGCGATACTCGTCGTTTCTCTCTTTCGCACCTGCAAAGTACTACGGAGGGCCGGAGCTGAGGGTAAGCGGCAAGTACTCGCCGCGCAGCAACCTTTCGTTCAAGGCCGGGTTCAACAGCATGAACCAGTATATCCACCTGATTTCCAACACTTCATCCATTTCTCCCATGGACACATGGAAGCTCTGCGACGGCAATATTCTGCCCCAGCGCGGATGGCAGGCGGCGGGAGGAGTTTACTGGACGGTCTTCGACAACACCCTGGACATCTCGCTCGAGGGCTACTGGAAGCGCACCTACAACTTCCTGGACTACAAGTCCGGCGCCGTGCTCTCAATGAACGAACACCTCTCGGACGACCTCGTGCGCACCACCGGACGTTCTTACGGAGTGGAACTGATGCTGCGCAAACTCACCGGAAGGCTCACCGGATGGGTTTCGTACACCTGGTCCCGGGCCTTCCTCAGGGAGATGGAGAACCGCGGAGCAGAGACCATAAACGGCGGCGACTGGTACAACGCCCCCTTCGACAAGCCGCACGACGTGAAACTCGTAGGCAACTACAAGTTCACACACCGCTACAGCATCTCGTTCAACCTGGACTATTCCACAGGGCGCCCGGTCACCATACCAGTAGGCCAGTACATGTACGGCAACGCCCTTCGTCTTATGTATTCCGAACGCAATGCCTACCGTATTCCGGACTATTTCCGGCTGGACCTGGCGTTCAACATAGAACCCGGACACTACCTCAAGGCCTTCACGCATATGTCTGCCACCATAGGCTGTTACAACGTCACCGGACGCCGGAACGCCTATTCCATATTCTACACCACAAACGGCGGCTCCCAGCTGTCCGGATATATGGTCTCCGTATTCGCCACCCAGATTCCGTATCTGAGCCTCAACCTCAAGTTCTGACAGTATGAAAAAGATAATTTGCTTCATTGCGCTGGCTCTGGCCGCAGCAGGATGTATCTATCCTTTCCAGGCAGAATTTGCCGGGGAAACCCCGGAACGGCTCGTAGTCTCCGGAGACATACTCATCGGGGAGCAAACACGCATCAACCTTGGGTACGTCTTCCCTATCGGCACATACAAAAGCACGATGCGGAAAAATGTTCCGGACGCCACGGTAACCGTGGAAAACGACCGCGGACAGGTCTTCAAGGGTGTCCGCAAAGCGGGAGGACTGCACATCATAGACACTTCAAACGCACCGGAAGACGCCCGCTACCGCCTGTACATCAAGTTCAAGGACGGAAAAGAATACGCGACCCCCTGGTCCGGAGTGTACCAGGCTCCGGAAATCACAGACCTTTCCTACACCACGGACGGGAGCAACATCCATCTGTTCATAAGCCTGGACGGGGCGGATTCCCTGTGGAACTTCCGCTGGGACTATACGGAGACCTGGGAATATCACGCATGGTTCGTGCCCGAGCTTATGTTCGTACCGGGACTGCCGTCTCCCGACAACCAAAACCCCGCCAAAATTTTCCGCGATCCAAATCCGGAAGAAGACTACTACTATTGCTGGAACAGCCGGGAAAACGTGGAGCCTTGCCTTGCAAGCGCCGAGGGCAAAAGCGACAACATAGTGAGCGACGACAATTTCCTCACGATTCCCTGCAGCGACGAACGGCTTATGGTGCTGTACTCCATAGAGGTCACGGCCCGCGGCATGTCGTCCGCCGGGAGGGCCTACCTGAACCACCAAAGCGTCATATCAAACATCAGCGGAGACTTGTTCCAGCCCGTCCCCAGCGAGATGCCGGGCAACGTCACGAGCCTCGACAACCCGGACGAGATGACCATAGGCTACGTGGAAACCTGCAAGCGGACCAGCCGCAGGCTGTTCGTGAGCGGTGTTTACCACATCCCCTTCGACCCGTATCTGCTGCTCTTCCATCCCGAGCCCGACGAAGACGGCAACTTCGACCTGGACAACCTGTTCGTAAACCATTCTCCGGTCTTCGGCCCGCGGAGCCTGAATGGAGCTCTCTGGGGAAGCAAACGCTGCACAGACTGCCGCGCCTGGGGCGGCACCAAAACCAAGCCGGAATGGTGGCCTAACGACCATAAATGATGAAACGACTGATTATCATAACGTTACTACTGTCTGCCGCCCTGCATGCCGGCGCGCAGGTCTATATTGCCACAGACAAGTCCTGCTACGTTGCCGGAGACCGCATATGGTGCTCCGTCTTCTGCTCCCCCGGTCCTTCCGTGGCCTGGCTGGAACTGGTATCGCAGGACGGACCCGCAGCCTTCACCCGCATCAGCATCCGGGGCGGAAGGGGCGGCGGTTCTCTTGCCGTTCCCTTCGGCACCCCAACCGGCAACTATCAGCTATGCGGCTATATCGGCGAAAGCGATGAAGCGCCTGCCGGCCCCGTGATTTCCATCTTTAACACCCTTACCACCGAAAGGGTGAAAGACGGGGTGGAGATAGTGGAACCGGAACAGCTCGGCGGCCCGGCACAGGTACAGACCGGCTACGGACTTTCGGCGCGCACAGACGGCACCCTGCGCATAGAAAACACCTCCGGCCGCAGCATCAGCTGCAGCATATCCCTCTACAGGGAAGACTCCCTCCAGGGAGCGGCGTACAGGAGCATAGCAGGGTTCAGCCGCGGTGCAGGCGGCCCGGACGAGTGCGGAGAAGTGCTGCGAGCCGTTCCTGCCGGACCGGACGCCGCGGCGGTAACAGACTCGCTGAATGCCAACCCCCGGTTCGCTGACGCCATACTTGCCATACCTGGAGCCAAGACAGACTGCTACTCGGGCGTATGGCAAGACGGGGCCTTCGTGTTCGCAACGGAGAACATCTACGGAGAAGGAGACATAGTATATATGTTGAGCGGGCTCGGGGATGACGTTGCATGCCACCTGGAGCCGGTTTCGCCATTCGCGTCAAAAAGGTTCCGGAGCCTGCCACCGCTGAAAATATGCCGTTCCCAGGAAGCCGACCTGCTGCGGCGTACCGCCGCAATGAAGGAAGCCGCGGGAAAAGATACGCTTGCGGTGACGCTTCCTATGCGTCGGGAGCACTTTTTCCTCACCCACGAATGCGTACGTTACGTTCTGGACGACTACACACGCTTCCCCACTATGGAAGAAGTTTTTGTGGAAATAACCCCTCTGGTGAAGCTGCGCCGCAACCGGGGAAAGCCGCAGATATATGTTCTTATGGAGGGCAGCGTAGCCGAGGCGGTACCCCGCTGGGGCCCTGCCGTGGTAATGGTGGACGGAGTTCCCGTAACAGACCAGCGGCTCATAGAAACCTACGACCCTGCGATAGTGAAGGTGGTTGAAGTGTACCCGTACAAGTACAAGATGGGCGGGGAGAATTTCGACGGAGTTGTAAACCTGGTCACGTTCGGCGGCAATATGCCGGGGGTGCAGTTTGGCGACAACGTACGCATCTACGGTTTCCACGGCTGTGCCTGGCCGCAGGAGCACAGGGGGAAAGAGACTCTGTACTGGCATCCGCTGATAAACCTGGAGCCGGGCTTTGAACTGGAAATTCCGTCCGAAGGCCTTCAGGACGGCGTTGCCTATACGCTTTCCGTAGAAGGCGTCACGGACTCCGGACGGGCGGTGTATTTACGAAAAACCTTTGTGAGATAATTGGAAACTTGCAAGATTCAAACTATATTTGCATCCGGTTTTAACGATAACGTTTTAAATCTATGTTTATATTCAATTCTTCCATCGGCAAGAAGTTTATCCAGGCAGTCAGCGGTGCATTTCTTGTAATCTTCATGCTCCTGCACTCCACCATCAACTTCTTCTCAGTCATAGACAGCTTCACAGGAAAATACGGTGCGGTTGCCTCAGACGAGGCTCTGTTCAGCAAGGGCGACGGTCTGTTCAAGCTCGGATGCGACTTTATGTCCACCCCTGTCATAGACATCATGGTTCCCATCCTTGCCCTGGGTTTCCTGGTGCATATATTATACGGCTGTTGGCTCACCTGGCAGAATATCCGCGCCCGCGGCGGCTGGAAGCGCTATGAAGTATCCAGCAAGGCGGCTGCAGACTCCTGGTCGGCAAAGAATATGCTTGTCCTCGGAATCGTCATCCTCGGATTCATCTTCTATCACCTGTCCCACTTCTGGGCCAAGATGCAGCTTCCCGAGATGTTCGGCATAGGCACTTTCGAGAACAACCCCTACCTTCTCCTGAACGCTACTTTCGGCCAGTGGTGGCAGGTTCTGCTCTACCTCTGCTGGTTCGCAGCGCTCTTCCTGCACCTCACCCACGGTTTCTGGAGCATGTTCCAGACCGTCGGCTGGAACGGACAGACCTGGTTCAAGAGGACCAAGGTCATCGGCGTCATCGTTGCAGCCCTGATTGTTCTTATGCTCAGCGCCACCGCAGTGAACGCTTTCCTGCAGGCCAACGGCATCATTGGCTGATACTGTTTTGTACCAAAACATATTTTTCCCCGGCCGGATGAAAGTGCGAGTTTCATCCGGCTTTCTTTATATCCCGATTATTTTTTATATTTGTGAAAATACACAATAACCAATGAAACGCATTCTTATGATTATCGCCCTCCTTTCGCCGCTTTGCGGCCGGGCGGCAAAATCCGAGGTCCCTGACATCATGCCGGCGCCCGGCAAGATTGAGATGACCAAGGGCAGCTTCAATATGAAAGGCACCATCGTAAACTGCGACCCTGCAATCAGTCACGATGCATTCAGGGCCATCAGGCAGTTTGCCGACAGGCTCACCCTCGTGAGCGGCAAACTCACGGAAGTAGCCAGCCCGGTAGGACTCGTGAAAGTGGTGCAAAAGGGCAATCTTAAAGGTGTATATTTCATTCAGGACGAGTCGGTCGCTCCGGAAGGATATAAGATCAGCATAGGACCGCGCGCAACCGTAATTCGTGCCTCAGACTACAACGGTTTCTTCTATTCCCTGCAGACCCTCAGGCAGATGCTTCCCGTAGCCATTTACGGTACCAGGCCTGAGCCTTCGGCCAAATGGCGCATCCCCTGCTGCGAGATAGAAGACGCGCCCCGCTTCGGATACCGCGGCATACTGCTGGACTGCTGCCGCCATTTCTGGAGCGTCGGGCAGGTGAAGAAGATAATCGACGTAATGTCCTTATACAAACTCAACCGCCTCCACTGGCACCTCACGGAAGACCAGGGCTGGCGCGTGGAGATAGACAAATATCCCCGTCTTACCGAGGTCGGCGCCTTCCGCAACGGCACCATGATCAAGCGTGAGTGGGGCAGCAACGACGGTATCCGCCACGGCGGTTACTACACCAAGGACCAGATCCGCGACATCGTCGCTTACGCGCGCGCACGCGGAATCACTGTCATCCCTGAGGTTGACATGCCCGGGCACATGGTGGCGGCGCTCGCATCGTATCCCCAGTTCGGCTGCGCAGGCAGCGCGCCCTATGAGGTACTTACCTACTGGGGCGTATCCAAGCAGGTGCTCAACGTGGGCAAGGAGGAGACCATGCAGTTCCTGGAGGACGTGTGCTCCGAAGTCGCCGACCTCTTCCCCGGAGAATACTTCAACATCGGAGGAGACGAATGCCCCCGCGACGAATGGAAGACAGACCCCGACTGCCAGGCCAAGATCAAGGAGCTGGGGCTCGTGAGCGACGAAAACGCCTCTGCGGAAGCACGCCTGCAAAATTATGTGACCGCGCGTATGCAGAAATTCCTCGCCACCAAGGGCAAGAAGATCATAGGCTGGGACGAAATCCTCGAAGGGGAACTGGCCAAAGGCGCCACGGTAATGAGCTGGCGCGGCACCAAGGGCGGCATCAAGGCGGCGTCCATGGGCTACGACGTCATCATGTCCCCCAATACTTACTGCTATCTGGACTACGCCCAGTCCCCCGACCTGGAAAGCGAGCCTTACGGCATCACTACCGACCCCAAGCGTGCGCTTACCCTTACCAAGGTGTACCATTATGAGCCCTATGACGAAATGCCGCCCGAGGCCGTCCATCACGTCCTGGGAGTCCAGGGCAACCTGTGGACCGAGTTCATCGCCACTCCGGAGCACCTGGAATACATGCTCCTGCCCCGTATGATGGCTCTCTCGGAGATTCAGTGGTGCAAGCCGGAGAACAAAAACTACGAGCGTTTCCTCGGAAGCCTGGAGAAACACGAGCTGCCCATACTCGAGCTGCTCGGATACAATTACCGCAAACCGGACGAATTGAGATAACATGAAGAAGACAGTTCTGGCGGCAGCCGCCCTGCTCGCCCTGGCGTGCTGCAAGCCCGCCGTGAATGTCCACCCCGACTGGACCTACGACAGCGTCGTGTACGAAATCAACATACGCCAGTACTCGCCCGAGGGCACGTTCAAGGCCGTCGAGGCCCAGCTTCCAAGGCTCAAGGAACTTGGCGTGGACGTGCTCTGGCTCATGCCCATGTACAAAATCGGAGAAGTGGAGCGTAAGGGCAGCCTGGGCTCTTATTACGCAATCTCCGACTACTGCAGCGTGAATCCCGAATTCGGCACGATGCAGGACTTCGACAATCTGCTCGGAGCCGCCCACCAGGCGGGATTCAAGGTAATCCTGGACTGGGTGGCCAACCAGACCGCCCCGGACCATATCTGGATGAAAGGACGCCCCTCCGACTTTTACGAGAGGGACTCGCTCGGAAACGCCATCTGGGAGTATGACTGGACCGACACCCGCAGCCTCAACTATGAAAACGAGGCCGTCTGGGCGGCGCAGGACAGTTGTATGCGTTTCTGGCTGCAGAAAGGCGTCGACGGCTTCCGCTGCGATGCCGCCGGGGAAATGCCTTCAAAATTCTGGAAGAACATCCTGCCGGGCATAAAAAGGGACTACCCCGACATCTACCTGCTGGCAGAAGCTGAAAAGCCGGAACTGAGCGACCCGGCGGAGACCTTCGACGCCACATATGCGTGGGAGCTGCATCACCTGCTCAACGACATAGCCCGGGAAGACAAAGGCGTGCCCGATCTCAAGGCATATATAGACAAGGATACCAAAAATACACCGGCCAGCGCTTTCCGCCTCATGTTTACGTCCAACCACGACGAGAATTCCTGGGCGGGCACGGAGTTTGAGCGCATGGGCCCCGCATCCAAGGTGATGGCCGTACTGTGCTTCACCCTTCCCAAGGGCCAGCCGCTCATCTACACCGGGCAGGAAATAGGCCTGGACCGCAGGCTGGAGTTCTTTGAGAAAGACCCCATAACAGACTGGACGGAAAACGAGTGGACGTCTTTCTGGAAGGGCCTGGTCTCCCTCAAACACGGCAACCCCGCACTTGCCGCAGGCGAGAAAGGGGGCAAAATCGTATATCTGGACGCACCTGAAGGAGTGCTTGCATTCAGCAGGGCGGTCAAGGGCAACAAGGTGAGCGTATGGGCCAATCTGCAGGAAGACGCTGTAACCCTTGCAGACGGACGCACCCTGCAACCCTGGGGGTACGACATTACGTTCAGACACTCACGGAAGAAGATATGGTGAACCTCAGTATCTCTGAGTCAGAAAAAGCCTTTTCTGACAACTATGTGGTAAGTTTGAATGAATTGATGAAAAATCAATGACATTATGAAGAAATCAATCGTATTATTTGTGTTACTGGG
>JAFTDJ010000030.1 GCA_017454265.1 Bacteroidales bacterium | reverse complement strand
TTCTGAGCGAAGCGAAGAATCTTCTTCCAACATCATCAGGAGGTGTGGCCGAGTGGTCGATGGCGGCAGTCTTGAAAACTGTTGAACGGCAACGTTCCGGGGGTTCGAATCCCTCCGCCTCCGCAACCTAGCTGGCGTATTCGCCAGCTTTTTTTGTTTATTGAGGTCCCAAGACTCCCTGCTTTTTCGGTATAATGGACATTTGTATGATGGACCGCTCTCTCTCTGCGTTTGTGCCGTTTTATACAAATGATTCAAAATAAGCAGATTACGGAAAACGCATGGGTAAATAATCTATGCGTTTCCGGTAACCGATTGATAATCGGAAGTATACAAAAAACGGCTGAATTGTGCATAAAATTTGGTTTATATTATAAACTTGTTTATATTTGCATCGGGTCCAAGGAAGACTGCGCAGCTTCGCTTGGCCGCAAAACAAGTTAAACAGTTGATACAATGGAACAGAACAAAGAAATGACGGCTCAGCAGAGCCTGAATCTGATCTCCGAGACTATGAACAACAGTCGTAAGGAGATTGTCAGAAATAGCGGAAAGTACTTCGTCTTGTGGGGTGTACTGCTCACGGTATTCTCACTTCTCGTCTACTTCCTATGGAAAACTACCGATAAGGTCGCGTGGAATAACCTCTGGTTCGCCCTTCCCCTCATCGGGTATCCTTTATCCAGATGGGCCAAGAACAAGGAAAAGGACAGCCGTGCCGAGAATTTCATCAGCCGGATCAACGGAGGAATATGGGGCACATTCGGAGTGTTCGCATGCTCAGTCGCCCTGTTTTCGTTGCTCTATAGCCAGTTCTTTGATAGCCCGTTGACAACAATTGTCCTTGGGGTTACTTTAAGTCCGCAGATTGTCCTTCTCTTCGGCATGGCCGAGACTATCAGCGGTATTACACTCAAGAACTGGACTATCAAGATTGCGGGATGGATTACCGGCATAGGAGGGTTGGCTATATTCTACATCGCCCAGGTCGGAGCCGAGCAGATGCTCATCTTCACTTTTGCAGGCATAGTCCTGACCGCCACCGGCCTGATTGTCAAACACCAGTACAAGTAGCCCATGTTCCCAAAGTTAGATCCCATACTTCATTCGGAGCTCCGGTTGGCGGTGATGTCCATCCTGGCCGGGGCCGATGAGGCCGATTTTACCTATCTGAAGAAACAGACGGGTGCCACCTCCGGGAACCTGAGCGTGCAGATAGACAAGCTCACCACAGCCGGCTATATCACCGTTGAAAAAGGCTTCAAGGGTAAGATGCCCCGTACTACCTGCAAGATTACACCTGCAGGTCAAGAAGCATTCCGCAACTATGTAGAAGCGCTGAAAGAATACCTTTCGGCAAGGGAATAGTTATCTCCGGGACAGGCGGCGCCTGAGGGGAATATCGTAGAACTTCATACAGAACCATGCGAGAAGGAGGCTCGCCGTGACTGTCAGCAGGGCGGCTGGCCAGGCTTCAGCGAAAGACTTCGAAACTCCGTTGCCGTCGAATCCGATGTAATTATAATAGAGGTAGAACAGGGGGTAGTGTACCATGTAGAGGGGATAGGAAAGATCTCCCAGGAAGGTGCAGACCCCCTTTGTGCGTTCCCCGTAAGAACTGTCTGAAGCCGCAAGCCACACAAGGC
>JAFTDJ010000029.1 GCA_017454265.1 Bacteroidales bacterium | reverse complement strand
CTCAGCCAGCTCCTTTTTGTTACCCATGTCGGTACTCACCGCCATTTGCAGCGTCACTACAGGCCGCTGCGGCTTTACCCGCGAATCCACCAGCGTGAATTCCATGACGTCCGTGCATTCCACCACGTCATTGCCGGCTTGTCCGGCAATCTCCCCATGTCCCACGGCAAGAGCCGTGAGGATGACCTTTCCTTCGCCCCCGGCCGTTGCCTTGAACTGATTCGGCAGTTCTCCATCCCTGATTGTGATAATATCGGCATTGGATGCCTTGAGTTCAAACCGCTCACAAATGGCCGTTGCCGGAGTAACCTTGATGGTGAAAATCCGCTCCTCGCCAAACTCCCATTTGGGGCTGTCAGTATTCACCTGGAGCGTGATGCTTTTCAACGCACTGTTATCCATTACCTCCAGCGGCCTGGGGTCGCACGAAGCCAGAACTCCCGCTACTGCGGCACATGCCGCAGCTATAAACAACTGTCTCATATGATTTTAGCGATTAGAAGATGTAAACGAATGAGAGGATGAGTTCGTTGGGTAGGATGAACCATTTTTGCCCCTCGTCAACCACCTGTCCGCAGCTGGGACAGGCGTAGGTGGTGTACTTGGTCCATCCACCCCAGAGCCCAAGGCCGAAGTCCAGGTTCCAGTGCTCCTTCAGCATCAGCGAATACCCTCCGGCAAGGGCCGCCCCAAAGGCATCGCCTTCCTCGGCGGTCTTGGTAATAATCCCGCCCCGGTTATACTCCTGGTACTGCGCCTTGCCGCCGACCCACCAGCCGGAATACACATTCCAAGGCCACCAGCGGGCGCCCACGGCATAGGTTTGCTTCCGGTTCTGCTTCTGATCCGGATTGGGCTCGGAGAACAGACCGTTGAACGTATCCTTCTTCGCGAAGGTCCAGGGATTGAACTTGGCACCGGCATGAATGCTCCAGTGCTGACTCACGGCGGCAGACCCCTCCACACCGATGGTGCCCAGGTCCGCCATGTCGGCGGCGTTCGCTGCCACGGCCAAGGTCTGGGCCATGGCAGCTGCCGCACTGGCAATCATGAACAAGAAAACAACTAATAACTTCTTCATATACAGTAAATTATGGATTATCAAAAAGGAGCTGCCCTCTCCGGAAAGACTGCTTCCAACAGCCTCGTTCTCTCTCCCGGCAGCCTGTCCGAAGAGAGCACACTCCCAAAACGATTAGTAATTCTTCAACAATACCAGCTTCCTCCCAGCCGACAGGCCCACGGCACTTACGCCCTTCACCTCCATCAGCCGGCCCATCTCCTGAAACTCCGAAAGTACCAGCATCCAGCGCGTATTGCAGCGTTCGGACTTGATGTATTGCAGCGCAGTAACCAAATCCTCCCCGGTCTGCGGAGCCATAAACAGGAAATCCTCAGAGAAAATCTTATTCTTCTGCAGGAAAGTCTTTCCGCTCACGTTCCAGATATGCGACCGCGACATCTTCTCCACAAAGGCCTCATCTCCCCGAAGCGCCAGGACCTCATCCAGATACACCCTGTTCACATCGGCCCCGGCAAAGTCCGGCCGATACTGCGCCGTCGCCTCCGTCTCTCCGTCAGGCACAACCGGCCGTTCCAGAAACAGCCCTTCCTGCTTGGAGTAGTGCGATGTAAAAACCAGTGCACCGGACTTGACACCATTATCCATCGTCGGCTTGTTATACACCTCTACCATGAAGTAAAACACGGCGGCCTTCATCGCCGTCAGAATCTCCTTCACGGCATCCTCATCCTCCAAGTCCTTTTCGGCAATGAGGAGGAGCGCCTCCATCACCTGATGACGCAGTTCCATGCTGAAATCGGCCGGGTCCGGAATCACAAAAGTGAAAAGGCTGCTGTACCAAACCTTCTTCATCACCTCCTTCACTACCAGGCAAAAATCTGCGTAAGGCTTATTCCAACGGTGCCGATAGTTAAAGGCCAGTTGCAGCAGGTCATCCTGTACGCCCATGATATGAGCCTCCACGCTTTTCCACGCGTTGCAGGCCGATTCCAGCGTGTGCCACATGGCTCTCCGTCCTTTCTTCGCCGCCTTGTAGATTTCCATCAGCGCCTCGCAGGAGTCATTGACAAAGTATTGCCCGGCCGCCTCCGTTGCAAAGTACACCGCGCCACTGCCCACAAAGGGGTCGTAGAAATTCACAATATCACCGGGCAGATGCGGCCGAATGTACTCCAGTTCATTTTCAAGCCCTGCGGGCCATCTCACTAAAGGTCTCATATACGTGTGCGTTAAATAATCAGTTTAAGGCCGAGGCCTACGACAAAGTGGAACATCCGGATAGAGGATGGAGTAAGGCGGGCAGATGCTCCTGCAGTTAGGGCAAGCCGCCTGCCGAGAAAGAATTCAGCTTCGGTTCTGGCATAGATTCCATACAGGAAGGATTCCCGCTTCACGGAAAGGGAGTAGTAAGCCGGAAGCCGATACATAGGATCGAACAATTCCACGCCGATGAAAGCGCCACCGCCGCCGTACAAATTCACAGCGCGGTTGCGGGTCGCCGCCAGGCGGAACTGATATCCGCCCGCCACCGCCAGGTGTTCATAGTGCAGGCTGCCGCCTACATTCATCGGCAGTTTATAATCAGACGCAAAGACACCGGCCTCCCAGAAGCCATTCAGGGTATACTGACTAAAGAAAGCCTCGGCGCTCACGGACGAGCCATTCCAGCCGCCTGCCGTTGCCACGCAGCAGCGGCCTGGCATGGTCCTTTGTGCCGAGGCTTGTGTGCAGCACCAGAGCAGTGCCGCAGCGAGAATGAAGTATTTAAGCGTTCCTTTCACTTTGCCTCTTATCTTTTATCACACGAGCAAACGATTAGTGCGCCGCCGTTGTGATTAGTATTATTTGCCGCAAAGATGAAACAAATTTTTGAACCATGCAAATTTTTTCTACTTTTGCGACGAGTAATGTTTTTGATAGTTGGATAGCAAGAACGGAAATAGAGCAAAACTTCACATAACGGCTCCGGGCACAGTTCACGATGAACTGTACCTGGCTGGCGGCGCTGCCTATATCGAAGCCGACCTCAAACTCGTTCACCTACGCATTCTCATCACCATCATCGCCCACCTACAACGCGCCATCAAGCATCGTATTTCGCACAAAGGAAAGAGTGGACCACCGAACCTATTGGTTCCAGGCCCAATGACATCAGCCGGAAAGACGCGTGCACTAGAGATTCCGTTGTCAGCCTTTTCCATGGGCTGGAAGAACAGCGCCAAACTCCGGCTTTACCTTTCAGAACTACAATCCACATGCATTGTCTTCCTGGCTTCCAAAAGCCAGCCCCTATTACAGCAGCAGTTCCAAGGAATACTCGCCGGGTATTCCTTCCCGGCGTATGCACGCTCCGTTGAGATCCTCCTCCCGGAAGATCTTGCATGGCGCCTGCTACTCACTGAAGACGGCTACACCTCCTTCTCCCATGAGGGAGCCCTCTCCATCCGCAACAAATACACCGTCCGCCTATACTGGCTCCTCTGCGCCTGGCGCAACCGCGGCGGCTTCGTCATGCGCCTCGCCGACCTCCGCCGCATTCTCTGCCTCAGCAGCGCCTACAACCGCATCGACAATCTCATCGCCCGCGTCCTTGCCCCAGCCGAATCCGAACTCCAATCCCATTTCCCCATCTGGTTTCATTACCGCTTTTACGAACAAGGAGGGTTGATAGTTTTCAAGATTTGTCTTCGTGTCACTGACGAGCAGAGCACCCGGGAAATGCGCTCCGCCTGGGACTACTGTTTCAACCTCATGGCCTCCGTTGGCGCCCGCCAGGACACCCTCCGAAACCTCTTCTCCCGCCTCGACTACGAAGACCTCCGCCCCTTCATGGAAAAAATGGTAGAACTCACCGCCTACATCCGCTCCCACTCCATCACTACCCCCGACCGCTCCATCCTCACCGTCATGGACCGCTGGTTCACCTCCTTGCTCCACCGCTACCAGTAGCCCCCGCCGTCCTTTTCTTTTTCACCTCCCATCCCTCGCGCGCGTAATTGTTATATCCTTGTATTTATAGTGTGATAAATCAATTTGTACAACCGAAACAGACCACAACAAACCATTGAAACAAAAGCATTTGCCAACCCCATCTCCGCCCGCACCCCTACAATTCGACTACTTACAGCCCATCCCGTCCTACATTTTCACTTCTTTTTCCCTACAATCCCACTTCTTTCTTCCTACAAACGCACTACTTTCCCCGCCGTCTCCTACAAATCCACTACATTCTCCAATCCCGCCCCATTTTCAACCCCGTCCACCTCCTTCCGCCACAATCCCATCAAGTCTCCAACAGTCAAAATCGCCCTCCAAGCCTCTTCTACGCCCTCTTCACCCGCTCCTACATTTTCACTACTCTCATTTTCGCGCTCCTACATTCCGACTACTTTCCACCAGTCGCTCCAATCGGCTTGCCAGCAGGGCTGTCAAGCCCATTTCCGCTCCGTCGGCGCGTGAGACCTCGACGCCGGCAAGCCGTCGCCGAAGTCTCACGGCTCCGCAGACTCTGTCGTTTGTGCCCGGGCAGCGGCCAACGTTGTCGGCCTTTTCGCCCGGTCCCAAGCGCCAGAGACTGCTCCACCGCTGCGCCTCCCACCGCCCGACAGTCGGCAAAAGCCGCCTGCCCGGCTATCCCTTGCTCCGCAATACGAAACCGGAGCCCCGCTTGAAAACTGGGCATACTAAACAGAATGGAAATAAATCATTTCAACGAATCTGCGATTTTAGGTATTGTCGCAACGATGGCTCTTTATCCAGCAGAGCCTGCAACCCCTGATTCACGATATCATCGATCGTCGGCCGCTGCATTTTCATCTCCAGCATCATCCAAAAGCTGATGGCACGAAGTCTCAAGTACGTGTCCTCCCGCAGCGCAACCGTTCTTGTTGTTCGGGCCCGTTTTTTTGTGGATGCCTCATCCAATTCTTTCTTCACCTCGTCTCCAGCCGCCTCATCGGGATTCGGCAGCCCCAGGCTCTTTCTAAAATTATCCAATTGGCTCATGACTGTGTAATTGTGTTAATGTGAAAATGTAGTGCTATATTTCTGTATGTCCGTAAGGCTATGCCTCTATGAAGTTGTGTTCCTATATCTCTGTAATACTGTGTCTCTGTAATCCTGTACTTCTGTACTTCTGTTATTCTGTTGTTCTACATCACTGTAACCCTATATTTACACAGAATCACAGCGGCAAATTTAGCCTCTTTTGATTAGCAATGCAAATGAAAGTTGTATTTAGTTTGTTTTTAAGCAAGTAAGTTTCTACCTTTGCAGCAGCGACCAAGCCCCTCCCCGCATCTGCCCGTTAGGTGCAGATTGCAAGATGGGTGTTTGTTAAACACTGCCCCCGCTTCGCGTGGCCATCTTGTGCGCCTTCGGCGGACGGAAGGGCTCCGGAGTCGCCCTTCTTATCGGCTTCTCGCGAAGCCGTAAAGGAGGTGAAAAGGAAAAAGAACATTGAGGAGAGAGAATTATGGGAAAGAGAAAACGTTCTGTCTTTATAGGTTGCTGGATGTCTGAGGAAGATGTCGCGAAGCTGGACAGCCTCATGACAATGGAAGGATTCCGGAACCGGTCCAACTACATGCGGAAGAAACTGCTGGGCGCTCGAATCAACATCCGTCGCAACTTCCGTAAAACCGATGCCAACCTTTCCAAACAGATCCTGTTGCTACGGACGGAAATCCGAAAAATCGGTGTCAATTACAATCAGGTGGTCCGGGCCGTGAACACCCTTGCCGGTCTTCGGGACAAGCGAGGGAATGCCGTCATTACGGAGATGACCATCAACGGGCATCTCTCCGATTTGAAAAGTATGATGGTGTCGGCACTCGGAAAAATGGACGCCATCGCTCACGATGTCATAGAAGATGAAACTGATTCCTCCGCTCCGGAGGACAGCGACAATTATCATTAACCCTTAAACCCTTTGCTTTATGCAGACATTATTCTTATCAGGAAATCTCGCTGCAGACTGTG
>JAFTDJ010000002.1 GCA_017454265.1 Bacteroidales bacterium | reverse complement strand
GTCACATAGAAGAACAGTTCAGGGTGTTCCGAGGCAAAGGAAATGAAAGAAGAAACGTAAGGCTCTATAGTCTCCACGCCGCCCTGCATTGTGGGAATGGCATAGCTCTGGCCGCGTAACCCCACGCCGCAGCCCATTACGGCGCCGAATTGACGCCAGGCAACGTAGGCTGCGCCACCACCGTGCATTCCTTCCAGATTGCTGCCGAACACGAAAACCTCGTCGGCCTTCAACTCACTGATTCGCTCCGGAGTGAATTCCGGGCGCTCGATCCCATTATATATCCTCTTTTCTTTCATATAGAGCACGAAGTTACGAAAATATACTGGAAAGACAGCGCGGAGAATTGAGTTCGAATCCCCAAAACTCCACCATAACTACGGTTCAGTGACCACGTTCTCATGGCTGTTATTGCAAAAAGCAACGGCACCTTTCACTAGGAGCACCAGGGCCCCCACATACAAAGCAACGGAAACAACAATCTCAAACATAGCTCAAATCGATTAACTTCTGCAAAGCTAATGCTTGCTTGTGCCAAGATGTTGCTCAAGCTCAGAATTCCGTGAAAAAGTCGTAAATTTGCACCCTGTATGAGCACCACCAACGACAAATACCGCGAAGACCTCACCGCCTACCTCCTGGAAGTTGCTACCGGCAACGGGTATCTCAAGGGTACGCTGCTGGGGACGCCCGACCTGGACGAGGCCTGGCAGCGCTATGCTACGTCCTTCTACCCGGAGGCCGTGAAAGAGTTCAACGGTTATCCAGAGTACTGTCTGGCGTGTGCCGGGTATCTGGGTATGGCCGTTGCTCACCTCTGGGACAAGGACTGGCCCAAATACAAGGAGGCCCCCTACGGCTTCTTCCAGAGCGAGAGGGGCTTCGACGACATGGATGACTATATTACCGGCAACATCCTCAAGGAGAACAAACGCTGCGTTGCCGCCATGCAGTCTTTATCGGCCGAAACGTATCATTTCCTGATGAAATCCGGGGCCGAAGCCGGCACGGCCGAAGCCTACCGCTTCTTCTTGATCAGCATTGAGGTGATGTACAAGATGGGCGCCGCTATTGAGCTCAATCGCCTGGGGTACAAATTTGAAAAGGTATGGACCGGGCTGTCATAGAGCAGGCGTATGCTTTCTTTCACCAGAAGCTGAAGGTCTACGAGCACTCCACTTCCGAGAGGGAGATGGACCATATAGAGGATACGATTGCCGCCTATGCCGATGCCATGTCGCCGGCGCTGTTCCGGGAATTGTCCGGTGGCCGATCCGCCTTTCTGCATGAACACGCTGTGTTTCAGGCCGAACTGAAAGGAGCGGTTGAGGAGATGGAGGCCATGTTGGGTGCAGAGGATTAAGTTTTCGCAATTTTTTTACAAAATCCTTTGCAAATCCAAAAAAAGTACCTACCTTTGCAATCCACAAACGGGGTATTAGCTCAGTTGGTAGAGCGTTTGAATGGCATTCAAAAGGTCAGGAGTTCGATTCTCCTATGCTCCACGGAACAGACTGAAAATCAGTCACTTAAGGCACTTACGCATAAATT
>JAFTDJ010000028.1 GCA_017454265.1 Bacteroidales bacterium | reverse complement strand
TTATACGTCTTGTTGATGGACACGGTGTCCTTCTCAAAATCGAAATCAGCAGGCGTCAATGCCAGCAATTCACCCTCCCGGATACCGCACCAGTAGAGCATTTCAAAGGCATAATAGGAGATGGGCTTGTCCATCATAGCCTCGGCAAACTTCAAATACTCCGGCTTCGTCCAGAACAGCATCTCGCGGTTTTTCTTCTTGCCCATGCTCCCAGCCTTCTTGCAGGGGTTCTCCCGAAGATTGTAAAACCGCACCGCATGGTTGAAGATGGCGCTGATCTGGTTGTTGATGGTTTTCAGATAAACCGGTGAGTAGGGCTTTCCGTTCTCGTCCTTATAATTGATCAGCTCATTCTGCCAAGTGATGATCTGCTGGGCGGTGATAGCGTTCATCCGCAGCTTGCCGAAGTACGGCACCAGCTTGGTTCGGATGATGTGCTCCTTCGTTGCCCAGGTATTTTCCTTCCTTCGGGGCTCCAAATCCTCCGTGTACCGTTCGACAAAGCTGCTAAAGGTCATGTCCAGGTCGGAACCGGCCTTGTTAAGCTGCTCACGCTCCCATGCCTGGGCCTCACGTTTGGTCTTGAAGCCCCGTTTCTGTGTCTGCTTCCGCTCACCGTTCCAGTCGGTGTAGCGAAACACAACACGCCAGGTGTTGGTCTTGTCCTCTTTGTAGACCGCCATTACGCACCATTCCTTTCTCCGTTGCCGTAGCAGTATTTCTCCATAAAATACTTGCGGTTGACCCTGCCGGATACGGTCAGGTATCCCTTTTCTTTCAGCTCTCCGTTGAGCTTCTGGACGACCTTATAGGCATAGGACTTGGAAACGCCCAATTCCCTCGCCACATCATCCACCCGCATGAAGTTGTTTTCGTTCATCTGGTTTACCTCCTAATCTATATATACTAAGCTATTTTGCTTTAGCTCGCTTGCATTATACTAAATAATTTCCGTTAAGTCAAGCGTCTTAGCATAGTCAATATAACAAAATTATTTAAGTTCTTCTTGACTATACTAAACATATCTGCTACACTATATCTATCACATAACAGGAGTTGGTTGTTATGGCCATTGGTGAAAGAATCCGTTTCTTCCGCAATCTGCGGGGAATGACGCAGAAGTACCTTGGAATGCTCATGGGCTTCCCCGAACGGTCTGCCGATGTGCGCATGGCGCAATATGAGTCCGGCGCAAGGACGCCGAAAGCCGACCTGACAGATTCTCTTGCCCATGCCCTTGACGTATCGCCCCAAGCGCTGGATGTACCGGACATTGATTCCTACATCGGCCTGATGCACACGCTGTTCACATTGGAAGACCTTTACGGACTGACCATCGAAGGGGAGGATGGAGACATTCGCCTCCGCGTCAATCCCTTCAAGGGAAAGGAAGCAGCGGAGCTGAACCGGATGCTCCATGGCTGGCTGCAAGCGGCAAATATGCTCAAGGCAGGGGAGATCACGCAGGAGCAATACGACCGTTGGCGTCATTACTACCCGGAGTATGACAATACCCAGCGGTGGGCGAAGGTGCCGTCACAGGGATTGAGTGATCTGCTGGTGGACGCGCTGAAAGAGGACGAAAGCAAAAAATAAGAGCCAACTGACTTAATCAAAATCAGTTAGCTCTTATTCGATGGATA
>JAFTDJ010000027.1 GCA_017454265.1 Bacteroidales bacterium | reverse complement strand
TGCTCAGGACCTGCATACACGTGCAGATTTCCGAGGATCTTGCTGCCAAGACGGTTCTTGGGGAGCATACCCTTGACTGCTCGCCTTACGAGTTCGGCCGGCCTCTTCTGGAGGATCTCCTTGGGCGTGGTGAAACGCTGTCCGCCGGGATATCCGGTATAACGCGTGTACACGCGGTCGGTCATCTTCTTGCCACCCAGGGCAACTTTCTCAGCGTTGATGACGATGACATTGTCACCGCAATCCACGTTGGGGGTGAAGCCGGGCTTGGTCTTGCCACGAAGGACAAGAGCCACGCGGGAGGCCAGACGACCAAGTGCGAGATCCGTCGCATCAATGACGACCCACTCCGTGTTCACAGTCTCTTTGTTCAGAGAGAGTGTTTTGTAGCTTTGTGTGTCCACTGTCTTGATCTTTAAATGGTTAATACTATTATTGCGATCCCTACACAAAATAGGGGACGCAAAGGTAGAAATTATTTCTCAAATATCAAAGTTTGCGCTTGCGAATTCAATTTTTTAACCTATCTTTGCAGTCCATTCTACAGGATGGCGGGGTAGCTCAGCTGGTTAGAGCGTCGGATTCATAATCCGGAGGTCGTGGGATCATGCCCCACCCCCGCTACGGCAAAAGGAGGCAACGTGGTCTGCCTCCTTTTGCCGTTCAGTCCGCCTGCCAAACCGGCGACTACCTATAGGCTACACGAGTATGGGGAATGCTGGCGGCCATATCTTCCAGTACGTTCCAGGCGTAATAGGTGCTGTAGCGGTCACTGGGCTGGAAACGAAGACTGGAGAATCCGTTTGAAAGGTAGGACTCTCGCCAGTCGGCAGTAATGCTCACTCTTATCTCGCCAAAACTCCTGGTAATGTAGAACTTCATACGGAACTGATTGTGAGTCATAGGGTTGGTCCAATCAAAGGGAGTAGGAATAAAGGCCACGTCGGTTTGGAGCCAATTATAATTGTTTCCGTAAGAGTTCACGGTGTAAGACTTTACGAAGAGCAGTCGGTCGATATAGTCGTAGGCCTCTTCCTTTGTACGGAAAGTGGTGTAAACCACTATGTTGGAGGCATTGGTACGTTCGAATATCTGAGAGCGGCTGTAATCGATGGCCGGAGGCATTGGAGGGCGGTTGCCGTAGCCTTCCGAAGGAGGATAATTACCTGTTGGAGGGCGGTTTCCGCTCGGCGGCTGGTTACCCACCGGCGGCTGGTTGCCATAGCCTCCGGAAGGCTGATTGCCTCCGCTCGGCGGCTGACTACCACCGGTATTCGGACGATTCCCGGTCGGAGGCTGATTGCCGACTCCCCCGGTCGGCGGCTGATTGCCACCGGTATTCGGACGATTCCCGGTCGGAGGCTGATTGCCGACTCCCCCGGTCGGAGGCCGGTTGCCGACTCCCCCGGTCGGAGGCCGGTTGCCGTTGCCGTAAGGATTGCTGCTTTGGGCCTGGCGGACCTTCTGGTCCGTTACCGGCTGATTGGTGATATTAGTGGGCTTCTGGTTCTTGTCCACTCTGGTCTGCTGCCTTTCGACTTTCTGGGTCTGACGCCTGGAGTCCTCATTGTTGCGGCGGGCAGACTGTTGGGCAAATGCAGGGGCAGATAAAACCGCCACGGCGGCAAAAGCCGCAAAAAACTTAAGATTCATATTCATAACAGTTTATATTACTTGTGGTTTACGTTTCCAGTTAAGAATGGGGAGGAGGAATGAAATCACGGCAGAACCCAGCCAGAACCAGCTCACGTAGGTAAAATCGTGAACTCCGCCCACCATGTGGTTGTCCAGCAAAAGCCCGGTAACGATATTCTGCAGACCGGCTGCCGCATAAGAAGCTATACCCACGATACCAAGGGCGGCGCCGCTCGCCTTGCGGGGCACCAGGTCTACCGCCATGAGGCCGCCGAGGAAACTGATAAGCACGCCGATGGCTATGCCGAACAGTATCATCGCAAGAATGTTTACCCATTTTGCAGGACCGCCGAAAAGGAACAGCGCCAGGGCGACGGCCTCCAGCAGGCCGGCAACTAAGGCGGGATACTTGCGGTCGCCCTTGAACAGCACATCGGACAGCCATCCGGAAACGACCGTACCTATGATGCCAAAGACAGGATTCACTCCTATGATGGCGGCGGCGCCTGCAAGGTCATAACCCTTGGCCTCCTGCAGGAATATGGTTCCCCACTCATTGATAGCGTAGCGGCTCATATACATAAATGCGCTTGAAAGTGCAAGAATCCAGACTCCGGGATTCTTGATGACAGCACGCTGCATGCGCCTGGTCTCTTTGCGTGCGTCATCCTTGTCCAGCTGCGCAAGGGTCTTTTCGCCGGAGAGCACCTCGATGGGCGGAAGCCCCTTGCTCTCGGGGTTGTCGTGGAAGAACAGCAGCACAAGCACGACTCCCAGCACACCTGCCAGGGCGGCGCCGAAGAAGCCCCACTTCCATCCCAAAGCGGCAACTATCGAGCCCACGAAAATGAAGGAAAGCCCCTCGCCTATATTGTGCGACGCGCTGAAGATGCCATAGTAAGTACCGCGTATGCTCAGAGGGAACCACCTGGAAAGCGAAACGATGCTTGCGGGGGCGCCCATCGACTGCGCAAAACCGTTAATGGCCCAGAACACGCAGAAACAGATAAACAGGGCGCCGTTGGCTATCGTGCCCTCGAGAGCCCGGACACCGAGCACGCCCATGATGAAGTTCATAGCCACGGACAAGATGATGCCGGTACACATGAAGCGCTTGATGTTGGCACTGTCGGCGAGGAAACCGTTCACCAGCTTGCCCACTGCATAAGTCCAGTAAAGACAGGCGCCTATGATACCAAGCTGCGTTGCGTTGAGCAGGCCGGCATCTATGATGGGCTGCTTCATTACGCCCATAGAGAGGCGGCATACATAGTAGAGTGCATAGCCGAAGGTCGCAGCCAGGAAGGTCTGCATCCGGCGGCGTTTGTAAACCTTCGTCACATCTGCAGCCGCTACTTTGTCCGGAGACGCGGGGCTGATGCGGTAGAAATCAAGCATTCCCATAATCTACAAACTATGGCGCCCAATTTTTGTGAGCCAGCCGATGAGAAGTTCCGGCCTGTCCGTCTGGATCATGGATACACCTTTGTCGAGGTACTGCTGATACACCGTGCCCGGATCCGCCGCCAGATAGGCGGCGTCGTCGTCGTTGCCGTCTCCCCCGCAAAGCGTCGCCCAGATGGTATTCACCCAAATCTTGGAACCCTGCTCCAATATCTTCCCGCAGGCTTCCTCAAAGGCTCCGTCGTTACGCTGCCAGCACACTTCATATGCCAGGGGCACCACGCCCTGCTCCATATAGGAATTGAACAGTTCTATACCCTTGGGCTTCTGGATGTCCACGATAGGCATATACATCATATTGTGCTCGTAGGCAGCTTCATGTGCCGCAACCACCTCAATGGGCTTTTTGCCCTTTATAAGTATCTGGTCCGTGACGCCGAGCTTCTCGGATATGGCGAGCACCTCGTCGTAGAATTCGTACCCTTGGTCTACATTCACGCAGATACGGTCTTTACAGCAGCGCAGGGCTTCCTCCAGAGTGGGCATATGAACCGTATCTATAACTATATTGTGGGCCCTTTTCAAACTCAGGCGCTTTATTTCAGCAAGCGTGAGGTCGCTCACCCTGGCGCTCTTGCCCGGCTCGCCCTTGAACACGCTGCTGAAATTCGTGCAGCGGGTAACGGTGGCGTCGTGGCTGAGAACCAGCACTGAGTCCTTTGTCATCTTCAGGTCAAGCTCCATAATGTCGGCCCCCATCCTGATGATGCTCTCTATGGCCAGCAGGGAGTTCTCAGGGAAATTACGCCAGTCTCCGCGGTGACATGTTACAACCACATATTTAGAGTCGGGATCGTGAATCTGTGCGGCAATGGCCTCGGCCCGGCTGGCATAGCGGGATTCGGCAGGTTTACAGGCAGCCAGCGCAGCTGCAAAAACCAAAACGGTCAAAAACTTTTTCATAAAATCTCAGGGTCAATAAAGGTTCCACCAGGGAATAGGCTCCGGGGTCTGGTCCAACAGGGCGGAGACGGAGGCGGGCAGATACTTGCGGTCCACAGCCATACGGAACATATAGCGCCGCCACCAGTCGCCCCGCATGGTTACGTAGCCTCCGCGGCCCCGTTGTTCCCCGAAGCTGTTCTCGGCCACCCAACGCTCCACACCGGATCCGTCCGAGAGCTTTACTCCGCACATGGCCATAGCGTGGGCCGAGCTGACGTCGCGACTCAGGAAGAGTTCCTCCTTATCCATATACCAGGACCCGCCCTCGGCGGAGCCGGGACAGGACAGGGCAAGGTCATATACCCCCTGCGCCTCCATAAAGTCTTTGTAAGTGTCTGCGGTGAAGTAGAAACGGTCGCCTCCGCGGAGCGACGCAAGCCCTATGCCTTCGAGCTCTTCTGCCGGCATGTTGAGGAAGGTCCACTCTGGAGCATCCGCTGCGCTGCGCGACTCGCACACCCTGTACATTTTGTAGTACGGGCGCGAAGGGTCGTTCATGAGCACGGCATAGTGCCTGGCAAGACCGCCCAGTCCAAGCGAGTCGCGCCAGGCGGCAGGCGTCCACTTCTTGCCCTCCCACTCAAACCCTGCAGGAGGCGTACCCAGGGTGGAACAGAGCAGGCCGTAAACGTCCGAAAGCGCTTGCAGCCGCAGGTCCTCTGGCTCGGAAGTCTGCCGCATACGCAGGCCGTAGCTCCGCAGAAGGGAGCGCAGCTCGCGCAGCAGGTCCGCGGAATGCTGCGCGTCGAAGCTGTCTTCCATCACCTCCGCCGGCACGAGTCCGTACTTGTCTATCAGATAAACGGCGTTCATAAACTGTCCCCCGTCCCAAGTGGGCCGGCGCAGCAGGGCCTCGTTGAGACGGCTGTCGAGCGGCTCCTTGCGGGCATCCCACATACGTACGAGGAACAGGTTCGCCTTCTCCAGCAAATCGAAGAAGTAGGCGTAACTCTGCGAGAAACGGTTCTCGCCACGCAGCACATTTGCAGTAGCAAAGAACCAGCAACGACCGGAGGCACGCTGGTTGGTGATTCCCGACGAACGGAGGAAGATATCGAGGCCGGTGGTGTCGGCAGGGAACTTGCGTCCTGCCTTCAAAAGACGCATTCGGGCCTCCGTCTGCAGGCTTACCATCCCGTCCCATCGTTCGAGGTCTCCCTTCCAGGTTCTGCGGGCATTGCTGCGGATATCTCCAACGGCAGGCATGGGGGCAGAAAGTTCCGCCTTCTCCATGAAAGGAGGCCTGCGGTTACCCATAAGGGGCTCGAAGCGGAAGTTCTCTCCCCTGCGGGCTATAAACTCGGAACGCACCTTGTCCAGCAGTCCTGCATCGGTAAACAGCTCATATGCAGAAAGATATATGACGCGCGCGGCGCCCAGTGCGCCTTTGGTACCGATGGTTGTGCCGCCGCTGGCGACCTGCTGCCAACTGTGGCCCACGCCGCCCGGTGCAAAACAGGCATAACGGAAACTCCCCGTAGGAACGGCCCAGGTAACATTGCCAACATCGCTGGAAACATATGCCTCGTACCCCTGCTCGGAAGGCGGAACCACGACGGAAAGGCCGTCGATAAGATCCGCAGACACACCCGACTCCGCCGCCACCGCGCGGGCGAACTCCAGTTCCCGCTCATTCAAACTGAGGCCGCCTGTCTTCTCGAGACTGCGGCCTACAAGATCTGCCATGGCATCGTTGGGCAGGCGCTCGTAGTTGCCGGACAGCAGTTCGTAATCCATAGTGGTCCCGGTTCCCATAGCCGCTCCGCGTGCAGCATCCAGGGCGCGTTCAAGCAGCTCGCCCACAACCTTGCGGGACGGACTGCGGAGGTAGTACTTCACGCTCGCCTGGTCCGGCACCACGTTGGGGGCCTTCCCGCCGTTGGTTATCACATAATGGATGCGAGTGGTCTGGGGCACGTGCTCACGCATCAGGTTCATCATATAATCCAGCGACTCCACCGCATCCAGCGCCGAACGGCCTTCTTCCGGCGCACCGGAGGCGTGCGAAGAGCGCCCGTAGAAATTGAACTGCACCTGTACGTTGGCCAGGCCCGACGTGCGGTTCACGGTATTCCGGGTGTCAGGATGCCAGTCGAGCATTGCATCGGTGCCGTCGAATACCTTTTCCCTCATCATGTAGGCCTTGCCGCCACCGCCTTCCTCCGCCGGGCAGCCAAAGAGCTTCACGGTGCCGGCATGGCCCTCCGAGAGCCATTTGGATATTGCGACGGCACCCGCCACGGAACCTGTTCCAAGCAGATTATGGCCGCATCCGTGGCCGTTGGCGCCTTCCAGGAGGGGCTTGCGGTAAGGAACGGTATCCTGAGACATTCCGGGCAGTGCATCGTATTCTGCAAGAACGCCGATTACCGGAGAACCGCTGCCGAACGTAGCCACGAAAGCGGTAGGAATACCGGCCACTCCCCTCTCCACGCTGAATCCCTGGCTCTCCAGGAACGAGGCCCATTGTTCAGCGCTCCGAAATTCGGTATAACCTGTCTCGGCATAATTCCAGATTCGCTTCTGGAGCGAATCGTAGAGGTGGAAATGAGTATCCAGATACTTCAGGCCTGAAGCCGGAGTTTTCTTTATCCGCCCGCCGGAGGCCAAAGCTGCTAACGATAATGTGAGCAGGAATATGATGCAAAACCTTTTCATATCAACTTTTGGAACGCCGCAGCCACCCGCGGGCAACGGAAAAACCGACTATACCCAGTCCAAGCAGGGCGCAAATACCCACAAAAAGCCATCCGAGGCCGTAGGTGAAAGCCAACGGCGATAAGCTCACGAGGGCGATCTCCACCGGTGCTATATACAGGTATGCGAAAGCGTAATCGTCCAGCGTGCCGCTCTTGGAGTCGGGGTCTGTGATGCGAAGCAGGGCGATTCCCATGGCCATCGTGCCGGTAAACCAGCCCCAGGTGAATATGCTCTTCTCAAAGGGAGCTGTCTTGTGGATACGGGCTCCAACCCAGAACACATAGAACAGGGTGCAAAGCAGGCCTACAGTAAGGAGTATAGTCAGGGGCAGCCAGAACCGGCCGACGACCTCAAGGCGAATGGACGCAACTCCAAATGCCACCAGATAGTCTGTAAAAGCACCGCTGAGGTGCCCTATTATCGGCTTGGAAAGGTGCTCTTCCACCTTTATCTTGCCGAACACCCATTTGACGAGAATTCCAACTATGAATGCACAGCTGAACACCGGCAGCATGAGGGCGGGCCATATGAGGGCTATAAGCCTTGCAAGTCCGTATCCGCCCAGGGCTATCATAGCCACAACCGCGAAGTTGAAGCTCATGGAATCAAGGGATATGGCAGAGAACGACGCCAGACCCATGCTTTTACGTTTGTCGGGAGGCAGAATACCGGTGCGGAGCTCGGGCGACAGATTTTCGAAAGCGCAAATATATTTGGTTTTACCGCGGGCTGCGCCCCAGGAAATCAGCCACATACCGATGATGACGGACGCAATGATGCCCACCGTAGCGGCCGTCATAGCCAGGGACTGCATCTCCTCAACCCCATAAGCGGCAAATGATTCGCCTATTGCAGCGGCTGTACCGTGTCCTCCGCAGAATCCGGCGGGCATGGAAAGGCCCATAGCCGGGTTCACCGGCCATATACGGCTGAGGGCCCACAGCCCGAGCGCACCTCCCAGGGCCCACTGCAGCAGCAGCCCGGCCTGGGAATAGGCCCACATGCGGCCAATCCGGGAAGTTCCGTCCGAGCCCTTGCTGCCGGCGGAGGTAAGGGGGATGCAACTGAATACCAGCGCTATGAGTATTCCTGCATAAGTTCCGAGGTTTCCGGACAACGGCAGCCAACCCAGGACTTCCGGGCCCAGCACAAGGGCGGTAAGCCCTGCAAGCAGGCTGGGAGGGATGAAGAACTTTTGTATGATACGCACCTTGGAACGCAGCAACTTACCCAAAAGCAGCAGCACTGAGATGATACCGACATCGATAAGGAGAGTCCAGGGCGTAAAAGTCATAAATCGAACTTGGAATAAAAAAGATTGAACCTGTCTGCCGCCTCAGCATTGTAACGCTCCACGGCTTCAATATTGAATCCCCCGCTGCGGAACAGCTTGTCCAGCTTGCGGCCGGCGGCAAACTCCCTGCGCTCGAAACTCTGCGTAAGCCTTATGCTCCGGCTGAGATGCGCCACTTCCAAATATTTGCTGTCCCACTCCACAGTGCTGAATGAACCGTGGAGCCGCTCTGCCAAGCGGTTTGCAGGGGCGTCTCCCGTAATGAACGACGGAAGGCAGGCGCCCGCAGCCACCCATACGGGCACCGCATAGCAGCACGGAGTATAGCCATCCGCCACCCACATCAGGCCGGAATCCGGCCTCTCTCCAGGCAGGGCTCCTTCTATAACCACGGAAGATGTGCTGGTGCTGCGTGGAATGAAATCGTGCTCGTAGATATATCCGTCCCGCCTGCCCTTCAGGGCGTCTCCTCCTGTGAGCACGTTCACAAAACTCCTTCCCATGCCGAAGAAGAACTCCGCATCAAAGCGCCCGCCCTTGCGGGCCATAAGCGCTTCTTCAGTTGCATAGCGGGCATAACCCCGGCCGCGGCCTTCATCGCCCGAGAGAGAAAAATTGGTACGGAAAAGATAACCTCCTTCCGGCACGTCGAAACGCACGACGCTGTAGTCTTCCACCTCGAAATATGCCGCGCCGCCGGAAGCATCGACAACTGCAAAATTGGCGCTGAGCCTCATAGGGCAGGCTTTAGCCGCCAGCAAAGCCTCGAAGTCTTCGAGACTGGCGCAACTGCCCAGTGCCTCCGCCATGAGCCTTCCGTTATGGGGCGCAAGATTGAGAGAATCGGGCAAAAGATTGTAGGACAGATTGTTGGCAATCGCAAAGCCGGCCTCGTTTATACCGGCATAAGCGCTCCTCCTCAGCGTATCCGCAACGGTGAATAGCCCGGTATAGCCGAATCTGCCGCCCCGGACATACGCTACGCAGGTGTTTTTCTCGCCTGAATCCCGCTGCTTCCATATCATCGGCCGGCCCGAACGGCTGGCACCTGCGGAAACTATGGCCGTGGTGCAGCACAGAGCCGGAAGCCCGGGAATGGCCAGCATCAGTATGAGCAGCAGGCGTTTCATTTGCGTATCTTGTATCCCCAGTAAGCGTAGTACATTATAAGCAGGTAGAACGGCAGACAAATCCAGTATGCGTTCTGGCCCCCTACCCAGTCCTTCATGGCTCCGAAGAGCAGCGGGATAAGGGCGCCGCCACCGATGGACGCCACCAGCAGGGATGAGCCTTTTTTGGTGAATTTTCCCAGGTCCACTATTGCCAGGGGCCATATTGCCGGATACATCAGCGAACAGGCGAAACTCAGCAGGGCAACGCACCATACGGAAACCTGAGGGGGCGTGAGCACTATTAGCAGCGAGTCGATGACGGCAAGCCAGGTGCATATGCGCAAGGCCTTCACCTGACTGATCACCTTGGGGATACATATAATGCCGATTATGTATCCCGCCGCCATTCCTATGCCCGGCCAGACGGTATAGCTCTCCGGGTTGGGAAGGCCCATGCCCTGGGCGTAATCCAGAACTGTAAGCAGCGCCAGGTTCTCCACTCCCACATACACAAAGAGCGCAAGGGCGCCGAGCACCAGGTGCGGGAACTGCCACAGGCTTGTTTTTCCCGCAGCATACGGACAATCCTCCTCGTTCTCCTCGCCCTGGGCTTTGATTTCCTCAAGAGGGGCGAAAAGGGTGATGATTCCCAGAATCACTATTACGCAGATGATAATAATGAGAGGCTTGTCCAGATCCTGCAGCCCCACCGCCTCGATAGGCTTGCGGGTCACGGCGGCAATGAACACGGAGGGCAGCGACAGGGCCAGCGAGTTGCATATACCCATAATGCTGATCCGGCGGGCGGCGCTGTCTATTGGGCCGAGTATGGTAACATAGGGGTTAATGGCGGCCTGCAGCACCGTATTTGCCGTGCCGCTGATGAAGCAGGCCAGCAGGTACAGCGCAAAGCTCTCCAGCCGGGCGGCCGGGATAAACAGGGCGAAGGCCACGGCGAAGAGGAAGAAGCTCAGCGACATCGTGCGCCTGTACCCTATCTTGCCTATGATGGAAGATGCCGGGAAACTGAATACCAGGAAGGCTGCAAAGGTGGCGGCAATAACGAGATAACTCTGTGCCGACGTAAGATGCAGGTTGTTTTCCAGGAAGGGCACGAAGTAGCCGTTGATGCCTGTGGCGAAGCCCACGGTGAAAAACATCATCCCTATGAAGCACAGAGGGATTATGTAACTGTTGCTCTTACTCATTTTCCAGATGATATTTTACGAGTCCCTCCATGGGAGCCTTGAGGACGACTCCCATCTTCATGCCGAACTCCTCCACTACCGGCTGCAGCAGAGGCTTGAAATAATATGCCACCGAGCCCACAGCATTGAAGGTATATTTCTGATAATCAGGATAATGTGTCACTATCAACTTAAAGAACTGACGAAAAGCGTCCGTAACCAGTTCCGGGAAGTACGGATCGAAGTCAAGATGCTCGCCAATGAACTTTGCATACTGGGCGCAGAAGCGGTTGGGGAAGGGTTTAGTGTATATTACATCCAGCAGTTCATCGTTGTTGCGGCCAAGCTCATGGCCCACAAGCTCATACACTTTCTGAGGCATATTGCGCCGTATGTAGTCGGTAATCATACGCTTGCCGAGGTTGCCTCCGGAGCCCTCGTCGCCAAGGATAAAGCCGCAGGAATCCACGTTAAGGCCTTCGTTGCGGCCGTCGTACAGGCAGCTGTTCGCTCCGGTTCCGAGGATGGCCGCAAAGCCGGGCTCCGTCTGCAGGAGGGCCCTGCAGGAAGCCAGTGTGTCCATGGCGATGAAAACTTTGCCCGCCTTGGTAAACACCTCGCGCAAGGTCTTCTCCATGAAAGGATACTGCAGCTCGGTGACCCCGGCTCCGTAGAAATAGATTTCATTCACGAGTGCAGGATCCAGCGCCGGCGGCATATTGGCCCTTATGTCGGAGACTATCTGGGTGCCGGTGATATAATTGGGATTGTAGCCCTGGCTGAAAAAACTTATCCGCGTGGCACCGTCGCGGGATACGCAGGCCCATTCGGTTTTGGTGGCGCCGCTGTCTGCTATCAGTATCATCTCTTTAATGCATTAAGGTCGGGAATATCGCCGAGGCCGTAGCGGAAAAGCACCACGCCTTCTGCCATCGTGCTGTCCAGCATCATGCGGCAGTCGTCCAGAATGCGTTCGGCGCTCATGGGAACGACCTTCTCGGTATCCGTGTCTTCGTAAGTGGTGAGGCCGGCCCACACTTTTGCAGGAGCTCCCTTGGCGGCAAAATGGTCTGCCACCTCACGGGCCCACGGGGCGCCGCCCTTGCGGTAAGAATCGCAGTGAAAGTAGATCATCGGCATCAGGATGTCCAGGTACTGCCCCATCTGGGCAGGGTCCTGTCCATAATAATACTCGCTGTCGGGCTCGGGCATAAGGGCCGCGGAAAGGATGATGCCTGGATTGGCGGCCTTTGTGGCCGCATTAATCTGGCGGCAGAACTCGGTAACGCAGCCGGTGGCAGTGATTTCTTCCGAGGGATTGTGCTTGTATGCCGTTCCTCCGAAGCGTATGTAGTCCAAGTGGATACCGTCCACACCGTAACCTACGTACTTGACCGCACGTTCGATGACCTCGTCGAAGTATTCCTGCTTATACCGGTTAAGGGAATCATCTACCGGATTGATCCACTTGCCGTCTTTGTAGAAACACTGGAACCAGATATGCACCTTGATGCCGCGCTTCTGCGCCTCTGTTATGAAGGCCAGGGTGGAGTCTGTTCCGTGGCGCTCGAAAGACACCTCGTGAAGTATGACGTTGCGTATGTCCTTGGCGGCAAATTCGTCCAGGTCTGCGTCGTTCATATATTTGGACCATAGCCATATGCCGTTGGCACATGGCTCGGCGGCCTGCCTGCAGCCAGCAAGGGAGAGCGCGAGAGCCAGAATTGTGAAGATTCGCCTCATATACTAGAATTCAAGTTCGTAATAACGTCCGTTGAAAGTCTCCATACCCTTCCAGGTGGGAGTACCGAAGGTGGCGCTGTTGTTGGAAGGGTCGCAAATCCACCATTTGCCGTCAACATAGATTTCCGGTATCACGTGTCCGATGACGCCGGAGCTGAAATAGCACTGGCCGTGCAGGTAGCGGGCCGGAATGCCGGCATAGTGGCACATGGCGAGGGTGGCGTGGGTGAGGTCGCAGCAGTTGCCGCCCTTCTCGTTGATGGTCCTCACCGCACCCTTGCGGGTGTTCATATAGTTCTCCCACTCCCACTCGTCGCGGGCGTAGGTGAAGATGGCCTCGGCCTTCTGGCGCTCGGTAGCGCCGGCGGAGAGCTTGCTCAGCGCCGCATCTGCAGCAGCTTTCACAACGGGATCTCCGGACGGGCAGTTACGTGCGTCTGCAAGATAAGAGGAAGGCCAGGAAGACACCTCTGCGGGAAGATTGCCCCCGCTCTTTACAAAATAGTTGATGGTCCTGGCCAGAACCACCATGCAGGCGCGCAGGTTCATGAGATTGTCGTGCTCTGTCACCACCATGGTAAGCTTGGGCATATATCCCTTGGAAGACGTGTCGTCTGAGGGGAAGGTTACATAATTAGGCAGGCTGCCTTTGTCCTTGGCGTATGCCAGTATCCTGCCGGCCATATAGCTGATGTGCTGCAGGTCGATGGTGTCGGGGTCGTAGGTGTTCCAACGGTACTCATCACCGGACGCGGCGCTGAATACGTCAATCTCTCCATCCTGCCAGCCATCAGGGTTGCTTTGTATTGCTTCCAGCAGCATGCAGGAAGCAAGGATGTACTGGGCTTTGGTGTACTTTATGCCTTCCACGTTTACGGTTACAGGAAGGGAGCCGTCCTTTTCAAAGCTGTCGTAAGCATCGGAAACAGCCTGGGCAAAATGTCCGTTATAGCTGTCCAGGCTGAAAACCGGGGTGTCCGGCTCGTCTGGTTCCACGGGTTTGTTGTTGCCGCAGGCCAGCATAAGGAAACTGCCCGCAAGCAGGGTGAAAAGTATCTTTTTCATAATTTTCAGAATATGAATAGGAGCACCGGGGGCGGTCAGGCCCCCGATGCCAAAAAGTACGGATTAGTTGCCGAAGGTGACACCTGCAAGACTTCCGCCTTCGCTTCCCTGGGTGTAGCCAAGGAGGTTTGCTGCGAAGTTGTCTGCGGTGATAGTGGTGGTTTCACCGTTCTTGACGATGGTTCCGCCCAATACCTTTCCGGTCATTGCAGTAGTGACCTCGGTGCTGTTGCTGGTGTTCTTATTTGCCATTATAAGACCTGTCATTCCGTCAGCGCCTACAGTCAGGCTGGTATTTGCACCTACAGTAAAGTTGGTGAAGGTGGATGCTATGCTGCAGCCCTGGCCGAGGATTCCGCCGATGCGGCCCTTGCCGGCTACCGAAATGGCACCGTTATTGGTGCATCCGTCGCAGATAACCTTACAGGTGGTCTCGGTAAATCCGATGATACCGCCCATAAGATTGTTGGCCGTGGTGGAGGTGCAGCTGATGTTGCCGTTGTTGGTACAGTTCACGACGGTCCAGACAAGTTCCCCCTCTCCATAGGTACCATCGCTCTTTCCGCCCTGAGAGACTATGCCGCCAACGCGCATCTTGGTCTTTTCTTCTGTGACGTTGATCTCTATATCGCCGTTGTTGACGCAGGTATCGTAGAGCACCTTTGAGTTATGGGCAGGAGTGCCGTAATATCCGGTAATTCCTCCTACATAAGACCAGGTGGATGCATTGTACTTACCCTCGTTTACAAGAAGCTTTCCGTTGTTGGTGCAGTTCTTGAACGTTACGTCGGTAAGGTTGTTCACATAGCCGCAGATACCCGCGATACGGGGAGTTCCGAGTCCTGCATAGGTCACAGGGCCGTCATTCACCAGGTTGGTGAATGTACCAGACGCCTCGATATGGCCTACGATGCCGCCGAGCTGGGATGCGTTTGCAGCTGCAAGCTCAGGGATAATCATCTCCACCTTTCCGGTATTCTTGCAGCCGTCGAGCTTGGTATCGGCTTCGGTGAATCCCACGATACCGCCGATGTGGTGCGTTACCTTGGTGGTTGCGAGGATATCCACACCGTTGGTGCAGTTGTCGATAACTGCGCCGCTCTCGGTCATACCGGCTATGCCGCCTACGTGGTAGGTGCCTGTACCGGCCGCAGGGTTAAAATTGATTGCGCCTGCGGTACGGAGGTTCTTTACGGAGCCTTCCACGACTTTGAACAGTCCGAGATTCTGTATCTGGGCGTTGTCGGAAACCTTCTCGCTTCCTTCATAGCTGAGGGTATAGGTAATCTTGTGGTTCTTGCCGTCGAAAGCTGCGGTAAGGGTGTCAGGGGCGAAAGTCTTGCCGGTGAGGTCGATGTCGGCCTCGAGGCTGGCGTCGGTACTCGGGTCTGCAAGCCATGCAATCAGCTCGTCGGCGGTCTTGATGCCCTTGGAACCTGCACCGCTCGCGCCATAGAGGTCGAAGCTGAACTTCTGGTCCTTGATTGCAGAATACACGTTACTGGTGATGTTGTTGTCCAGCAAGTACTTGTAGATACGCATCAGAACGAGGAGTTCACGCATTGGTGCGATGAGGCCGTCGTAACCGTCCAGCTTCAGGGTGCTGGAAGAGGTGCCGAACTGCTGGAAGTTGCCGACCATTCCAAGAGGGCTGCTGTTGCCGCCGGTCTTGATGAAAGAACGTACTACGTGCCAGGCACCTACCTTGACCATGAAGTTCACGTCCACGGTCTCGATTTCATTGCCGTTGAACTTGACGCGCTCGTCGTCGCCTCCCTCGTACCAGGGGTGCTTGCCCCATTTATTGGCCTCGGAAGCTGCAGGCATTACGGAATCAAGTCCTTTGTTGTCCTTGAGCGTGTAAGCCTTGTTGCGGTCGTCCATAGTGGGGAGGAATTCCTCGCCCTCTGCAGTTACCATATTCATGAGGCCGCGGATAGCGATTTCCCATGCCTGGGAAGAGCTGATCTCGGTGCCGCCGACGTTGAGCTTCCAAGGGGTGTATTTGGAGTCGTACTGATTTCCGCCGTGGCTGATGTATTCGCAGTCGGGGTTGGGCACGATGGGGATGAAGTGCACGTTCTGCCAGGCAGTGCCCTTCTCGATGAGGTGGGCGCTCTCCGACTCAACGGTACCTACAGTTGCCTGCCAGACATCGAGGCCCTTGACGAATTCCTGCGCGAATTCCTTCAGGGTGGGAGCGGCGCCGCCCTCGTCTCCGAAGAGCTCGGAACGGATAATCTGGTCAGCAGCCACATCGGTGCCCTTGTCAAGGTTGTTGTCGAGCATGTACTTGAAGAAGAATGCGTAGGTGATAAGAGCCCTCTGGGAGCAGAAGCAGCCGTAGTAGCCGTCGAGCTGGCCGCCGGAATAGCCGCAGAGGTTTGTGATAGGATTGCCCTTGCTGTAATTCAAGGAACGCATTGCCCAGTTGTCGAGGATATCGACCTTCACCTTGCAGTGCTCGTTGTCGTCTTTGGTACCCATCACGAGATGGCCGCCGTTGCCGGAGGTCTCGTTGTACGGGTAACTGCCCCATGCATATCCATGAGTTTCGGGAACCTCGGTTGCGCTCATGGAGAGTGCGCCTCCGTCAAGGGCAGCGATCTTGCCCTTTCCGTAGTTCTCGGTGTCGAGTCCGTTGTAGCCGCGGACGAGCAGGTAGCTGCGCAGTGCGGTTTCGAACATATCGGCAGTGGTATAGGTCTTGCCACCCACGGTGATGGTAGTGGTGGAAGGCACATAATGTGCGTTCGCCACGGTCTCCGAAGGCGCGTCGGGATGCATCACGACCTCGCCGGTGGTTGCAGCCCAGATGTCGAGAATCTTAACGTACTCCTTTGCGAAGTCCTTGATTGTAGCCTTGGAAGAAGGAGCCTCTCCCTGGTGATACATATCGTAGTCGAACTTCACGTCCTTGATGGCGCTGTACACGTTCTTGTCGATATTGTTGTCGAGCAAATATTTGTAAACGCGCATGAGGAGGATGAGCTCACGCATAGGGGAGATGAGACCACGATAGCCATCGAGCATAAGGGCGCTGTCGTCGGTGCCGAACTCCTGGAAGTTGCCGATTGCGCCGAGAGGGTTGAATACTCCGGGGATACCCACGAGGCCGCGGACAAGATGGCCGAGCGTCGCCTTGGTGATAAGGTCGATGCCAACCTCGTTGAAAGGTTGTCCGTTGTAGGTTACTCCGTCTTCCTCATACCAGGGATAAGCATTCCACCTGGCGGACTCGGAAGGAGTCACGGTCATAAGCTCGGAGAAGGACTTGTAGTCGCCGTGGGTGTATCCGGGCTTGTTGCGGCTGGTCATCTTGGCGATGTAGCCCTGGCCGTCGGTCAGCACCATGTCGAGGAGACCGCGGGTTGCGATTTCCCAAGCCTGGGCAGATGTGAACTGTTTGCCGCCTACATTAAGTACCCAGGGGGTGTACTTGTCGTCGTGCTGGTTGCCGGGATGGTTGTCGTATTCGCCGCCGGTCTTGCCTACAGGAATGAAGTGGACATTCTCCCATGCGGTGCCCTTTTCGATGAGGTGCTTGTTTTCGGATTCAACGGTACCTACGGTCGCCTCCCATACTTCGAGACCCTTTACGAATTCCTGGGCAAATTCCTTGAGGGAAATGCTGCTGGGATCCACATACTTGGACTGGGTCACGGTGATGGCAAGACCTTCGGTCACATTTCCGCCTTTCACCAGTACCTTTCCTTCGCGGGCATCGCCCGTATTGGCATCGGCAGAAATCGCAATGGAGACGTTGGTGCCGGCTTCACCGGAAGCGGGATCTACATGGATCCAGCTTTCGGATGCAGTTGCGGTCCATGCTTTCTTGGCAACGAAGGTGGCATTTACGGCGGTACCGTCAGATGCGACGGTGACAGTCTTGGTCTTGAGGTCGATATCAGGCATCTCTACACCGTACAGGTCGGTAGAGAAAGTGACGTCCTTCACGGCATCGTACACGTTCTCGGTGATGTTGTTGTCGAGCAGGTACTTGTAGAAGCGGGCGGCAATGAGCCACATACGCATGGAGCACACGAAGCCGTCCACGCCCTCATCCACGAAACCGCTGTCGGGATCGGTGCCGAAAATCTGGTAGTTGCCGATCTTGCCGAGGGCTTCCTGACGGGTGAGGAACCATGCGGCGCAACGGGCGATAAGATAAGGGGTGAATTCAGTTTTGTTGATTGGCTGTGCGTCGTTGGTGCTCTCATACCAGGGATACTGGCCCCAGATGTCTTCCGCAATCACGCCGGGGATGGGCTCCTTGAGGGATGCACCGTTGCCGAGGGTGTGCTCGAACGGGTTGCGGTTCACCTGCTTCTTGGCGGAACCTTCCGTGGTAATGAGGTCAAGGATACCGCGAAGGGCGATACCCCAGGTCTGTGCGGAGGTGTAGGTGGTGCCGTCGATTTCCACGGTGAAATAAGGCTGGTACTTAACGTCGTACTGGTCCTTGCCGTCCACATATGCACCGCCGGAATGGGGAATAGGCACGAAGTGTACGTTCTCCCATGCGGAGTTGTTGTCTGTACAGTGGCTTCCGTCTGCACTGACGGTACCAACGGTCTGCTCCCAGATGTCGAGAATCTTCACGAACTGCTGTGCGAAGCCCTTGAGGGTGGCGGCCGCAGAGAGATACTCGGTCGTGATCGTTGCAGGGAGGGAACCGGCCTTCTTGTACTCGGCCAGGGTGCGGAGCATACAGACAGTCAGACGATTGGTAGAGAATGCAATAGCGTTGCCGTCTCGGACTATGAGTACAGAGTTGGGAACGGTCTTGTCTGCTAGGATGCTTTCGGAGAAGCGGTTTGCAAAAGCAACGATGTCTTCCGTGGTGTCCTTTGCGTCGGTACCCACATTGTCCTTGATGGCAGGGCCGTTCTTGACGGCTACATCGGTCTTGTCGTAGCTGTCGCGTTCGGGATGCTGGGCAGCCTTTGCCTGCTGCACGAGAATCTCATCGGTCTTGCCTGCGGCAATGTTCACGATGGCCTTTGCAAGTGCATACTGATACTGGGGCTGGGTAAGCTTCAGTTCAGATGCTTTTGTGATGGCGGTTCCGGGGACGGAAAGCGTCTCGGGAAGAGTGTTGTCTTCTTCCCAAACGGCATAAGCGGCAGCGGCGGCGTCAACTACGTCGGCGGTAGCTACCTTTGCCATCGCATTAACCATCTCAGGATCTTCCTTCCTTTGGCAGGAAGTCACAAGAGCGAACGCTGTGAGCGCTGCAGTGAGGATGAATAATACTTTTTTCATTGTGTTTTGTGTTAATAAATGGTTGAAGTGTGTGTTTATTGTATGTCGTTTACGTCGGGGAAGGTGCCGAGACCGTAACGGAACAACACTATCCCCTTACCGCGGGTGTCCATGAATAAGTCGATATCTTTACGTATAGCGGCGGCATCCATGGGAGTGACGCTGCTGTCTCCGCCTGTATAGGTCTGTATTCCGGACCACATCTCCGCATCTGCGGCATTGTCTGCGAACCAGTTGGCCACAGTCTTGCACATGTTATCGGAGTAGCGGTAGGAATAGCGGTAAATCATCGGCATAAGTATGTGGATGTATTTGCCCATCTGCGAAGGATCCTGGCCGTAATAATAGGTGGAATTCATCTCCGGCATGAGCGCCGCGGAAGTCACGATGCCGGCTTCGAAGCTGTCGGCTACTTCGCGTATTTCCCGGCAGCACCTGTTCACGGCGCCCACTGCCGTCACATCGGGAGGAGAAGGATTGTGCTTGTAAGCCGTACCGCCGAAGCGTATGTAATCCAGATGCAAGCCTTTCACGCCGAATTCCTCTATGTAGCTGCGGGCATTGTTGCGTATGCGCTCGAAGACTTCTTCCTTGTAGCACTTGTTTGCATCGTCGACGGGGCTCTCCCATCCGCCGTTGTAGAAGCACTGCAGCCAGGCGTGAACGGTCCATCCCATCTCTTCAGCGGCCTCGATGAACTCGAGGGTAGTGCGCTTGTTGTTGGCATGGAAAGCAGCATAGTTCAGCAGGATATGACGGTATCCAAGCCCGTACAGCTGCGCCATCATTTTTCCTCCGTCAGCCATCCATGACGGGATATGGGAACTCCACACCCATATTGCCGTACGCGGCACCCGGGTAAAATCATATACTTCGTTCTCCGCATCCCGGCTCGAATAAGGCAGGGCCTTCCATTCACCGGTACCGTCGGGTATGCGCTGGTAGGAACCACGGTCGCCGAGAGTCTTGGGACTGTCTTGAGAGCGAACGAAACTGTCGGTACTGCCATTTGCGGTTCCCAGGCGCAGGGTAAAGTCTGCGTTGGAAGCAAAACCGGTAACAAGCGACTTGTCTGCGGAGCTGAGAACCAGCCTGCCGCCGGGCTCCAGCATACCGCTGCCCTTCCAAAGGCTGAGATCGGTGAAATATTCGTCGGTAACGAAAAGCTCCAGGCCGTCGAGGTCTATGGCCGCAGTTCCCGCGTTATACAGTTCAACCCAGGTTTCCGCGTCCACGGTCTGGTCGTGTGCCGCGATTTCGTTTATCACGAGTCCGGTATAATCTTTTTCCGGTCCGGACTTCTGGCACGCAAGTGCGGCCAGCGCGCCGAACAGGCAAAGAACCGTGTTTCTCAGTGTTTTCATAAAACGCCTTGCTGTTTAAGGTATTCCTCCGCCTTCACGAGGCCTCCGGTCTTCTTGATAACCTCCTCGCAGAATTCATAGCTGAGTTGGGGATTGCGCTCCACCATAGTGCGGGTGAGACGGTCTATGACCTTGTTGTTGATGAGGTTGGCGCACACCATACGGTTGCCCTGGACGCGGCCCAGACGCACCATAATGGTAGTACTGATCATGTCGCACATCAGTTTCTGCGAGGTTCCGGACTTCATACGGGTGCTGCCGGTAATGAATTCAGGTCCCATAACGATCTCGATTGGATAATCCACATAGTCGGAGATGGGGGAACCGGGGTTGTTGCAGATGCTTCCGCAAGGGATTCCGTTCTCCTTGCATGCCTTCATGGCAGCCATCACATATGGGGTGTTGCCGCTAGCGGAGATGCCGACCACAATATCCTTTGGCGTGATGTGATGCTTGTCGCGCAGGGTAATCCAGCCCTCGTCCACATCATCTTCGGCCTCCTCCAGGTCAAGCACAAGGTTCTCCACGCCGCCTGCAAGCACGGCCTGCCAGCATTCCGGATCCACGCCATAGGTATTGGGCACCTCCAGCACGTCCAGGACGCCGAGTTTTCCGCCGGTTCCGGCGCCGAGCCAGAAGAAACGTCCTCCGGCACGCAACTGGTTCTCGATGGCCGTGCAAAGCTTCTCGATGTCCGGCAGCACCTTTTCAATTGCAGGGGCTACTTTTTTGTCTTCAGTGTTGATGTCGCGCAGCAGTTCCGCTACGCTTTTGGTTTCAAGATGGTCGTATAGCGACGGCTGTTCGGTTAATCTTACGCTCATTTTTACTAAAACTCTTTGTATTTAATGTTTCCTATCATCTTTCCATTGCGGAATGCCGCGGCGGTAACCCGCTGCTGGCGGTTGACGGCAAAGGGGCCCTCGTACACAGGGGATGCGGCCGTAGGCGAGCTGCCGTCGAGCGTGTAGCGGATTTCTGCATCCGGAGCGTCAACGCTCATAGTCACAACCTTGCTGTACTCGGTATCCTTATGGAACTCGATGTATGGGTTCCAGAAATTCGGGCAGTAACCCACGTCCATGCGGTCCAGTCTTGCCAGATGCGCCTCCAGACGGCGGGTAAATCCGTCCCAGTCCTTGGGAGCGCTGCTCCAGCCGCTCTCTGCAATTGCGCACATCCGGGGCCATGCCATGTATTCAACGCGGGCGGGCGAGGGCATATATTCCGTCCACACGCATCCCTCAACGCCTATGATATACTTTTGTTCTTCAGGACCAAGCACCTCGGGCACGGGATTGTATTCGTACATCGTGCGAAGCAGCGTGGGTCCTCCCATGGCCAGCGGTTCACTGTCCGGATCGCCCTGCCAGTAATCCAGATAGTATTTGGGGTACGGGGCCATCACCACTTCGTGATGCTGTTGGGCCGCCTTTATGCCGCCTTCCTCGCCCAGCCAGCTCATGACGCGGGCGTTGGGCGCCAGGCCTCCCTGCAGTATTTCATCCCAGCCTATAATCTGGCGGCCCTTGGAGTTGATATAACGCTCCATACGCTGGATGAACCAGCTCTGCAGCTCGAATTCATCCTTCAGGCCCTCCTTCCGGATGAGCGCCTGGCAATGGGGACACTGCTTCCAGCTGGCCTTGGGACATTCGTCTCCGCCTATGTGAATGAGTTCGGACGGGAAGAGTTCGAAAACCTCGTCGAACACGTCTTCCAGGAACTTGAAGGTTTCTTCCTTCGGGCAGAAGACCTGTTTGAAAATACCCCACTTGGTAGCGGTCTCGTAATGGTCTTCCAGACCGCAGCTCAGCTCCGGATAGCAGGATATTGCGGCAAGAGCATGCCCCGGAAGCTCGATTTCCGGGATAATCGTAACGTATCGGTCGGCCGCATATTTCACCAGTGCCTTGATTTCTTCCTGGGTGTAGTAGCCTCCGTGCGGCTTTCCGTCGTACACACCGGAATAGAGGGAACCGACTACGGTTTCCTTGCGCCACTGCCCCTTCTCCGTGAGCAGGGGATATTTCTTGATTTCTATGCGCCAGCCCTGGTCTTCCGTGAGATGCCAGTGGAAACGGTTCACCTTATGGAGGGCCATAAGGTCTATGTAGCGCTCGAGAAAGGGAATGTCGAAGAAATGCAGGCAGCAGTCCAGATGCATTCCCCGGTAAGGGAAACGGGGAGCGTCTTCTATGCTGCAGCAAGGCAGGCTCCAACGTACGCCCGCCTGCTTCCCTGAAGCGAAAACCGCCTCCGGGAGCAGCTGCAGAAGCGTCTGCACCGCGTAGAACGCCCCTGCGCCGTCGCCGTACTCCACAACGATTCGTGCAGGAGTGACGTCCAGATTATAGGCTTCCGTCCTGAGGCCCGCGTCCAGGAAGAAGATTCCCTTTTCGTTTCCGTGCGCAAGCGGATCGTCCTGTATCAGCTCGAGGCTGAATCCTGCCGCCTTCTGCAGATGCCCGTTGAGAAAACCGGCGGTGCGCAGAAGCGCGGAGTCGGGGCTGTCGAGATACACGGGTACGTTGCGGTCCAGCACGAACTCCCCCTCCTCCGCCTGAAGGAACGCAGGCTGGGGGATTATGCTGATCTGTGCAGCCTCCTGGCCGGGGGCGCAGGCGGCGATAAGCAGGGTGCAGAGCGCTATGGACGCAATCTTTCTCATTTGAAGAACTGTTTTGTCACCGTCTTTCCGAGAGGCTTGCCGTCTTTCCCGAAGCCGCGGGCCTTGATAACGGCGTCCTTGTCAACCGTGAAGGGGGTACCGTCGTAGCGGAGAGACCTGACGGTGGGCTCGCTGCCGTCAAGCGTGTAATACACCACTCCGTCGGGATAATCGAGCTGAAGGTTCATAGGTTTGGGGAAGGGCAGGCGGCGGTCGTAATCGAAAATGACGTCGTAATACACCGGGCAGTAGCCCACGTGCTTCATGTCCAGGCGCCTGAGCACCTTTGGCATACGATGGCGGAAGCTTTCCCAGTCTTTGTTGGGGCGGGAAGTCCAGGCAACCTCGGAAGCTGCCACGTTGCGAGGGAAGGCCATAAACTCGGCTTTTGCATTATCCGGCACGTACTCTGTCCAGAGACAGGTCTCGTATCCTATGATGTACTTCTCGCTCAGGTCGGGGATGGAATCTACCGCAGGATAGTAGTTATACACCTTCTTCAGCGGCATGAAGATTTCCTGGGCCACGTCTTCTCCCTGGTCGTCCTGGGCGTTGTCCAGATAGCACCACCGGTTGGGAGTAAGTACCACGCGGATACCGCGACGGATGCCACGGGCTGCCGGGGCGTGACCACGGTAAGACATAGCTATGGGATCGTCCAGGGCGCCCCCGTCCAGAATCTCATCCCAGCCGATTACAGTCTTTCCGTGTTTGCGGAGGAAATCGCCCATCCTCTTCACGAAGAAGGTCTGGAGTTCCTCCTCGCTTTCTATTCCGAGCACCTTCATCAGGTCCTGGCAATACCGGCTCTCGCGATACACGTCTTTGGGAGCCTCATCGCCGCCGATATGATAGTATGGCGACGGGAAAAGCTCGAAGAGTTCGGTAAATACATCCTCCAGGAACTGGAAGGTTTGCGCCGTGGGAGCATAGAGATTCTTCCATATTCCCCAGCGGGTCTCCACTTCGTAATGGCGCTCGGGGAAGCAGCTGAACTCGGGATATGCGGTGATGGCGGCAGTGCTGTGGCCGGGGATCTCAACCTCGGGGATTACGGTTACGCAGCGCCTGCGGGCATATTCCACAACCTCGCGGATGTCGTCTTTGGTATAGAATCCGCCATGCGGCTTGCCGTCGCCTATCCAGCTGTGGAATGCGGTTTCCTTACGCCATGCACCGACTTCCGTCAGTTTGGGATACTTGTCTATCTGAATACGCCAGCCCTGGTCTTCCGTGAGATGCCAGTGGAACATGTTCTGCTTGTGCATGGCCATAAGGTCAATGAACTTCATAACCTCTTCCTTGGGGAAGAAGTAGCGTCCGCTGTCGAAGAGGAAGCCGCGGTAGCCGAATTCCGGTTCGTCTTCTATGGTGCAGCAAGGGGCAGTCCACTTGACTTTTTTCTGCAGCTTGTCTGCATATATTTCTGCCGGGAACAGCTGCAGCAGGGTCTGGAGTCCGTAGAAAGCCCCATTCACCTCACTGGCTTCCACCAGCACGGCAGAAGGGCTCACCACCAGCTTGTAGGCCTCCTTGGCATAGCCTGGGGCCTTGCGCAATGTGATGTAATTCCCGGAGCCCTGCAGCATAAGGCCGGTAGCCGTCTGCACCTGTGTGCGGAAATCATCCGCTATCTCGCAAAATGCGGCATCCTCCACGGCAAGGCCGGTGGTTTTCCGGAGTACGAAGCTGCCCTCGGCAGGTACGAGGCTCCTGGGGGTGGGCACTATGTCGTACACCGGAGGGCTCAAAACCGGAGCGCCTACGACAAGAAGGCTTGCAATCAGAAAAGACAGTATCATAAAGCTTGTTCAATAGTTTTGTCTATCGCTCCCGCGAAAGCCTCCGGCATGGTATCGCTCAGAGGGTACGGGGCCTTGATGTAAATATGCATCTGGTCTATCTCGTATTCATAGCCCTTGCGGTATTCGTAAGCATGGGCGGAAGGGAGATATGAATTCTGGCCGTTGGTATAACCTGCGAATATCACTGTACGGCCCTGGAAATGCTCCCTCGCCTGCATCTGGTATTCGCAGAAAGGCTCGCCCTGGGTAAAGAAGAAGACTATGCCGTTCACATTCACTGCTCCCATGGTAAAGTCGAGGGTATTCTTCACCTTGCCTTCGGGGAAGCGGCTGAGTATGAGTTCCTTCCATCCCTGCACGTCTTCCTTCCAGCTGGCAGATACGGTTTTATCCCACCGGGAAATCTCCGCGGCGTGCGCCTCTACGGCCTCAGGAGTGACTTCCGCAATGCGGAAGGGCAGCGAAACGGTGTCGTTCACCACCTTGAACTCCCCTTTCCCGCGGACGGGCTCGAACTTTATCCTGAGGATGGAGTCTGCAAGACTGCGTCCGCACTCCTCGGCATACTCCACCATCTTCGGTCCCCTCTCCGGATCCATATTGCCCGCGGCTCCGGTAAGCTGGAACACGTCACCTCCCCAGGCCTCCCTGAGGATTTTGCCTGCAACGCCGGGATAGTCGGATGATACCAGAAGGCTCCTGGGCCCCATGCAGACCGGATGGCAGGCAAGATTCATCACGGAAACAATGGGCTCGCCGCTGAGTTCCAGGAAACGCACCACATACACATCCCGGTCAACCGGACCGGTTATCTCGCAGCGGTTTCCGTTGATCGAGGTCTGCGCCTTGCCCACTTCCATCCTGAAGGGGCGGAAGGCGCCCTCGTCGGTGATGGTCTTTACCGCATTCTCCACCAGCACCTTGTGAAGGCGCTCCTTGTGGGAATAATTGCTTCCGCCGGGTTCCGCCCTCCAGCCGCCGTTACGGGGCGCCGAATGGGTATGGATGCAATGCATGAAAATACGGTCCAGAGGAAGTCCGCTCTTCTGTGCGATCTCTTTGCGCCACTCCAGACTGAGGTCGGGCTGAATCTCCATAAGGTCGTTGGAAATTATGCAGACCCGGTCTGTACCGTCTCCGAGCACCAGGCAGTGCGTGTAGAGGGGAAGGTGAAGCCCGGTGGAAAGGTCATTGCGTGCGGCGAAGCCTGCGAGCATGGTGTGCTCGTCGGGCGTGGTGGAAATGTCGGCCGCATTATAATTGCACACCAGCTTGCCGCCCCCGTTGCAGGAGACGGCAAGCAGTGCCGCTATTGCCAGAATTCTGAATTTCATACCTTAGTTGGGATATCCGGGGTTCTGGACGAGTTTTCCTTCACTCTTGGTTATTTCGTTGCGGGGAATGGGCATCAGGTAGTTGCGTCCGTCCTCGGGGAAATAACGGGGAGTAGGATTCTGGTTGAGGATACAGTCACCGTAGTCGATGGTGTATTCCTTTCCGAGCCACTTGTAGGTGATGATATACTCGATGGGCTTGTTGTAACGGGCGTCCGTAGCATAACCGGAGTACATGTAAGTCTTGCTGGCTTCGGTGTTGGCCCAGTAGTAGTTCGTGTTGTTGCGCGTTTCGTCGTACTTGCGGGCGATACGGTAGACGGTATCCATCTGGTTGCCGTTCTTGAGCACCATGACCCTTGCGGAAGCCAGCGGCACGTTCTCATACAGGTCGGCCATCTTCCAGCGGCGCAGGTCGAAATAGCGGAACGTCTCCGCATAGAGCTCGACCCGCCTTTCGTTGACCAGGCGGTCCCATAAGTTGGTGCCGGACTCCGTCACGAGGGGCATCTGCACGTCGGGACGCTGGCGGATCTTGTTGATGTATTCGCGGCAGATATCTTCCTTGCCCAGCATATATGCACACTCCGCATAGTTGAGGTACATTTCTGCAAGACGGAACCAAGGATACAGTTTGCTGCCGGTCTGGGACTCGGAAATGTACTCCGTAGGCAGGTACCACTTGTAGAGCTCGAGGCCGCCGTGGTTGCCCGAAGTCTGGTGCTTCGCCCTGGAGGAGAAGCCGGGTTCCTTGGGGTTCTTGCTCACCAGGAAGTCGTCGCGGGTCATGCCGTCGTACAGATAGTAGAGCAACAGCTCATCTTCCTTCACGGCGCCGTTCTTGTCGGTGCTGCCGTACATGCTGAAGGGGGCTGCGATGCAATAGTAGAAGCGGGGGTCGCGGTTGCGGTAAGGGTGCCTCTCGTCGTAGCCGGAGCCATCCTCGAACCATTTCTTGCCGTTCTTCATCTCGAAGTCGATCTGCGCAGCCTGGGTGGGATGGAAAGCCTCCCAGCCGTTAAAATACTCTACGGTGTACAGCAACTGCGCCTTCTTGGTGTAGTTGTCGTTGGCATCGGAAGTTGCGATGAAGTACTTGGCCCAGATGAGCTCGGGAGAGTTCACGTCTTTCCATATGCCGTCGTAGGTGTCGTCGAGCATGTATGCTCCGTCCACGTCGGCGCGGTCAACAATCTTTTTAGCCGCATCAAAGGCGCGCTCCCACTTCTTCATGTCGTACTGTCCGCGGAAGATGCCTCCTTCAGGATTCTCGGGATCGTTGAACAGCTTGGATGCCGCTATGAGGGTAAGGCGGCACCTGAGTGCGAGGACGGTGTCCTTGTTCACCCTGCCTTTCACGCCATCTTCCTTGGCAGGAAGGAGCTGCTCGGCCTTGGCAAGGTCTCCGAGTATGAAATCCACGCAGTCGTCGAAATTCGAACGGTCCACCGTGAAGTCGTCATCGAGGTTGTGGGGCTTGGTGATGACCGGCACGCCGCCATAACGCTGTATGAGCAGGAAGTAGGACCATGCGCGGAGGAAGTAAACCTCCCCCGTGAGGCGGGCCTTGGCTGACTCGCTCATGTTGGAACCCTTCTCGTCTATGTACTGCAGGAAGTAGTTCATCCTGTAGATCCACTCGTAGGTACGGTTCCAGATGTTGAGGATGGTGGTGCGGGTATTATGCGCCTGACCGCCTTCCTTGATGTACATCACGTTGTCCGGATCCATATAACCGGATGCAATATAACGGGTTGAGGTACCGCCGTAGCGGAAATAACCTTCGTCTGTAATACAGCCCACGTTGCCTTCCTGATAAGGATCGGGCAGAACGGTGTAGAGGGCGTTGATATAGGATTCAGCCAATGCATCGCTGTTGAACACAGCGTCCTCGCTCAGCTTGTCGAGAGGGGTCTTGTCCAGGAACTTGTCGTTGCAGGCGCTCAGGGCAAGTGCGGCAAATATGAGTAAATAAATTTTTTTCATAAGCCCTTAGAATGAAAGTTTGACACCGGTGTTCACAATACGCATCTGCGGGTAGGTCTGGTAGCTTTCGTCGGAGGTTTCAGGATCCACGTACTTGAGTTCCGAGAAAGTGAGGAGGTTGTAACCGGCAATGTAGAAACGCAGTCCCTTGACTCCGAGCTTGGGAGCTATCTTGCTGAACGGAAGGGTGTAGCCTATCTCGATGTTCTTAAGACGGAGGAAGGCGGCATTGCGGGAATAGTAGTCGGCCCTGTTGACGCCGCCGTTGCTGACGGTGGAACCGATCCTTGGATAATTGGATTCACGGTTGTCGAGGGTCCAGGCGTTGGTCGCGGCATACCAGTCGAGGTTGCCGGACACAGGGTCCATCTGGGGTGAATAGTAGTACCTGGCGAGGGCCTGTCCCTGGAGGAGCATCGAGAAGTCGAAGTTTTTCCAGGTGGCGTCGAAGGTGAGGCCGAAGACTATCTGGGGCACAGAAGTAAGACCGAGACGGTAGCGGTCCAGATTGGTGATGGAACCGTCTCCGTCGAGATCCTCAAACCAGAAGTCGCCGAGGGTGGCGCCGCTCATCTGGGTGTGGTTCTTGAGGTCATCCTCGGTATTGTTGATGCCGCCCACCTTGTAATACAGGGCGGAGCCCATAGGCTGGCCTTCCAGTTTCATGTATTCATGACCTTCAGGCCATGGAGTCTCGTCCATGTACTCGATGGTGTTCTTTGCGAACATGAAGTTGCCGGTCACACGGTAGCGGAGCTCTCCGTTGAGCACGCGGTTCTCGTGGTTGAGCTGGAGTTCGACGCCCTTGTTGTTCACGATACCGATGTTCTCGTCGGGGAGATTGTTGGTGAGGCCGGTGTAGTAAGGAATGGATGCGTTGCGGGTGCAGAGAATGTTGGAACGCCTGGTGTAGAAGGCCTCCAGTTCCCATCCGAACATACCGTTGTTGATATTACTGTCGATACCGATATTCCAGGTGCGCGCCACCTCCCATGTAACGTTGGGATTGGGGATGGTGCCGGGAATGATGAAGTTGACCTCCTTGTCGTCGAACATCGTCTTGTAGGAGTAGCCGGACGTGTAGGCGTAAGTTGTCATGTACTGGAACGGGTCGATCTGGTCGTTCCCCTGCTCGCCATAGGAGGCGCGGATCTTGAGGTTGGTGATTGCCGGGGCGTTGTCCTTGATGAAAGGCTCCTCGGAAAGACGCCAGCCCACCGACACACCGGGGAAGATACCCCAGCGCTTGCCTGCGGGGAAGTTCTCGGAACCGTCGAAACGCACGAGGGCCTGGAAGAGGTACTTGCTCTTGTAGTCGTAACCCACACGGCCGAAGAACGAACGCCTTGCGGTTTCACGGGCGTAGCCGTTGATGGTGTACCAGCTCTTGTCCGCAGTTCCCGCGAAAAGTTCGTCAAGGATATCGGAAGCGTAGTTGTTGATGCCGGCAGTAAAGTAGTCGAGCCTGTAGGAGTTCTGCTCAAAGCCGGCGAGAGCGGTTACGTGGTGGCCGTTGAAGTCGCGGTCGTAGTTGATATTGGCGTTGATTGCCGTATTGTGCGTATGTGTCTGGTACTCGTGAAGAACAGGAGTGGGCCAGTAGGAGTTGGAGCGCTCCTCGAAAATCTCGGTGATCTCGTCGTAGGACCAGTAGTTCCAGTTCTGCTGCCAGTTCTTCTTGAACCTGCTCACGAGGTCATAGGCCAGGTGTCCGTTGACGGAGAGGCCCTTCGTAATTGCGGAGAGGTCCCAGTTGAGGGAGAAGGTGGTGTTGATTGTATTGATGGTGGTGCGGTCGTAACCGGTGAGGTCCTGTACCAGCACTGCGGGGTTGGTGCCTCCGCGAAGCAGTCCGTTGGGATAATAAGCGGCTCCCGTAGGCCTCATGCGCATTGCAATGTAGAAGATACCGTAGGAGTCGGAGGGGAACGCCGAGTAGTTCTTGTGCTGCTGGCGGGCGTTGACGTCCACGCCGAGCTTGAGGCGCTTGGTCACCTGGATGTCCAGGTTGGAACGCAGGTTATACTGGCTGTAGTTGGTTGCGGACTTGTAGTAGATACCGTCCTGGTACTGGCCGTTGAACTGCACGAAGTATGCAGCCCTCTCGGATCCGCCGTTGATGCTCACGCCGTACTTGTGCTGGGCTGAAACGGGCTTGATGATTTCCTTGAACCAGTCTGTATTGGGATACGATATAGGGTCGTCCTGGTCTATGTAATGCTGCACCTGGGTGTCGTTGTACACGGGGGCGCCGCCGGAGATTGCAAGACTCTTGTTGTATGCGGTGGTGTAGAGCACGGCGTCCGAGAGCTTGACCATACGGGTAGGGCTCTGCAGGCCGAGGTCGTAGGTGAAGTTCACCTTCGGAGCCTCGTTGTACTTGCCGCGTTTGGTGGTGACGAGGATAACTCCGTTTGCCGAACGGGCACCGTAAATGGCGGCAGAGGCATCTTTCAATACGGTGACGCTCTCGATTTCGTCTCCGGTGAGCCGTCCGAACTCATCGCCACGGCCCTGCACGCCGTCTATGATGATGAGGGGGCTGTTGTCGCCAAGGGTACTGCGTCCGCGGATGAACATCACGGCGTCGTCGCGCCCGGGCTCTCCGGAACGGTTGTTCACGATGACGCCGGACATACGTCCTGCAAGACCCTGGGAAAGATTGACGGAGGAGTTTTTCACCAGTTCCTCACCGGTGGTGCTGGTTACGGATCCCGTGAGGGTTACCTTGCGCTGATTGCCGTAACCGATTGCCACGGCCTCGTCAAGCACGAGGTTGTCGTCCTTGAGGATGAAGTCTATGCTGGAACGGCCGTCAACTTTGACTTCCTGCTCCTCATAGCCGATCAGGCTGGCGATGAGAGTGGCGTTGGATGCAACTCCTGTGAGGATGTAGCTGCCTCCTGCATCCGTCATCGCTCCGTTCTGGGTGCCTTTCACGAGCACCATTGCTCCCACCAGAGTCTCGCCTTTGGTGTCCTTGACTACGCCCTGCACACGAATCCTGTTCTGTGCATAGACGCCGGCCGTGTTGAATACCAACAGGATAGACATTGACAGAAGCATCAACAAATTTTTGTTTCTCATAAGTAAAATTGTGTGATGGTTATCAGTTTTACGTCCAAAGATAACAAATAATCTCCGGATTCCTATAATTTTATTTAACGATTTTTACCCGGTTCAGTAAGCCCAGATTTCGTCTATGAAAATAAATCCGGGGTATCCTGCGCCTGGGTGCCATTCCGGTATTGTGCCTATATTGCTGGCACTCACCCGGATATAGCGGGCGGTACACTCCACCGGAGTTTCGCAGTCCCATATCCGGACGACCATATCCCTTTCCGGAACTGTGGTCTTAATTTTTGCTACTGTGGTGTATCCGACGCCGTCGGAGGAGACTTCGAAAAGCACCTCGCGGGGCATCCATATCCAGGAACGGGCATCCTGGCAGAAACCTGCGCCAAGGCAGTGCAGTTCACGGGGTTCCCGCAAGTCCACGACGGCACGGAAGTCCGCAGCCTGGTATCCCTGCCAGCCTCCGGTGCGCCAGTTGATTCCGCCGCGGCGGCCGTCTATGAGCCCTTCGGGACCGCCGGCCGTATATTGGGAACTGCAGCGGGACAAAATTTGTATATCCCTGTCGGACTGAATTCTATGAACCGTGCTGCGAGTCGTGAAGCTGCGCCGGCCATCCTTTATGGAGTAAGCCTCCATAGTACAGGCGCGCTCAAGGGTGAAGGGGCCTTCGTAGGGACGGAATTCTTCTTCTCCGATACGGTACATTACGTTCCCTTCTCCCCGGATGGCAACTTCCATCGAGCCGGCAAAAATATCTCCGTCCATCTCGAACACGGGATTTACCACGATGGGCTCGACCTGCGGCATACCGGTGACGGATATTCCGGCGCCCGGACAAAGCGGATAGCGCCCCAGCGCACCCAGCACGTACCAGGCAGACATCTGTCCGCAGTCGTCGTTACCGCAAAGTCCGTCGGGGGCGGAGCTGTAGAGGGTTTCAAGTATTTTGGTTACAGTACTTTGTGCTTTCTCCGGATGTTTCGTAAAAGCATAGAGGTAAGGGATATGGTGACTCGGCTCGTTGCCCTGGGCGTACTGGCCTATGCAGCCAGTGATGTCGGCCTGGGTGCGCCCGGTATTGCCTTCCGGCGCCGAGAAAAGGGCATCCAGACGGGCCTCAAGAGCCTCTGTCCCGCCAAGGGCCTCCGTGAGTCCGGGCACGTCGTGGGGGACGAAGAAACTGTACTGCCAGGAATTGGCCTCGGTGTAATTATTGTTAACTTCACGGGGGTCGAACGGACTGAACCAGCGGCCGTTGAGTCTCGCTCTCATAAAGCCTGAAGCGGGGTCAAAAACGTTTTTCCAATACTGTGAGGAGCGCATATACCGCTCATATTCCTCTGTGCGCCCAAGATAAGCCGCCACCTGCGCCACGCACCAGTCGTCGTAGGCGTACTCCAGCGTCTTGGAAACGCTTTCGTGCTCGTCGTCGGCCAGGACGAGGCCGTTGGAGCGAAAGCTGTCCATACCGTACTCCGGCCGCAAGGACGAGGCCAGCAATGCTTCAAACGCCTTGGGAACGTCGAATCCCGTCAGCCCCCGGGCAACGGCATCAGCAATCACGGGGGCGCTGTTGTAACCGATCATACAATCGGTTTCCCAACCGCTGAGTTCCCAGACGGGAAGCTTGCCGTTCTCTTCATATACGGATATCATGCTCTTTATGAAATCCATGCTGCGCACAGGCTCTATTTCGAACAGCAGAGGGTGCTCTCCGCGGAACGTGTCCCAGGTGGAGAAAACGGTATATCGCTCCCACCCTTCCGCCTTGTGGATTCGGCCGTCCATTCCGCGGTAGCGTCCGTCAGCATCGGAGTACAAAGACGGGTGAATGCCGGTATGATATAGGGCTGTGTAGAAACGTCTCCTGCGCTCGACGTCACTCCAGGGGCATTTTAGCTTACTCATGTAGAGTTCCCACCGCCTGGCCGTACTGCACTTCAACTGCCTCAGGGACTCAGGATACTCCGAATAGAGATTGGCTTTTGCGCCATCTTCCGAGACACTGGATATGGCGGTCCTCACCGTGATTTTTCTCTCGCCGAACCTGAGAACCGCCTTGCGGCCGTCGTCACTCAGGGTACACTCTGCCGGAGAAGAAAACTCCATATAAAAATACACGTGCTGGCCGCGCGCCCAGCTGGAAGAGACCCTCACCCCGCTTATCCAGCCCGGGCCGTAATGAATGGCGAAGCTGTCCAGCGGATCGCGGTGGCGAAGATCCAGGCTGATTACCGGATCATCTTTTCCACTGAAACTGTATTCGTGCATAGCTACCCTGCGGCCGGCAGCAAGCCTGGCTTTGACCTTGGTATCCGCAAGCCACACTTCGTAATAACCGGGAGACGCTTTCTCCCTTCTGTGGGAAAAGCGGGACGGACGCCCTCCAGGTGTAAGCAGAATGTCGCACCAGTCGTCACAGCCGGTACCGCTGAGATGAGTATGGCTGAAGCCGTAAATGAGAGTGTCGGAGTAGTGATAGCCGCTGCAACCGTCCCAATCGCCGCTTTTTGGCCGGGTGTCGGGACTCAGCTGCACCATTCCGAATGGAGCGCAGGCTCCAGGGAAAGTATGCCCGTGTGCGTCCGTTCCAACGAAAGGGTTTACATAGCTTGTAACCAGTGCAAGAGCTATAATGAATGCGGAATTAATCATATCAGCGCAAAGATAATCAAAGTTTGGCACTGTGTTTGCCAATAGCTGTTACGATTTTGATTAAACAATAATAACTGCTAACTATAGAGAAGGCCGAGGACGTGATGTTCCGGCCTTTTTCTGCGTGGTGCGCCATCCCAACAATTAGGTATTGCGCACAGCGTCTTCAAACGCTAACTTTGCACCGTTAAAGAGCGTGAGATGCTGACGATAGACAAATTGGAAACCGGCCGTGAGGTCGTAATAGAGAGAGTAGGCGGCGAAGGAGCCACACGTACTCATTTTCTGGATATGGGGCTCATTCCCGGAGCTTCCCTGAAGGTAGTTGCAAAGGCCCCCACGGGCGACCCCATACAGTTGCTTATCAGCGGATACGCCCTTACCCTGCGCAAGGCGGACGCCGCCGACATCCAGGTCCGCGACCCGCTCCCGGGCGAACTTGACGCCACCGCGGCCAAAGTACCCGAAGACGAAGACAACCACGGCCGCAACTCATACCTTCACGACCACAATGCCCACCCGGGCCTCGGCGAAGGTGGAAAATACCACTCAAAAGACCACGAAAATCCTTTGCCGAAGGGCACTGTCCTGAGTTTTGCCCTTGCCGGCCAGCAGAACTGCGGCAAGACCACCCTGTTCAATGTCCTCACAGGTTCCAACCAGCACGTAGGCAATTTCCCCGGCGTAACCGTGGACCGCAAGGAAGGAGTAATCAAAGGCCGTCCCGATACGCTGATAACAGACCTCCCCGGCATTTATTCCCTTTCTCCATATACTGCAGAAGAACTGGTATCACGTGAATTCATCCTGAATCCAGACACCAGGGGCCTGATCAACATCGTAGATGCCAGCAACATCGAGCGAAATCTTTACCTCACCCTCCAGTTGATGGAACTTGGCGTCCCTATGGTTCTGGCCCTCAACATGATGGATGAAGTGCGCGGAAACGGCGGCTCCATCCGAATCAACGAGATGGAGCGCATACTCGGAATTCCTGTGGTGGGAATATCCGCAGCAAAGAACGAGGGTGTAGACGAACTCGTGGAACACGCAATGCATGTGGCACGGTACCAGGAGGCTCCTGCCCGCAACGACTTCTGCGGCAAAGACGACAACGGAGGAGCTGTGCACCGCTGCCTGCACAGCGTTATTCACTTGATAGAAAACAATGCGGCCGCCGCCGGCATCCCTGCCCGTTTTGCCGCCACCAAACTTATAGAGGGCGATGACTGGGTGGAGCAGGCCCTGAAACTGGGCTCCGGCGAGCGCGAAGCAATCGAACAAATAATCGTAACGATGGAAGAAGAACGCGGGCTGGACCGTGCCGCCGCCATTGCGGATATGCGTTACACCTTCATCCACAAGCTTTGCGCCCAGACCGTAGTCAAGCCGCAGGAAAGCAAAGAATACCGCCGCAGCCGCAGGATAGACAAGATTCTCACAGGCAAGTGGACTGCCATCCCCATCTTCGTGTTCATCATGGCCCTTGTGATCTGGCTTACCATAGATGTGCTCGGCGCTCCACTGCAAGATTTGTTGGATCAAGGAATTACCGCGCTCGGCTCCGACGTGGGCAGTCTGCTTGCACGATGGAACGTAAGTCCCGCCGTGCAGTCTCTGGTAGTCGATGCCGTCTTCGGGGGAGTGGGATCGGTAGTAAGTTTCGTACCCATCATCGTCATCCTGTTCTTCTTCCTGTCTATGCTGGAAGACAGCGGATATATGGCGCGCGTGGCCTACGTCACCGACAGTTTCCTGCGCAAGCTCGGCCTCTCCGGGCGCAGCATCGTACCGCTCCTCATCGGCCTTGGCTGCTCCGTTCCCGGCGTAATGGCATCCCGTACGCTGCCCTCTGCACGCGACCGCCGCAAGACTATCCTGCTTACTCCGTTTATGAGCTGTTCCGCCAAACTTCCCATATACGGATTCCTGAGCAGCGCGTTTTTCCCGGGGCACGGAGGACTTGTGCTGGTATGCCTGTACCTGCTTTCCGTTCTTACCGGAATCCTGGTGGCACTCGTAGGAAAGCACATCGACGGCTCATCCGACCCCGCCCCCTTTGTAATGGAACTCCCCAACTACCGCCTGCCGCAGCTGCGCAACGTGGGGCACTTGATGTGGGACAAGACAAAAGACTTCCTGCAGAGGGCGTTCACGGTCATTTTCTTAGCAACCCTGGTGATATGGTTCCTTCAGACCTTCGACTTCCGCTTCAATATGGTAGAGAACGGAGAAGGCAGCATGCTGGCATGGATCGCCGGACTGCTGGCGCCTCTGTTCGCGCCTATCGGTCTCGGCGACTGGAGGATCGTTACCGCATTCATTTCCGGATTCCTGGCAAAGGAGAGCGTGGTTGCAACCATGGAAGTGTTGGACGTGCTGTCTTCACTTACCACCGCAACCGCCGTTTCCATGCTTGTATTCAGCCTGTTATATACCCCTTGCGTTGCAGCTATAGCCGCTGTGAAGCGTGAGCTCGGAAGCAAGTGGGCGTTGTTTGTTATTGTTTTTCAATGTCTCGTGGCCTGGGTCGTGGCCTTCGGGGCTTACCGCTTAGCATTACTTATACTATGAATGCCGCCACCGCCGCAGTGCTTGTCGTAATTCTTGCGGCCGCCGTTGCGGCGGTGGTTTTTTCCGTACACAGAAGCCGCAGAAAAGACAGTTCAGCCTGCTGCGGCTGCGCTCTCAAGGGACTTTGCAATAAAAAATAATTCTCCGAAGCTGCTAAACGCTTCCGATATACTGGACAGACATCATGGTGAGGTCATCGCTCTGGCTGGCACCGGCGGCATGCTCTGTAACGGCGGCAGTCATGGCGGCAATCTGCGAACGAACGTCCTGACGGCACACCCGGCGCGCCACAGACAGCACACTGTCGTCGCCAAATAGCTGATGCTCAGGATTTTCCGCCTCACTAAGGCCGTCAGTATAAAGAAAGAGGCTCTCCCCTGCGGCCAGACTGATCACCTGCTCCTCAAACTCCCATCCCGGCATGACGCCAAGGGGCAGATTCGGCTTGAGCGCAAGGAATTCCACATTACTCCCCATCAGGACGGGAGGATTGTGACCGGCGTTGCAGAAACGCAATTCGCCGCTCGACAGGTCCAGCACTCCCGCAAAGAAAGTAACAAACATTTCCGCGCTGTTATTCTCCGACAGGGCATTGTTGAGCAGGGAAACGATACGGGCGGGACTGCTTTGGGCCGCCGAAAGATTGCGGAAGAGGCTGCGTGCCACGACCATGAGCAGCGAAGCCGGCACGCCCTTGCCGCTTACGTCTCCTATGCAGAAGAAGACTTTACCGTTCTGAATCACGAAGTCGTACAGGTCTCCGCCGACCTCCTTGGCCGGCGACAGCTGGCCGTATATTGCAACGCTTTCAAGGTCGGGGAACGGAGGGAAGGTCTTGGGAAGCATGGAAATCTGAATCTGGCGGGCCGCCTGAAGTTCTCCTTCTATACGGCCTTTGGACTGAGTGACCTCCGCAAGCTCGTTCATCTGTTCCACCAGGGAAGTCTGCATCGTCGCAAAGGAGTCCCGCAGCAGGCGCATTTCGTCGTCAGACTCCACCTCCGGGAGAGGTGAGCCGAAATTGCCCCTGGATATTTCCTGGGCGGATTCAGTTACGGAACGAAGGGGGCGCAGCATACGTCTCAGCACCAAATGGCACACGAGAACTATGACGGCAAGCCCCAGCAGGCCCAGGACGGCTATCAAGGCGCCCAGCGCATTTGCACTTCTGAAGAATTCTGCCGTAGGACAGATTATGGCCATAGACCACCCGATACGCTCTATCGGAGAATAGAACATGGCCTCCTGCCCCCCGCCGTCCCTGAACACGGCGCTTCCATCCTCGCCGGATATTACCTTGCGTCCCAGCTCGGCAAAGGACTCGTCGCCCAGTTCCTCGGCATAAGTGAAGATAGTCTGGCCGAGAATGAAATCTTTCACCGGATGCACGATGAAGGTACCGTTACGACTCAGCACTATGTTGTATGAGGAACGGCTGAATTCCACTTCCTCCAGGATATCCGTGAGCCAGTTCAGGGAAACGTCCGCCGTAACCATGCCGAATATATTCCCCGCTGCGTCCCGGAGAGGATACGAATACGTGACCATGGTGAAATTTCCTCCGCCGCTGTCCATGTAGGGTTCGCTCCAGTACGGCCTGTCCAGAAGTTTGGGTATCTGGTACCAGTCCATATGCAGGTAGTCGTAGTCGTCGTTGGCAAGCTGGGTAAAAACAAGAGAATCCCTGCCGGACACCGGATCTACGCTCGCATAGGCGGAGAAAAACCTGCGGTCGCGGAAAAAATTCTCTTCGAACGAGACTGAAGCACCGAAAATCTCGGGATTTGACATGCAGAGGCGGGCGGCGACCGTGTACATGAAGTCCGGTTCACCGATATGGTTCTCTATGGTCGGAACGCTGTTTCGTACGGCTGCTTCCACGGAGGCCAGAACGCTGCTTACAGTAGCGGAGGCATTGTCCAGCGTTACCCTTGCCCGCTCTTCAGCCTCTTTATTGATGCCCTTGCGCACAAAAACAAGGATCAGAATCAGCAAAGTAAGTTGAACGGTAGCCACTGCAACTGCAACCCACAGGCTGAGACGTGCGGAAAGGGAGCGGTTCGGGTTCAGTTTGCCATTAATCTTCATTGCCTGTCAATTGCTGGTAAGATATACGATTCTTGATATATCCGTATTCCAAAAGCAGTTTATTGCAGAAATCAACATCTGCGGGGTCGAGCCTGAAACTGCGTTCACCGGTTTCCGCGTCCAACTGCTTGTCCAGGATTTCCTGCAACATGAACTTCTGCAGCACGCGGCTCGTATGTATCTTGTTGGCGGCAGTCTGCTGCATCACGATGTCCAGGGCCGCCTCGGGATTCTCCGCACACCATTCCCATCCGCGGCGGGAGGCCTCGGCAAAGCGGTGAGCCTCGTCTTTATGAGCCTTGTACCAGTCCCTGCGCACGTATATGGCGTCTTCCGGGATATCGTAACCGATCTTGGAAAAATACACCAACTGCTCCGGAACGAATTGCTGGCCGGACATCAGCAACTGGCAGTACTCATTGTAGCTCATAGCCATAGTGGCGTCAATGGCACCGGATATGAAGAGACTTATATTCTGGATGAAGTATATCCAGTCTATGTCGAGGCCTTCCTTTCTGTCCAGAATATCTATCAGTTCCCCGAAACCGGCCTTCCAACGGCCCACACGGAGGCCCGAGAGGCTTTTTATCCCGTGCTCGAGAGGTTTGCGGGAAATAATCATAAGACAGTTTTGCTGAGACGTCTGAAGAATGTTTACCAGCGGCAGCCCTTCGCTTTCCATAAGCGGCATCGCGGAAAAAAGCTGCATCGTGACCGCCTGGCTCTCTCCGCTCTTGAGTTTGTTCCAGCAGGAACTGGATGCTGAAGGGTGGCGTATCTCTACATCCAGCCCGGCCTCTTTGTAATATCCGAGCTGCAGGGCGGCATAATAGCCTGCAAACTGCGCTTGCGCCGTCCACTGGGGCGAAAAAACTATTTTTTGAGCCCATGCCGTGAGGGCAAGACACAGAAGCAGGACGGTTATCAGACTTTTACGCAGCATAATGCAAAAATAGCAAAAAGCCGGCGAGCCGCCGGCAACTTCGTGCCCGAGGGGGGACTCGAACCCCCACGCCTTTAAGGGACAATGGATTTTGAGTCCATCGCGTCTACCATTCCGCCACTCGGGCAAGTGCAGAAAATAGCGAGTGCAAAGGTATAGATTATTCTTGGATTTTCAAATTTTATGTATCTTCGTCTCTGCTATGATTTGTACCTGCATCAAGAATAAAACATACGATGAAATCCTGGCCCTGCTGCCGGATGTTGAAATGGCTGAAATACGTCTGGACCTCTGCAACTTGAGCGACGCCGAGACAGAAGAACTCTTTTCCCAGACCGACGTTCCCCTTATAGCCACCTGCCGCACAGCCGGAACGGAACCTGCCGGATGGAGTGATTCCGAACGCAAATTATCCATTGCCATACAGGCCGGCGCACGCTTTGCCGACCTGGAGATAGAAGCCCCGTCGGCATTCAGCCGGCGCTTCCAGAAACTCTGCCGCGAATGCGGCACGGAAATCATACGCTCCTACCATAACTATCTGGAAACTCCTGACGACCAGGGGCTGCAGATGGCTCTTGCCCGCTGTTTCCGCTATGGTGCAGACATTGCCAAAATAGTTACCGCCTGCCACAGCGCAGAAGATGCGGCCCGCCTGGGTTCCCTCTACAGCGTTGTGCTGGAAGACGTCGATTCCATGCAGGGGCGTCTTGTGGCCTTCGGGATGGGAGAGGCCGGCAAGGCGTCCCGCATCGACTGCCTTCGCCGCGGCGCTCCGTTCACCTATGCCGCGCTGCGGCCGGAAGAAGCTACGGCACCAGGCCAGCCGGCCACCGGTGAACTTGCAGAAAAAATTTACGGAGACAAGGGCTTCTTCGTAAAAGAAGACCTGCGCATGCCGGCGTCCAAGAGTTTTGCGCAGCGGGCAATACTGGCCGCGGCCCTGGCAGACGGCGTCTCGCACCTCTACGACTACTCCCCCTGCGACGACAGCGAATCCGCCATCCGGGTAGCCCGGGCCTTGGGAGCCACCGTAGAAAAAGATAACGGCACCCTCATAATTACAGGTACCGCACCTGCATCCGGAGCCCTTGGACTTGATTCCCTGGACGTGGGCGAATCGGGGCTTCTGGCCCGCCTGTGCATACCCGTGCTGGCGGCGGTAAACGGGAAGCCCTTCCGGGTGGAAGGCCACGGCACCCTTCCCCGCAGGCCCATGAACTCCGCTGCAGACATAATGGCATCCTTCGGCGTACTTCTTACCAACGGCGACGACGAAGCGCCCTCAAAGCGGGAGATTCACGTTCCGCTTACAGTGCGCGGCACGCTCATACCGGGCACGGCGGAAGTGAGCGGCAGCGGAGGCTCGCAACTCATTTCCGGCCTTCTGATGGCCCTCCCGCTTTGCGCCAAAGACAGCTCCCTGCACGTGACGGAGCCCAAGAGCATACCGTATATGTACATCACCCTGGACGTACTGCGCCACTTCGGCATAAGCACACGCAGCGAGATGGAAGGAGACGCCGCACTGCTGGAAGATGAAGACTGGAGCGGATGCAGCGCCATAAGTTTCAAGGTGCGGGGAGGCCAGCGATACAAGGCCGCAGACTTCGGAATCGAAGCCGACTGGAGCGCCGCCGCCAATTTCCTCGTCGCAGGAGCCATCTTCGGATGCGTGGAGCTGGACGGTATGGATATGAAGTCCATACAGGCCGACATAGCAATAGTGGACGTGCTGGTAGAGGCCGGCGCGCTGGTCTCACAACTGGAAGACGGCACCATCTGTGTCCGCCGCGCCCCTCTGGAAGGCTTCACGACAGACCTCAACAACGCCCCTGACCTGTTCCCCATCGTGTCCGTCCTGGCGGCTTTCTGCGCCGGCCAGTCCTGCATATCGGGCATCGGAAGACTTGCAGGGAAAGAATCGGACCGCGCCTCCGCCATACTGGAGATGCTGCATCAGATGGGAGTGGAAGCCGAGGCTCAGGGAGATACGCTCGTCATACAAGGCGAAACCTGGGCAAGCCGCCTGCTCACCGGGCGCCTGCTCAGGGGCGGGAGCTACTCGTCACACCACGATCACCGCATGGCAATGGCGTTGAGCGTAGCTTCTTTGGGCGCAGACAGTGCCGTCGGAATCGACGACACCGCCTGTGTGAGCAAATCCTTCCCGGACTTTTTCCATATTTTTGAGCAATGAACAGAATCAAGCCCCTGGCGCTTACGGCGCCAATCGCGCTGAGCGCTTGCAACGGCACGCCAGACAAGCCCAACATCGTTTTTTTTCTAATCGACGACTACGGCTGGACCGACAGCAGCGTGCAGTATGGAGAACAGCTATACCCGTACAACCTCAGGTTCAACACCCCTAACATGCAGCGCCTCGCAGGCATGGGAGTCGTGATGGGCAATGCATACGCCTGCCCGGTTTCAACACCCACCCGCGCGTGTATGATGAGCGGTATGAACGCCGCCCGCATAAAGGTGACCAACTTCACGTCCCTGGAAAAAGACAAGCCCTCCGATGCAATCGGCGGTGCTCCGGGCAGCGTCAACCCCAACGAATCGGATATTTTCGCCAATCCCGAGTGGAATCACAACGGCATCTGCCCGGCGGCGTTCCGTCCAGACAGCGCCCGCCTCGGACTTAACCACACGGCATTCGTAACTCCTGTAGTGCAACTGCTCAAGGATGCCGGGTACTTTACCGTCCACGCCGGCAAAGCCCACTGGGCGCCGGCCGGAACACCTGGGACAAACCCCTACAATTACGGCTTCGCCGTGAACATCGCAGGAGGCTCCAACGGCCATCCAAGGAGCTACCTGGGAGCCGACAATTACGGCAACACCAAGGATTTATGGGACCTTGCCGCAATCCAGAACATGGTTGAATATTACGGGACGGACGTCAATCTCACGGAAGCCCTTACCCGCGAAGCCCTGAAGGCTCTCGACTATCCGGTGCGGCATAATCAGCCTTTTTACCTCTACATGAGCCACCACGGCACCCACACGCCCATCCAGAGGGACGAGCGCTTTGTGCAGAAGTACCTGGACGCCGGAATGAGCGAGAAGGAAGCCCGCTACGCCTCAATGGTGGAGAGCGTAGACTGGAGCCTCGGGCAGATTATGCAGTGGCTGGAGGAGCGCGGAGTGGCCGACAATACGGTAATCCTTTTCATGTCCGACAACGGCGGACAGAGCGTGGGTAGTGCCAAGGGCGGCGAGGACCATACCCAGAACCTGCCGCTGCGAGAGGGCAAGGCCTCCGTGTACGAAGGTGGCATACGCGTACCCATGATATTCTACTGGCCCGGGCGCACGAAAGCCCGCAGGGAGAATGTACCGGCGATGCCGGAAGACATCTTCCCCACCCTGCTGGACATAGCCGGCGTGCGTTCTTTCAGCACCGTTCAGACTATAGACGGGGTGTCGCTACTGCCCACTTTCCTGGAAGGAAGCCCTATAGACAGGGACCTGGTATTCCATTACCCCCACCAGTGGAGGGTGGAAGACCAGGAGGACATAGATTTCTTGTCTGCAATCCGCAGGGGAGACTGGAAACTTGTGTACCGTATGCACACGGGGGCCCTTGAACTCTATAACCTGAAAGAAGACATCGGGGAGCGGCACGATGTGAGCGCCGAACACCCCGATGTGGTTCAAAGCCTGGCAGCGGCACTAAGCTCCCGCCTGAAGGAATGGGACGCCTCCATGCCAATCGTGCGCGAGAGCGGCCTCCCCGTGCCTATGCCTGACGCAAATACTCGTCTATCGCCTTAGCGGCGGTACGGCCGGCTCCCATGGCAAGGATAACTGTGGCGGCACCGGTAACGGCATCACCTCCGGCGAATACGCCCGGACGGGTGGTGGCACCGTTTTCATCGGCCACGAGACAACCTCGGCGGTTGGTCTCCAGGCCTGCGGTACTCTTCGAAATCATGGGGTTGGGAGACGTTCCGAGAGCCATGATGACAGTCTCCGTCTCAATCTCAAATTCGCTGCCGGCAATGGGCACCGGGCTGCGACGGCCGCTCTCGTCGGGCTCGCCAAGCTCCATACGGATGCACTTCAGAGCCTTTACCCAGCCCTTTTCGTCGCCGATTACCTCAACGGGATTAGTAAGCATATCGAAGATGATTCCCTCCTCTATGGCGTGATGCACTTCTTCCCGGCGTGCAGGAAGTTCAGCCTCGGTACGCCGGTACACAATATGGACTTCGGCACCCAGGCGGAGGGCTGTACGGGCGGCGTCCATAGCCACGTTGCCGCCTCCGACCACGCAGACTTTCTTTCCGGCGTGTATAGGCGTCATATAGTCGTCGCGCCAGGCCTTCATAAGGTTGTTGCGGGTAAGGAATTCGTTGGCGGAGAATACGCCGCAGAGGTTCTCGCCGGGGATGTTCATAAACTTGGGAAGACCTGCTCCCGAACCTATGAATACGGCTTTGAAGCCCTCTTCATCCATCAGGGAATCGATAGTTACGGTCTTGCCTATGATGACATCGGTCTCTATCTTCACTCCGAGGCGCTTGACCTCCTCAATCTCATGCTTAAGCACATTGTCCTTGGGAAGACGGAACTCGGGGATACCGTACTCCAGCACGCCGCCGGCCTTGTGAAGGGCCTCGAAGATGGTCACGTCGTAGCCCCATTTGGCAAGGTCGCTTGCGCATGCAAGGCCAGCGGGTCCTGAACCGACCACCGCTACTTTAATACCATTAGCGGTAGCAACCTCAGCACTTGCCTTGCCGAGTGTCTCGTCTGCGACGAACCTCTCGAGCTTGCCGATGGCTACGGGCTCGCCCTTCACGCCCAGCACGCAGCTGCCCTCACACTGGGTTTCCTGCGGGCATACGCGGCCGCAGACGGCGGGAAGGGAGCTGTCCCTTGCAATGACTGCCGCAGCGCCTTCAATATCGCCTTCATTTACCTTGGCAATGAAGTCGGGAATCTGAATGTTCACCGGACATGCCGCAACGCAACGAGGATTCTTGCAATGCAGGCAGCGGCTTGCCTCCAGCATCGCTTCTTCACGGTTATAGCCGTAGCATACTTCTTCGAAATTGGTTGCACGGACCTTGGGATCCTGCTCGCGGACCGCGACTCTGGGTATTCTGTTTGCCATTATTTTCCCCTCCCTATTTTACATACGTGATTTTCATTTGCAGCGGTTTCTTCCGCCTTGTACTGTGCCTGACGGCGCATCGCCTGGTCGAAGTCAACTTCATAGCCGTCGAATTCGGGGCCTTCCACGCACGCGAAGCGCGTTTTTCCTCCGACGCTCACGCGGCAGGCTCCGCACATGCCGGTTCCGTCCACCATAAGGGTGTTAAGGCTGACGATTGCGGGGATGCCCAGCTTTTTGCAGGTGAGGGTGGTGAATTTCATCATTATCATAGGGCCTATGATGACAGCCTGGGTGTAGCTGTGACCCTCGGAAACCACATGCTCCAGCATATTGGTACCCATACCCTTGAAACCGAAAGAGCCGTCGTCGGTGCAGATGAAAAGGTTGTCGCACACGTCGCGCATCTCCTCGGTATAGATGAGTATGTCTTTGGTCTTGGCGCCGATGATTACATCTACGGGGACTCCGTGCTCCTTGAGCCATTTGGCCTGAGGGTAAACGGGAGCGGTACCAAGGCCGCCGGCAATGAGGACATAACGCTGCTGCGCCAGCTTGGCAGGGTCCATCCCGACGAACTCAGACGCAAGGCCGAGAGGGCCCACCACATCGGCAAAGCACTCACCGGGCTCGTACGCTATGATGTCGGAGGTTGACGCCCCGATTTTTTGGGTAACTATAGTTACAGTACCTTCCTCGCGGTCAAAGTCACTGATGGTAAGCGGAATACGCTCGCCCTTTTCGTCGGCGCGCACAATCAGGAACTGGCCCGGCTGGGCTGCGGCCGCAACCCGGGGAGCCGACACCTTCATCCTGCAGATGATGGGAGTCAGCATTTCTTTGGATAGAATTTCAAACATAAGAGTATGTGGTTGTTTGTTATTGTTTCAATTGAACGCCGTTCGCTGCGATAAGGTCGCGGATTTCGATCTTTGCGTCGCGCCAGCGGGGGATGTCTATCTTGGTTCCTATCACTTCCACCACCTTGGCGGCTATTATGGAGCCAACCTCGCCGCACACTTTCAGCGGCATGCCAAGTGAGTGGGCATATAGGAAGCCGGCGGCATAGGTGTCGCCTGCGCCAGTGGCGTCCAGGGTAGCGGCCGGCCAGGAAGGGATGTAGTGCTTTTCGTGCCCCGACTGCACCCAGCTGCCGTCTTTGCCCACCTTCACCACCGCAATCTTGCAGAGCTTGCAAATGTCGGCCAGGGCCCTCTCCGGGCTGGTGTGCTTGGTGAATGCACGGCTTTCCGTCTCGTTGGCAAATACTATATCTACGTAGCGCTCCACGATATCGTGCAGGAATGCATTGTTGCTCTCCACCACGTTGTACGACGCCATGTCGAGGGAAATGATACAACCGGCGTCGTGGGCAAGCTCCACGGCCTTGCGGATGAGGCCCTGGTTCTGGACCAGGTATCCCTCGATATGGAAGTAGTCGTGCCCCGCGAAATACTCAGGCTTGAGGTCCTCGGGTACCAGGTCCATTGCGGCGCCAAGGTAAACAGCAAAAGTACGTTCGGCGTTGCCTCCGCTCACGAAGACCATGCTGCGACCGCTCGAATGCTCGCTCTTGAGGAGCATGGTCTTCACTCCGTACTGTTCCTGGTCGCTCTTGAAGAGCAGGCCCAGCTCGTCGTCGCCAATTTTGCCTATGAAACTGGACGGCATACCGAAGATGGACGTGCAGACTATAGTATTTGCAGCGCTTCCGCCCGCTACATACTTGACTCCGAGGGGCTTGAGGGCCGCCCAAATCTTGTCTCCCGTCTCCATGTCCACGTGCTGCATACTGCCGCGTGGCAGGTGGTAAGTATTCAGAAGGGTGTCGTCGGGAAGAACGGCGAGAATGTCCGTAAGGGCGTTGCCTATACCAAGAATAGATTTCATAACTCACAAATATAGCAAGAATTTGCTTATCTTTGCGGCCGTGATCAAGAAGTATCTCATAGTTTTTCTTATTTCCATGGTGCCGCTGATAGAGATTCGCGGCGCAATGCCATATGCAGTGGGCTTCGGGCTGCCTCTGGTGCCGTCTATAATTGTTGCAGTGCTGGGAAACATGGTCCCGGTACCCTTTATCTTTTTGTTTGCCCGACGCATCCTGGAATGGGGAAAGGACAAAAGGTATATCGGCGGCTTCTTCCGCTGGTGCCTTGAGAAAGGCGAGAAGGGCGGCCGGAAACTGGAGTCCAAGGCCGGACGCGGGCTCTACTGGGCCCTGCTGCTCTTCGTAGGCATTCCCCTGCCCGGCACGGGCGCCTGGACGGGCACCCTCGCCGCCAGCATTCTCAACATGGACTTCAAGAAGAGCGTCATTTTTGTCATGCTCGGAGTCGTTCTCGCCGGCGCAATCATGCTCGCCGCCTCCCTCGGTGTGTTCGGCGCTATCCGCCTGATCAACTAAATACCCTTCAGAATCTAGCACTTACAAAAAGAGGGTGTATTCTAAGACTTTTGCAAGGAATACACCTTCTATTTTGTTTATAGTCCAAGGCTCCGAGCCGTCAGGCTGCTGTCCGTCATCTTCGCTTTGGTAGAGATAGACACTTTCTGAACAAATCTGGTCTATTAATTCGCTCAAGGGTGCCGGCGGAAGCACCTTTAAGCGAAAAAAGTGGCTAAAACTCGCTCAAGGGTGCCAGGCGATGCACCCTTGAGCGAGGTATACGGCATCAGCAAAGCGGCAGCTTACAGCAGGTGGAAACCTACGGTGAGGCCGGCCATCACGATGCTCACCATACTCATAAGCTTGATGAGGATATTGAGGGAAGGTCCCGACGTATCCTTGAAAGGATCGCCCACGGTGTCTCCCACCACGGTAGCATGGTGGCACTCTGAATTCTTTCCTCCGAAATGACCTTCTTCCACGTACTTCTTTGCGTTATCCCAGGCACCGCCGGAATTGGACATGAACACAGCCAGGACAAATCCTGCGCCGAGTCCGCCGATGAGCAGTCCGAGCACGCCGGCTACGCCGAGCACGCAACCGACCACGACAGGCACGATGATAGCAAGCAGTGAGGGGCCGAGCATTTCGTGCTGGGCGGCCTTTGTAGAAATCTCTACGCAGCGCTTGTAGTCGGGAGTGCCCTCTCCAGTGAGGATACCCTTGATCTCACGGAACTGACGGCGTACTTCCACCACCATCTTGGAAGCTGCACGGCCGACCGCATTCATTGTGAGGCCGCAGAAGAGGAATGCCATCATAGAGCCCACGAACACGCCGGCAAGGACGGTGGGGTTCATAAGGGATACGTTGAAGTTGTTGAGTATGTCCAGTATGGATGCGTCCGCTGCCTTGACCTGACCCGCCACTCCGGCTATATAAGCACCGGAACGTTCCAGGGCTATCTTGATTTCCTCGATGTAGGAGGCAAGCAATGCAAGTGCGGTAAGGGCGGCGGAACCGATTGCGAAGCCCTTTCCGGTTGCTGCAGTAGTGTTGCCAAGGGCGTCGAGCACGTCGGTGCGTTCGCGGACCTCAGGCTCCAGTTCGCTCATCTGGGCGTTGCCTCCGGCATTGTCGGCAATGGGGCCGTATGCATCGGTAGCAAGGGTGATGCCCAGGGTGCTGAGCATACCTACAGCTGCAATGGCCACACCGTAGAGGCCCTTGGAAAGGCTGGCGGCAGTCATCATATTCTGCACATCGAATCCGATGGCGAAGAGATATGCAAGCACGATGGCGCACACGATGGCGATCACGGGAACTGCAGTGGATACCATACCAAGGCCGACACCGTTTATGATAACGGTTGCGGGACCGGTCTTGGAAGCCTCGGCGAGCTTCTGGGTGGGCTTATATGAATGTGACGTGTAGTATTCGGTTGCCTTGCCGATGATTACGCCTGCGAGCAGGCCGGCCACGACGGAGCAGGAGAAGTGCCACCAGTCGTTGTTCGCGGTGCCGAAGACCAGGGCGAGCACGCCGAAAGTGGCGACTCCGCTGAGTATGGCGGCAAGATTGGTTCCGAAGCTCATGCTCTTGAGGAGCTGGGCCATACCTGCACCTTCCTTGGTGCGTACGGTGAAGATGCTGAGTACGGACAGCACAACCCCCACGGCTGCAATGAGCATAGGGGCGATGATGGCCTTTGTCTGCATCTCAGGACCAGCCATATAGAACGCTGAAGCGCCGAGAGCCATGGTGGACAGGATGGAACCGCAGTAGCTCTCGTAGAGGTCTGCACCCATTCCGGCCACGTCTCCCACGTTGTCTCCCACGTTGTCTGCAATGGTTGCGGGATTGCGGGGATCGTCCTCAGGGAGGTCAGTCTCCACCTTACCCACTATATCTGCGCCTACATCGGCAGCTTTGGTATAGATACCGCCGCCAACACGGGCGAAGAGGGCCTGGGTGGATGCACCCATTCCGAAGGTAAGCATTGTGGTGGTGATAACCACGAGCTTCTGAGCTTCGGTAGCCTCAACGATGCAGGCGTTGAGCACGATGTACCACAGCGCAATATCAAGAAGGCCGAGGCCGACCACGGTGAGACCCATGACGGCGCCGCTTCGGAACGCCACCTTAAGGCCGGCATTCAGGCTGCGACGGGCGGCATTGGCAGTACGGCCGGAAGCGAAGGTCGCGGTCTTCATTCCGATGAAGCCTGCAAGACCGCTGAAGAAACCTCCGGTGAGGAATGCAAACGGAACCCAGGGATTCTGTACGTGGAATACATAGGCAAGTATGGCAAAGAACACAGCCATAATTGCAAAAACGATGATGACTACTTTGTACTGCTGCTTAAGATAAGCCATTGCGCCCTCGCGTACGTACTGGGCGATCTGCTTCATAGTAGGGGTACCTTCATCCTGCTTTTTCATCTGCCTGTAAAAGATAAAGGCAAAGAGCAACGCCAGGATCGACGCGCAGGGAACTGCATAGAATAGTGGATTCATAAAATTTTGGTTATACGTTTCGAACTGCTAAAGTAAACATATTTTAGCTGAAAACAAAGCCCCGACCATTTCAAAAAGGTCGGGGCTTATGCTCTGAGCATTTTTTATTCAGCCTTCTCCTCCTGTGCAGGGGCCTCTGCTGCAGGCTCTTGTGCGGGTGCTGCGGGAGCGGCTTCCGCCTTCTTGGCGCGGCTGCGGCGGGTGGTCTTCTTTGCGGCCTTGGCTGTAGTTGCAAGTGCAGCCTCGTTGAAGTCCACGAGCTCGATCAGGGCCATTTCAGCGGCATCACCCTGACGGAAACCGGTGTGAAGAACTCGGGTATATCCGCCCGGACGCTCTGCAATCTTGGGAGCTATGTTGCGGAACAGCTCGGTGACTGCATTCTTGTCCTTGAGGTAGCTGAACACGACGCGGCGGGAGTGGGTGGTATCTTCCTTTGATTTGGTGATAAGCGGCTCCACATAGCTCCTGAGGGCTTTGGCCTTGGCTACGGTGGTGGTGATGCGCTTGTGCATAATCAGGGAAGAAGCCATATTTGCTAGCATCGCCTTGCGATGACCGCTCTGACGTCCCAGATGATTGATAGCTTTATTGTGTCTCATCTCTACTGTTCAATTTTTTTCTTGGGTTCGATATTATATTTGGTGACGTCCATTCCGAACTCGAGTTTCATCTTCTCGACGAGAAGCTCGATCTCGTGAAGGCTCTTGCGACCGAAGTTACGGAACTTCATAAGCTCGGGACGGGTGTAGGACACCAGGTCTGCAAAGGTCTCGATTTCAGCGGCCTTGAGGCAGTTGAAAGCACGGACGGAAAGACCTACGTCGGCAAGCTTGGAAAGAAGCAGGTGCCTTGTACGGAGAGATTCCTCGTCAAGTTCATTGCTGGCGGACTCCACGGCACTCTCGATGGGCACCTTCTTGTCGTCCGTAAACAGTCTGAAATGGTAGATCAGAATGCCTGCAGCCTCCTCCAGAGCGTTCTCGGGGCTGATAGAGCCGTCGGTAACGACTTCCAAGGTCAGTTTCTCGTAGTCCGTCTTCTGCTCCACGCGGAAGTTGTCTACGCTCCAGTTGACCTTGCGGATAGGGGTGTAGATGGCATCCACGGGGATGGTGCCGATAGGCGTGTTCTCGTCCCTGCTCTCCTCGGCGGGCACGAAGCCGCGGCCCTTGGTGATGGTGAGGGATATTTCAAGTTTGACGGAAGGCTCGAGAGTACAGATATGCTGCTCCAGGTTCAACACCTTGAAAGAAGACAATCCTTTGGAGATATCTTCAGCGGTAAATTCATGCTTGCCGCTGACGGTAATGTTGACGGTCTCTGAATCGACGGACTCGACCATTCTGCGGAACCTCACCTGCTTGAGGTTGAGGATGATATCCTGCATACCCTCGATGACACCGGGGATATTCTGGAACTCCTGGTCTACGCCGACAATCTTGACCTGTGAAATAGCAAAACCCTCCAAAGAAGCCAAAAGGATGCGGCGAAGCGCGTTGCCTATGGTCTGCCCGTATCCCGGCTCAAGAGGACGGAATTCGAAGCGGCCGACGGTTTCGGAGCTTTCGAGCACTATTACCTTGTCAGGTTTCTGAAATGCTAAGATTGCCATATTATTCTTTTTCTGGTGTTAACTGTTATTTGGAGTAGAGGTCGACGATAAGCTGCTCGTTGATGGTCTCGGGAACCTCTGCGCGTGCAGGGAGGTTGAGGAATTTACCCACAAGTGTCTTCTGGTCGAACTCAAGCCAGGAATACTTGGTGACGGATGCCACGCTTGCCTGGATAACCTCGAGGCTCTTTGACCTTTCACGGACTGCGACGCTGTCTCCGGGCTTCACCTGGGTGGAAGGGATGCTGCATACCTCGCCGTTGAGGGTAATGTGATGGTGGGATACAAGCTGACGTGCAGCGGCACGGCTGGGAGCGATACCCATGCGGTACACTACATTGTCCAGGCGGGACTCGAGGAGGAGAATGAGGTTCTCACCCTTCTGTCCGGACATGCGGGCCGCCTTGTCGTAGGTGTTGCGGAACTGACGCTCGAGCACACCGTACATATACTTGACTTTCTGCTTCTCCTTGAGCTGGGTGCCGTACTCCTTCTGCTTTTTGCGCTTTGCAGCGAGTCCGTGCTGTCCCGGAGGGAAGTTACGCTTTTCGAAATATTTGTCTGCGCCGAAAATTGGCTCGCCGAACTTACGGGCGATCTTGGTGCTGGGACCTGTATATCTTGCCATAGTAATTCTGCTTTAACTTGATTAAACTTTACGACGGCCTTTCGGTCTGCATCCGTTGTGGGGCATAGGGGTGACGTCGATAATCTCGGTCACGATGATACCCGCGTTGTTGATGGTGCGGACAGCGGACTCACGTCCGGAGCCGGGACCTTTCACATAGCACTTGACCCTGCGGAGACCTGCATCATAAGCGGTCTTTGCAGCATCTTCGGCAGCCATCTGGGCGGCGTAGGGAGTGTTCTTCTTGGAACCCCTGAAACCGCACTTGCCGGCAGAGCCCCAGCTGATGACCTGGCCCTGGGCGTTGGTAAGGGAAACGATCACGTTGTTGAAGGTTGATGAAATATGGGCCTCGCCATAAGCTTCAACCTTGACAACTCTCTTGGATGTTGTAGTTTTCTTTGCCATAATTCATCTGATTACTTGGTCGCCTTCTTCTTGTTGG
>JAFTDJ010000026.1 GCA_017454265.1 Bacteroidales bacterium | reverse complement strand
GCGGGCGTTCATGTCACCGATGAACAGGGACGGATATCCGGAGGTGTTGTAGAGTTTTTCCAGATACTCATATACCCCTGCCTTTTCTTCCCTTGGCCCGGCATTCATCATGCCGTGGGTTGCCATGACAAAGATGTGCATATCCCCTTTGGTCAGCACGCCGCAGAGTCCTCCACGATTGTAACTGCCTTCGCTTCCGGTATCATTGGTCTGCATATAGGTATGATCAAAGTCGTCGACCCAGAAGTAATTCCAGTCCGTGAGAGTGAAGTCCTTTTTATATGCCAGACCCTGCGCCTTATTCCCGTTCCCATCCTGGGAGTAGGGGCTGAAGTAGCGGATGTTGTAGGTGTCGGCCAATTCCGTACTCAAGTACGTCTGGATGTCCGACGAACACTCCTGAAGAGCGAAGAAGTCAAAATCGTTGTCTCGTATCGATTGCACTACGCGAGTCTTTCTGTTTTCCCAATTATTCTGTTCGTCCGATTCCGTCCCTATCACACGCACATTGTACGTCCCCACCCGCACGACATCATCGTAAACACTCCTTCAGTCAGGTTCATAAGTGAGAGTAAATGTTGCCACCGTTCCCTTAACGGAACAATAGAGATAGTACCTCGTATTTACTTCAGTTCCACTCAAGTCGAATGTATAATACGCACCATTTGTATTAAAGGCTTGTTCGTCACCACCTGTCACAAGTGTCGGAGTACTCGAACTATTAACAATATTACTGACCATCTTGAATTTGGCGTCAGTGCTACCGGACTTTTTGTAGCACACTACTTTTGTCAATTTGTACCCGGATATTGCGGGGAATCCAAAATAGCGCTTAGCGGCATTAAATACTATGCCACTGCCTGAAAGCCAATACACTTGTGAGTTCTGGGCGTCGGCTGGATCTGCTAGAACAAAAGAATAGTTTGTCCCATATAACGGATAAACTCGTTCTATACTGGAAGTGCCATTACCATTATTATTGTAATCCTTAGCTGCCGTCGGCCAAGCAGGATCCACCGTGGGAGGTGTGCCAGCAAAGTCAAAGTTTAAAAGAATCTCAGCAGCTCCAGCTTTGGACAACGTTCCCAGATTATATATTTTGTTCCGGACTATACTCCCAAGTTGAGCTTTGGCGACTGTCTTCACAAGATAACCGTTCAGATATACCTTGAGGTCAGTGTCCAACTCCGTAGGCCTTACTGCAACATAGTAGTCCGTTCCGGTAGAGAGAGAAGTGCTGCCGTCGATGGAAAACTCTACGTTGTCATAAGTTGTCTGATCATAATCTGTCAATATGGGTTCGTATGGGGAAGTGGTGCTCAAGTCTGCGCGAAAACGACCGGAAATCTTCTTGTTTGCAACAACCACCGTACCTCCTTTGACATCTGCATCCGATACCCGGAATTTGAGAAGAGCTACTGCACTTTTGAAAGCGAAGGTATTGTCGGTACTGTAAGCCGTAGCCACCATGGCATTGCGGTCAAAACTGTTTGCAACCAGTGTCTGGAAATGGGGGACATCTACGGCGGCCATTCTGTAGAAGTACTCGCCACTAGAAGCAACTGTTTCCTGCGGAGTGAAGTTGACTGAACGGCTGCCAGTGGCAGGATAGATAGCCATATAAGCACTCCCTGCCACCCATCCGTCTCCGGTGTAGGTAAAATCGGCAGATGAAGCGTTTGCCCCAAGGGTTGTAGAGAATGTGTATCCGGATTGATTTCCCGAATCTCCAGTCCCTTGCGAATAAACGGTAATCTCATCCCCGTTTTCCCAAAAGGTAAGAGGCTTGCTTGTTTCCGGATTGGTGCCGATTACGGCCTTGGAGCCGGGGTTGTTATTGTCCATGACAGCACTGAACGTAACCGTGCTGATTGTTTCAGCAGGTATCACATCCACATTCACATCAATTTCTGCGCAGGCAGCTAATACAAACGCCGCCGGAGCGATAAAAAACAAACGACTAGTCTTCATGGCTCAAACTATTAGAGATTCTCTTCTTCCCAGTCCTCAAAGGAGGCACTTCTTGTACTTGCACACACTATGCGCGAGGGGCGCAGGGTGATTTCTTTAATGTCCGGAGAGGCGTATTCTACCCCCCCCCCCACGAGGTTTTTTGAGTAATCATCAGTTTAACAATTATTTAAAGTTTCTATTCTATTCTAAAGTCCGCATAAACGGGAAGGTGGTCCGACGGGTAACAGCCGCCGTAACGGGTATCGCTGCACACATAGCTCAGAGGCGTAGCGCCACGGTAATAAATGTAGTCTATACGGCTGTCGCTCGAATACAGGTCGAGCTCCAGGTCCCAGCCGTTGTAGGTGGCGGCAGGGCCGCTGCGGCCCGCCTCGCCAACTGCGTAATAAGCATCGCTCCAATACCTGCGGTACACCACCGAGGCAGCCCCGGAAGGCTTGGAGTTCATATCGCCCACGAAAAAAGAAGGATAAGCTCCGGGATTGTACTTTTTCTCCATCTGCTCGTAAAGCTCCGCATACTGCGACCGCGTTTCTGCACTAAGCGCTCCGTGAGTCACCATTACAAAGACCTTGAGGTCTGTACCGTCCTTGGAGAGGATGCCGCAGCATCCGCCGCGGTTCATGGTGCCGTCGTTCGTTGTCATCACGTCCGGAGTGTCCGACAGCCAGAAGTAGTGCCAGTCGCTCAGGGTCCAGCCCTTGCGGTAAGCAAGTCCCTGGGCCTTGTTGCCGGTTCCGTTCTGGGCGTAGGGGCTGAAGAACTGTATATTGTAGCTGTTTTTCAGCTGCTTGGAGAGGTAGCTTTGCGTGGCTGTGCTGCACTCGTTGAGTCCGAAAACGTCGAAGTCGCACTCATTGATGGCGTTCACCACCCTGCTCTTACGCTTCTCCCAGGCATTCTCGCCCGTGTCGTCGGAAGTGATGACACGGACGTTGAAAGTGCCTACACGGAGCTGTTCTTCAGCCATTTCGTCTCTTCACTCCGGTTCGTAAATGAGGGTAAACTTACCCACCGAGCCCTTCACCAGGCAATACTGATAGTATCTGGTATTCGCCTTTGTGCCGGAGAGGTAATAAGTGTAGGAGATACCCTTGGTAGACCATACCTGGGCGGGAGATACTATCTCGGACTCAGCGGGGTCGTCCGTGGTAGGAGATATGCTCTTCACCATCTCGAACTTGGCCGTGGTAGTACCGGATTTGTTGAGGCATACGACCTTGGTGAGCTTGTATCCTGCGATTGCAGGGAACCCGAGATAGCGCTTCTGGGCGTTGAATACCAAAGCATGGGTACTTGTGTGCCAGAACAGTTGGGCAGCAGTATTCGTGGCAGTTCCGCAGTCGGCAAGGACGAATGTGTAATCGGTGCCGTCCAGCGGATAAGTATATTCCACGCCGCCCTCTACGTGAGGAAAGTCATTCTTGTTCTGGTCTGTGGGCCAGCCCTCCAGAGGGTCGCCGGTAAAGTCGAAGGTAAGCACCTTGGACTTGGGGCCTGCGGGCAGAGACAGGGATCCCAGGTTGTAAACGGTGCCCCTGGCAAGCTCTGCAGCGCTTACCGTCTTCACCAGGTTGTCGTTAAGATAAACCTTAAAGCCCTCCGCCAAGGCAGTGGGACGTACTGCGACATAATAATCTAAGCCTTCCGACAGAGCTTCCCCGCCCTCGGCCGCAAAATCTACGTAACAAAACTCCGGTTGATTGTAAGCCGTGAGCACAGGCTCGTAGGGTGCGCTTATGTTAAGGTCGGCACGGAAGCGGCCGGAGATAAGATCTCCATTTGCGGCCACAATGCTTCCTGAGGTAATGCCGGAGCCGGAGACCTGGAATTTCAGCAGCGCCACTGCGTTCTTGAAATGCAGGGCTTTGCTGCCGGAAGTGGCATATGCCGTCATGACGCATGCATTCTTGTCAAAGCCGCCGGATGCAGGAAGCGTCTGGCTTGAAGGTACGTCAACTGCGGCCATTTTGTAAACTTCGTCTGTCCCTGTGAAGTTGACAGCCCTGCCCGCTGTTGCCGCCGGGAAAATTGCCAGGTAATTGCCCTCGGCAAAATCGTCGCCGGTGTAGCTGAAAGAAGCCGAGGCGGCATTCTGGCCAAGACTCGTAATAAACTCAAAGCCTTTCTGGGTCCCGGAGTCGCCGCTGGCCTGGGTGTAAACAGTAATCTGATCTCCGTTCTCCCAGAACACCTGAGGCTTGCCGCCGGCATTCTTTTCAATCACGGCTTTGGTGGAAGAGCCGCCGTCAAAATCGGCGATAAATGTGAAAGTGCGCGCCTCGCCGCCGCTCTCCTGCGGAGAGACTTCCAACTTTGTGCAAGCTGCCAATGAGAGTGCGGCAGCAACGATAAGAAATAATCTGTTCTGTTTCATCACTCTGATTTTTTAGAAGTCAACTTCGGTCCATTCTTCTGTGTCTACCCCTTCATATGAGGTACAGATCAGGGAGTCCTCGAGGGCCTCCAGTTCGGCCAGCTCGGGCCGCAGGTAACGTTTTGTTTTTCTCATAAATATCGGGTGTTGATTATTGTTCTTTGGGTCGCTGGTCGGCGACATTCCAATCGTAGTCGTTGCGGAAGTCGAAGTCGCCGGTATAGGAGAAGGTGCATCCCTCGAATGAGAGCCGCTGTACGTGCACAAACTGCTCGGTAGTGCGCTTGGGCACGGCACCGTGCCGTTTGACGTCCGGCATCAGGTCCGGAGTGAGTCGCATAAAACGGCACCCCCGGAATACCACGTCTTCTATGGGACAGTCTTTACGGCCCTGCAGATAAGGGTAATACAGGCTTTTGCACTGCATGTCGATGAAGCTCAGGTTCCGTATTGCCGACACCAGCACCTCGGGATTCGTATGGATGCGGGCGTAAACAGGATAGAACACTTTGTCCATAAGGATGTTGGAGAACGAAATGTTCTCAATGAGCGTGGCCTCGCGGCCGTAGTCGTTGGAGGCGTCCTGGGGATTGCGGGCAGTGTACTCCGGCAGGTCTATGCTCACGCCCTTGGAGGAATCGTGGATGACCAGGTTGGAGAGTACGCAATTCCGGATTACCCCGTCATTTGTCCAGGCAAGGCGCACTGCCGCAGACCAGCTTCGAAGGGTGCAGTTGGTTATCACCACCCGTTCGCAGGCCTTGTTTTCATTGAGAGAGCGGCTGTTGGCCCGAATCACGATGGAATCGTCGCCGGTAACTATGATGCAGTCGGAGACCGTGACATCGCGGCTGCAGTTGAGGTGAATGCCGTCGTTGTTGGGATAACGCACGTCGGCCAGTATCTTGCAGTTGTCAAAGTGTACCCGGTCGCAGTCGTGAATCCAGTAGCTCCAGCCTGCGGGTTGGTTGCGCATGGTCACATCTGTCACCGTTACATCGGTGCAGCCGGCAAAAAACACCACCCTCGGGAGAGACTGCTTGCGTGGCACAGTGCGCACGAAGTGCCAGCCGGTCCAGTCATCACCCTCTTTAGGCATGGTAAAGCAAGTGCCGTTGCAGTCTATGACGCCGCGCCCCGTGATGGCAATGTCGCGGGCTTCGTCGGCATAGATGAGGGAGACGTTGCGGAAGCGCGGCATGGCGGCAGAATCGTAATGCCGCACGTCGGTGCGCTCGGGGTAGTCGGCAAGGTCGGGCGAGGCAAGCAGCACGGCGTCTGCGTCGATATGTAGTTCAACGCCGCTCTTGAGCTCGAACGGCGTTACCAGGAATGTGCCGCCGCTGACTGTAAGCCTTCCGCCGCCGGATGCGGAGATATCGTCTATGGCCTTCTGCAGCACTTTGGTTACTTTTGTCTTGCCGTCGGCGCGGGCCCCGCACTTCTTGAGGTCCAGGTCTTTGGCCTGCAGCGTGCCGCAACAGAGGGCTAACGCCGTTATCAGGAGTAACGTTCTTCTCATCGGTCTATGCTAATTGGTAACGGTAAAATCCACGAACACAGGGAAATGGTCAGAGGCGTACAGACCGCCGTACAGGGTGTTCTTGCAGGTGTAGGTATCGGCCACCGTGGGGTTGCCTCCGCGGAAGAACACCATATCTATGCGGTTCTTGCCGGTTGGGGCGGAGTAGCCGTTGAAGGTGCCTATACAGCCAGAGCGCTTGGCGCCGGGGACCTCCTTATAGGAGTCTTTCCAGTAAGAAGTGTACACCATGTATGGGGAGCCGGGCTCGGATGACTCTGTTGAATTCATATCTCCCACGAAGAAGGAAGGCAGCCCCATCTGGTTGTACTGCTTCTCCATCCTCTCGAACTGCGGGGCATAATCCCAGTTGGGACCGGAATTCATACAGCCGTGAGTGTTCATAAGGAAAATTTTGAGACCGGTTGCCTTATGTGTCAGCACACAACAGCATCCGCCTCGGTTGTAGTTTCCGCTGGCTCCCGTATCGTTGCGGCTCATGGTACCGGGAGTGTCTCCCATCCAGAAATAATTCCACTCACTCATAGTGAAGGTGTCTGTTCGCCAGCCTACGGCCTGGCTCCTGTCTCCCGTTCCGTTTTGCGAGTAAGGGCTGAAGAATTTGAATGTATAGGTGTCTGAGAAATTGGAGCTGAGCCAGCTCTGGGCGTCAGCCCCAACTTCCTGCATGCCGACTATGTCGAAGGCACAGTCGCGTATAGACTGGCCGAGCCTGGTTTGTCGGAGCGACCAGTCGTTTTCCGGCTTGGTCTCCGTGAGCCAGCTACCGCGCAGGTTGTAGGAACCTATTCTCATTTTTACCGTGACCTGCTCCGTCTGGGAGCCGGAGTCGCCCTCCTGCACCACGGAAACGGTGGCAACGACTCCACCGGTAGTCTTGACCACCAGCGAGCCGCTGCGCGCGACGTTGTACTTATTCTCGTAAAGCCGGAGCGTAAGGGTGGCATCGCCGGTGCCGCTTGAGCGGTCCAGGACACCCCAGGAGAGGGCCGTGCCGCCGGCATCCTGGAAATTCGCCGTCCATGCGGCATTGGAAGTCACTGCCAGCTTGTAGGAGCCTTTGTCTTTTGGAGCGTCAATTCTCAGGGGATCAACGGAGAGGGTCTCTCCCGACGGGTTTTCTTTGCCCCCGCAGGCTGCCAGGAAGGCAGCTGCGAGGACAAAACCAACACAAACAATAACCACACGTTTCATTTAGCGTAACTCAATTCCAGTTTGCTTATCGCGCCCTTTACCTGGGCGTAAATGTAGTATACGGTATCCGGCGCAGTTTCGGGAAGCGTATAGGTATAGCTTCCGCCGCCGGTGGCAGACCAAATCTGGTATTCTCCGCCCTTCACAATCTCGGGGGAGTCGTTGTTCACCGCCTTGGCGTCCGCCGCCGACGCCGCTATGGCACTGGTTATATACACCTTGGGGACCTGCGATGAGAACTCTACATTCTCACAATAAACCTTTACGAGCTTATGTCCGGCCACAGCCGGCAGTCCCAGATAGCGGTACTGCGCACCAAAAGCAAGGTATGCCGGGCCGGGATTCCAGAACATCTGGGCAGCCGTGGCGCCTCCGCAGTCGGCCAGGATGAAGGCGTAGTCCACTCCATTCAGGGGGTAGATGCACGTAATGCCGCCCTCGGTATGCTCGTACTTACCGGCTGTGGGCCAGCCTTCGAACGGAGTTACGGTAAAGTCGAAACTGAGCACCACGTCGGCCTCTGCCGGAGGATCCGGGGTAGGGTCGGGGGTGGGGTCAGGGCCCGGATCGGGGGTGGGGTCGGGACCCGGGTCGGGGGTATAACCATCTTTGTAATAAGTAATCGCAATACTGGAAACAGCGCCCTTCACCAGCGCATACAGATAGTAAACAGTATTGGAAGCCGTCTGGCTGAGCTTATATGTGTATGTCCCTCCGCCGCCTGCCTGCCAGGTCTGGAACTGCCCGCCGGGCACTATGTCAGGAGAGTCATCGGTTATTGCCTTTGCATCTGCGGCAGAAGGGGCAATCCTGTCGGTTACTGCAATCTTGGGCGCCATGGACGCAGACTTCTCGTTCAGAAGCACGCTCTCGCAGCTTACGACTCCTATCCTGTAGCCCTCTATGGGCGGAAGTCCCAGGTAGCGGTACTGTGCTCCGAAGGCAAGGCGAGGGGTGCCGTCAACGGCCCAGAACATCTGGGATGCGCCGGCTCCGCCGCAATCGGCCAGGATAAAGGGATAATCCACGCCGCCCAGAGGATAAATGCAGGTGATACCGCCCTCTATGTGGTCTCCGGAGGCTGTGGGCCAGCCGTCGAAGGGAGAGCCGGTGAAGTCGAAGGTAAGCGTAAACTCGTCACCTTCAGGTCCCGGACCCGGGTCAGGGCCTGGACCCGGGTCAGGACCTGGTCCGGGATCGGGACCAGGCACGGGATCGGGGTTGGGATTGCCCCCCTGGGTAACATCTATGAACGCTTTCACGTTCCCGGACGAGAGCGTAACGGTGGCATTGCGGGCGTCGGTCATGGTGTTCTTGTACACGCGCACTTTGAACTCCAGGTTGTCCTTGCCGGTGGCGCGGTCGCACTTTACCCAATCCACGGCATTGCCTTCCTCGTCGGTCTTGGAGATGGTCCAGGAGCAGTTGGACTGTACCTGGATATCGAATATCTGACCTTCCCAGGAAGCGTCGAGCCTGTCCGGGGAGACACTTATGGCGTCATCCTTCTTCTGAGGATCGTCGGGCTTTGTGCATCCTGCAACGAGCAAGACTGCCACACAAGCTGCGCACAAGCATTGTAAAATTTTGACTTTCATAATTATCTATATCCATTGCCATCCCTCGTTCTGGCCGAGGTTGGGATTGACGTTAAGTGCATTCAGCGGTATGGGATGAGTGTACATCATATCGTCCCACACCAGTTTGTAATTGTATATGAGGTAGCCATAAGTGCCTTCCGAGAGACTCCAGTTGCTGTTTGCGGTACCGGAAATCTTGTAGTTGGTCTCGCTCGTAGCCCTTGAGGAAGAAACCGTATAGGTTTTGCCCGTATTTCCCCACTTGAAGCCGGCGGCCGCCTCTTCCCTGGTGATATAGATGCCCCTCCAGCCCTGGTGATTATAGCGGCGTTCCACAAGATCGCCCAGGCACCAGCGCATAAGGTCATCATATCGGCTCTGACCCTCCAGGGTAAGCTCCGTAGCGCGCTCACGGCGTATTTCCAGCAGCACGTCGGAGAGACTTGAGGGATGCAGCACATCCTTGGTGTAATACTCGCGCAGCCAGGTGTCGGCCACATACCCGGCAGCTCCCGGGTAGATGCTCCTGACTCCGGCGCGTTTGCGCAGAGCGCCTATAGTCTGGTCCCAGATGGTCTGGTTCATATGCCCGAGCTCGGCTGCGGCTTCGGCATAATTGAGCAGGACTTCGGCGTAGCGTATGATGGGAATGGAGTTGTAGGCCTTGTTGTCGGCGCTCATTGGCTCTTCTTCCAACTGCACCCACTTGATCCACTCGTAGCCTGCGCAAGTCCAGGTCCAGTTGGGAGGAAGCTCTTCCATGGTACCATTGAGCCGCTTCCATTGCCGTCCGGGAGACAAGACGGTTGCGGCAAGGCGATTGTCGCGGCCCTCGAACTCCTTGGTCACGCTGACCGCGGCCTCTGCAGGGGTGCCGTCGGTCTTGAGAAACATCCTTACGTATTCCTTCGTGGGGGAATAGCTGAGGGAGGATGTAGTCGAGCAGTACTTGTATGTAACACCATGGTTGGTACTAAGCTCGCTCGAATAAGTGCGGCCCCAGATCACCTCGTCAGTGGGCAGGGATGCAGATACGAACAGCGAACGGTAGTCGGGATTCAGGCTGAAGGCCCCGGTTTCCACAAGTTCCTTGGCATACTTTTCCGCAAGGGCCAGCAACTCGTCGGAGCTTTCGTACTCGCCGTTCCAGGGGTTGCCGGTAGCAGGATTTGTACTGTGGTACTTACGGTAAGTGCCCTCGTACAGGAATGCATGCGAGGCAAAAGCCAGCGCCACATATTTGTTTACATATACCCTTCCGGCGGAGTTAATGCCTTCTCCGGCGCTGAGGCAATTCTCGCAGGCGAAAACGAGGTCCTCCGTAATCCTGTGGAATACGTATTCCCTGTCCTGGCGGGGGCTGTAAAGAATCAGGGAATCAGACGGCTGGACCACTTTGTCTATAAAGTATATTTCGCCGAAGGTTTTCATGCGCTTGAGAGCCATCCAGCTACGCCAGAAGCGCCCCACTCCCTCGTAATGGTTGTAGACAGCCTCGGGGACCACGTCCTTGCAGCGGGGCATATTCTCCAACATATATGCAACACGGCGGGAGAAGCTCCAGGTGCTGTATGTCCAGTTCGTCGCCTGGGCCGCCGTATATGTGCCCCAGTAGAAGTCTTTTGACTGGCGGGTGCCGCAGAAATCCGTGTAGCGGTCTTCTGCCAGCGCAATGTCGGCAGCTCCCGGAAGGGCCGCGTTTATGAGACCGTTGGCATACAGCTGCAGGTCAGCTTCTGATGCAAAGAATGTTTCGGCGGCAAATTTGTTGGCGGGAGTTCTCTCAAGATAATCCTCGCATGAGCAGGCAAACAGCACTGCGAACAACATTATAGCGTATCTTTTCATAGCCGGAACTTATTAGAATGTGAGGTTGATACCAAAGGTAAAGGACATAAGCATAGGATAACTGTATCCGTCGCCCGCTGTGGTAGAGGTCTGGCCTCCGAAGTCGGTATCGCCTTTGCCGATGACTTCAGGGTCGAACATTGAGGTATGCTTGAAGATGGGAGAGAAGGTAAGCAGGTTCTCACCGGAGAAATAGACGCGTAATTTGTCTATTCCGATTTTTTCTGTGAGCTTGGACGGGAAGGTGTAGTCCAGCGTGACATTCTTGAGCCTGAGATAGGCTGCATTTTGGAGGAAGTAGTCGTTGTAGGAGTTCATGGTACCCAGTCCGCTTCCGGCATTGGCAGCGCCGTACAGCCTGCGGGGCCAGTAGGCACCGGGGTTGGTAACCGTCCAGTTGGACGTACTCTTGTCCAGGATTACGACGTCTTTCTGGTCCTTGAGAGCATAATCGTATGCACGGGCATAGCCGCCCCAGAAGAAACCGGAGCCCTCGGAAGGGTACCAGTCGCGATGTCCGATACCCTGCAGGAAAATGCCCAGGCCTATGCCGTTCCAGCGGAAGTCAAAGTTCACTCCGTACTGATACCGGGGCATGATGTTACCTATCACCTCCAGGTCGCCATGATCTTCCAGGGTGCCCGCGCCGGCGGTGATTTCCTTGTTGTCATCTATGTCGAGGAACTTGATGTCGCCGGCATAAGGCACGGTGGAAGTAAGCAGATTGTGGTACCTGTCGGGGAACCATGCAGCCGCTTCTTCGTTGCTCATGAACAGACCGTCGGTGCGGAAGCCCCACAGCTCTCCAAGTTCCTTGCCCTCGTAGAATCCGAATATGTTGTGGCTCTCATCGTAGAATTTTGTAACCCAGGTGCGGTTGTCCCAGAGGCTGCCCTTTACGGAGTAAGTGAAGTCTTTGCCGGCAAGCTTGAAAGCGTCCCGCCAGGAAAGGGTAAGTTCCCAGCCTTTGGTGGTAAGCTGTCCGTAATTGCCCTTGGGCGTTTCTGCGCCAAGAATCGCGGGGATTTCAGGGCCGGAGGAGTACATCTCGTCCGTGTAGCGTACGTAGTAGTCGCCGGAGAAAGACAGCCGGCTGCGCAGGATATCGAAATCCAGACCGACATCCCAGGTCTTGATTTTCTCCCAGGTGAGGCTGTCGGGCACTATCGCAGGCATTCCCGCCGTGCTGGCAAAGCTTCCGTCGAAGATGACGGAAGAATTGCCCACCGCCATGGTCTCCAGGAAGGTGTACGGACTCACGCCTCCGTTGCCCAGGGAACCCCAGTTACCGCGAATCTTAAGGTTGTCTATAACTCCTTTGACGCCCTTCATCCAAGGTTCCTCACTCACTCGCCAGCCGGCAGAAGCAGACGGGAACCAGCCTCCGCGCTGTTTGGCAGGGAAACGGGAATTGAGGTCGTAGCGCAACGAGCCTTCCAGGATGTAGCGTCCCAGGAAAGTGTAGTTGGCCCTGCCGAAGGCACCTATGGTGCGCCAGTTGCTGTCGTACTGGGCAAGAGTAATTTCCGAGCCGTTGAAGAGCTCGAAGCTGGTCATTCCGGGGTACATCATACCGAGGCGCAGGATGGTCTCCGTATCGTAGCGGTGGTCTTCCAGATTCCAGCCGGCCACGACATTGAGTTTGTGGTCGGGGCCGAGCCTGGGAGTAAAGGTGCCCACCACATTGGCGGAGATGTGGCCGGTCTCGTAGTTGTATTCCCGCTTGTAGGAGTCGGCCTGTGTAACATAGTATGTAACGACACCGGGCTGGATGCTCTGGGAGGTGGGGGCAACGTAGCGCTGCGTATGGCGGGCGGTATATTTGTAGGTGAAGTCGCCGCGGACCTTGAACACGTCTTTTACCGGCTCTATGGTGACTCCGGTAGTAGTGACCACGGAATTAGTCCAGCTGTTCTGCGCCGAATTGCCCTGCAGGAAAGCTTCATAACCGGAGGCGGCAGCACCTATAGTGAAGGTGCCGTCCTCGTTGTTGGTGGGCATGACCGGCAAGCCCAGCATACCAATTTGCCACAGCTGGTTGCCGACGTTGTCGTACTTCCTGGAAAAGATTGGCTGGATGTAATCCGTATGATAGAAATAGGTGTTGTTGTCAATGGTGAGCCAGTCCCTGGCACGCAAGACCACTTTTGAGCGGAGGTTGTACTGGTTGTAGGCTTCTTTACCAATCTTGTATATGCCATCCTGGGTATAGTAGCGGCCGGACAGGGAATAAGATATCTTCTGTGAAGCACCGCTTACGCTGACAGAATGCGTCTGGGTGGTGTTGGAGCGCTTGTAGAACTTTGCAAGCCAGTTCTCGCTGGCATAATACAGGTAGTTCTTGCCGTTCATGTCGTACACCTCCGTATTCCCCTCCGCACGGCGGGCACGGAAGCGCTCCAGGTAGTCGGACGGGATGTTGTAGGTGTTCATCTTGGTGGGCATCTGGCCGTCCGCTTCGGGGGTGGCGGTACGGCCCAGCCAGAAGTCATAGAAGGTCTCCGTGTACTCCAGGCCGTCGGTAATCACGTTGTCTTCCCACATCACAGTACGGCGGTTGAGCGTCCACGAGCCGTTGTAACTGACGGTAACCTTGTCGCTCTTAGCGTTCTTGGTGGTTACCAGAATCACGCCGTAGGCAGCCCTGGAACCGTAGATTGCAGAAGAAGAAGCATCCTTGAGCACGGAAACGGACTCTATGTCTTCGGGGTTCACAGTAGCGAGCTCCCCTTCCACGCCGTCTATAAGGATGAGGGCGCTGCCTCCCTGGCCGATGGAGTAGGAGGAGATGGTGCTGCTGTTCATGTTCTTCTTCATGGTGTAACTGGTTGCGCCGCCGCGGATATAGACTGAGCCGCCGTGCGTAGGCTTGCCGTCAACCTGGAAAATGCTGAGTCCGGGAACTTGTCCCTGAAGGGTGCGGGAGACGTTGGCATTCACGCGGTCTTCCAGCACATCGCCGGAGACCTGCTCCACACTGCCCACGAGCTGCGATTTCTTGAGTGTACCGTAACCTACGACAACAGTCTCCTCCAGCATTTCAACGTCGGGAGAGAGGGAAAAATCTATTACGCTCCTGCCGGCAACGTTCACTTGCACCTGCACGTAACCTATACAGGAACACACAAGCACCGCGTCGCCGCCTGCCTGAATCTTATACTTGCCGGAAGCATCGGTTGCAGTGCCACCGTTACCGCCCTGCACGAACAGGACGGCGCCGGGAACCGGTTCGCCGGTAGAGGCGTCCGTAACAGTGCCGCGAATCTCCGGCTGCTGGGCCATTGCGAAGGTAGCGTTGAGCAGCAGAAAAGCGAAGAGCATTAACTTCTGGGAGAACAAGGACTTCATCATATAATGGTTAATAGTTAGTTTCGGGTCAAAGTGCACCACAGAACAACAGTGTTGTAACAAAGATATGAATAAAAGGTATCGCTTATTATAGCCCTGGAAACAAAACAAGGTTATTCAAATACTATTATAATACTTTTCTACTTGACTATAAATAAATTATATTGTCAGAAGCTACTATGAAAAACAAGATATTTTTAATACCTTTGCAACATGAAAAAATCTTGTTTTTTACTCTTTTGCCTGCTTTTGCTGGGCAGTTGCTCGATGAGAGAGAGGAGCATCTTCAAGGATCTGGACAGGGCTATAGACAACCGCGCCTTGTATGATGAGAGATACGAACAGAACTTGCAAACCCTACGCGACGCCTACAACCAGGCACCGGACGACTCCTTGAAATGGGAAGCCGCATACGCACTTGCAAATGTTTTATACATACACAACATAGACTCATGCCTGCATTACATATCATCGATGCAACGACTGCAAGACGGATCGGACAGGCAACGGATAATAACCATAGCCTGCCTTACACAAAACCTGTACAAGCTGGATTCCCTGGAGTCTGCTGCAAGGCTTTTGGATCAAATAGACTCGGCCGCACTCAGCCGCAGCGACGACCACACAGTAATTGCATATTGCCGCTCTGCCTATCAAGTTTACAGGCAAATACATCAGCGGGAAAAATTCCGGCGTGTCATAGACTTGTGGTGGCAGAAAGACAGTACCAATTCCGGCGCAATATACAATCACGACACATTCCTGAGGGAGCGCAAAGACTACGCCAAGGCCTTGGAACACATGAAAGCCAGCGTGATGAACAGTCAAAGGGATTCTGCCGTTTACTATTATTATATGGGGCGACTGTATGACTACGACGGGCAAACGGAAAACGCCCTGCGCTACTACGCCAAAAGTGCGGAATACGACATGTACCTGTCTGTAAAGACTTACGAATCCCTGCTTATCTTATCCAAAAAATTGTTCGCGATAGGCAATATACAACGGGCCAACAGGTACCAGCGAATCACTCTGGAAGACGCCGGGACGTCGCACTGGACACTGCGATACAACCAAATAATTCAATCGGAGATAACTGTCCTTGACGCTCTTCTGGTACAGGAAGGGCAGAAAAAGCAAGCCCTTGCTGTGGCGATATTGGTAACTGCAATGCTGCTTGCTGCCGCAGTACTGTTCCTCCTCATAAATAATCGCCAAAGGAACAAGCTGGCTGCCTCAAAAGCCAAGCTGCAAGAAGTTTCCGACATCAAAGACGGCTTCCTTGCCCACTATATGGAAACCAGTGTGGACTATCTGAACAAGGTGGACGAGTACCGGTCGGAACTTAGAAGTACAATCAAAACCGAGGGTTTGGAAGCAATAAAGGCCAAACTCCGGATGCCTTCTATCGCATCTTCGGAATTCGAAAAACTGCTGGAAGAGTTCGACTCCACCTTCCTCGGCATATTCCCCGACTTCGTAGAAAAAGTAAACGAACATATGCAGGATGGATACGAACTAAGACAGCCCTCACCTGGAGAGCTGTCAACAGAATTACGTATTCTCGCCCTCATAAAGATGGGCATAAGCAAGAGACAGAAGATTGCAAGAGTGCTTAATATGTCTGTAACTACAGTGTATTCGTATCACAGCATACTGCAGAAGCACTCGTTGCACCCCGACGGTGACTTCGACCAAATAATAGCGGAGCTATAGCCCGCGTGCGCGCAGGAGCGCTCCCGGGTCGGGGTCGGCGCCGCGGAAAGCGCGGTAAAGGGTCATGGGCTCCTCGCCGCCGCCCTTCTCGAGAACGTTGCGGCGCAGGCTCATGGCAGTTTCCTTGTCGAAGATGCCCTTCTGCCTGAAGAGCTCGAATGCGTCTTTGTCCAACACCTCTGCCCAGAGGTAGCTGTAGTAGCCCGCACTGTAGCCGCTGGAGCCGAAAATATGGTTGAAGTAGGTGCTGCGGTAACGGGGAATGATTTCGTCTATCAGGCCCATATCCTTGCAGACCTTAGCCTCGAACTCCTCAACATCAACACCTTCGATACTCGAAAGCTCGTGCCACTTCATATCCAGGATGCTGGCGGCTGTAAGCTCGCCGGTGGTGAAGCCCTGATTGAAGTTGGCGGCGGCCTGAACCTTCTTCACCAACTCCTCGGGAATGACTTCACCGGTCTTGTAATGGAAGGCGTAAGTGGCGAGCACCTCGGGCTCGAAAGCCCAGTTCTCGTTCACCTGGGAGGGGAATTCCACGAAGTCACGCTTGACGGAAGTGCCGCTCACGCCCTTGTAGGTGCACTGGCTCAGCAGGCCGTGCAGGGCATGCCCGAACTCGTGGAACATCGTCTCTACCTGGTCTATGGTAAGGAGCGAAGGCTGCTCCGCCGTAGGTTTGTTGAAGTTGCCAACGTTCACGATAACGGGACGCACTCCCTCGTACTGCTCCACAAAATTGGTCATCCAGGCGCCACCGCGCTTACTGTCACGTGGATAGTAGTCGGTGATGATAACACCTATCAGGGAACCGTCGGAGTCGGTCACCTTGAAGGCCTCAGCCTCAGGATTGTACAAAGCAACACCCTCGACGGGTTCGAAGCTGATGCCGTAAAGCTTTGATGCCGTACCGAATACTCCGGCACGCACATTCTCCATTTTGAAGTACTCAGACACGAGACCCTCGTCCAGGTCGTAGCGTGCCTTGCGCACGCGCTCGGCGTAGTACATATAGTCCCAAGGCTCTATGCGGGAGCCTGCAGGAAGCAGGCCTGCCGCCACGTCCTCGTCCATAAGCTTCTGCATATCATATACTTCCTCTCGTGCCCGCTTCATCGCCGCCTCCATGATGTCCTTGAGGAAGGCATCTACCGCAGCGGGAGCCCCAGCCATTTTATTGCTCAAAATGAACTCTGCAGGCGTATTATATCCCATAAGCTTGGCCTTCTCTATGCGGAGCTCCATCTCGCGCAGCACCACGGCCTTATTGTCGAATTCGTCGCCGTTGTTGCCACGGTTGGAATACAAGCGGAATATCTTCTCGCGCAAGGCGCGGTCGGACTCGGATGCCATCTTATCGTAATAAGACGCCACGGAGAATCCGAGTTCCTCCTTGAACGCATTGGACTGGGAGAGCAGATTGTTGCCGAATTTAAGCGCCAGGGAAGAAAGCTCACTGTTGATTTCTTTCATACGCGCCTGTCCCGCCTCGTCCAGCCCAACTCCATTACGGATAAAGCCTTCGTAAAGCCCCTTCAACAGCATCTGCTGCTCACGGGTAAGGCCCGACTGATCTGCCTCATAAACAGCCTTAACGCGCGCAAACAGCGCCGGATTCATCATAATCTCGTCGCTATGGGCGGAAAGCATAGGGGTGGCCTTCTCCACAATAGCATTAAGCTCAGGGCTGTAGTCGCTCTCGCTGATATTGAAAAGCACTGCGCTCACGCGGTCCAGAATCTCCCCGCTGCGGTCGTAGGCGGCCACGGTATTCTCGAACGAAGGCTCCTCCTGGCAGTCGATAATTGCCTGGATTTCAGCATTCTGCTGCTTGATACCGGCCTCTATCGCCGGCATGTAATGAGCAGTCTGGATTTTGTCGAACGGCGGAATTCCGAACGGAGTATCCCAACCTTCGATAAACGGATTTGCACCTGTACACGCTGCCAACATCATAGTAGCAGAAATCATCAAAACAATTTTATTCATAAAACAACAATCATTAATCATTTCCCCGCAGCCGGACGGACGGACTGCCGGCAAGCGATTTTGAAAACGCGGAGCGTTTTTGTAGTATGAGCGGGCGGCAGTCTGTCTGTCCCGACAAAGTTAAAGCTGCGGTCAATTGACTTTGACGGAAACCGAAGGTTCATCGACCAGAGTAAACTGGGCGGCGCCGCTGTAAACCGTAAGGATACCGGTAATGTCGCAGGTCTTGCCCTGACTTGTAATAGCCGTACTGAGAACCTGGTCTGCAAATTTGACATAGCCGCTCGTACGCACCTGGATATCAGTACTGCCGATACGGAAATAATGGGACACATAGTTCGCTGTGGCGTACTTTACCATAATTTCCTTATATGTAAGCATCGCGTCCGTTCCAAAACTATTAAGCACCTTACCGTCAGTCAGATAGTCTATAGGACGACCGGTAATGGGGCCATAACGGGTGTTCCCGCTGCCGACCTCCGCCTTGTCCAGGGCACCGGACTCGACCAGAGACACATAACCTTGTTTGGTAAGTCCCCAGGTATTGATACTCCAGGTACCAGAATCGGAGAGGAATACACGGTTCTCCGGGTTGGTACTCTTATGCGACATATTAGGGTTGGGATACACCAGGGCAAATATTTCATCGCCGTACTTCAAACCCTTGACAGTAACGAGCTTGCCCCAAAGTTCACCGGTAAAGCCCTTGGAAAGAGCCGTCTTGAGAGCATTCTCGTCCACCACGACAGGAGCCACCGGATCCGCATAAGCGCCCTTGAACACATGCCCGTCTATAATGGCCTGTGAATCAATATAAGAAGTATCGTACTCGTTGGTAGAAGTATCGTCTGCGACCAGACCCAGCTGCGGCATACCGTTATACGCGCCGAGCGTAAGATCCGTACACTTTACATAAATCCACTGCCCGAGCTTGTACTCGCTGTAAAGGGAAGACTTACCTATTTTGAGGTCGATGCCTCCGGTTTCGTCCTGGATGTACATCTCGCGGTATATGTTGCCGCTCACGTCGCTCGACGTCACCTGCCCCTTGATCCAGATATTGGAAGTAATCTCCAGCGGGGTGTTCTTGTACATCGCTTTGAGGTCATGAATACTGGTCCAGGTACCGGAAAACCCGTATTCGCCCAGGTCTGATTCGTTCTTGAGCTTTTCTACGGGAGGCTGATTTTCGCCGAAAGTGAATACAGGATCCCATTCCTCCTTCAGGCTCCGGCAGGAAGAAAATGCCACCAGGGCTACAGTAATTGCAATAATAAACTTTTTCATAAGCTAGAACCTGAAATAAATGTTCAACATATAGTTAAATCCCGACATATAGAAATACTTGGGATCGAACCGGTAGTAGCGCTCTTTCGATACGGTATTGTCTATTATGCGGGTCTGCTCATATCCGCCGGTCTTGACGTTGCGGTTGTTGAGAACATTCTTGGCGTTAAGTGAGAAACCAAGCTGATATTTGTACTTGATGAACCAGGACTTGCCCACCGAGAAATTCACCAGCCATGCCGGAGCGAATTTCTCCTGAGTCGTCATATACAGCAGCTCGGTGTCGGTGATGACGTTGTCGGGACCGGCAACTGCATAGTCGGTACGGTACAGAGGATTCATATCCAGCCAGGCGTTGTCGAAATACTCCACGTCTGCGTCGATGAACCAGTAATTGATGTTGTAGGACAGGCCCAGGCTGGTGGCCAGCTCCGGGGTGGAGGGCACGTGATGCCTTTGCACCAGACCCTCGGAAGTAATGGTGGACTTCCAGTAAGGCAACAGTACGTTGTCCATCACCTTCTCGGCGCTGTTGTCCACGGTCTGCGTCATACGCGGCGTGGACGTATAGACATTGTTACCCCAGGCAAGGACGCCCTGCACGCTCAGTCCGTCAACAATGTAGGTAGGAATCTTGAATCCCAGTTCCACGCCCATATTCCGTTGGTCGATGCCGCTGATGGCGAAGTTGGAGAATGCGTTCTGCAGGTCGTCATAGGCGCTCATCACCTTGCTCTGGTCCCTGATGGTGGCAAAGTAGGCAGTGGCGCGCACGTTGATGCCGTTGCCGCTGTACTGCCAGTTGATGTCGCTGGCGAAGGTCTTGACTGTGGTGAGATTGTCCACCATCGTGTTGCGGGTCCTGGGAGACAGGAAAACCTGGTTGAATTTGGGAGCGTCGTTGAAATAGCCCACGTTGGCGTACACTCTCTGGTTGCCTCCGATAACATAGTTCAGGCCGAGCTTGGCTGCATAGGTCAGGAACTGAGCCTTCTCGGAATTGCCGAAGGAAGTCTCGGTCCGGGTACCGGGCTTAGCGTACTCGACACCCGCCGCCTGCCATTTTGCAGCCATGGCGTCATCCTCGGGATAACCCGGGAACAGGCCCTTGCGGATAAGTCCCTGGCGCCAGAAGCCTTCGTAGCCGATGCGGCCGCCGACGTTGGCGCTGAAGTTGCCGGCAGTGAACTTGCCGTTGATCCATCCGCCCACGTTACGGTAGTGCGCAAGATAGTCGTAGCCGTACTTGTCGCCTTTGCGCAGCACCCTTGCATTGCCGTTGTTGATGAAATAATCCAGGTCGTTCTGGATTTTCCAGGGCTGGGAAGCGTACTCGCGCTCGGCAAAGTTGTCTATATCCACAAAGTACTCGCCGCCCAGAAGGTCGGCGACGGTCTTGTAATACTCCGTCGCATTATAGCGGGCGGTAAGGCCGCCGGTAAGAGTAACCCACTCCTTGGCCCTCCACTTGAAAGTACCGGCGAAGTTGACGTCGTTCTGGTCCACGTGACGCTCTTCCTGCACGTACTTGGAACGTCCGCCTTCCTGCAGGCGGTTCACGTTGTACAGGCGGTCCCAGTTGATATGGGTAAGGTTTGGATAGTCTTTGGAATGCGTCCACACCTCGTTGGCCCATCCCCACTTCATGAAGTTGGCCCTGTTGAGATCGGTATTGCTGTCGTAGAAATAGCTCGGAAGGTTACGGTAGTAGTCGGGCCTGGGGTCCTGGGCGTCGTACCAGTCAAGCGCGGTATAGCCGTTCTTTCCGAAGCGGTAAAGCAGCGTGGCGCTGGCCTGGAACCTGTCGGACGGAGTGAAGTCGTACTTCAGGATGGCAACGGGCTCGTGAGTCTTGCGCACGCGGGAATTGCGCACCTCGCCATTCTGGTAGCCCCAGTTGGAGTTGTACATATTGTCCTTCATGAGGTCGTACACTTCCTGGGTGGATGCGTTCTGGGCTCCCCTCTCTCCGGGCGTTGCGAAGAACACCATGCTGAGCTTGTTGCTGCGATCGAACACCTTGTCTGCGGCAAGATAATAGGCGAAGGAGCGGTAATATACGCCGTCTATCCAGTCGTTGCCGCCAAGCCGCGCGCTCACGTTGGCTGCCAATGCCCAGCCGTTGTCCATCATTCCGGTGGCGTACGAAGCCATAACGCGCAAACGGTACAGGGTGCTGTTGGTAAGAACGCTCCCGCGGAGCCCCTTGCGCACGTTGGAGGCGTTGCCGAAGATATTGGTGAGGCCGTTGTAGCCGCCCAGACCATAATCGGACACCTCCGCACCGTTCACCGTCTCCTTGGACCGCATGGCCTCGTTGAGGCCGCTCCAGAGGGAATACGGACTGTAACCGGTGATGGCGTCGTTGAGCTTTACTCCGGCAAGGTACACGTCCTGGGACTCGGAGGTGTAGCCGCGGGCGCGGAAACGTACCGCGGAGAAGTTGTAGCCGGCAATGTTGTTGAAAACATCGTTTGACCCGAAAAGGATGGTGGGATTGTCGTTGTACCCTGAATCATCCAGGTCGAAAGCGGCGAAAGAATCGTCATCAAGCTCGGTAACCTGCTGTACCGCAGTGAGCGAGAGGTTGAACATATTCTTCACGTAACCGTCGTTCACGGTCACCTGAACCTTGTTTTCGAGGAAATCCGGGGCCTCGATGACCAAGGTGTACATTCCGTTGTCCAGGTTGGGAATCATAAAGGTGCCGTCTTCGGCAGACTCCGCCACGGCAACTTGCGATGCCCCCTGATACAGGACCAGCCGGGCTTTTTCCACCGGCTGCCTGCCGTTGCGGTTGACCACTACGCCCTTTACGCCGCCGGAGTAGTCCTGGGCGAACATTAGGGTAAGAGTGGTTAGCAGCGCTGCAAAAATCAGCAATAATTTTTTATACATATTGTCTTAATTTGTTATTATCGGACAAATTTTTTAGGTAGATTTCTCTTCTATCAGATTTCTCCACTTCGGTCGAAATGACAGGGGTTATGTCATTCCGAGCGAGCGAAGCGAGTCGAGGAATCTACTTTGCCACAACGATATACGTAGGATAGTGGTCGGAATAACCGCCGACGAAAGCGCCGCCGGAATAGGTACGGAAGGGGGTCCCCTTGTACTGACCGCTCTGGTTGGTCATAAACGGTTTGCTGAAGATGCGGCCGTAGTATTTCTTTTTCACGATGGGCTGAATCTGGAAAGTCCCCTCCTTTGCGTTTGCGAGGGCCTCGTTCACCATGATGATGTCGAATATATTGTTGCCGCCCTGATAGTACAGGGATGCATACCCGGCTTTGATCATACTCAGGAAGGGGTCGAAGAAATCCTCGTCCGTCACCTCGGACCGGAACTCCTTTCCGCGCAGGAATTCGGTCATACTCACGTCCTGAGGGTTGTCGTTCATATCTCCCATAACAACGATCTTGATACCGGGGAACTCCTTCTGCAGTTCCATCGCCCTCTGGTAGATGATTTCCGCACCGCGGGGACGAAGGTCTGCACCCTTGCCGCCCAGACGGGAAGGAAGGTGGGCGACGAAGATACCGAACATCTCTCCACCGATAGTTCCGCGCGCAAGCAGGACATCACGTGTCTTGAAGGCGTCCATCTCTTCCCGGGTCCACTGACTCCAGTCTATGCGGGAGGGCGTGAAGGTAAAAGGAATGCTCTCCGTAGCTATGAGATTGAACACCTCGGGCCGGTAGAGAAGTCCTACGTCAACTCCGCGGCGGTCGGGACCGTCGTAGTGTACGATCTGGAAATTTGCAGCCGCAATTTCAGGCTCGGCAACGAGGTCTTCCAGAACGTGGCGGTTCTCGATTTCGGAAACGCCAAGCACTGCATGCCAGACGCCGTTGTCCTCTTTCATTGCAGCAATCACGTGGGCCATGTTGTAAAGCTTCTTGGCATACTTCTCTTCCGTCCAGTTGTTGCTGCCGTCGGGAAGGTACTGGTAGTCGTTTTTGCCCTCGTCGTGCACGGTGTCGAAGAGGTTCTCAAGGTTGTAGAAACCTATTATGTGCGATGTGCGCCCGCCTTTCGGGGTACTGCTCACCTGGCTTGTCGAGCCACAAGCCACGAAGACGAGTACGCAAGCGCTGAATATACAGATGAGTCTTTTCATATCTTATTGGTTATCAGTTGTTATTTCCACCATGTAGATGGCTCTGCAGCTTCTATTGCATCAGCCGCGGCCTTCCCTATTTCCGTAGCCAGGTTGGGGAAGAAATCTATTCCAGTCTCCGCTTCAAGCTTGTCTATGGACATAATGTAGCTGAGGCAGTTGCCGCGGGCAATGGAAGAATCGTGAGGCAGCAGGAAGCCTGCAGCCATATATCCTCCGGCAGCATAGCTGGAGGGCCCCCGATACAGCATTGCCTTGAAATAATGGGTCGGTATCTTTACGGCAAAGCCGGAACTGGTGCCGCTGTACGTGACGGATTTGTCGAAGAGGCAGCCGGTAACTACGTACAGGGTATCCGAGGACGCAGCGTACGCCCGCACCCGGTTCTCCAGGTCCGCCCAGATGAAGGAGTTGAAGTTGTAGTCCTGCGGCGTCATGTTGGTGCCGTAGAAAGTGCTCACGTTGGCCTTGTAACTCAGACGGTCCGCAGAAGGAATCTGGTGCCCGCGGGTCCAACCGCCTCCGTACGAGCCCCCTATGAGGCTGGGCTGGATGGATACGGGGAGCAGGGGGTCGTAGCCCCACTCGTTGGTTCTGGAGCCGTTGCCCTTGAGGCTGTTGTTCATGGGATATGCCACCCAGAGAGCCAGGTGCTCCCGGTAGTCCCAGTAAAAAGACCAGTTGCGCACTCCGCTCACGGCCTGGTTCACATACCCGCGCCCCTCCATGTCGTGGACAAAGAAGTTACGCCCGTCTCCGGCCTTGGTAGCCGGAAGCTCGAGCCACTTCGGAGATGCCACGTCTTCGCCGTAATCGCCTGTGCCGGGATCCGGTGAAGGGTTGCTCAGGCCTGCCTGAATCACGGTGACGGAAGCGGCAAGGCCGTTTGTGGGCTTGAGAGTCAGCACCACCTTGCGGGAAGCGTCCGAGGTATTGGCATCGTAGCGCATGCGCACGTTGGCCTGCGAGCCGCTGCCCGATGCCGGGTCCATAGTAGCCCACGGCTCGGAATCGGGGAACTCCAGGCTGATGGTCCACCCGGCGGCGGCGGTAACGGCCACGAACACGCTTCCTCCATCAGAGCCAAGCTCGGTGCTGCGAGGCACTATGGCGGCAGTATTGTCATAATCGGCCGACCCGTTCCCCCCACAGGATGTGAGGAGAACGGAAGCCGATGCCAGGAGCACCGCCGTAAAGCGAAAGAATGCAGACATCATTGTGCCTTGACGCCGAAGATGAAGGCACGGAAGCCTTTATTGTTGCCCTCGTATGTCTCCACCTTCACGGTAACGTCGGAGCTGAGCGCCGAATCGAGGTCAAGCGTGTATTTGTCGTTGTCGGTAACGGTAACATTATAAGGGGCGTTGCCGGAAGCACCGTCGTTGGCCTTTACGTCGAAAGTATATTCCTTGCCGCCGGCAGTAACCTTAAGCGATGCATCTGCACCCTTCCAGGCAATGGAGTAGAAGGTTACGGTCTTGGTGCCGGCCGGAATCACGACGCTTGCATCTCCGTACTTCTTGCTGGTTCCGAACTTGAGGTTGGCAACACCGCTTTCACCGTTCACGTTGAGGACATTGTCGTCGTAGCAGCTGGTGCCGGCGGTCCAGGAAACGTTGCTGGAGAAGTCGCCGCCGCCGGAGCCGGGATCGGGGCCGGGAGTGGGTTCGCCGCCGTCGGTTACGCCGTTGAGGCTGTAGATATAGGCCTCCTTGCTGGAAGTCTCCGGAGTATTGCCCTGATAATTGACAAGTTTACCGTATATTACAACGCTGTCGCCGACTTTCACCTGGGTGTCGCCGTCGGCCCATGCGCGGTTGTTCAGATAAAGCACGCTGTAGCAGGTAAACTGACTGCCGGAAGTAGTGCCGTCGTCGGAAATGTTGAACGTAGCGGTGCCGTACTGGGCGCTGAAGGTGTACTTTATGGAAGAAATTTTGCCGGCGACATAAACGTCGTCGCTCTTTTGTTCAGAAGTGAGGCCGGCTGCCAGGGCGTAGGCACCCGCAGCGTTGTAAGGATCGGCAAGTGTGCCGGAGCCCTTGGGATCGCCCGGGGTGGGGTCGGGGCCTGGGCCGGGATTGTCGCCACCGGTATCTCCGTTGATGGAATATACGTAACCACCTGAAGTTTCCGGGGTGTTGCCCTTGAAGTTGACTATCTTGGCGCACACGACGACCTCGTCGTTGACATTGACGCTCTTGCCGCCTGCCGTCCACTTCACATTGTTGAAGTACAGTACGCGGTATGCCAGGAATGCTGCAGCGTAGCCCTCATCTACCAGCTTGAAGGTGGCGTTGCCGTACTGGGCGGCGAACTGCTCGGTGACCTCGGACACCTTGCCCTTGATGTAGTAAGTGTCGGAAGTTGCAGTTTCGCCGGTTTCCTTGGCCTTTGCGATTGCAGCTGCCACATTGAAAGGATCGGCCTGGGTGCCGCTGCCCTTGGGAGTTCCGGCAGTGCCGGGATCGGGGGTGGGATCACCGCCCTCGGTCTTGCCGTTGAGGCTGTAGAGGAATGCGGAGCCCTGGCTTGTCTCGGGGGTGTTGCCCTTGTAGTTCACCACCTTGCCGCATACAATCACATCGTCACCCTGGGCAATCTGGGTATCGTTTGCAGTCCACTTGCGGTTGCCAAGGTACAGGATACGATAGCAGGTAAACACCTGGGCGGTGGAGCCGTCGTCGGAAATGGTGAAGGTTCCGTTGCCGTACTGGGCCGAGAACGCCTCGGTAATTGCAGCCACCTTACCCTTCACATACACCTCGGAAGGGCTGGTGACGTCTGCCCCGAGCCCCTGGACATATTCTATGACGCCCGTCACGGTGTAAGGATCGTCCTTGGTTCCGGTACCTTTCTTGAGCTCGCCCTGGGCGCCCGCCTGGTTCACGGTAACGGCACATTTTGCAAGACCGATGGTAAACACCACTTCGCCGCTGCGGTTATAGCCGCTGTTGGCGTTTGCGGTAAGGGAAACGGTCTGGGCCTTTGTAGAGGCTTTGCCTTCATTTACGCTGAGGCCGATCCAATCGGGAGCGCTCTGTACCAACCAGTCACGTGTGGCGGTAAGCTGCACGCTGGCCGACTCCTCACCCTGTCCAAGAGATATCTCTGTAGGGTCCACGGATATACGGGGCAGTCCGAAATCTTCTTCCTGCGTGCAGGCCAGAAGGGCTGCCGAAGCCGCTATCAATGTGATAAAAAACTTTTTGAAATTCATAATAACGCGTTATTTGATAAAATTCTGGAATATATGATTTTCAAAGATAAAAATTTTTATCTGTTTTTTATTATCTGCGGGATAAAAAATAAGGCCCGGGAGCTGCCCGGGCCTTATTTATAAATTATTTAAAAAACTTAATTCGTTTTTCCGTTGAGGGAGTAGATATAAGCTTTTCCGGAAGAGGTCTCGTAGGTAGAGCCAAACTTGGTAAGGGCGCCGTGGAGGACAACCTTGTCGCCAACTGCAATCTGGGTGTCACCCTCGACCCACTTGCGGTTTCCGAGGTACAGTACCCTGTAAGCCTCGAAATCCTTGGTCTTGCCGTCGTCGGAAATCCAGAAGGTGGCGTTGCCGTACTGAGCTCCGAAAGCACCGTTGTTCACGATTTCGGAGATGATACCTGCAACATAGACATTGCCGGTAAATTCCGCATCGATGCAAGCTTTGGCGCCGGCGGAGTTGAACGGGCTCACTACATTGCCGAGGCCGTTTTCACCGGACTTGACGCCGTTGACGCTGTAGAGCCATGCCTTTCCGGAGGCAGTCTCGGAAACGCCGTTGTAGATTGTAAGGATGCCGGTGATGACCACCTCGTCGCCAACTGCAATCTGGCCCTGGCCTTCAGTCCACTTGGCATTTCCAAAGTTGAGGATGCGATATGCTTCGAAGTCGTGGGTCTTGTCGCAGTTCTTGTCGTCGGTGCCCTTGTACTCGCCGTCATCGGAGATGTAGAAGGTGGCATTGCCGTACTGAGCGCCGAACTCGCCGCCGCTGATGATGCGGGAAATCTTGCCCTTGACAAAGAACGCATTTGAGCTGTTGCCGCTGAGAGTGTTGCAGTACTCGATTGCCTGGGCAACGGTGAACGGGTTGGTTTCAGTGCCCTGCAGGCCGCTCTGGCTCACGGAAACGGAAACCGTGGAGACGTCGCTGCCAGACTTGGAGGTGAAGCTGATGTCTGCCTTGCGGGAAGATTCCTCTGTATTGGGAGCCACGAAGAAAGACACGAAAGTGGTGTCTTTCACCATGCTGATGCCGCTTACACCTACCCAGGACTTTGCGTCATCGGGGATGGTGATGGCTGGACCGTCACCTTTGCATATGGCCTTTACGAGAAACTCGCCGCCATTGGCGTCCAAACCATTCTCGGCACCTGATGCAATCTGCACGAGGGATTTCTTAATGGCAGTTACTTTGGCGGTACCCTGAACGGTTTCGGGAGTGCCCTTGTAGCTCATGAGCTGGCCAACGATGGTGAGCTCGTCGCCTACGGCAAACTCATCACCCTTGGAGAACTTTGCACCGTCGAGCCATGAACCGCGGTAAACCTCGAGCCACTCACCGTCAACGTGCTTGCCGTCGTCGGAAAGGTAATAAGTTGCGTTGCCGTAGCTGGTACTGATTTCGTCGATTTTGCTCACGATACCCTTTACGTAGTATTCGCCGTCCACGTTGTAGCTCTGGCCGTCGCCCTTGTCAACGGTCTTGATGACTGCAAGGGCTTCCTTGACGGACATGATAACGGGATCTGCCTTTGCTGCATACTGGATTACGTTGACATACTGCGTCTGGTTGCCGCATTTGATCTTTACTTCGGCGTTGTTGGTAGCCTTGGTAGCCTCGGCCTTGAAGGAGAGCACCGCATCGCCGGCACCGCCGGACATAGGGCTGATGGTAAGCCATTCAGGAACGGACTCGGGAACTACTTCCCAAGCCTCGGTGGCCTTGAGGTTCAAGGTGGAAGTGCCGCCATTCACATTGATGGACACATAGGACTCGTCAACCTTGAGGTTGGTAAGAGTCTCAAGCTTCTCCTGCTCACAGGCAGTAAATACGCCAAGGGCAAGGATAAGAGTTCCGATAATATATCTGAGTTTCATAATATGCGTTTCCGGAATTAGTTGAACATGTACTTAATACCGATGGAAGCATACCAGCACTGGCCGACTGCCGTGTTGTTCACGAAAGTCTCGGTGGAGCCGCTGACAGCCTTGGGAGTAGAGAAGGTGGGATAGCCCTGGGCATCTACGCCTTCGTAAGTGAGGATACGGCCGGAGTTGAGCTCGGGATTCATGTACTTGCTCACGCCCCAACTGTTGTTGAAGAGGTTGAGCACGTTCTTGATGTCGAAGTTGAGCTGTAGGGTGTTGGTAGTGCTGCCAATCTTCACCTTGAAATCGTGCTTGTAGGCAAAGTCAACACGGTGGACCCAAGGGTTGTAAACTGCGTAGCCCTCTGCATATTTGCCCTGGTTCTTGCTCAGATAGCTGTCGTTGTGGACATATGCCATGAAACGGTCGCGGTCGTCATCCGAGACGAAGCGGAAGTCGCGGTTTGCAACCTGCTCGTCGGTAGGGATGAAGAGGGAATCGTAGTTGTAGTTGTCTCCGTTCATATCATTGGTGAGCAGGTAGGAATAGTTATATCCTCCTCTCCAGCCTTCATAAATGAAGCTGAAGTGGTTGCCGCTCTTGTCGTCATGAGTGAGGGAGGCCACGACACGGTCGGGGGTATTGTTCTGTGAAAGGTGGACGGTGGTGTAGTTGGGACCGGCCACGGTAGGCACATAGTTGAAGATAGAAGCAGGGTCGGAACCGGGGAGGGAGGTGAGTTCCTTGGCCACTACGTGAGTGTAAGCGGCCATGAGACGGAGTCCCTCTACGGGAGCGATGTTCACTGTTACGTTGCCGGACCAGGTGTAACCCTGGTTAGTATTGGTCAGCACGTAAGCGGGGGATGTGGTGTATTTGTAGTCCGTAGGATAGATGGGACGGTTGTCAACACCGTTGAAGCGGGAGAAGCCGTTTACCGGTTTCATGTTCCAGTCTTCCATCGTGGAGGCGTTGATGTTCTTGTTGAACATACCCTCTAGCGTGACGGTGAAGGGGAATGAAGTCGGGAAGGCATAATCCAGGGCCAGGGAGGTCTTCAGTACCTGAGGCATCTTGAAGTTGGGATCAACGGCCGCCAGCTTGGAAGGAATCTTTCCATCCTCCTCGGAGATTGTCTGAGGATATCCGAGTTCATACCACTTCTCGCGCATCTTCTCACGGTCGGTGATAAGGCCTCCGGCAAAAGCACCGAGGTTGGGATCTGCGCTGGAAACTTCACCGTTCTTGTAATAGGTGGTGATGATACCGTTGTACTGGTTCATGGAAGAGTTGGACGGCATGTTGGTGAAGAACACCAGAGGCACACGGCCGGTGAAGATACCAACGCCTCCGCGGATCTTCATGCTCTTGTTGCCCAGGACATCCCATGTAAAACCTACACGGGGAGAAATCAGGGGAACTGCGTTGGGCCATTTGCCGGTATCTATCCTGCGCACGTTGCCGTTCTCGTCGGGATACTCGAGATTATAAACGGCGTTGTTGCGGATAAGGTTGCTGTTATCGAAGAAGAAGTCGTCGATACGCACGCCTGCAGTAAGTTTGAAGCGCTCGGTCACATCCCAGTCGTCCTGAGCATAGATGCTGGCCTTGTGGTACATGACGCGGCTTGCAGGGTTGTCACGCATGAGGTTCTCGTATCCGTAGGTAAAGTTCACCGTCTCAGGGGTGGCTCCGTTGAGAAAGTCGTCCAAAGAGTTGTAGCGGTAGTAGCCGGTACCGTTGCGCAGGTAAGCGTTGTCTGCCATCTGGTACTCGTATGCCAAACCGGCGGTGAGCTTGTGGCGACCCATGTAAATCGTGAAGTCATCCTTGATATTGAGAACGTTGTTGTGGTAACCGTTCTGCCAGGTAAAGAGTTCATAGCCAAGGGACATGTACGGAGTGATGGTTCCGGTACCGTCGAGGATGTCTATGAAGGGGAAGTATGCCGACGGGGTGTCGCGGCTGGTGTCAAGCTTGGAGAAGGTTGCGAGGAACTGATTCTCCATATTGTCGGAGATGCGGCTGTTGAGGTCGGCCGAGAAGCTGTGCACCAGATTGTCCATGCTGTAGAACGCGTTGGCGAAAGACATGGAATACTGGGACAGACGGGCCTGGGTGGTACGCTGGCCGCAGTCGGAAGAAGAAGCGTTGGTGTAGTTCCACTGGCGGGAGTTGGTGTAATTGTAACGCAGTGCCAGATGGTGCTTGTCGGTTATGTTCCAGTCGATACGGGCAAGGGCCTTGATGTTGCTCTCGTTATTGTTGAAGTCCTTGTATGAACCGGTGTCGTAGCCATATTTCTCCTTCACGAAATCGCTTACTCTCTGCATATCGGTCTCGGTGACGCGGGAAATGTTGAGGGCGGGATTGGCGACGCCGTCGGTGGAAGGCTTCCAGTAAGAAGTAACCTCAGGGTGAGGGATAAACTCGAAGTTCACGAAGAAGAAGAGCTTGTTCTTTATGATGGGGCCGCCGAGTGTCATACCGTAGGTGGTGGTACGGTCTTCGGCACGGTCGCCAAGCTCCAGGCCGGCAACGGTATTGCCGCGCATCATCTCGTTCTTGTGATATACATAGGCGCTTCCCTTGAAGGTATTGGTACCGGACTTGGTGATGGCGTTCACGCCGCCGCCGATGAAGTTGGTCTGGCGCACGTCGTAGGGGCTGATGACCACCTGCATTTCTTCAATGGCGTCGATGGAGACGGGGTTGCCGCCGCCGGGGAGGTCGCCGCTCAGACCGAAGTTGTTGTTGAAGTTCGCACCGTCGATCGTGAAGTTGGAGGTACGGTCGTCAGCACCCATGAAGGTCATTCCGTTACCGCCGTAAGGAGAGAGGCGGGTAAGGTCGGTAAGGTTGCGGCTCACGGTAGGCAGGCTGGTAATCTGCTGGCTGCTGATGTTGGTGGCGGCACCTGTCTTCTCCTGTGCAAAACGGGAGGAAGCGGTGGAAATCACGACCGCCTCGTTGAGCAGTTCGCTGTCGTCGGGGAGGCTTGCGTTGAGTCCGTAGGTCTCACCGAGCTGAAGGGTCACGTCGGTATAGTTGACCTTGCGGTAACCGAGGCAGGAAACCTCCACGGTGTAGGGACCGCCGGAACGCATACCGTTGATGTTGTAACGGCCTTCAGAGTTTGTGAGTCCGTAATACTGGGACCCTGAAGGAGTGTGCACGGCAACGACCGTAGCACCGGGAACGGCCTCACCGTTGGCGTCGGTAACCTTACCGGCGAGAGCCGCAGTCGTGACCTGCGCATAGGCGGACACGACGAAAAACATTGCTGCGAAAGTCAGCAACAGTGCTTTGAATGATTTTTTCATAAAAACAATAATAACGTTATAGTTTTTTCGTGGCACAAAGGTATATCAAGAATTTGTTCCCCACAAATATTATACATTTTATTTATCAACAATTTTTTAGTAACTTTGCACACTTTAACCTGCGAGGACAGATTTGCCTGCTTGCAACCTCGCTCTAAAAAATGCTAAAATGAACTATTTATTTACGTCGGAGTCAGTCTCCGAAGGGCACCCCGACAAGGTTGCCGACCAGATTTCAGACGCCATCCTGGACGAGTTCCTCTCCCAGGACCCGGAAGCAAAAGTAGCATGTGAAACATTCTGCACCGCCGGCCTTGTGGTGGTGGGCGGAGAGGTGCGCAGCGAGCACGCCTACGTGGACATCCAGGAAACAGTGCGCAAGGTCATCTCGCGGATAGGATATACCAAAGCCGAATACGGGTTCGACGCCTCCTCGTGCGGGGTCATCAGCACCATCCACGAGCAGAGCGCCGACATTAACCGTGGCGTAGTGCGTTCCAGCGAAGACGCGCAGGGTGCCGGAGACCAGGGAATGATGTTCGGCTACGCCTCCCGGGACACCGAAGAGTATATGCCGCTTGCGCTCAGCCTCTCGCACGCGCTGCTCCGCGAGCTTTCCCGCATTCGCCACGAGGAGCCGGAACTTATGCCCTACCTGCGGCCCGACGCCAAGGCGCAGTTCACCGTGGAATTCAGCTCGCACCACCATCCGGTGCGCGTACATACGATAGTCCTGAGCACGCAGCACGATGAATTCGACACCGAGCAGGCCATGCACGACCGTATCGAGAAGGATGTGCGTGAGATACTCCTCCCCCGCCTCATCGCCTCGCTCCCCGGGCGAACCGCCTCCCTCTTCAAGGGCGACTGGATACTGCACGTTAACCCCACCGGCAAGTTCGTAATCGGCGGCCCGGCGGGAGACACCGGACTCACCGGGCGCAAGATAATCGTAGACACCTACGGCGGACGCGGGGCCCACGGCGGCGGTGCATTCTCGGGGAAGGATTCGTCCAAGGTGGACCGCAGCGCCGCCTATGCGGCCCGCCACATCGCCAAGAACCTGGTGGCCGCGGGCGTATGCGACGAGGCCCTGGTGCAGCTGGCTTATGCAATAGGCGTGGCCGAGCCGGTGAGCGTTTTCGTAGAGACTTACGGCAGCGCGCACGTTCCCGGCGGAGACGGCGAGATAGCCGCCCGCGTACGGGAGCTCTTCGACCTGCGTCCCGCCGCCATAGTGCGCCGCTTCGGGCTCAAGAATCCTATTTTCAGCCCCACAGCCGCCTACGGTCATGTGGGCCGCAAGCCTTACCGCGGGACGGTGACGGTGTGCGGCCAGCAGCGCGAGGTGCAGTTCTTCGGTTGGGAGCTGCTGGACGAGGTAGACAATATCAGGAGGGCGTTCGGGCTATGAGTGCCGCCGGCAAGAAGAAGTCACCGCGGGTGCAAATCAGCAACAAGCGGGCCTCGTACGACTACGAATTTCTGGAACAGTACGATGCAGGTATTGTGCTGGTGGGCACGGAAATCAAATCGTTGCGGGCTGGGAAAGCCTCACTGGCCGATGCCTGGTGTTATTTTTCCGGAGGCGAACTGTATGTCAAGGGGATGAACATCTCTACCTACTTCTGGGCGTCCAAGTGGGGCAGCCACGAGCCGGCGCGCGACCGCAAGCTGCTGCTTACCCGCCGCGAGCTCCGTCACCTCGAGCAGGCTACCAAGACCAAGGGCCTCACTATCGTAGCTGTTCGCGCCTATATCGCCGAGAACGGCTACGCCAAGCTCCATATTGCCCTGGCGCGGGGCAAAAAAGAATACGACAAGCGCGCCACCATCCGCGAAAAGGACATCCGCCGGGAGCTGGAGAGGGGGTAGCCTCCGGGCAATCTCAGTATCAGCAAAGTACAAAATCGGCCACTGAGGGCCAAAAGTGTCCTTCACCCCCAGATAGAAAGTGGGGGTAAAGAACGTCTTTTGCTACCGAATCCCTCCTTCAGCATTTTGGCAGCCACTTGAAGACGGCATCGTAAATCCACTTTTGGCAATGACCTGCCAAAATAACTGTTAGATAGTTTATTACCTCGTTTCCGTATCTCTTCCATATTGCGGCTTTCACGGTAATGGACGAAAAGTTGCTGTTTCATATACTGCTCATCTTCCTTCCTGACATAAAGAAATGCCAAAAAGGCTCGCGGGGTAACAAAAAGGCTCTCTACATGTTGAATATCAATGAAATATCTTGGGATTAACATGCCGTGTTCATCTAAGCGCCACCCTTCTGGCATCTTTTCGCCAGTATGAAGCAAGGCCTTTTGTTGCCTAAAAGATAATTCACCAAGTGGTTTGCCACGATTCACGTTTTCAGTAAAATAGACATTCCCGACCCCGAAACGGTATTCCCACGGCATTCTTTTATAGAAATCAAGACAGTTTCGGAAGGTGTAAATAATCTTGGACAACAATTCCCTCCGGGTGGCAATCATATCACAGCTTATAAACAGTCCTTCACCCAACTGATCACCGTGACCTTCCCGTTTAAGAAAAACAATAATCCGCCGACGCAGTTCTTCCTTGAACCTTTCACCACTTTCCCCGTACACTACAGCATGGAGATGCGTATCGTTTATATTAACGCAGAGTACCCGCACACCGACATGGAATGCCACAATTGCGACCGAATTCATTGCATACACTTTATCCTCATCGGAAAAGAAGGGGATGTCGGTCTTAGTGCCGTCTGAATAGATGTGCCAATAGTTGTTTACCAGTTCGTTTTCCATAATTCAATAGTTTAGTGAAGCTAATATACAAATAATTCGTATCTTTCCGCAAGAAATCACAACATCTGGCATTTATACAGAAAAACACCGATATGAAAAGAATCCTCATGGCATGCATGGCCCTTGCCACTTTGTCCGGATGCATCGAGTCCCTGATTGTGGATGGCCCCATTACAATCAGCTCCCCCGAGCCGTCGGGGGCTATCACCAAAGTGTCTTTGAGCGAAGAGCAGCAGGCTTGTGTACGTGCCGGCAACGCATTTGCCTTTAACACATTAGCCCAGCTTTACAAAGAAGCTCCCGGCAGTATGGTATTCTCTCCTCTCAGCCTCCAGTACGCCCTTGCAATGACGGTGAACGGAGCTTCCGGGCAGACTGCCGGGGAAATCACTAAGGTTCTGGGCTACGGCGAGGATTTAACGGCCCTGAACGAGTATTGCAACATCCTGCTCCGCGAACTTCCTGCCGTAGATCCGGATGTAGCCCTGAAGCTCACCGACGCACTTCTGGTGCACAAAAAATATCCTCTGCAGAAGGCGTTCAGCAAAGTGATGAACGATACATACTATGCTCCAGTAGAGTACATCAACCCTTCCAGTCCCAAAGAAATCGTAGACCGCATCAATGAATGGGCAAGGCAGAACACCAACGGATTCATCTACCCGCTCCTGAAGCAGGATGACATAACTCCCGACTTTGCTGCCGCCATAATGAACGCCCTGTATTTCAAGGCACGGTGGAGCGGCGGTGACCACAATCCTATGTTCCGCGAAGAGTTAACCATAAAAAATCAGCCGTTCTACCTGGACGGTGGCGGGCAGACAAAGGTCGACATGATGCCTGCTGCGCGCAATTTCCCTTATGCCAAGCGCGACGGCTACCGGGTTGCGGCAATACCTTATTCCAACGGGAAGTATTCTATGTACATCCTACTGCCGGACGAGTCCGGGAAAGAAGGTCTTTCCAAACTGATGAATAAGCTGCCCGGCGAGAAGTGGGAAGATATCACCGCGTCACTGACCAAAGACACGGAAGTAATCCTCCGCCTCCCCAAATTCGAGTCGGAGAGCCGCTTTGAACTGCCCCGGACAATGAAAGCCCTTGGGATGCGTCGGGCCTTCGACGATAAATCGGCCGAGTTTGACCTCATGTTCGACGTTCCTGAAGAGCAGTTCTATATCAGCAATATCATCCAGAAGGCACGCATCAATGTTGCCGAATGGGGGACCGAAGCAGCCGCCGTTACCGTGGTTATCATAGAAAAAGACGGTTCCGCAGGTCCGGGACAGCATGAGGAAGTGCACTTCTATGCAGACCACCCATTCGTGTACGTGATTGCAGAGCAAACTTCCGGCGCCATACTCTTCGAGGGCGTATTTACCGGCCGCTAGAACCCCGTTCCGAAGCGCTGCCAGTAACCGTATTCCAGCTTCTGCCAGCGGGCGGCGGCATCCTGGAACATCTGCGCGGTATAATCGGTGAGCATCTCTTCGGAGGCCTTGCCTCCAGGCTGGCCGCTTATGGATGCGCGCTCATAATCAAGCAGTTCCTTATAGAATCCTTCCTTGGTGCTCTGCCAGGCGACGGTTGCAAGCTTGTTAGCCCGCCGGAACTGCCATAACGCACAGTCGGGAATGTACTCCTTCTGGCCGCAGCGCAAATATACACCAGGAAGGCTTGCCGTTCCGCAAAATACAGGGATGCGCGGGCTCTGGCCGGGATTGTCAAGTGACAGCCAGCATACACCGCCTACTGCATCGGGAAGCCAGTTTCGCAGCTGGGTCACGTGCGAATAGGAGCACCAGGCCACCGCTATGGTACGCCTGAACTCCACCGTTCCGGGAGCGAGCGTGTTCAGGGTGTTACGCATCGTGGTGCCCAGCCAGGGATTGGCAACGGGGCTCACGACCGTGTCGGCGGGATGCTCCTTGGCGGCAGGACGCGCCATAATCACCTTTCGGGTCATGTCGAACTCTGTACCTTCATAGGTCTCGCGGAAGAGCGCCATCACATCCTCAAGGCTCACGGGCTTCTCAGGCTTCACGCTGAACGGTAGTTCGTCCATATCGTAGCTCAGTCCGAGAGACGGGGCGAAGTAGTTGAGTATGAAGTACTCGCGGTCGTTGAAATTCTTCCCGCGGGCGTAGTCTGTATTGAACGATTTCCAGAAGATGAAGTCGCCGCTGCCGTCCCAAAGTCCGTTGTCAAGGGCTACCTGCTCCACGTTGGCGGAAGCCATAAGATTGGGGTCGCTGCGGTCTATGCGGCCGATGCGGGGGATGTTGGCAGACACGGCAACGTGGTCGTCGGGAATACGTCGGGCAGCCCAGGCTGCGCCAACTTTTTTCTTGCCGACGCCAACAATTTCGAACTGCCATACCTCGTTCTTGTCGGCTACCGTGAGGCACTCGCCCCCGTCACCGTAGCCGTATTTTTCTGCAAGCGAGCCCATCAGCCTGATGGCTTCGCGGGCGGAACTGCAGCGCTGCAGGGCAACTCGCTCAAGTTCCTCGATAGTGAACCACCCGGCCGGGTTGACCAGAGTGTCGGGGCCGCCGAAGGTAGTTTCGCCAATCGCCAACTGCTTCTCGTTCATGCAAGGGTATGCGGTGTTGAGGTAGGCAAAGGTGTGCCGGGTCTCGGGGATTTCGCCCATCAGGCGCACTCCGGTGGTATCGTCCGGCGAGACGGTCTTCATGGTTCCGCGAAGAATGGCATGCTTCGCCCCTCTAGGATGCTTTGCCGCCGGCTCCACCCGTACCCATGTGCGGTATCGGCCGTCACAGGTGTGTGACGTCATCACGGAGCCGTCGGCAGAAGCCTTTCGTCCAACCATTATGCTGGTGCAGCAGGCCCCGTCGAAATCATCGGGAGAATACGAAAAACACGATGCCCGGACATCGAGTACGGCACAGATTACGATGCCGAAAACTATAAAAAACCGTTTCATAGCCGAAAGATACAAAAAACCGCATATTTCTCAGTATTCGCAAAGTACACTTTATGGCTTCTACGACAAAAAACGTTCTTTACCCCCACTTTCTATCTGGGGGTGAAGGACACTTTTGGCTCTCAGTGGCCGATTTTGTACTTTGCTAGTACTCCATCGCCAGGCTCAAGATAATCTCGTCCAGGATTGATGCCACGGCATAATTAGGAGCCGTGACGTTGTTGGTGAGGAGAGAGAAAACAATGGTCTTTGAGCGGTCGCCGTCGGAGGGGAGAATGTAGCCGCTCAGGCACATTACGCCGTTCATGGAACCGCTCTTCATTTTCACCCGGGACTTGACGGACGCGGGAACCGCACCCATACGGTTTTTCAAGGTGCTCTTTGTTCCCGGAGACGGGAGAGACTCAAGGTAGTAGTCCCTGACCGGCGAAGCATACATCTTTTTGAGAAAACGTACGAAGAACTCGGGTGACACATAATTCTTGCGGGACAGGCCGCTGCCGTCTATCTGGCGGCAAGAGTTGTCTGTATGCAAGCCCATCGCGGTAATCAGGGCCTTCGACGCCAGAACGGAACTGTCCCTGTCTGCCGAACCGAACATACTGTACGACAACATATTGAACAGCGTCTCCGCATAGAAGTTGTCGCTCCGATAATTGGTGTCTTTGGCTATCTTCCAGAGCTCCGGAGACTGCGCTTCGCCGAGTATGGTAAGTTCCTTCACGGGCAACGCACGGGAGCCCATATCGGAGAAGAGAAGGTCGCTCCGCACCAAGCCCGAAGGGCCAATGTCAGCAAAACCTCCCTCCACAGTTATACCGTTACACAACAGATAGTTATGAAAGAAATAGGCGCAGGTGTATGCACCGAAAGGATTAGAGCACTCCAGCGTGTAATCTTTGCGCCCGGAGGGGAAACTTCCCTGAAACTCTCCGAACGGGCCGAACTCGGTATTGACGTAGAAGAGCGTATTCTCCGAACCTGCGGGACCGGTGGAGGCGGAATTGACATAATTCATCCACGGGGTATCCGGATACAGGACCGAAACCACCGGAGGCGTGCCGAGCGCAGACGAACTCACGCTGAAGCTTTGGGAGTTCTCCCAGAAATTCAGGCCTGACGGACTTGCTCCGTAATTGAATCCCAAGTCTTCGAACTGCCAGGAAGTTCCGTGCCCGGGGCGCTTGAAAAAGCGCGGATCCCCGATGATACGTCCCTTAACAGTTTTTATACCGGCAGCATCCAGAACCGCCTTCCATCTGCCAAAAGTAACTTCAAGGGAATCGGCACAACCACAGCCAGCCGCAAGGGTAGGATCTCCCCCGCCGACGATGTACAGGTCTCCGTCAAGCACGCCGTCGTTGATGGCGCCGCTATATGCCAGCCTGGTGGTGAAACGCATATCCGGCCCCAGCCGGGAAAGCGCAAGGCCGGTAGTCAGCAGCTTCATATTGGATGCCGGAACCATCTTGAGATTACGGTTGTACTGAGCCAGTGTATCGGCCCCGCGCATAGCGAACACCCCAAGAATGCCGGAACGCAGAGGCTCTTTCCGTGAATAAGCGGAAACCAGCTTCTGCGTCCTGGTATCTTGTGCAGCCGCGGATGCAGCCGTAAAAGCAAACAGTGCGGCGAGCGCAAATATTTTAACCGAAAACTTCAAGGCCACAGGCATTTAAGCCTTTTTCACAGCCTCTGAAAGCTTTTCGTAAAGGGCATCAGTTTTTTCCAGAAGTTCCTTGCGGAGAGCGGTATAGTACTGACGGGTGGAACCCTCGGCCTTGCCAACCTTGTCGCGGAGCTCGTTATAAAGTTTAACCGCCTCGTCGATAAGGGCCTCGGCCTTGTCGTCGCTCACTTTGGAATTTACTGCAGCCACAAGGGAGCAATCCTCGATAAATGCGCTCAGGACGTAATCGATGTCCTTCTTGATGTCTCT
>JAFTDJ010000025.1 GCA_017454265.1 Bacteroidales bacterium | reverse complement strand
TAATAACAAATCAAGCACTTTCGGGACTCCGTAAGTGCTTGATTTTCATTGAGTCTGGATGACTGGACTTGAACCAGCGACCTCCTGGTCCCTAACCAGGTGCGCTACCAACTGCGCCACATCCAGAAGTGGACCGCAAAAGTATGAATTTTTTCTAATACGTGCAAATCTTTTTTTGTAAATTTGCATCGCTATGACAATTGATATGGAAACCAGACAGATTCCGGTACTTCTTCTTACCGGATACCTCGGGAGCGGAAAGACAACCCTCCTGAACCGCATTCTCGCAAACCGGAAAGGTGTTAAATTCGCAGTGATAGTCAACGATATAGGAGAGGTTAACATAGACGCTGACCTCATTCAGCAGGGGGGTGTCGTGGGGCAGGGAGACGATTCCCTGGTAGCCCTGCAGAACGGCTGCATCTGCTGTACCCTCAAGATGGACCTTGTGGCGCAGATTGCAGAACTTGCATCTTCCAAACGCTTCGACTACATAGTCATCGAGGCCAGCGGCATCTGCGAGCCCGCCCCTATTGCCAACACCATCTGCACCATGCCCACTTTCGGCACCCAGTACACCCGCGGCGCCGTTCCCTACGTAGACTGCATCGTGACCGTGGTTGACGCCCTCCGCATGAAAGACGAGTTCGCAGGAGGCGATGCGCTGCAGAAGGCAGACATAGACGACGACGACCTTGAGCGCCTCATCATCGAGCAGCTGGAGTTCTGCAACATCGTACTGCTCAACAAAGCCGCCGAGCTCAATGCAGAAGAACTCGGCCGCCTGCGCGCCATAGTAAAGGGCATCAATCCCGGCGCCAAGGTGCTGGAGTGCAATTACGGAGACATAGACCTGGACGAAATCATATATACGGGAATGTTCGACTTCGAAACCGTTGCCACATCTGCCGCCTGGATAGCGGCCATCGAAGGCGAGGATGAGGAGGAAGAAGCGGAGGGCGAGGCCCTGGAATATGGAATCGAAACATTCGTTTATACCCGCCGCGAACCATTGGACCTCAACAAGTTCGACAATTTCATCTTCAAGCAGTGGCCATCCTCGGTCATTCGGGCTAAGGGCCTCTGCTACTTTGCCGCCGAGCCCGACCAATGCTATCTCTTCGAGCAGGCGGGCCGCCAGAAAACCGTTAGGGACGCAGGTCTGTGGTATGCCAGCATGAATGAAGAAGAACTGCAGCTCCAGATGGAGCGCGACGCGCAGCTTCGCCGCGACTGGGATCCCGTGTACGGCGACCGGATGCAGAAAATCGTCTTCATCGGGCAGAATCTCGACAAAGCGGAAATAACCCGCCTTCTGGACGCTTGCATAGCGGAGTAGCAACTGCTGCAAGAGAAGTACCCCTCCGGCCGATTTTGGCCCTTACGAACATGAGGCAGGAGGGGTGCTTCTCTTGTGGCTGCTGCCGCTATCCCCAAAAGTTGGTATTGACGCCGCTTCCGAATATGCCGTACTTTGTGAAAAAAACAAGATATGGCACACGAGCATACTCATTCACATCATCATCACCATCATCACGGTGCGGAAGATGTAGCATCGCTGAAGAACGTATATATAGTATCCGTAGCACTTAATCTGGCATTCGTGCTGATTGAGGCGGGAGTCGGCCTGTGGGGCAACTCGCTCGGTTTGCTGTCTGACGCCGGACACAATCTCAGCGACGTTTTTTCCATAGTCCTGGCCCTGATTGCACTGCGCCTGGCATCTACCAAGAGCACAAAGACCCTGACTTACGGATACCGTAAAGGTTCCGTATTGATCTCCCTTCTCAATGCAATAATACTGCTGGTGGCTGTAGGAGCCATCCTCGTTGAGAGTGTTCACAAATTCCGCGAGCCGGCAGCCGTAAACGGCGGCGCGGTGGCCTGGACTGCCGGAGCAGGGATACTGGTAAACGGACTCACCGCCTTCCTGCTGATGAAGCATCGCAAGAACGACTTGAATGCCCGTGGGGCCTTCCTCCATATGGCGGCTGACACCCTGGTTTCTGTAGGAGTCCTTATTTCCGGTATTGTAATTTCCTTCACCGGATGGAACTTCATCGATCCCGTCATCGGCATCGTTGTAGCAATAATAATACTGGTGGGGACCTGGGACCTGCTGTCGGAAAGCCTGAGGCTGAGCATCGACGCGGTGCCGGCGGGCATTGACCCCGAAGAAATAACGGAGCACGTGAGGGAAATCCCCGGCGTGCAGGACATACATCACGTGCACATCTGGCCTATCAGCACCACTGAAACTGCACTCACTGCGCACGCCGTAGTAGCGGAAGGAGCCGAAGCGGAGGATGTGGTGGCTGCCATCAAGGAAGAACTCCGCGAGCACGGAATCGCTCACGCCACCATCGAAACGGAGCGCACGGGGCACGCTTGTGCAGATCATGATTGCTGCTGCTGATGCACTGATATTCAAAAAACTTGTATATTTGTAAGAAGAATAACAAGTGTCAGAAAATATGAAAAGATCTATCATTATCGCAGTTGCATGCCTGGCGGCAAGCTATACGGCCGGAGCGCAGACCCAGGATTACAACGAGCAGATCCGTCGCAACCAGGAGGCGGTAGAAGAGGCGGCCAAAGCCCATCAGGAAACAGAGGCCCTCAATAACAAACAGATTAAGTTGCTCGAAGGCGAAATAAGCCGTTGCCAGAAGGAAATCGACAATCTGAAACCCGACCTCAAACGAGCCCAGGAAAAAGAGAAGAATCTCAATACCCAGCTTAAGCTCAAGAAGGAATCTGCCAGACTCAATAAAAAGGCTGGAGCGGATGCTGCTGCACAAAAGGTGGATAAGGACGAAGTCAAGCGCCTCGAGCTTGCGCATAAGCAGGCCAAGAATGACGTCAAGACCATCGATGCCCGTATGGACGTGTGGAAAAAGGAAATCTCCGGATACAAAAAAGAAATAAACGAGCTTAAGAAGAGCACGCGTGAAGCCAAGCGGGAACTTAAGGAGAGCCAGAAGGAACTGGACTACTCAGTAAGGGAACGCCAGAAAGCGGAGATGGCGGCGGCCAAGGCGGCCGAAGAAGCCGCCAAGACCGCTCCGGAATCCAAATAGTTCCGTTATTTTCTTGTCATCGAGCGCACAAAGTCGCGATAAGGGAAGCTGTAAACGAATCCGGATGAATCCGTGTTGCAAGGGCAGATGATGCGGTCTCCCCAGAGATCGAAATCTTCCGGTTCCCACGGCAGTACATCAGTAAAGTCAAAGGCTCCGTATTTGCCCTTATGTCTGCGCAAACCCGCATAAAACACCTCGCTGGGGTGTTTTTTGCTTCCTACGCCACAGGGGAGATACAAGATGCCGTCGATAATCGCCGCACCCTGAAGGATTGCGTTCTGCGGGCCTCGAGCGCCTTCCGGAAGCAGTTCGTCAAAGTAAAGCGAGTCCTTCACTTCGTTGTCTGTAAGATTCACCAGAAAACGGTCGGGGGAGAATTCGGGGAAGGCAAAAGACTTAAGCACAATGCGGTTTCCGGGCTTCTCATTTCCAACAATATTTCCGTAGCACCAGATGAGGTCCGGCTGTTTTGTGTCGGCTATCCACAAGCGGGAATTCCACTGGGCGGGTTCGTAGTTGATTATCTGTACCAGTTCGGAGCCGAAGGGCGTTCCGTTTTCATCGGTCAGTATCCTCTCCACGAACAGCAGGCGCGACAAAGAATCTGTTTCTGCAAGTCCTATCTCGGTTACCGGCTTGCTCTTGCACTGAGAGACGTACATCAGGGGGAACCTGTCGGATTCGTCGTAGCGCTGGGGCCCGAAGAAAGCTATGTTTGCGTGGTTGTTCCTGCCCTGTGAGCCAAGCGGGAACTGAGCCTCCAGTTCCTTCCCTTCCAGGTCGAAAACGTTGCACCATCCCTTGTCCTGGAGGCTGAACAGAAGGTCGCCGTACACGGCGCAGCCCTGTACGTTGCGTGAGTGTTCAATTTCTTCGAAATCGATAAGGCGGAACATGAGTTCCGGACGGGGCCTCTGCGGCGTATTGCATGATGCAAGCAGCAGGACAGCCGCGGCAACAGTTATTATATGTTTCATAATGCTCTGATAACTGATAGGTTGGTCTCGCGAAGCTTCTCTTCGTCCATTTTTACGACTTCGCGGTCGTATGTCATTATTCCGTTCACTTCAATTTCCACGTCGGTGGTCTGGGTGTAAACGGCCGCGGCGCATCCGGTGCTTATGAATACCTTAAGCATTTGCGCAAAGCGGTCGTATATTGCGTACACTTCCTCTCCGGAGTGCAGCACGTTGCCGTAACCCCAGTTCTTGTCTTGCTGCCACAGGTGTCCGGGCACAGGGTAGCCAAGTCCGCCGTACTCACCGAGCACGTTGATGAACTTGCTCTCGAAGTTGTTCATCGCGGGGCTGGCGTAGTGATGCGTATCCAGAATGTCTCCGGCAAATGCATAGTTGCCTCCGGACGCCTCGTTGACGAGCCGCGTTCCGTCCTGTTCACGGGTGAATTTCACCACCTCGGGGGTGTCGAACTGGCCCCAGGCCTCATTGAATGGAACCCATACGGTTATGCACTGGAAGCCCTTGAGGGCGGCAATAATCTCTCCCCACTCTTTATAATAGTTGTCTTTCCACTCCTGCGGGACTATGCAGTCGGAGCCTCCGAGAAAGCTGTCACGCTGCCATTCGTTGCTTTGCATACGTGCAATTTCGGGGTCGCGCCACGCGTTGGTCTTGCTGCTGTGGTCTGCGATGCAGGGCATATCCTGCCAGACGCTCACGCCCAGCACGTCGCACCAGTAGTACCAGCGTGCCGGCTCAACCTTTATGTGCTTTCGGATCATGTTCCAGCCCCACTCCTTGGTCTTCTCTATGTCGAACTTGAGGGCTTCGTCGGTGGGAGCCGTGTACAGGCCGTCCGGCCACCAGCCCTGGTCCAGGGGGCCGAAGAAGAAGGTGCGCTCTCCGTTGAGGCCTATGCGTTTGTATGAATTGGTGTTGCGGTCGGGCTTGGGGTCCGGGACCACGCTTACGCTGCGAAGGCAGGTGTACCCCTCTACACGGTCCACCACATTGCCGTCCCTTACCAGGCTTATGCTGAGGTCGTATATTTCCGGAGTGTCCGGAGTCCACAGAAGGGGCTTGTCAACCTTGATTGTGCTGCCGCTGCCGACTATGCCGCCCTGGTAGCTCAGTTCTATGCGTGCCTCGTCATAGCTGCCTGCTGCATCCACGTTCACTTTGAGTTCAGACCTTGACGCATCCCAGACAGGGTAGTATGAGACAATGTGGGCGCCTGCGTTCACCGGTTCCATCCACACTGTCTGCCAGATTCCGGTGACCGGAGTGTACCAGATGCCGTGGGTGTGTTCTATTTGTTTGCCGCGGGGCTGGAAACCGGCGTCGGATGCGTCCCAGACGCGCACACGGAGGGTCTGCCTTCCGCTTTTCCTGAGCGCCGGGGTGATATTGAAGCAGAAGGGAGTATACCCACCCGTATGCTCGCCTATCCTGACTCCGTTCACCCAGACTTCGGCCTTCCAGTCAACTGCGCCGAAGTGCAGCAGTACGTCGCGGCCTTTCCAGCTTTTGGGGACCGTAAAGCTGCGTTCATACCATAGTGCGTTCTCTGCTCCGACGTGCTTCTGTACGCCGGAGAGGGCCGATTCGGCGCAGAACGGCACCAGTATCTCTCCCTGGGGCTTGCCATATTCTTCTTCAAGCGGCAGTATGGAGTAGTTCCAAAGGCCGTTGAGGTTCTGCCAGTCGGCGCGGACCATCTGGGGTCTGGGATATTCAGGCAGGGGATTTGACGGATCGACTTCCGCCGCCCAGCGCGTCTTGAGCCCGTCCCCGGGAGCCCAGGCGAATGAAGCTGCGCACAGCAGCGTTGCGGTAAATGTTATAATCAGACGCTTCATTGTATTCAGTCTTTCTTGTGTTTGCGTGCGTAGGAGGGATCGAAAATCATATTTAGTTGCTTGGCCAGGCGGTATCCGGCTTTGCGGAGTTGCGACCGCATCAAGGGTTGCTGAGCGAAGTACCAGTCCATTGTAAGGACGTCTCCGGGTTTTACCTGGTGCGCCGGCCAGCTGCATTTTGCGGCATCCCGCCCCCATTCGTAAGGCCCTCCCTTCACGATTTCGGCCTCTTCGGCGGGAGTCGCAGAGTCGAAATTGCGGGCAAGGTCTCCGAAGCTCCAGGGATTGGTCTGCTCTATTATATTGTTGTCCCAAATGGTGTGATAGCGTATCACCTCTTTGCGGAAGGTGACGTTGTAATAGCCTATTGTCATATCTTCAGGATTGTACCTGATATGCTCGGGGCAGTGCATGTCTCCTAAGAAGTGGACTATCAGGACCAACTCCGTAAAGGCCGTTGAGTCGTCCAACTCTTTCCAGTTTCTCAGGTCTTCGGAGTATTGCTCAATGAAATGGATGCAGTTTTTTACGTAGCGCCCGTTGTCGTTGATGCCGCGGAACGGCTCGAAATCCATATTGGCCTCGAAGGTATGCGGAAGGGCGGCTACGCGCTTGGCGTCCACCGGGTCGAAGCCATAATCTACCAGAAGCTTGTTTTTGTGCTCGTCGGCATATGAAGCATAGCCGCAGATAGACTCTCCGTGCATTATCTCGGAAATGCATTTTTGAGTGGTCTTTGTGAGCCTTGTTTCGGCGATGCGGGCAACTGTAGCGTGCCCCTTGCGGCCCCAGCCTGCAGCCGTAAAGCAGCAGAGAAGGGCACAGGCGGTGATGATGATGCTTTTTTTCATATCAATAGCTGTAAACTTTTCCTTTCTTGTCGAATTTCATCATTGCATCGACTTCCCTGGTCTCGCCTTGTGAGTTGGTGATGACCCATTTCTCGCTTTGGAGGAGTTCCCAGATGCCATCTCCTGTTATGGGAGAGGCAAAGCGTATCTGCAGGCTTGGCTTGAAACGGTCGTTCAGCTTTACATACACGCCTATCACGCCGTCCTGACCGACAAGGTAATTGCTCAGGTATGGCAATACGCGCCGGATAACGGGTTTCTCGTAGTTCTGGTCTTCTATCTCGTAGATGTACTGGGGCGCCGCAGCGTATTTTGCCAGGTCGCCCTTTGATTCGGAGGTGAAATTGTCGAACATACCTTGAAGATAATCGGCAATGGGGATTAAACTGCTGCCTTTCTCCATTCTGACGAAAGTGAAATTCAGGGGAAAATCCTTTGTGCCGCCGTCCTTGGTGGGAATCTGGAGCAGTTTTTTCTCCACAATCTCGCGGAACCAGGCTTCGTCCAGCTCCTCGGCGGGGTCTGAGTACACGTGAATAATCAGCGGGCAGTCATATTCCGACTGGAGACCGAATATCTTCTTGCCGCTGTATCGCATCAACAGGCCAAGGTGGTTGAGGTCGGTGCGGTTGGGCATATGCTCGGTGCGTATGGTCTGCTTGCGAAGCGTCTTGTACACGGACGGATCGGGGGAGTTGACGCGGAAGTGTGACGGCTCGTACAGGTTTTCAAGGATTTTTTCTTCACTGGTGACGGTGGGGTCGTAAGTGATTACTACAGTATGGGATGCGGCATAGGTCCTGACTCCGTGAACACCCTTTTCTTTTTGCATCTTGCTCTTGAAGGCCATGGAACTGTTGTAGCAGTGTACGCTGGTGAGGTTCTCCACCGTCATCGTCTGCAGCTCCACGCCCTCCGCGATATCCCATTTTTCGTCTATCGTCGGCACCTCGAAATTGTGGCCGAAGACGATTCCGAGCACGGTCAGCGCTATTGCCAGGACGGGCGGCAGGAAGCGCCCGAGCCCGTTGCCCATATTCTTTGTGACGGCTCCGAAGCTGACCGCACTGGTGGGGCAGGTGGCAACGCATTCGCCGCACAGGGTGCAGTCGACGTGTGTAACCACGCCGCCGCTGGCGGGAATGTCTATGTTGTACGGGCAGCTCTTCTGGCAGTTGTAGCACCGGCGGGTGCAGCTGTCGTCGTCGTAAATGACGTGCAGGAGTTGCAGCTTTGGCTTGCGGTACAACACCTCAAGCAGGTATCCCAGTATGCAGAAAGCCGCCAGCAGCCACCACCACTGGAGAGACAGCCCTGCAAGGCTCAGAACCCACCATAAACCGGCAAGCAGCAAGAGGGGAAGCCAGAACCGGAAGGTGTTTGCCGCCGCCCCGAGGGGGCAGATGTAACGGCAAAAGAAGCGTTTTACAAAAAAGCCGCAGACAATCACCGTCGCAAGGGCGGTCAGGCTCATCCATATGACTATCTCTCCTTTGAAACCGGTGGCGATTGCGTAGTAGGGGTCTATTCTCTTGCAGATGAGCTCGCTGGATGTGGCCGTAGCGTAGAAAAGCCAGAACAGGAGACCATATTTGACAAGCCTCAGGAGAAGGTCGGGCAGGCTGCCTTCCCTTATTTCTACATCATTGAAACCAAACGCTTTACGTAACTTGGTCAATATATCCTCTACGCTCCCTATCGGACAGAGGTATGCGCAGAACAGCTTTCCGAGGAGTACTACTGAAGCGGCCATCAGTATGCCCATCAGAATCTGGGTCGAACTCATCGAGCAGGGCAGGGAACCGCGAGTGAGGTAAGTAGTAAGCGATTCAAGACCGCCCATAGGGCAGTAAGCCTCGGGGTCGGCGGCCCCAAGTTTGGGGAAAACTTTGGCGGCAAGACCACTCAGAAAGAATATGAGTGCAGCCAGAACGCCCCACTGGAGCACGTATTTCGGCCAGTTCTTACGTAGAGTTGGTTTCATAAACACAAAGATAAGCAAAAGGAATCATTGTGCAAACACAAATTTTTTATAAATTTGCGCCGCAAAAATGGCAACAATTAGATTACAATATGTCGAACAGTAAATTTTCTGTCAAGTATTGTGTGCTTCTGCCCATAGTGCTCATAGTCACAATCCTTCTCTGGGCCCTCCCTACCGCAAGCTTCGGTATCGCGGACCTCACCCCGGTCCAGCAGCGTATGATCGCCATCTTCGTGTTTGCGGCGCTTATGTGGATGTTCGAAATCATCCCCAACTGGACAACTTCCCTGATAGTCATAGTGGTGATGCTCCTGAGCGTTTCCAACAAGGGTCTGGTGTTCTTCTGCCGTCCCGAAGCCGGTACGCTGGTGGATTACAAGAGCATAATGGCATCCTTTGCGGATCCCGTGGTGATGCTTTTCCTCGGTGGATTCGTCCTTGCAATCGTGGCTTCCAAATACGGTATGGATGCAGTCATGGCCAAGGGCCTTCTCGGCATCTTCGGCAAGAAGCCCAAGATGGTGCTTCTGGGGTTCCTCCTTGTGATTGCAATTTTCTCCATGTTTATGAGCAACACCGCAACCGCTGCAATGATGCTCGCTTTCCTTGCCCCCGTTCTCAAGGCCCTGCCCGAGGATGAGACCGGCAAGGTCGGTCTGGCTCTGTCAATTCCTGTAGCTGCCAACCTCGGCGGTATAGGAACACCCATCGGAACTCCTCCCAACGCCATTGCAATCGGCGCTCTGGAGAATGCCGGATACGCCATCGGTTTCGGCCCCTGGATGGCCAGGATGGTGCCTTTCGTGATTGTTATGATTCTGCTTGCCTGGGTGCTCCTGCAGCTTTTCTTCCCCTTCAAGTCAGACACCATCGAACTTAAGATCGAGGTGAAGGAGCAGAAGAAAGACTGGAGGACCTACGTGGCCTGGATCACCTTCTTCGTGACCATACTTCTGTGGGTTACGGAATCCGTCACCGGAATCAACTCCAACATCGTTGCCCTCATCCCTCTTGCCGTTTACACTTGTACCGGAGTCTTTGGAAAAGAAGATATCAAGGAAATCAACTGGAGCGTGCTTTGGTTGGTGGCCGGCGGTTTCGCCCTCGGTACCGGACTCAACAAGACCGGCCTTGCAGCCACCCTCATCAACGCTATTCCTTTCAGCGCCATGAACGTAGTCGTGGTGATGCTCATTGCGGGTCTCATCTGCTACTTCCTCTCCAACTTTATCAGCAACTCCGCCACTGCGGCCCTTCTTGTCCCTATCCTTGTGGTCGTCGGCACGGCCATGGCCGATCCTTCGGCAGCCAACAACGCGCAGTTCGTCGCCCTCGGCGGCATGAATGCAATGATTCCTTTCATCGCAATGTGCGCCTCCCTGGCAATGCTTTTCCCTATCTCTACCCCTCCGAATGCAATTGCATCCTCTACCGGACTGGTGAAGACTTCGGACATGGCGAAGGTCGGCATAATCGTCGGCGTGGTCGGTTTCGTGCTCGGCTACTTCCTGCTTACTGCATTATTCCCTTTCCCTCAGGCATAGTATGAAAAAGTATATCGTATCCTTGTTCGTGCTTCTGGCAAGCGTCTCTGCGTTTGCCCAGGAGAGCGACAATACTGTCGAAAAGCCGAAATTCGGAATCGGCCAGACCAAGTTCTTCAGCAAGCCCAAGGTCGGAGCATATATCATTACCGCCTATAAGCATTCCACCCTCAACCCTGAAAAACCGGGAGGATTCAACTGCAGGCTCATCCGTGCCTATGTGGACGGCAGTATCTTCGACCAGTTCAACTACCGCATCCAGTTCCAGGCCAATGGCGAGAAACCTCATGTGAAGGATTTCTATGTGGAGTGGGCTAAGTTCCCCGAATTTACCGTAAAGATCGGCCAGTTCAAGCGCGCCTTCACCTTCGAGAATCCTATGAATCCCTGGGACGTGGGAGTGGGAGACTTCTCGTTCCTGGTGCAGAAGATGGCCGGTATGGGCGACCGCCTCGGCGAAGCCAATATGGGCGGACGTGACCAGGGCCTCCAGATCCAGGGCGATCTCTTTCCCATCGGCAAGGACAAGCATCGCCTGGTCCACTATCAGCTGGGTGTATTCAACGGACAGGGCATCAACCTTGCCGACGCCAACAAGGAGAAGGACATCATCGGAACCATTCAGTTCCAGCCCATTAAGGGCCTGTACATCGGTGCTTTCGGATGGAAGGGCAGTTGGAACAACGGTACCACGGACCTGAAGCGTGAGCGCGTGAGCGCCGGTCTCAAGTTCGATCGCAACAACTGGACGGTGCGTGCCGAGTATGCCACGGCAATCGCCGGTGAGCGTGCCCAGAGCGGTTCCGCAGATGCCTTGTACGTGACCGTAGGCGCTCCTGTGCTGCCATGGCTCAAGATTTATGCAAAGTGGGACGAGTTCCGTGCCAACGGGAATGCCGCCAGCAGCCACGATATGTACAGCGCCTGCGCCAACTTCCGCCTTCACAAGAACCTGAACTTCCAGCTGGAATACCGTTTCCATCAGGATCACCTGGCTACCAAGTTCAACTATAGTGATATTTGGCTCATGGCTTATATCCGCTGGTAAAAGGCCAGCCGCAGAGGCGTTTTTTCTAAGGTTTTGAATTTCAACCTTTTATTGTTTCCAAGTGGGGGCTTTTTCCCCCACTTGTTTTTTGCTTTGCGCTGGCAATCAGGCATTTGCTAAAAACGGAAGAATTGCGTATATTTGTTTTGTATGACTCCTTTTCTCAAACAGACGGCCCGTCACTGCTACGGAAAGGCAGGCACAGGCATCAGCTCATACTGCTTCGTGTTCCCGAACCGCAGGGCGCTCCGCTTCTTCGAGCATTACCTCGGAGAAGAGATTGCGGCTGGCGGAAGGGGGCCGGTCGTGGCCCCGCAGCTGTATACGATGAACGACTTCTTCTATCATGCCGCCGGGGCGAGCGTCACGGGCCGTATCCCCCTGCTGCTGGAGCTGTACGAGTGTTACCGCGCCCTGAATGCTGCCGCGGAGCCCCTGGACGACTTTATCTTCTGGGGAGACACGCTGCTGAGTGACTTCGACGATGTGGACAAATATCTGGTGAATCCGGCGCATCTTTTTGCCAATGTGGAGGAGTTCAAGCAGATGCAGACCGACTGGTCGTGGCTGACCGACACCCAGAGGGAGGCGATGCAGCGCTTCAGCAGGCATTTCTTGAGCGGAGGCCGGGTGAAAGAGAGCTTTCTCAGCATCTGGCGTATCCTCCTGCCGCTGTACAAAAGCTTTAACGAGAGGCTCTCCGCTAAGGGGATGTGGTACGAGGGACGGGCCTACAGGGCGCTGTGCGACAGTCTGGGGCAGGAAAGCGCAGCCGATATCATGGCGGCGCGCTTCCCGGCTGCGGAACGTTTTGTTTTCGTGGGCCTTAATGCCCTCAATGAATGTGAAAAGCTGCTTTTGCGCCGTCTGCACAAGGCCGGCATTGCCGAGTTCTGCTGGGACTGGCGCTCAGACCTGATAAAAGACAAAGACAATAAGTCTTCCCTTTTCCTGAAGGACTTCGTACTGGAATTTCCCCAGGCATTCGAGCCTGACCCCGACGGCCTGCCGGAAACGGAGCTCAACATCCTGAGCGTCCCGGGAAGCATATTGCAGGCCAAGCAGCTGCCTCAAATACTTGCCCGCTGTACCTCCGATCCCGGGATAGAAAGCGCTGTTGTACTGCCCGACGAAAACCTCCTGATTCCGGTTCTCAATTCCGTTCCGGAGCACATACGGAAGCTGAATGTAACGATGGGCTACCCGATAAGCGGCAGCCAGACAGGGGCGCTGCTTTCCGACCTGTGCGCCCTTCAGCTGCACGTCCGGGAGAGGAACGGGGAGGCTTTCTTCTATCACAAGCAGGTTTGGGCGATAGCGTCCAACTCGCTAGTCCGCAGGGCGGTAGGGGAGGACGGCGCCAAACTGCTGGAGGAATGTCGTAAGAAAAGGCAGTATTATATACCCGTTACCGAGTTTACCGGCAACAAAGTGCTGGCGGCGTTGTTCCTCCCGGTGGTGAAGGACCTCAATCCCGATCCTGCACAGGTGCAAGCCTTGTGCGACTGGATGATGGAACTGCTGGGTACGCTTGCGCTGGCAGTCAAAAACGACGAGCAGATGCAGCTCGAGCTGGATTTTGCCAAGCGCTGCCATGAGCAGCTCCGTGAACTCTCCGGCTACGAGCTCAATCTCTCGCCTGCTTCTTTCTTCCGCCTGCTGGGCCAGCTGATGGCGTCTGCTACGGTGCCTGTCCTCGGCGAGCCCCTGCAGGGAATGCAGATAATGGGCCCCTTGGAGCTGCGCGCCCTGGATTTCGACAACCTTGTGATACTCAGCTGCAACGAGGGCGTGTTCCCGAGGCGCAGCGTAAGCGCGTCCTTCGTGCCCCCGGAGCTCAGGAAGGGCTTCGGCCTGCCTACCTACGAGTACCAGGATGCTATATGGGCATATTATTTCTACAGGGCGATACAACGTGCTTCCAAGGTTTGGATGGTGTACGATTCGCGTACCGAAGGCCTTAAGGGAGGCGAGCCGAGCCGCTACCTGCATCAGCTTGAGCTGCACTTCAAGTTGAAGGTCAACCATTATGAAGTGCAGGCGCCACTTGGCTCGGCAGGCGGAGCGGGCGTCCTGGACAAGACGGAGGAGCACCTGCGGAAGCTCCATCTCAATCCGCTGAGCGCCAGCGCAATAAAGACGTACTCCGACTGCCCGGCAAAATTCTTCTACTCCAAGGTCGAGGGTCTCAAGGAGCCGGAGGAAGTGTCGGAATTCCTGGATGCCAAGATGATAGGGACCGTGCTCCATAAGGCCATGGAGACGCTGTATCCAAGGCACGGACGGATAGATGCGGCCCTTGTGGCTTCCCTGCGGAAAGACAAATCACGTATCCGGAAACTGGTGTATTCGCTCATCTGCCGGCAGCTCAAGACCTTTGAGGTGAGCGGACGCAATATAGTGTTCGCGGATGTAATCTGCAGCTATGTAGATGCCGTTCTTGCAGAAGACGCCGCCTATCTGCAGGCGTGCGGCGGCTCCTTCAGCATCCTGGGTGTTGAGCAGGAAGAAAAGCTCAGCTCCGGCGGCTATGACTTCATAGGCTTTGTGGACCGGCTCGACAGCAGCGGCCCCGGAAAACTGAGGGTGGTTGATTATAAGACAGGCCGTGTAGAAGACGAAGACTTTGACTTCTCCGGCAAAGACGGGCTGCCGAAGATCGGCTTCCAGCTGTTCCTGTACAAGCGTATGGTGCAGAACAGGCACCCCGGGGCGGAGATTTCCGGCGCCATCTATCAGCCGGCGGCGCTGCTGGGAGGCGAGGGGGTTCGCAACGTCCTCCTCGACGAAGATTACTGCGATGCCATGCAGAGTGAGCTGGACGCAATTCTTGCCGAGATTTCTGACCTGCAGGTCCCATGGGCGCGCACGGACGACCTTAAGAAATGTGCTTACTGTGACTTCAGAACTATTTGCGGACGATGAAAGTAATCAAGGCAAGTGCGGGCTCCGGTAAAACATACACCCTCTCGCATACATATCTGGACTATCTCCTGAGCTCGGCCGACCCCTGGGCTTACAGGCATTTGCTGGCGGTCACTTTTACCAACAAGGCGACCGCCGAGATGAAGGCCAGGATACTGAGCGACTTGTCGCAGGCCGCTGATTCCGACAGCAGGGCACGCCACTATCTGGTGAGTATACTTCACGACTACGGGGCGTTCGGGGTGAGCACAATAGACCGTTTCTTCCAGCAGACCCTCCGCTCCTTCGCCCGCGAGCTCGGGCAGCAGAATTCCTGGCAGGTGGAGCTGGACAAAGATTCGCTCATCGCCGAGGCCGTAGACCGTGTGCTTGATTCGCTCACGGAAGACCAGACCGACCTTACCGACTGGCTCCGCGCCGGCGCCATGGACCAGATAGCGCGCAGCCGCCGTTTCCGGCTCGATGAGGGCCTGGCCGACATGGGCAAACGGCTCAAGAGCGAGGAGTTCCGCCAACTGCTTTCCCGTACGGGGATAGACACTGACGCTGCATGGTCGAAAACCCGCCTGGGCGAGCTGCGCAGACGTTGTACGCAGCACATCAGAAACTTCGAGCGCAAGGCGGCCGACCTCGGAATCCAGCCCAAACGGGGGGAAACAATCAGTTATCCTACAGCTAAGAAGGTCCTGGACGCCCCCGGGGTGCGTGAACTCTTTGAGAATGAGTTCGCCGCCTACTCTACCGCCTGCCTCGTGCGCAGCAGCCTGTATTCGCTGGGCGTGGCGCGCGAGTTCGACAAGGAATACCGCAAACTGCTCTCGGAGAAGAACGTGCTGCCGCTCGACGAGTCCAACACTCTGCTGCGGGATATAATCGACGGCTCCGACGCTCCGTTCGTGTACGAGAAGACGGGCACCCGTTACGCCCATTATCTGCTGGATGAGTTCCAGGACACCTCGCACATGCAGTGGGAGAATTTCCTGCCGCTGCTGCGCGATGCCGACAGCGCAGGGGAGAACCTGATTGTGGGCGACGTGAAGCAGAGCATATACCGCTGGCGCGATTCCGACTGGCGCCTGCTCGGCAGCGAGGTGCAGAAAGAGTTCCCGCAGGCGTTCGTAAAGGCACCGGACGACAACTGGCGCAGCGCCCGTGCGGTGGTTGCGTTCAACAGCGGCTTTTTCGAGTATGCCGCCGGCAAGACAGGCCTTCAGGATATGTATTCCAACGTTCGCCAGACGCCCCGCTGCAACGAGCCGCAGCCCGGCCATGTGCGCCTGAGTTTCTGCTCAGACCAGGTGGGCGCGGTGCTGGAATCGCTGCGCAGCGTGCGGGAAAATGGTGCGCGGTACGGGGATATCGCGATCCTTGTACGCGGCCATAGGGAGGGTGCGGTGCTTGCGGAGGCGCTGATAGGGGAGGGCATACCGGTGATTTCCGACGATTCGCTCGACCTTAAGTCGGCCGTGAGCGTGCGCCGGCTGGTGGCGCTGCTCAATTACTACGAAGATCCCAACAATGTGATAGGCAGCTATTTCGCATCGTCCATCGGTATCAAGTTCCCAGACACCTATCACTCGCTGGTGGATTTTTGCGAATGCCTGCTGCGCGAACTGGAAAGCAGCGACCCTGCCACTTTCGACTCCGAGGTGTTGTACGTGAGCACTTTTATGGACCGGCTTCAGGAATGGGTACAAGTGAACGGAAACAATCTCCGGGCCTTCATCCGCCAGTGGAACGAGAAGGAGAACATTTTTATCGGTTCCCCAGACAATGCCGATGCGGTGCGCATTCTTACGATACATAAATCCAAGGGACTGGAGTTCCCGCATGTCATATTCCCTTTTGCGGAAAAAGTTCCCCTGTGCCAGAAAGAAGTACGATGGTGTGTGCTTGACGGCGCCGGGACGCCCCTCGGCCACGACCTGGACGGCATTTATCCGGTTCCGCTCAGCGGCTCGTCGCAGAATACCCTCTTTGCCACCGACTGGGAAGCGGAGAAGAAGCTGCAGCTGGTAGACAACCTGAACCTTGTATATGTAGCCCTCACCAGGGCCTCCAAGAGCCTGCATGTAATAGCCAAGATGCCGGCTAAAGACAAGATTGCCAAGCTGAAGAAGGGCCAGGATATAGCCTGGTCTAATTTCTCTGAAATGCTTTATGCGTGGGGCGGATGCTTTGAGGAGCAGAGTTACGGGGAGCCGTACGATTTTAACGCCATGCAGCGAAAAGCCGCAACCGGCGGCATGACTCTGCAGGCATCCTTTGCTTCGGTGCCGCTGGACGGCCGCCTGCGTGCATCGGAAGACGCCTGCGACTACTTCGGCGAAGACGGGCACACGGGTGCCGAGGCCTCCGGGCGCCTGCGGGGCATCGAGCTGCATGCGGCTCTTGCTGTGGCTGATTCTGCCGCCGACCTGCCGCCGGGCATGGATGCGGAAGCACGGGCTATGCTGACGGCACGCATGGAGGCCCACCCTGAGTGGTTCTCCGCTGCCCGCGCCGCCCGCAACGAGGTCTCGGTCTATGCCGCCGACGGCAGCCTTCACCGCCCCGACCGCGTGGTGACCACTGCCAACGGCAGCACCGTAATCATCGACTATAAGTTCGGCGCCGAAAAGGAAGCGTACCTGTGGCAGGTCCGCCGCTACATGAAGCTCTACCGCCAGATGGGCCGCACCCCCGTCCGCGGCTACATCTGGTATGTCCCCGAAGACCGGGTGGTGGAGGTTACGCCCTGAGCCCCTTCCGGGAGCAAAACTGCCGCTTTTGCTCCCGAATCAGCTAAATATGTGCCTTTCGGGAACAATTGTAATGATTTTACTCCCGAATCAGTTGTCATTCCAGGCCGTCCGCAGCTGCTCCGTCGCAGAAAGGTCTTCGGGGCAACTTCGGCTCGCTGCTGCGGATATCACATCGGATTCTTTCATATTTCCGATTCTTTATTGCTATTTTTGCAACAGTATGAAAGAATTCGAGATAACTTGCCCGCTCACCAGGGAGCCGAGGTTGAAAGAAATCGAGGCCAAGGCGGCCGGGATGAAGTGGGTGCTGCGCAAACGCTCCATCGACGCCCGCAAAGAGCCTGTATGGCGCTATCAGTACGAGGCTTACGGCCCCGGGGAGGAGCCTGATACCTACGTGCAGGCGCCATATCAAGACGTACATGACGCTCCGGCCGTGATAGTCGTGGGCGCGGGCCCGGCAGGTATGTTCGCAGCCCTCAAACTACTCACCCTGGGCCTCAAGCCCATCGTGCTGGAGCGCGGCAAAGATGTGCACGAGCGCAAGTTCGACATGGCGCGCCTCTCCCGCGAGGGGGTGGTGAATCCCGAATCCAACTACTGCTACGGCGAGGGCGGCGCCGGAGCCTTCTCCGACGGCAAACTCTACACCCGCTCCTCCAAGCGTGGCGACAACCGCGAAGTGCTCCACCAACTGGTAGCCTTCGGCGCCAGCAAAGACATACTCATCGACGCCCACCCCCACATCGGCTCCGACAAGCTGCCGACGGTCGTAGAGAATATCCGCCGCTGCATCATCGAACATGGCGGAGAGTATTATTTTGGAGCCAAAGTTGTCAGCATAAACTATCAAGACTCTACTGCTTCGCTCAGCGGCAGCGGGCGGCAGTTGCCCCTGAACGGCGTGTCCACCCCCGGACACGGGCAGGGGGAGGGGCCCGTCGACAGCAAGTTATCGCGCAGCGGTGACGTAGATGGCGATGGGAGGGGCCGGAGCGAAGCGGAGTCCGCTCAGGGGCAAACTGCCGCCGCTTCGGATCGAATGCAGCCGGATGGCGATCCCCGCGAGCTGGGCGAAGCCGAACAAATATCAGTCAAAACCGCAGACGGCCGGGAATTCCGGGGATGCAGCGTAATCCTCGCCACCGGCCACTCCGCCCGCGATGTTTACGAAATGCTGGACGCCAATGGCGTACCCCTGGAAGCCAAGGGCTTCGCACTCGGGGTACGCGTAGAGCACCCGCAGGAGAAAATCAACTTCCACCAGTACCACGGTACCTGGAAACCCGGCGTCCCCGCAGCCGAATACTCCTTTGTGGAGCAGGTGGACGGCCGCGGCGTATTTTCCTTCTGCATGTGCCCCGGCGGCATACTGGTCCCATCCTCCACCGAGCCCGGAACGGTAGTGCTCAACGGCATGTCCAACTCCGCCCGCAACGGCAAATTCGCCAACGCCGGCGTCGTAGTACAGATAGAACCCGAAGACGTGAAGGGCGACAGCCCATTCCGCCTGCTGGACTTCCAACGCGAAGTAGAAAAAACAATGTTCGATTACTGCGAACAGCGGCGCTGCAGCGGCGAGAAAGACCTGTCGCAGAATCCCATGGCTGCCCCCGCACAAAGGATGGAAGACTTCTGCCTCGGCCGCCTCAGCAAGAAGATGCCGCCCACTTCGTACAACCCCGGAGTAATCAGCGCCCCGCTGCACGAACTCCTCCCTCCAATTGTGGCTCAGCGCCTTCAGAAAGCATTCCCGCGGGTAAAGATGAAGGGCTACTACACCAATGCGGCCCTGCTGCTTGGCGTCGAGTCCAGAACGTCGTCGCCAGTTCGTATTCCGCGGGATCCCGAAACCATGGAAGCCATTGGCCTGCCGGGCGTATATCCCGCAGGAGAAGGCGCCGGCTATTCCGGAGGCATAGTCTCCAGCGCCATAGACGGCATACGCTGCGCCGCCGCTGCCGCCGCCGCCGTTTCCGGCCTTCCTATTTCTGATTCATCAGAGCGGTGATATCGTAGTCGTAATGGCTGCCGGCGAGTCTGAAGAACTCGTCCTTCATCTGCTGCAGGCGCTGCGGTTCCTCGATGCTCAGGTCGTGCTCCTGGTGGGGGTCTTCAGACAGGTTGAACAGGGACCAGGATTCGAAGTTGCCCAGTTCTGTCCCCGTAGTCTTGCGTACTTTGGCCCCCTTGTACGGAGGTATGAGCACGTAATCGCCCTGTTTGAGCGCAAGTCGGCTCTTGGCCTCAAGAATCAGTTCGTCACGGCCTTTGGCGTCGCGCCCCAGGAAAGCCTTTGAAAGGTCCTTGCTGTCCAGCCCTTCGGGCACTTCCTGTCCGGCGAGTCGGGCTGCCGAGGCGTAAAAGTCCAGCTGGGAAACGAAGGCCCTGGAGACTCCGGCACGTGTATGCCCTTTCCAATAGACAATAAGGGGGATATGGGTACCGCCGTCGAAGAGGCTGTATTTGCCTCCGCGGTATATTCCGGCCGGGGTGTGGTCGGCAACCAAGTCTTCAGCCCCGTCCAGGTAACCATCCTGCAGCACGGGGCCGTTGTCGCTGGTAAACACGACCAGGGTATTGTCCAGCAGGCCTTCTTTGTCCAGATGCCGGAGTACCTCTCCCACGCACCAGTCGGCCTCAACGATTGCATCGCCGCGGGTGCCGTATCCGGTCGCACCCTGGAAACGTTGGTGGGGAAGTCTGGGCACATGAGGCTCATGCAGGCCGTAATAAATGAAGAACGGGCGGCCGCTGTTTTTCTGCCTGTCGATTTCCCCTTTCACGAGGCAGCAGAAGTAGTCTGCCATGTCTTCATCGTTCCATATCGCGTTCCTGCCGCCCTTCATGTATCCTATCCGGGGTACACCGTTCACGATGGAACAGTTGTGCCCGTGATGCCAGCCCAGCCGCAGCATCTCCGGATTGCTCAGGGCGGTAGGCTCTCCTTCGAAATTATGCTCGTAGCTCACGAACAGCGGATCGTCTTCTTCCAACCCCAGTACGCGGCCGTTTTCTACATATACCGTGGGCACGCGGTCGTTCGTAGCGGCTATCAGGCAGGAATAGTCAAAGCCGATGTCGTTGGCACATGGACTGATGGGCGCGTTCCAGTCCGGATTGCCGTTTCCCATGCCAAGGTGCCATTTGCCGATGGCGGAAGTTCTGTAGCCCGCTTCCTGCAGCATCTTGGGAAGCGTAGGGATGTCGGTGGGAATAATCAGGGGGGCGTCTCCCGGCAGTATCCTGGCGTCGGGATTGGTCCAGGGGTAGAGACCGGTAAACAGCGCATAGCGGCTCGGTGTGGATGTGGCCGAAGTGGCGTATGCGTTTGTGAAGCGTACTCCCAGGCTTGCAAGCGAATCCAGGTTGGGAGTGTTGATCCGCCCCATACCGTAGCAGCTTACATCGCCTATGCCGAGGTCGTCGGCGACAATGAGAAGAATGTTGGGAAGATTGTGCGGAGCTTCCTGAGATGAGCATCCGGCCAGCAGAGGAAGCAGTGCACCCGCTGCAGTTTTTATTGTCTTGTTCATTGCGCAGGTTTGGGAATGAGTATGCGGTAAGTGCGCCTGTCTTTATTGGTGATCTTGTCGGAACGCAGCCAGAGATTGGCCCTCTTGAGCTGTGCGTAGCTCACCCCGTACTGCGCGGCAAAATCTACGAGACTGGGTATCTCTCCGGATACCAGAACGCTCCGGCTGATCTCCATGGGCTTATAACGGTCCGGTACATTGAATCCGAACGCCTCGGGATTTTCGAAGAACATCTTGGCCACGAGTATGCGGTAAACATATCGCGACGTTTCTTCCGGCAGCAGCAGGTCGAAGAAAGAGCTCTGCTTCTGCGCTTCCATGCGTTTGGAGACGCCCGCGATGCCGCAGTTGTAGCTGGCTGCCACGGCCGTCCAGTCTCCGAACTTTGCGTAAGCGCGTTTGAGGTAGGCGCAGGCTCCGATAGTCTCCTTCTCTTCGTTGTAGCGTTCATCCACCTCGGCGCTCACTTCCATCCCGAATTCCCGCGCGGTTACCTTGGTGAACTGCCACAGCCCCGTGGCCCCCGTCACGGAAACCGCCTTCGGGTCCAGGTTGCTCTCTATGGCGCACAGGTATTTGAAGTCGTCCGGTATGCCGTTATCCTTCAGCATGGCCTCGATGAAGGGAAACCACCGTCCGGAGCGCTTCAGCATAAGGGTGGAGTTGCTCTGCATATAGGTGAACGCAAGGAGTTCACGGTCCATACGCTCGTATTTCTCGGCCGTATCGAAGCGGATAGTGTCTCCCGCGAAAACGGCATAGGCCGGAACCTGCGGTGCGGTCGGGTGACTGGCATCCGAGGGCTGCCGGTAGATGCTTTGCCCCGCCACCGGAATACCCAGCAGCGCAGTTGCAATTATTATCGTCAGTCTTCTCATTATTCTTTCTCTCGCCGCCGCGGAAGGCGCTGTTGTCAAATGACGCCGCTTCCCAGAAGCTCCGGGGCGTCGTATGGGTCTGAAGGATCCTGAAGGGCGTAAAAAGCTGCAAACTGCCCGGGTGTGATGCTGCGCTGGGGAACGTCAAAACAGACGAAAAGGCCGCCCTCCCGCATCAGCAGCGTGCAATCCTGCAGGGGCTGGCGGTAGCGTATCCTGCAGCGGCAGCGAAAGCTTCCGCCGGGCGGCAGGGCCAGCTGCGGCCGCATCCAGTGCAGCTCGTCCGGCGCTATTCGGAGCACACTTCGGAACAGCCCTTTATGGTTTTCCCCTTCGCCTACGTATATGCGGTTCTCCGCAATGTCGGTGGCTATCACGAAGAGGGGATTGGCGTGACCGCCTATGGCCAGCCCCTTTCGCTGCCCGTTTGTATAGAACTGGGCTCCCTCGTGACGGCCTGCGACAACGCCCCACGGATTGGCCTTGTAGCGCGTTTTCCTTGTATGGTGCTTTCCGCTGCGGTAGGTTTCCGTCTCAAAGCGTATATCGCTGTAATCCATCGGTGTAGCCAGCTCCTGCAGTTCTTCTTCGCCAAGGCTGTCCCACCCGTTACGGGCGGCATTTCCGAGAAACTCCAAATCGCGGCGGTATTTTGCGGAGTCGGCGTAATATGCATCGAACACCTCTACAACGTCTCCCTCCACCGGCTTGAGCTTCTGTTGCAGGAAGACCGGAAGATCCACCTTGCCCACGAAGCAGATGCCCTGCGAGTCTTTCTTGTCGGCCGATGGCAGGTCCGCTTCCGCCGCGAGGGCGCGGACTTCCGATTTCAGCAGGCCGCCGATGGGGAAGAGGGCCCGGGAAAGCTGTTCCTGATTGAGCTGGCACAGGAAATAACTCTGGTCTTTACCAGGGTCTATCCCCTCCAGAAGTTTCCACTGGCGGGTACCGTCCGCACCTGCAATCTCTTCCTTGCGGCAGTAGTGCCCGGTCGCTACCATATCCGCCCCAAGTTCGCGGGCTTTCTTGAGGAATGCGTCAAATTTGATTTCCCTGTTGCACAGCACGTCCGGATTGGGCGTACGGCCCTTCGAATACTCGTCGAACATGTAATCCACCACCCGCCGGCGGTACTCAGCCGAAAGGTCCACGAAGTAGAAAGGTATGCCTATCTTCCTGGCAACCAGCTCGGCCACATATTTGTCTTCTTCCCATTCGCAGTCTCCATGCAGCGTGCCTTCGGTGTCGTGCCAGTTCTGCATGAACATAGCGAAAACGTCGTAGCCCTGTCTCTTCAGCAAAAGGGCCGCGACGCTGGAGTCGACACCTCCTGAAAGACCGACGCAAACCTTCATCGCAGGTCTGTGACAACCCAGTCGCCGCCCAGGGAGGCTGCATCGTACGAAAACCCTTCCGTACTGCCGCTGAGGGGCGAGCTGCTTATGGAACTGAACTTGAAAGTCATGGCCTGGCCCTGGGAAGCATCTTCGTAGGTGCCGCTTATGGTAGAGCCGGACACTTTCAAGTCTTTTACATTGCCTATCCACCCCGGCATGTTGGCTATAAAGTCACGGGTGCTTTCCGCAGTCTCTATGTACACTTCCTTTGCGGCGACGTCTATTGTCCACTTGGTCTGCCCGTCGCATACAATCTCCAGCTCATTGCCGTGGAGCCGGTAGCAATCTCCATCGATTACTGCCTTCCCCTCCATCTTCACCTTTTTGTGCCCCTTGGGCGACAGGGTGTAGCTGAAGCTCACGCGGTTGTTTTCTACAAGCGTTTTTACGTATTCCGCCCCATCCTGCGCCAATACGGGGAGACTCAGGACTGCGAACAGTATGAACACAAACTTTTTCATCATTTTCCAAGGCTGTCAAGTATGCTCTGGAGGCTGTTGAGGTCGGGTACGAGGACCTGTCGGGGTTTTGCGCCTTCCTGTGGTCCTACCACTCCCGCCGTCTCAAGCTGTCCCATTACACGGGCAGCTTTCGCAAATCCCATACCGAGACGCGTCTGAAGATAGGAAGTCGATGCTTTTTGTGTGGTAACCACCAGCTCGGCCGCCTCGCGGAAGCGTTCGTCGACATCCGACATGTCGCCTCCGCCACCGCCTCCGCTCTCGGAGGACTCCTCTACGTCCGGTAGGTAATAAGGGGTGTTGTAGCTCTTGCCGTAACCGTTCTGGTCGCTGATGAACTTGTTGATGCTGTCTATTTCTTCTCCGCTTACATAGCCGCACTGTATGCGTTCGGTGTCTATGCCGGCAGAGAACAGCATATCGCCTTTACCTATCAGCTTTTCGGCTCCCGGTGCATCGAGGATTGTGGTGGAGTCCACCCTGGATGCTACGCGAAATGCGATTCGCATAGGGAAGTTGCTCTTGATGAGGCCGGAAATCACATCCACGGAAGGCCTCTGGGTGGCAAGGATCACGTGGATACCTGCGGCGCGGCCTTTCTGGGCGAGTCGTATGATGGAGTTGGTGATGCTCTTTCCTGCGGCCTTGGCGTCCGGGCCTCCGCCGCTGGTCATCGTGAGGTCTGCGTACTCGTCAACGACGACGACGAGATACGGCAGGAAACGGTGCCCCTGGTCGCTGCGAAGGTGGTGCTGGCGGAACTTGTCGTTGTAGAGAGTAATCTTGTTCACGCCCGACTTGGACAGCAGCTCGTAACGTTCGTCCATCTCAATGCACACGGAGCGCAGGATCTTCTCCGCGTCCTTCGGCTTCTTGACTATGGCGTTGTTCATTTCATCCTCCTCGCTGGCGGCGCTGGGCAGGACTGCCAGATAGTGGTGCAGCAGTTTGGCGTAGGCGGAGAATTCCACCATCTTGGGGTCGATGAATACGAACTTCAGTTCGGAGGGGTGACGGCTGTACAGCAGGGAGCTCACTATCACGTTGAGTCCTACAGACTTACCTTGTTTTGTGGCGCCCGCAATCAGAAGGTGAGGCGCATCCGCGAGGTCGAACACTTTTACCTTTTCGGTGATGGTGTAACCTATCGCTACCGGAAGCTCGGCCTTGCTCTGCCGGAATGCGTCGTCGTTGAGGAGGGCCTTCAGGGGGACGATAGAAGAGAAGTCGTTTGCCACCTCTATGCCCACCGAGTCCTCCAGAGTGATTACGCGTACACCCTTGGCCCTGAGGGACATGGCTATGTCGTCCTGGAGCTTTTTGATGTCTGCTATCTTGACTCCGGGGGCGGGGTAAACCTTGTACAAGGTTACCGTGGGTCCTACAATTGCGGTTACGTCGTTCACCTGAATCTTGTAGTTGGCAAGCGCCGCCCGTATCTTGTTGCGGTTCCGCACCAGTTCCTCCTTGGACACCTCGTTGCGCCCGTTCTCGTAGGACTGAAGCAGTTCCAGCGAAGGGGGGAAGTTGAATTTTGGCAGTCCGTCCGGCGGGTCGAGGCGGTTGTCAATGGGCTTGAGCTCCTTCTCGATTTCGGTGTTGAACTCGCTGGTATCTTCTACTACTATGTCGTCTGTGTCGTCAGTATCAGAGGGTGTAACGGCGGTTTCTTCTTCCTTTTTCTGCCGCCGCGCTTCTTTCTCTGCCTGTTTTCTCCGGCGTTCTTCTTCTCTTTCCTCTTCGCGTCTGCGCCGGAGTTCCTCCCGCTCTCTCTGCTCCTCCTGTTTGCGGCGCTCATCTTCGGCCCGTTCCTCTTCTGTCTCTTCCAGGGGCTTGCGGCTCCACAGGCCGGCGAGGAAGCGGTTGAAGCGACCGGATGTAAAGAAAAGCCAGAGGGCGATTACCAGGAGCACTACGATAGCCGTGGCTATGGCGCCGATGACTCTCCATCCCCAGTCTATGATATACGATCCGCAGGCTCCTCCGAGACCGCCGCCGAAGGCCGTGCCCAGCCCCGCGAGCTTACCTGCATAAGCCAGCAGAAGCGAGGCTGCGAAAGCACCGGTAAGGGTCAGGAGCAGGGTCCTTGCGAAAGAGAGGATCCATTTTCCCGTTATGAGCTTTACGGAAATAATTACCAGGATGAGCAGCAGTGCTATGCTTCCAAGACCGAGGAAATCGCATACGAAGAATTTTCCGGTGCGGTATCCCAGCGACCCGGCCGCGTTGGCGACCTCCTGGCCGGTTACAAAACTCATGTCCTGCTTCCAATGCAGCAGATACGACACAATAGCTATGAATATGAATATTGTGACTGCGGCAACGCAGAAGCCCAGAAGCTTTATTGCGGAGGCCTTCTGGCTTTCGTCCCAGTTTCGTATGAATGCAGGTGCTTTCATTTATTTCCTTTTGCCCTTGTTGTTCTTGCGGTGTCCGTTACGGTTCTTTCCGCCGCCCTGCCCCACGTTTATGTTCAGGCCGGGGCGTGAGAAGTTGGCATCGTTGCTGATCTGCTGCAGCTTTATGCCCTCCGGGACCTTGAGACGGTAGTCGGAAAGCTTCTCAATGTCGTTGAATATGGTTTCGTCGGACACGCTGTCCTTGTTCCAGATGAGATATTGCTGCCTCATATAGATGGCCAGGGAGCGTATCATCTCGTTCTTTATTTCGCTTTCGGGCTCGTCGCAGAGCAGGTTGATGATCTTTTCTATGTTCCGTCCGTAGTGGGTCGCCTTGATTTTTTCTTCCTTCATCGGAATGGGCACCGGGCGGGTGCTGAATTCTTCGGCTGCAGGCGAAGGATAGGGGGAGTCCACATCCAGGTCGAATCCTGCAATCATATAAAGATGATCCCAAAGCTTATGGTCATAGTTTTCCAGCTGCCGCACATGGGGATTCAGAAGCTCCATGACCTTCACGATGGCACGGGCCTGCTCGCTTCTCTTGTCGCGGTCCGGAATCTGTTTCATCTTTTCCACCATCTTGAGCACGTTGCGTCCGTATTCGGGCATCTCAAGCCTCTCTCGCTCAGTGTTGTAATCCAGCCCGATATTGTTAGTACTTTCTTCCATTTTTGATTGATTTAATCTAAAAAGCAAATATACGGTTTTCTAACGAAACTAAAAAAACAAATCTCTCAATATAAATTCGTATATTTGTGGTTTGATATGACCAAGTATTTCAAAGTCGCCGAGCACCTTTTTTCGCTGGAAATGCCTGATTCCTGTTCTTTATGGTCCAGGCTCGGCCAGTACGATCCCTTCGAAGTGGAAGGAGATGCCGGCGGCGTGCTTTTCCACCTGACGCTGGTCCTGGGCGGGCAGTTCGAGCCGGAGCCTTCGCGCAAGATAATGTACGACGCTCCTACTGAGCCTGGGGAGACCGTAATCAAGCTCTTCAAGACCGACGAAGGATGGTCTTTCGATATGACTCCCGACAGGGACATCCCTTTCTCTTCGCACCTGCGCGCCTCCGGAGATTTCAGCCGGGGATTCCTGTTTCTGGACAACAGGCGGGTTTCGGATGCCGTGTTCGGCATAAACAACTCCATGATGCTGCTTTATGCTTTCCGGTCCGCACCTCTCGACACTCTCGAGCTGCACGCGTCCATGGTGAGCAATTCCGGGAAGGCTTTCCTGTTCCTGGCGAAGAGCGGCACCGGGAAGAGTACTCATAGCAGCTTGTGGCTCAAACATATACCTGGCAGCGAGCTGATGAACGACGACAATCCGGTTGTGCGGGCCTGGCCCGACGGAAGGGTGATAGCCTACGGTACTCCCTGGAGCGGAAAGACGCCCTGCTACCGTAATATAGAGGCTCCCGTGGGCGCTTTTGTCCGCATCCAGCGGGCCCCGGAAAACAAGATAAGCCCGCTCAACCTGCTTAAGTCATACGCCCTTCTTTACTCGTCCTGTTCCGGGTTCAAGGCCGACAGGGGCATTGCTGACGGCCTGCACTCCACCCTGGAACGTGCGGTGACGACGGTGCCCTGCTATGTGCTTGAATGCCGGCCGGATGAAGAAGCTGCAAGGGTTTGTGCCGCAGAAGTGCTCAAATGAACACCAGAAAAGTCATACTGCCCAACTCCGTAATGCTTGGAGAGGTGTCCCGTCTGCTGGATGAAGGGCACTCTGTAGTGATAATGACCAAAGGCTCCAGCATGTCTCCGTTCATACGAGGCGAGAGGGACAGCGTAAGGCTGCTACGGCGCCCTTCCGTCGAGGTGGGCGACATAGTGCTGAGCCTGCTGCCCACTAAGCGTTACGTGCTTCACAGGGTGCTCGCGCTGGACGGTGATAATGTAACGCTCAAGGGAGACGGGAACCTGGACGCCACCGAGTCCTGTACGCTTGGGGACATCCGTGGTACGGTGGAGGCGATACTTTGTGGCGACAGAATCCGCTTCGACTGCACCAAAGCGGGTTTTAAGCGGGCAAGCCGCCTCTGGGTATCTGCTCCGCGTATCGTAAGACGCTATTTTTTAGGAATATACAGAAGAGTTAAATTTTTATGAAAACAGTAGAAGGATTTATCCTCCGCTCTCTTGCCAAAGAGTATATTATTACCGCGGAGAACATCACGAACGTAAACTTCAACAAAATGATATCCCTCAACGAGTCTGCAGCTTATCTGTGGAGCTCGGTGCAGGGGAAGGAATTCGACGCCCAGACTCTTGCGGATCTGCTGGTAGAGCGTTACGAGGTTGACCCGGAAACCGCGCTTAAAGACTCTGAGGTTATAGCTCAGAAGTGGATAGAGGCCGGAATCGCAGCTGAATAATGAGGCCTTTCCGCGAGTGCTTCAGGGGCCTGATGCGGACGCTCCGTCCGCATCGTTTCCGCGTGCTTCTCAGCGGCCTGATCGGGCTGGTGGGGGTATCCGCATCCCTGGCGTTCGTGTGGGCTTCCAAGAAAGTGGTGGATGTTGCCACCGGAGATGTGCCCGGAGACCTCGGTGCGTTTGTGCTGCTTCTGCTGGGCATAATGCTGCTGCAGGTGATTTCGCGCGTAGGCGCCAGTTACTGGCAGGGCGTAATAGTCGTCAAGGCCCAGAACGGAATGCGGGCCGGCATATTCAGGAAGGTGATTTACAGTACCTGGAACGGACGGGATAAACTCCACAGTGGAGATACCGTGAACCGCCTGGAGGAAGATATACGTGTGGTCACGGATTTTATCTGTGTCACCCTTCCCGAGGTTGTGGTAACGGTGGTCCAGCTTCTCGGCGCTTCCGTGTACATCTTCATTCTTCAGCCCGGCCTGGCCTGGATACTGCTCCTGATAATGCCTGTGGCCGTTGTGTGCAGCCGGTTGTTTTTTAGGAAGTTACGAGCTCTTACCGGGGAGATTCGCGCTGCCGATGCCAAAGTCCAGGAACATATGCAGGAGAATATCCAGAGAAGGGTTCTGGTGCGTATGCTTGGAGCTGCCGGAAAGGTAATGGAGAAACTTTCCGGGATGCAGGGCGTCGTGTACGACAAAACCATAGAGAGGCTCAACTACAATGCGGTATCGAGGGGCTTCATGCACCTTGGATTCGCCGCCGGATATGCGCTGGTATTCCTTTGGGGCGTATTCGGTTTGAAGGACGGGACCATTACCTACGGTACCATGGTGGCCTTCCTGCAGCTGGTAGGTCAGGTGCAGAGGCCCGTTGCCGCCCTGGCTACCCAGATCCCTTCATTCATAAGGGCCCTTTCCTCGGAAGACCGTCTGCTCGACCTGGAAAACGCCGCTCAGGAAGAAGAGGACGGCGACATAGTACTTGCAGGAGCTCCCGGGGTGCGGGTGGAAAACCTCAGCTTCACCTACGAAGGAGCACGCGATGCTGTGGTAAAGGGGCTGGATTTCGATTTCAAACCCGGTACGATGACCGCCATCGTGGGCTCGACGGGGGCTGGGAAATCTACCTTGGTGCGCATTATTATGGCGCTTCTGCAGCCGGACAGCGGACGGGTTCTGCTGTATGAGCATGACGGGGGACAGGAAGTGACATCCGGAGTACGCACCCGCTGCAATTTCATGTATGTGCCTCAGGGTAACAGCCTTATGAGCGGTACTATCAGGGAAAACCTGCTGATGGCGGACCCGTCTGCAAGCGAAGGGCGCCTTGAAGAAGCGTTGCATCTGGCTGCCGCCGACTTCGTCTATGAGCTGCAGGACGGGCTTGATACCGTCTGCGCAGAGACGGGCGGCGGATTGAGCGAGGGCCAGGCCCAGCGGATCGCTATTGCGCGTGCCCTGCTTCGCCCCGGGGGCATCCTTGTGCTGGATGAGGCTACATCCGCCCTTGATGCTGACACCGAGCTTGAGATGCTGTCCCGCCTGGGTGCAAAGTATCACGGGAGCAAGACGATTCTGTGCATTACCCACCGTCCTGCGGCCACAACGTACGCCGACAGGGTGTTACGGCTGGAAGCCAGGTGATTTCCAGGTGCTGTCTGCACCGATGAGGCAGGCCTCTGTCCCTTCGTGAGATTCCAACCAGGCGGCGGCCTTTTCCATGCCTATGACCATGAAGAAGGTGGCCAGTGCGTCCGCCTCTGTGGCTGTTGGCGCTATAACAGTGGCGCTCAACAGGTTGTGTTCCACCGGACGTCCGGTCCTGGGGTCAATGGAATGGGCGTACTTCTTTCCGTCCCGGATATAGAATTTGCGATAGTTCCCTGAGGTTACCACGCCGTGTGCGCCTCCGTCGGACTGCCAGGTGCCGGCGAGTTGCTCCCCCGGGTTATTGTTGCCGTCCAAGGGAAGGTCTATTCCTATGGTCCACCCTTTTCCGGAGGGATTCAGGCCTTCGCAATAGATCTCACCAATGTTTACCAGCATATCCTTTACGCCTATCGAGTGAAGGTATCCGGCAATCAGGTCGCAACTGTAACCTTGAGCTATAGCGTTGAAATTGAGCACTTCCTGTTTTTTGCAACGTTCGACGGCCTCTGCTATGCGTTCGTCAGACGGCAGAGTGTCGGAAGTGAATCCGAACCCCCATATGTCGAACAGCGGGCCGGCCGCGGCATCGAAGGCGCCTTCGCTCAGCGATTTGTAGTATTCCGCCTTTTCCATGATGTCCAGGAACATCTCGTTTAGCTCTACATCCTCGCCTGCATTCCTGCGGCTCAGCAGGGATTTCTTGTTGTATCCGGACAGGGTGGTATCGACGGCTTCCAGTATTCCTTCTATACTTTTATGGACCTCGTTTCGAGTCGTTTTTACGCCCTTTGAATTGTATTTCACGCTGTAAACACCTCCCTGGGCGTACCCGCTTACGGTCTCATAATGACCGGAGCATGAGCTGAATACAATCGCTGAAATGGCTGCAAGTATGGTTTTGAACTTCATTTTCGGCAAACTATTTGTACAAAGGTAGCGGAAATTCGCGTAAAATTATGCATATTTGCAAATTGTAAATAAAGAATGATGAAACTCCACTACATCAGCATATTAACTGCGGCCCTTGCCCTGATGGTCTGTTTCTCCTGTAAGAAGAAAGAGGAAACCAAGGAGTCGCTCACCGGTACTATGAAGGTGGATCACAATATGGATTCCTATGTCAAGTCCGGGGATACATTCACCTTTTCGCCCGGCGGCGTTACGGCTCCGGACGGAACGGGGATAGGCTACTATTTCACCGCCCCGATTACCGGAATCAAGGATACCCTCAGAGCCGGCGCAACCTACAGTTATGAAGTTCCCGACACCACCGGCACCTTTATCCTCACCTGCACCGCCTACCCGATTGAGTCTTCAGACAAGTACTATGTCAAGTCCGGGACGATTACTTTCGTGATTGTGAGCGAGACTAAAACGCTTACCGGACTCGGAAGGCACCTCGATGATTACAGGGTGTGGATAGACGGCCAGGAGTATTACGTGCAAAAGATAGCCGGCCAGGAGTGGATGCGCAACAACCTCCGCACGATACGCAGGGACGACAATGGCCGTGAAGTCTTCGGACATTCGTTTGCTAACAGTCCTGCCATGCAGAACATCTTCGGAGGGTACTACACTTGGGAAGAAGCACAGACGGCTTGCCCTGAAGGCTGGAGGCTCCCGTCCGAGTCGGACTGGGTGAACCTTCTCAAGACCGTAGGCGCTCCAGACAGCCTGAAGCCCATGGAGACGTCTCCTTCCGGAGCCGGGAAACTTATGGTAAAGGCCTATTTCAACGGCACGGTGATGTGGGACTACTACAGGGCCGTCAATATAAAAGACGAAGCCATCAGCGCCATTCCTGTTGGTTACGCCAACATTACGGGAGATCAATATGAGTTTACCGGCGACCTTGACTACGCTGCTTTCTGGACTTCCGACGAGTACGGAGGAAAGGGAGTTTACCGCTATATTTACAAAGAGTACGACAACGTTTTCGTAGGCACTGCAAGCAAGGATTCCTTTGCTGCCAACGTGCGTTGTATCAAGTAGATGGAAAAAAACGACACGATACTGAAAGCTGCCGCGCACGTTTTCGACGTGATGGCGCCAAGAGTGTCTGCAGAGGACCTGCAGCGTATCAAGGATGCATTCGAGCTTGCGCTTGAAGCTCACGAAGGCCAGAAGCGCAACACAGGCGAGCCTTATATCGTGCACCCTATAGCCGTGGCTACCATTGCTGCGGAAGAACTGGAGCTGGATGCCAACACCGTGATTGCAGCCTTCCTCCACGGTGTGGTGGAAGACACGCATTTTACTCTCGACGACATACGCGCCCGTTTTGGGGATGACGTTGCATTCCTGGTAGATGTCGTAACCAAGCGGAAGAAGCATAACTACGAGCACACCAAGCAGGTAGATAATTACCGTCAGATACTGGAATCCGTTCATTTCGACATCCGTGCCCTCCTTGTCAAACTGAGTGACCGTCTTCACAATATGCGCACCCTGGACAGTATGCGTCCGGACAAGCAGATGAAGATTGCAGGAGAGACGGATTTCTTTTATGCCCCGCTCGCCGGCCGCCTGGGCCTGTACTATGTGAAGACGGAAATGGAGAACCTGTCTTTCCGCTTCCGTTGCCCAAGGGAGTTCGAGCAGATAGAGCGCCAGTTGGAAGATGACCGTATACGGACTGCCGGCACGCTGAAGGAGTTTACGGACCAGATCAACGATATCTTCAAGTCGATCGGTATCCCCGCGCGGACCGAGATACGCTACCGCCGTCCTTACAGCATCTGGCGTGATATGCGGGAGAAGCACTGCGACTTTTCGCACGTGGAGTTCAAGCATTTTGTACGCATCATCTATGAGCCTATACAGGAATGGAACAGATCCCAGAATGCCGAGAAAGATACTACATTGTTCATCTATTCCTGCCTTTCGTCTTATTTCAAAGAGCGTCCCGGCAGCGTTGTAAACTATATAGACAACCCCAAAGACAACGGGTACCAGAGCTTTCACGTTCAGATGCTCAATAAAGCCGGAGTATGGGAGGAACTGCATATAGCCTCGGAGCGTATGCACCGCAACGCCCGCCTGGGCTGCGTGGTAGAGCGGGACGAAAGCTGGCTGGAGCGCTTCAAGGCTGTCCTGCAGAACATTGCCGAGAGCGGTGACGGATATATCTTCATGGACAGCGTAAGTTCTTCACTGTACAATGAAGACATCCTGGCATTCACTCCGGGCGGAAAAGGTATCATCCTGCCCAAGGGCGCAACGGCCCTCGATTTCGCCTTCGAAGTGCATTCAGAGATAGGCGAGCACGCCAAGTTCGCCCGCATCAACGGAGCCCTTAGTCCTATTAAAACAGAACTCCACAGGGGCGACTGCGTTGAAATAGGCACCTCTGAGGACGTGGTGCCTAAACGCGAGTGGCTCAACTATGCCAAGACATACAAGGCCCGCAAACGCCTTCACGACCTGCTTAGGGCGGGGTCTGTGCAGGAATATACCCTCTGCCCTGAGTGCGAGCCCCTTCCCGGTGAGGAAGTGATAGGATTCAAGGATGTCAAAGGTGAGATTACGATACACAGCCGCCATTGTCCGCAGGCCATAAAACTGGCTTCCGAGAACGGAAACAGTCTTGTTTCTGTGGCCTTCGACCCGGATCCGTCACGTACCTACCCCGTCAAGATAAAGATAGTCGCAATAGATCGTTACCATTTGCTGCGGGATATCATCGACTGCTTTGTGGAACGCCAGCATCTTTCCATGACCCAGCTTTCCACCTATACTGAAGATGAAATAGTAACCTGTATAATCGAGTTTCCTGTTCACTCCGCTGATGAACTTCATCTCACTATGGAGAGCATCTCGACAATCCCGGGAGTGGATGAGGTCCGCCGGCTTTCAGTCAATAAGGAAGCGACGCGATAGTCTCCAGGCAGAATTCCATTATTTGAACCAGTTTCCCGCAGGTATAAGCCAGTACCGGCGGACAGATTCCTGCGAACTCCAGCAACGCGGCTATCGCGGCAAGAACTATGACCAGTTCTGTAAGCGGCAGGGCTATCAGGTTGGTAATCAGGAAATAAGGAGGAAAGCTGTGAAAGTGTATCCAGGCCGCCGGAGCAGTGAAGGCCTGGCAGGATACCGACATTGCAGCACTTTTCCAAATGGCGCGCAGCGGATCCTTCCCGGAGCTTCCGGGATACCACGATTCCAACGCCGGATACAGGACCGTTATTCCCAGCATTGCCAGGTAAGACATCTGAAAGCCGGCCGATGAGATGAGCGAGGGATTTATTGCGAGCTGGATTGTGAGCGCAGTGCAGAAGGTGCCCAGCGGACTTCTTGCCCTTCCGCTCAATGAACGCCCGGTCTCGTTAATCAATATGAACAGAAATGCCCTGACGGTTGAGGCGGAAGCTCCGGTAACCGCGGTGTAAACGCCGCAGAGGGCGACTGCCAGAGTCCCGCGAAGCATCCTGGCGCCTCTTGAATTGCCGAGCAGCGACAGTATTTTGCCTATGAATACATAAATTACTCCCAGATGCAACCCGGAGAGTGCAAGGATGTGAGATGCCCCGCTTCGCCTGAAGGCCGAAACCGTCGCCCTTGGCAAGCTGCTGCGGTCTCCCGTGAGCAGCGCTTTTATAATGGCCCCACTGTGCTTGCCGTCAAACGGGATGCTGTCCAGAATCTCAGTGATGGCACCGGCATGCACGTTCTTGAATGAAGGCAACGGCGGGCAGAGGGAAAAACTGCTCCAGCAAAATACTCCGGTGCAGAAGAACAATAGAGCCATACCCGGCTCGCTTCTGCCCGGATTGTGGATGATGAGAAGGAGCGAGACAACAACGGCCGCGCTGCTGCACAGTGCACATCCGAAAGGATGGGCTGCGAGCGCCGCTGCCGTAACCCCTGCCGCGAAAGGGAAAGACAGGAAAATGATTCCGCTGTAGTTTTTCACAGTTTCTTGTTTAAGCGCTGCAATTTAGCCAATATTTTTATTATTTTTGTAAACTGAATCCATTAATTCACTTTCATTATGATAATTCTGGTAATCAATTGCGGCAGCTCTTCCGTGAAGTATCAGCTTCTGGATATGAAGAGCGATGAGGTTTATGATATTCTCGCTAAAGGACTGGTAGAGAAAATCGGCCTGCCGGAAGGAACTATTACGCATAAACCCACAGGCAAGGAGGGTTTCAGGAAAGACCTCCCCATCCCTGATCATAAAGTGGGAATGAAGCTTGTGCTTGATGCTCTCGTGGACCCGGAGTCCGGCGTGCTGAAGTCATTTGACGACATTGAAGCTGTTGGTCACCGCATCGTGCAAGGCGCCGATTTCTTCAGCGGAAGCGCACTGGTAGATGACGATGTGCTTGAGAAGATCGGAATCTGCTGTGACTTTGCACCTCTGCACAATCCTGCGCACTTGCTGGGAATCCACGCAGTTACGCACGTACTGCCCGACGTTCCCCAGGTGGTGACCTTCGATACCGCTTTCCATCAGACAATGGAGCCGTATGCATATATGTACGCACTTCCATACGAGTATTACGAAAAGTATCACGTACGCCGGTACGGTGCCCACGGAACCAGCCATCAGTATGTGTCCCAGAGGGGGGCGAAGCTTGCGGGGCTCGATCTCGGGCATTCGAAGATAATCACTTGCCACATTGGTAACGGCAGCTCTGTAACTGCAATCAAAGACGGCAAATGCATAGATACTTCCATGGGGTTCACGCCGCTCGAGGGAATGATAATGGGTACCCGTTGCGGTATCATCGACGCCAACATCGTTCCTTACATTATGAAGAAGGAAAACCTGACGCCTGACCAGATGACCGAAATTATGAACAAGAAGAGCGGTTTCCTGGGCTTGAGCGGAGTCAGTTCCGATGCGCGCGATATGAATACCCTTGCGCTGCAGGGTGATCGCAAGGCAAAAATCGTCCTCAAGAAGCTGACATTTGATATAGTGAAGCTGGTGGGCGGTTACATTGCCGAGATGAACGGAGTTGACCTTATCATCTTCACCGCAGGCATAGGCGAACATAACCCCCGCCTGCGCCGCCGCGTATGCGAGCAACTCGGATATATGGGCGTGAAGGTAGATGCTGAGGTGAACGAAAACGCTCACGACGAGACCATTATCTCCACTCCGGACTCTACGGTAAAGGTTGCCCTTATCCCCACTGACGAGGAGCTCGTGATTGCCCGCGACACGATGAGAATAGTATCAACAATTGAAGAATAGTATCATGATAAAGAATTTCAACGACGTATTCGAGACTCTCAAGACTAAGGGTATTTGTAAGCGCATGGTAGTGGCCTGGGGTGTTGATGAGCATTCCATTGAGGCCGCTTACAAAGCTGTTGAAAAAGGTTTCGTACAAGCTACTCTTGTTGGCGATGCAGCCAAGATAGAAGAGGTATGCAAAAAGCTTGGACTGGACATGGACAAGTTTACCGTGGTCAACAATCCGGTGGAACTCAAAGCTGTGGCCCAGGCTGTGCAGATGGTGCACGACGGCGAGGGTGACGTGCTCATGAAGGGCCTTTGCTCCACCGACAAGTTCTTGCGCGCCATACTCAACAAAGAGACCGGACTGCTGCCTCCCAAGGGCCTTTTGAGCCACGTAAGCGTGGTGGAGAATCCCCAGTATCCCAAACTTATCTTCTTCTCCGATATGGCTGTCGTGCCTCTGCCGGATTTCCGTCAGAAAGTGAAGATTGCAGGATTCCTTGTGGGGGTTGCCAAGTCTTTCGGTATAGAGAAGCCTAAGATTGCGTTCGTCGCCGCTTCAGAGCAGATGCTGGATTCAATGCCCGCCTGCATTGAAGGAGCAATGCTTGCCAAGATGTGTGACCGCGGACAGATTCCGGGTTGTATAGGTGACGGCCCCTTGGCCCTGGATGTATGCATCGACCCCGAATCCGTTGCCATCAAAAAGCTTCGCAGCGAGGTCGCAGGCGATGCCGACTGCCTTCTCTTCCCGAATATCGAATCTGCCAATGTATTCTGGAAAACTAACAGCAAACTCTGTACAGGCGTCCGCCAGGCCGGTATGCTCGTCGGCACCACCGCTCCTTGTATCCTTGCGAGCCGTGCCGACAGCGTAGATACAAAGCTGAATTCCATCGCCGAGGCGGTGATGTTTGTAAGTAAATAGACTTTTATGCCCGTACGTTCGAAGAAACGTGAGGAGGCCGAAGGCCGACCAGGGGAGTCTGAGGGGTACGCCCTTCAGTCAAAAGTAGCCAGCGGCGAGCATAGGGCGATGCATAGCAGAGCCCGGAAGCTCGCCGCTTTCGGGCGGTTGCTGGACATAATGGACGAGCTGCGGGAAAAGTGCCCGTGGAACGCCGAACAGACGCCCGAATCGATCAGGAGGCTGACGGAGGAGGAAGTGTACGAGCTGAGCGACGCCATTCTCAAAGGAGATGCGGCGGCGGAGTGCAAGGAGATAGGAGACCTGCTTTACCATATGGTTTTTTATGCCAGAATGGGGCAGGAACGGGGAGAGTTTGACATTGCGGACAGCATCAACAATGTCTGTGACAAGATGGTGTTCCGTCATCCGCATGTTTTTGGCCCTCAGGCAGGTACGCAGACAACTGCCAAGGAAATTGCCGACACTTGGGAGCTTGTGAAAGCTAAAGAAAAGGGTGGCAACCGTACCGTGATGGCGGGGATACCCGATGCCATGCCGGCCCTGCTCAAGGCTCTCGCCATGCAGGAAAAGGCTCGCGGTTGCGGCTTCGACTGGGAGAAGCGCGAGGATGTCTGGGACAAAGTCCTCGAAGAGCTCCGGGAGGTCCGCGAAGTCATCGCCGAGCCTTCTGTCATTCCGGGCGAGTCTTCTGTCATTCCGGGTGAGCCTTCTGTCATTTCGAGCGAGCATGGCGAGTCGAGAAATCTCCCCGCCGCCACCGAAGAATTCGGTGACCTCCTCTTTGCCGTCCTCAATGCCGCACGCCTCTACGGCGTAGACGCAGAAGCGGCCCTGAACGGCGCCTGCAGCAAATTCCGCCGTCGCTTCGACTACATTGAGGAGCACACCCTCAAGCGCGGCCTTAAGTTCAGCGACTGCACCCTCGCCCAGCTTGACGCCCTCTGGGACGAAGCCAAGTCCCTGGGGCTCTGAGCCGCCACTGTCGCCTTTGACCCGCCGACTGCCGCCTCCTGCCTGCCGTCAGGCTTTGCGGACGAAGAAGGAAAAGTGCACGCGGCCGTAGCTGCGTTCCTTCACAAAGCATGGGTGTTCCTTGAATGAATGCTCTCCGCCGTGCTCGAGGATGAAGTAGCATCCGGGATGGAGAATATCTTGTGCGAGAACTTTGTCCGGGATTCCGTCCAGTCCTTCAATGGCGTAAGGAGGATCCGCAAAGATAATGTCAAATTTCTCTTTGCAGATAGGAAGGAAGTCGAATACATTGTCGCGCACTACGGTAACGTTGCCCAGCCCCAGTCGGGAAGTCTCGCGTTTGATGAAGGAAGCGTTTTCCCTTGCCATCTCAACGCACCATACGCGTCCCGCCCCCCGGGAAGCGAACTCAAAAGAAACGGCTCCTGTACCTCCGAACAAATCAAGCACCTTAAGGTCTTCGAATTCGTATTCATTGTCCAGGATGTTGAAAAGCCCCTCCCGTGCAAAATCAGTCGTCGGGCGGGCTTTGTAGCCCATCGGAGGGTATATGGTTTTTCCCTTGAGTGTGCCGCCTATGATTCTCATAGGCACTCCACGGCCTTGAAATAGCGATATAGAGCCATTTCGTTTTCTGCAGAAAGGGGATGTCGGAAGCGTATTGTCGTAACTTCGGGATTAAGCTGCAACGACTTCATCGCCAGGAAAATATAGTATTGGGCGGTCGTGAAATCCGCTGCTTTGTAGGAGTTCGCGATGAGCAGGCTCTTGCCCTGGGCGATTGCCAGGAAGATTTCTCCATCTTTCCAGGAGCACAGCAGTTTGTTGTACTCATTGCAGGAAGGCAGTTCCTGCAGGATATAAAATATCTCCGGCAGCGCATCTGCGCCCCCGGAGACACTGTAAATCAAAACAGCCGAATAAGCTGGAATCTCTTTGTATTTAACTTCGTCGTCCCTGTTCAGCACGGCAACATCGGCAAGCGCATCGCGCGCCGCTTCAGGCTTGAAGAAGTTTGCAGGGACAAGAGTGAACACCGGCTACTCCCAGTTGCCTGCGTTGTTGTTGGGCGCCAGGAGACTGCCCACCTGCAGACCTTCGTACTTGTTCTGGTCGCGGCGTTCGGCATCGAGGTTGATTCTCAGCTGGTTGTCCATTCCCTTGAGAAGGAGCTTGTACGGCATCTTGGCCTCGAAAAGCGGGACGGGTACGCCGGATACCATACGGGTTTCGGCGTCCATCTCCACGGGGGCGCCGCCGGAGAAGGGGATGGTGGCGAGGGAATCTACGCAGAAGTCATCACGGCGCAGGAACAGGGTGTCCTTGACGGGAATCTGCGTGACGACGGAGAACACGAGGTTCTTGTCGCCTGCCTCGTACATGGCAAGAAGCTGCTCGGGAGTAATCTTGCGGTTGGCCTTCTTGACCTTCTCGGTGTGAGCCCATGCAATGGAGTCGTCGGCGGAACCGACCTGCATCACGACTGCCATCTTGCCGTTCTCGTAGAAGTTCTTGAGGGAGTCGATAGTGGAAACGAACTTGCCGTTCACGCTCTTGTAGGCTACCTGAAGTGTGCGGATATCCTTCAGGCGCTGGATTGCCACAGCCTCGCGTTTTTCTTTCTGCTTGTTGAAATTCACAGGCTTCATAATGCTGCTGTAAATAGCATAGACCAGTCCCACGATTCCAATCAGAAGGAGAACCTCCAAAATAATCTTAAGTGCTTTGTTCATTGTATGTGTTCTAATTTGTTTGCAAAGTCGGACAAAGTTATAAAAATGATTTATGAAATGCAATATTATTGTTAAATTTGCATCGTGAACGAGGACAAAAAGACAGCTCTGCTGAGCTCCTGGATAGATGAGGCGGCAATAATCACTACCGTCAGCCACGGCCGTCCCGACGGGGATGCGGCGGGGAGCAGCGCAGCTATGGCCGGATACCTCAGCGCCTGCCGCGGCAAAGACGCTGAAGTTCTTCTTCCGGGGCCTTTGCCCGAATCTGCCGCGTTCATCCTGGACGGCACAACAAACACCACCGACCGCGGCGATGCTGCGCTCAGGCTGCAACGTACCGATTTGCTTATATGCTTGGATTTCAATACCATATCCAGGACGGAAGAGCTTGAAGACCTGATACGGGCATACCCGGGGCGCAAGGTGCTCATAGACCATCACGAAGATCCCGAGCCGGACTCTTTCGACCTGTGCTTCAGCGATACGCGGGTGTCATCCACCTGTGAACTGTTGTACCGTATCCTGCTGGCTATGCCCGACATAAACGGCGACGCCGGCAGAATTCCCGCCCCGTCCGCCCGGGCGCTCATGGCAGGTATGACCACGGACACCAACAACTTCGCGAACTCCGTATTCCCGGGTACGCTCAGGATGGCCTCCGAACTGCTGGCCGCAGGGGTGGACAGGGACGATATTATAGACAAGCTGTACCACAGCGAAAGGCCCAACCGGCTGGCGGCTATGGGCGATATGCTGTCGGAACGAATGAAGCTGCTGCCCTGCGGCGCCGCGGTAACGGTGTTGCCGCAGGCTTTCTACGACCGCCACGGCCTGCAGGACGGAGAGACCGAGGGCTTTGTGAACATGCCCCTTGCAATCAAAGGCATACGCTTGAGCGTCCTGGCCCGTGAGGACGGCCCCCTGTTCCGGGTTTCCATACGCTCCCGAAGGGGTACTTCCGCCCGCTTGCTGGCAAAGGCTGACTTCCACGGAGGCGGGCACGAACAAGCCTCAGGAGGCAAGATTCTCATCCCCGACGATATCCCTTCGCCCGATTCAGCGGAGAAATACATATGCGACATAACGGCACGGTTCCTGCAGCAACAGGATACCGCCAAGAACTGAAATGAAAAAGTTTATCATCATAGCGGCCGCGGCCGTCTGCCTGTGTGCAGCCTGCGGCAAAACAGCCAAGGTAGGCAATAATGACGCGGCAAAGCGGCATTTCGAGGCGTGGGTGCACGTCAACAAGCAGGACCATCCCGAATATGTCTGGAAACAGACCTCCCTGGGCTCCTGGATACTGGAAGAGGAAGAAGGCAGCGGAGCCGCACTGGAGAGCTTCGAAGACTCTCTCTACGTGAGGGTCGATTACACCTTCAAAGACGAGTACAACGAAATCAGCGCATCTTCCTATGCGAGGATTGCCCAGCAGACAGGCGGTTACGACGAATCCTGCTATTACGGTACGGAGACCTGGTATGCCAACGGCCTCACAGCCGGAATAAAGGAAGTTCTCAAAGGCATGAAGAGGGGCGGGCGCAGGACGGTAATCATCCCCGGATGGCTCCAGACATACAATACCTACAACACTGAGGCAGAGTATCTTGCACAGAAGTCCGACGACATAGGCACAACGGTAATCGCAGACATCAGGCTGGATGATTTCTTCCTGGGAATCCAGCAGTGGAGCGCAGATTCCGTGGGGCGGTATCTGGTGGCCCGTTTCCCTTCGGTTTACGGCACAGACCCCGCAAAGGCCGCCGCCGACTCTTCCGGCACCTTCGGTTTCTGGTACATGCGGACCGGCGCCCCCACGAGTGAAGAAGAAATCAAGGACAGCACGGTTTATATCAACTATACCGGCAGATTGCTGAACGGACAGGTGTTCGATACCACTATTCGGGACACCGCCATACGCTACGGTCTCTCAAGGGACAAGACCTACGAGCCTGTGTCCATCACCTACTCCGATACCTGGTCCAAGATTACCATGGGCAGCGAAAGCACTACAGTCATCCCTGGTTTTGCCCGAACTTTGAGCAAGATGAAGGCTGGCGAGAAGGGTACCGGAATTTTCATTCAGTCCCTGGGGTATGGATACAAAGGCTCAGGCCTTGTGATTCCTTCATATGCGCCGCTCCGTTTCGACGTGGAATTAGTAGCTAAACCGTAGCAAATGGCAGAAGGCTCAGCCGCTCCGCTGGAGCTTGGAACCGAACGCATCGGCACGCTCCTTCGCAAGTTCGCCGTTCCGGGCATAATCGCCCAGACGGCGGCTTCTTTGTACAATATGGTGGACAGCATCTACATCGGGCACATTTCCGACGTAGGGTCGTACGCTATTTCCGGACTTGCAGTCACCTTCCCGCTGATGAACATAAGCATTGCGCTGGGCACTCTCGTGGGAGTGGGCGCAATGACTCTGATTTCCATCCTGCTTGGGCAGAAAAACTACGAGGCTGCGGGCAAGGTGCTTTCCAATACCCTCACCCTTAATGTGGCCGTAGGCCTGCTGTTTACGGTGGTCGCCCTGGCGTTCCTGGACCCGATACTCTATTTCTTTGGAGCCAGCGAGAATACCATCCCCTACGCCAGGGATTATATGACCATCATTCTCCTCGGCAACACTTTCACGCATCTGCTGCACGGCTTCAACGGCATCATACGCTCATCCGGGCACCCGAAGACCGCTATGGGACTGACGCTGTTCACTGTTATTTCCAACGCCGTCCTGGACCCCATCTTCATTTTCGGCTTCGGGATGGGCATTAAAGGAGCGGCCCTTGCAACGGTCATCTGCCAGATTCTGGCGCTCATATATACTTTCAATTTCCTGGCAGACAAAAGGCATTTCCTCCACTTCACCAGGCCCGTTTTCCAGCTTAACGGAAAGATTGCCTGGCAGTCTCTTGCCATAGGAGTGGGACCTTTCCTGATGAACATTGCCGCCAGTCTTGTGGCACTGTTCGTGAACCAGCAGTTGCGAAAGTACGGCGGCGACCTCGCAATCGGGGCCTACGGCATAGTGAACCGCTTTACCATGCTGTTCGCGATGGTGTGTATGGGTTTCAATCAGGGTCTCCAGCCTATAGCCGGCTATAATTACGGCGCCCGCCAGTACAAGCGCGTGCGCGAGGTGTTCTGGCTCACGGCAAAGTGGGAGGTGCTGGTGACTTCGCTCTGCTTTCTCATATCTATGTTCATCCCGGAGGTGGCTGTACGCCTTTTCACCAACGACAACGAGCGGGTCGGCCTTGCTTCAAAGGGCCTCAGGGTTATGAATTCGGGCTTCGCCCTGGTCGGCTTCGGCATGGCGTCCGGCAATTTCTTCCAATGCCTGGGTATGGTCAAAAAGTCCATATTCCTGTCGCTTTCGCGTCAGCTCATTTTCCTCCTTCCCCTTATCTATACCCTTCCCCTGTGGATGCAGGAAACGGGCGTCTGGATCAGTTTTCCGATTTCCGACACGCTCAACGTTATCGTGTCCGCCATACTTATCATAAACATTTTCAATAAATTCAAACGCCTCAACGACGGTGACGACGCATCGTCGCTGGGCGGTGCTGTATAGCCTATGGAAAAGCATACTCTGATAACTGTCGGCCGGCAGTTCGGCAGCGGCGGCAAGAGCGTGGCAAGTGCCATCAGCAATCTCCTCGGCATTCCTGTTTACGACCACGAATTGCTGGAAAGCGCCGCTAAGAAAAGCGGTTTGAGCCCGGAAGTCCTGCAGAAATCCGACGAGCGCAGGCGTTTCTTTGGCCTTGGCAATCTCCTGGACGGAGCGCGCTTCTGGCATAACTCCAGCAATGTACTGGACGACAACGAGTTGTTCCGCATCCAGAGCGAGGCGATTCTGGACATAGCCCAGAGGGGCAGCGCCATCTTCGTGGGACGGGCATCCGACTATGTGCTGAGGGATATGGACACACTGGACGTTTTCATCTGCGCGCCCCTGAAAGCCAGGAAAGCCAGGATTGCAGAGCGCCGCTCAATCAGCCCGGAGGAGGCCGAAACCCTTATCCACAAGATGGACAAGTCCCGCCGGGACTACTACAACCTCATCACCTTCGGAAACAACTGGGGCGTGGCCGCCAACTACGACCTCTGCGTCGACTCCTCAATCCTGGGCATAGACTTCACCGCGGAGCTTATCGTCAGCTTCGGCCGTGGCTGCGGTAAAATCTGAGCTGCTTCCTTTTTTGTAAGACCTTGGTTATCAGGATGTTATTTCCGTCGAGTGGGGGCAAAATCCCCCCGCCTGGAATACGCAAGTGCATGAATAATAGATAGATGCGGAATGCGTATAGTACGCTAAAACTTTTTTGCTATATTTGTAATCTTAACACTGAAGCAAAATGATTACTCAGGAACAAGTGAAGGAGTTGGGGCAGCGTACGGAGGCCCTCCGGAAATACCTCAAGATAGACACGAAGAGGGAAGAAGTGGCCGAGGGAGAGGCCAAGAGCCAGGCTCCGGGTTTCTGGGACGACCCCAAGGAGGCGGAACTCTTTCTTAAAAAGCTGAACTCCGTCAAGGCGTGGGTAACTGCCTACGACAAACTGCACTCGCAGGTCGAGGACCTTGACGTGCTGCTGGAGCTGGACCCTGAAGGCCCCGACACCGATGTCGCGTACGCTGATGCTAAAAGCGCCCTCGAAGACCTGGAACTTAAGAATATGCTGGGCGCCGAAGGGGACAACCTTGGAGCCGTGCTCACGATAAATTCCGGCGCCGGCGGTACCGAGGCGAACGACTGGAGCGCCATGCTCATGCGCATGTACCAGCGTTGGGGCGAGCGCAACGGCTACAAAATGACGGTTACCGAACTCATAGAGGGAGACGAGGCCGGAATCAAGTCCTGCACCATACAGTATGAGGGTGATTACGCCTACGGTTACCTGAAGGCCGAGTCCGGAGTCCACCGGCTGGTGCGCATTTCGCCCTTCAACGCACAGGGCAAACGCCAGACAACTTTCAGCAGCGTCTTTGTGTATCCCTTGGTAGACGACACCATAAACATAGAAATCAACCCTTCCGATATCGAGTGGGATACGTTCCGCAGCGGCGGACACGGCGGGCAGAACGTCAACAAAGTGGAGACCGGAGTTCGTGTGCGCCATATTCCCACCGGCATCACGGTGGAAAACACCGAGACCCGCAGCCAGCAGGACAACCGCCAGCGGGCCCTGCTCATACTCAAGTCCCGCCTCTACGACATAGAGCTCAAGAAGCGTCAGGAGAAGCAGGCGGAGCTGGAAGGCCAGAAGAAGCGCATAGAATGGGGCAGCCAGATACGCTCTTACGTGCTGCACCCTTACAAAATGGTCAAGGACCTGCGCACCGGATGGGAAACTGCCGACACACAGGGCGTCCTGGACGGCGATATCAACGCTTTCATGAAAGAGTTTTTAATGAATCAATAATATGCGCTCATTTCTGCGTTTATTATTACAACAATTAACTGTGTCGTGAATGACAGATTTTAAGAATCATACTCACCGTTTGATACAGCAGCCTCAATAAAGCTTTGTCAATGACACACAAGCTTGTGTAACACAATATTGTGTAATACAAACTTGTGTATGTAAAAATATTGTTTTATATTTGCGAAAACAACGCTGTATGGAGCAACCATTTGTTTTCGGAGTACCGGCAGAAGACACATATTTCATCGGGCGGGAGAAAGAATCCGCCCGTTTGGAATCTAATTTCAAATATGGCGTAAATACGGTTTTAATGTCTCCAAGAAGATGGGGGAAGACTTCACTTGTCAAACGTGTTGCCGGCCGCGCAAATATTAATGAGCGTATCATTATCCAGATGGATATTTTCGCTTGCCGCAGCGAATATGATTTTTACAACACCTTCTCTTCCGTTATTCTCAAACAAACCGCATCAAAAGTAGAGGAATGGTATGAATTGGCCAAAGGATTTATTGAAAGGCTTATTCCGAAACTGTCCGTTTCTCCTGAACCTGGAGCAGAATATTCTGTCTCACTGGGAATTACACCCAAAACACATTCTCCTCAAGAGGTTCTCTCACTCCCGGAGATAATTGCCGAGCGAAAGAAATGTGAGCTCGTCATATGCATTGACGAGTTCCAACAGGTGGGGGAGTTCCCGAACTCGCTTGAAGTTCAAAAAAGACTCCGCGGGGTCTGGCAACATCAAAAGCATGTTTCATACTGCCTATATGGCAGCAAACTGCATATGATGACCAAACTGTTTCTGAAAAAGAGTTATCCCTTCTACAAATTCGGGGAAGTGCTCAATTTGGAACCCATTCCGCTGCAGACGTGGACTCCGTATATTCAAGGCCGTTTCAAAACCTTTGGAAAACAGATTGACGAGGTATTCGTTAAGCGGATCTGCGAGACTGTTGACTACCAGGCTTCATATGTCCAACAGCTGGCCTATTCTGTACTGCTACTTTCCGGTGACGACGTTACCGAGGAGTCTTTCGGCCGGGCAGTGGATGATTTACTGGCCCAGAACAGCAATGCGTTTATAGAGCAGACCCAATCCCTCACCACGTACCAGTTGAACTTCCTGCGTGCCATAATGGATGGCGTATCAAGCGGGTTTGGGGAAGCGTCCGTTCGTGACCAATACAATTTGGGCTCGGCTTCCAATATTACCCGGCTAAAACAATCCATGATTGATAAAGAACTGGTCGAGTTCACACCAGAAGGGATCATCCTAGGAGATCCTGTCCTGAAGCTTTGGCTCAAAAGATTATTTACATTATAAGTAAACAATTGTAATACATCATCATAATGACAGATTTTAAGAATCATACTCACCGTTTGATACAGATCTGACTTTTAGTGTATTTTTCATACTTTTGTAGTGCAGCCCCGGTAGCTCCTCTCCCAGACCTGTGTGCTGGTGATGAATCCGTTTTTTTTCTTTTCTTACGAGAGACTTATTTCTTCTGCGTCTTATGCCCATCTACAAGGTGACTGGTTTTAACGTCCGGACTGGTTCCTTCCCCGGCAGAGTCGCTTAAATAGTGCTGATGTGAAGAAGGAATGGGGCTATACCCGCTAACGTAGGACAGGGCCGATTTGACAAGGTCGATGCCCAAGGCGTTTTCCAGGCGGGCAATGGTTTCAAGCGTCATGTTTGAACTTCCTTTCAACAAGTTGGAAACATACTGCTGAGTACAGCCCATACGCTTGGCAAGTTCCGCTTGAGTGACCGATTGCTCGTCCATTGCACGCAATGCCTGCAACGTAATATAACGAGAGTATTTGAGCCAATACTCATTTTTGTTTATTCTGAAAGTGATTGACTTGAAATAACACCCAGTCACCTGATGCCTTAACTTTCCAAACGCGCCAAACTAGACCCGGAGCGTTTCGATTTTCCCGCTTTTTTTATTACTTTTGTACCGATGTCTATGAAAGAATGCATACAACGCTTTTCTGACTATATCTTTTGGGATGTAGACAGGAACAGCATCGACCTGTCGGCCCATTCACCGTATGTGATTCGCAGGGTGTTGGAATATGGCCAGATTGGGGATTGGCGTCTTATTTTGGACTACTATGGCATGGATAAAATAGTAGAGGTTACAAAGAACCTGCGTTCGCTGGAGCCTCGCGCCCTTTCTTTCATCAGCACAGTGTCAAATACACCCATTGAACAATTCAGATGTTTCAGTACCAGACAATCGAACCCGGAACACTGCAACTTCTGAAACAGCTGCAGGATTTGCCCATCTTGAAAGAATCACGTCTCGTGGGAGGGACGGCTCTTGCCCTGCAATTAGGGCATCGCAAGTCTGTAGACTTGGATTTTTTCGGATCCATCAATGCCAGTTCAGAAGAGCTGCGGGATACTCTGTCATATGACCATTCGCTCACTGTGGTCAAAGAATCCAAAAACATCAATATTTATCTGATTGACGGTATTAAGGTGGACATCGTCAATTACAAGTATGAATGGATTGACAAGCCTGTTGAAGAGGATGCTATTACCCTTGCAGGTATAAAGGATATTGCTGCGATGAAAATCGCTGCAGTTGTTGGCCGCGGCACGAAAAAGGACTTCATCGACCTCTTTTTTCTCCTCCGGCAAGAGGTTGCCAAACTGTAAGACAATTAATAAAGCAATACAACAAAATGCCTGATTTCAAGTACGCGCCGATGTTCCAGCTCGGCCCCGACACCACTGAGTATTACAAGATTCCCGGATCAGAAAAACTTGTGAAGAGCGTCAAGCTGGGCGGCCATTGCGGCTGCGGCGGCAAGACCGTCCTCGAGGTGAGTCCAGAGGCCCTCACCCTCGTTGCCCAGCAGTCTTTCCACGACTGCCAGTTCATGCTTCGCCGCGCCCACAACGAGCAGGTGGCTAAAATCCTGCACGATCCCGAAGCCTCCGAGAACGACACATACGTTGCCCTGCAGTTCCTGCGCAACGCCGAGACTTCCGTAAAGGGCGTGCTCCCTTTCTGCCAGGATACCGGCACCGCCATCATCCACGGCGAAAAAGGCCAGAGAGTGTGGACCGATTTCGAAGACGAAGAGGCCCTGAGCCGAGGCGTGTTCAACTGCTACACCCAGGAGAATCTCCGCTACAGCCAGAACGCTCCGCTGGATATGTACAACGAGGTAAACACCAAATGCAACCTTCCCGCCCAGATAGACATTGAGGCCACTCAGGGCGACGAATACCGCTTCGTCATGGTTGCAAAGGGAGGCGGAAGCGCCAACAAGACCTACTTCTATCCTATGACCAAGGCCACCATCCAGAATGAGGGCACGCTTCTTCCGTTCCTCGTAGAAAAGATGAAGAGCCTGGGCACGGCTGCTTGTCCGCCCTACCATATCGCCTTCGTAATCGGCGGTACCAGCGCAGAGAAGAACCTTCTCACCGTAAAGCTTGCCAGCATTAAGTTCTACGACAGCCTGCCCACTACCGGAGACGAAACCGGCCGTGCCTTCCGCGACTTGGACTTGGAAGAAAAACTCCTCAAGGAATCGCAGAAAATCGGCCTTGGCGCCCAGTTCGGCGGCAAGTACCTGGCCCACGACATCCGCGTCATCAGGCTGCCGCGCCACGGTGCCAGCTGTCCCATCGGAATGGGCGTAAGCTGCAGTGCAGACCGCAATATCAAGAGCAAGATCAATGCAGACGGAGTATGGATAGAGAAGATGGACACCAATCCCACCGAGCTCATCCCTGAAGAACTCCGCCGTCCCGGCGAGGGCCCGAAGGGCATCGTCATAGACCTCGACAAGGGCATCGACGCCGTGCGCGCCGAACTGACCAAGTATCCCGTCAGCACCCGCGTCAGCCTCAACGGAACCATCATCGTCGCACGCGACATCGCCCACGCCAAGCTCAAGGCTCGTCTGGATGCAGGTGAAGGCCTGCCGCAGTACTTCAAGGACCATCCCGTCCTGTACGCCGGTCCCGCAAAGACTCCTGAGGGCTACCCCTGCGGCTCAATGGGCCCTACCACCGCCAACCGTATGGACCCGTATGTAGATGAGTTCCAGGCAAATGGTGCATCTCTTGTGATGATAGCCAAGGGTAACCGCACACAGCAGGTGACCGACGCCTGCAGAAAGCACGGAGGCTTTTACCTCGGCACCATCGGCGGAGTGGCAGCCGTCCTCTCCCAGAGCAGCATCCGCAGCATAGAGTGCGTCGAGTATCCCGAACTTGGCATGGAAGCCATATGGAAGATACGCGTAGAAGACTTCCCGGCCTTTATCCTGGTTGACGACAAAGGCAACGATTTCTTCAAGACCATAGGTCTGTAGGAGCCATGGCGGGAAAGCGCAAGGGCTTGCTGCTTCGGGCTGTTGCCGTCGTATCGGGGCTGTTGCTGCTCCTGGCGGCGGCAGTGTGGGTAGTACTGCGCACTTCGCTTTCCGACAGGCTGATAGAAAAGATTGCGCCGGAGTTCCTGGATGCCGATGTCTCGTTCTCACGCTGCAGGGTTTCGCTGGTCAAGCACTGGCCCGACCTGACCCTGGAGGTGGATTCCCTGGCGATCACCTACCCCCACGAACTGTACGGCTCACACGTTCTGATGCCCCTTCAGGCAGACGGGCGGGGGAGCAGGGCAGATACTTTGCTGAGCTGCAGGACGCTCATTGCCCGGGCTGCCCGCAAGCCGCTCCTGAAGGGACGCTTTATCGTGAAATCCCTGGATGCAGACCGTCTGCGCCTTTTCGCCCATAATTATGGAGACACCCTCGCAAGTTGGAGGGTATTCCGCAGTTCCGGCGGCGGCACCGGCGGAGTCCCCCACGTAGAGCTTGACAGGCTGCATTTTACTGAATCATTTGCTGCCGTGAGTTCCGCGCACGGCGCCTGGTGCCTTCGCGGCCCGGTGGATCTGGAACTCTCAGGAGCAGTCGATCAGGACAGTACCCGTTTGCTGCTGGACGTCAGCAAGCTTAAGGCCGTCGTTGATTCCATCCCCCTCAGTATTCATGGCAGGATGGAATTCTGGGGGGATTCTACGGTTCTGGATGCACGGGCAAATCTTAAAAATGCCCCTCTTGACAAACTCCTGCCGGGTTTTGTCCACCCTTTCGTGCCCTCGCTGAGGGAACTTGTCTCCGACGGGCGCATAACCCTGGAAGCAGAGTCGCAGGGGGCGTTCCGTCATGGCCTGCTGCCGCTTATGCGTGCCAAGGTGAACATTCCGGACTGCCATGTTTCCTTTGCTCCCTTACGGGTGGCGGGCACTCTCGGCCTTCGCGGGGACGCCAGTTCGGACTCCCATCTTGTAATCGATGCCGACGTGGATAAGCTGACGGCCAGGATTCCCGGTCTCAGCCTGAAAGCGGACGGCAGGCTGGACAAACTGCGGGGCGGCGATCCCCATTACCGCATAAAGCTGGATGCCGACGCAGCTCTGGACGTACTCTCTCACAGCATTTTCAAAGGCTCCGGAATCTCTGCCGAAGGGGACGTGGCTCTGAACCTTGACGTGGACGCCCTTCATTCGCAGCTGGACCGCTACAAATTCAGGGACGCCAGCATAAAGGGGCAGCTCGGCGGGGAACGGCTCAGTATCCGGACCGATTCTCTCAATATATTGGCCTTCAATCCTTTGCTAAGGGTAAGCTCGGGGGCGGAAGGTATTGCGGCAGGCCTGGATATGGACAGTACCTTTGTAAGCGGATCGTTGCTCCTGGCGCGACTGAGGGGCTCCAGCACCCTGGCCCGCGTGCATAAGGTGGAGCAGCGGGGGGCGAGCGTGCCCCGTATAGACATAGTCAGCAACAACGAACGCCTCTTCCTCAAGTCTTCCGACACCCGTGCCGGAGTGGGCGGCGCCAAGATAGTCGCCTCCGCAGTAAAACGTGCGCCCCGTGATACGGCCGCCTTCCGTGCCCGGCTGCGCAGCGACACAACGCTGGTGCAAAGGCGCCTGGACTACATCCGGCGCGATTCGGCGCGTGCATTCAAGGAACGGGATATAAGGATTAACCTGGATTCTACGCTCACTGCGTACCTCAAGGAGTGGATTCCTACGGTCGGGGTGCGTCTTGGCCGCGGCTTCGTGGCCAGTCCGGCGCTGCCTCTCCGTACCCGCCTGGGCGGATTCAGCGGAGAGTACGACGGACGCGACTTCCGGCTGGACAGCCTGCAGCTCCGCTGCGGCACCTCCGACCTGAGCGCCAGCGGCAGTATCAAGGGCGTGATGCGTATGTTCTCACAAAGACGCAGTTTCATAAACGCCCGCCTCAAACTGAACTCCGCTCGCTTGAACGTCAACGAGTTGCTTACCGCTATCGATTATGGCGGCAAGCTTCGGGTGGAGGCTGAAACTGCCGAGGACGATGAAAGCTTCGTACTGGATTCCATTCCCGACGCAAAAGCCATACACACCTCGGACCTTATAGTGGTACCCGGAAACGTTGACGCGGCTTTGGATATGTCTGTCGGGCGTCTGGACTATCAGGATTTCAAATTAATACCCTTCAACGCCAAGGCTTCAGTACGCGACAATACGCTGCAGATCCTTGATATGTACTCGGACGCCGGCATAGCGCGCATAGGCATGAATGCCTTTTACGCCACAAAATCCAGGAACGACATCAGCGCCGGCGTGAACCTGGACCTGGGAGACATCAAGGCCGAAGATGTAATAGCGTTGATGCCGTTTGTGGATGATCTTATCCCCGCCCTCAAGTCTTTCAAGGGGAGGCTGGACTGCAAATTGTCCGCTACGGCGGGTTTTGACGACAAGATGAACCTGCTTACTCCCTCGCTTCAGGGAGTACTGGATATCGGCGGCAGGGACTTGTTTATAGAGGACGCCGGCGAGCTGAGACGCATTACCAGGATGCTGCTCTTCAAGAACAAGAACATAGGGAAAATAGACGATATGTCCGTGTCGGCCGTAATAAAAGACAACCAGGCGGTGATTTATCCTTTCCAGCTCGGCGTGGACCGCTACACGCTGGCGCTTCAGGGCGTGCAGGGCTTCGACAAGAGCATGGATTACCATATTTCCGTGCTCAAGTCACCTTTTCTCATCCCCTTCGGCATTTATATCAGGGGCCGGCTGGACGACTGGAACTTCGGTTTCTGCCTTCCCAGGTACCGTAGCGGCAAACTTCCGGTATATACCAGGCAGCTGGATTCTGTGAACTTCAATCTGGCGAAGTCTATAGCGAATATCTATTCCCTTGGCGTCGAGGGGGTTAAGAAATATAATGAAAGGGCTATGGCTGAACTTGAGCCGGAAAAGCTCGGGCTCAGGAAGACAGCTTCGGCAGATGAACCCCTGCCTGGCTCAGACTACAAACAATTGGATGCAATGCTTCTGGAAGACGAGATTGCGGCGCAGGAGGCCGAGCTCAGGGACAGCATAGAAGCCTTGCTTTCGGATTTCTAAGATATGGTAGAGATTATTCAAGTTAACATTTCCGGGGAAGACAAGCCCGGCCTGACTACGGCGCTTACCGGTATTCTGGCACGTTACGATGCGTTCATTCTGGATATAGGCCAGTCAAATATCCACAAGTCCCTGGCCCTGGGCATCCTGTTCCGTACTACCACGGAGCAGTCGGGCTTCATTATGAAGGACCTGCTGTTCGAGGCGACGCGCCTGGGCGTCCAGATACGTTTTACGCCTATAGACAGGGAACAGTACGATGCCTGGGTGGCCAGACAGGGGCGGAACCGGTATATCGTCACACTGCTTGGCAGGGAAGTGACTGCGTCCGAAATCGCCGAGGTCTCTGCTTTGATAACGCGCTTCGGCCTTAATATAGACGCTATCAAGCGGCTTACCGGCCGCATGCCGCTGGAGGGGCCTACGGGAAAGTATTGCATAGAGCTGTCTATCCGCGGTCAGCTGAAAGCAGACGAGCGCCTGGCATTCCAGAAAGACCTGATGTCCCGTTCCGGCTCCGGCCTGGACATTTCCTTCCAGAAAGACGACATATACCGCCGTTCGCGCCGGCTTATCTGCTTTGATATGGACTCCACCCTCATAGGCACCGAGTGCATCGACGAGCTGGCTGAACGAAGGGGAGTCGGAGAGCAGGTGAAGGCCATCACGGCCTCGGCAATGCGCGGTGAGATAGATTTCAAGGAGAGTTTTCGCAGGCGTGTGGCGCTGCTGGAGGGACTGGACGTGTCTGTGATGGAGGATATCGCCAGGAATCTTCCTTTCAACGAAGGGCTTGAACGCATGATGCGTATCCTTAAGATGGTGGGATACAAGACCGCTATCCTGTCCGGCGGGTTCACTTACTTCGGGAATTACCTCAAGCAGCGCTTCGGATTCGACTACGTTTATGCAAACGATCTGGAGATTGAGGACGGAAAGCTGACAGGACGTTTCCTCGGAGAGATTGTGGACGGCGCCCGTAAGGCTGAGCTTCTCAAGTTTCTATGCCAGATGGAAGGCATCAACCTGGAACAGTCCGTGGCAGTGGGAGACGGAGCAAACGACCTTCCCATGCTCGGCCTTGCCGGTCTGGGAATAGCTTATCACGCCAAGCCCAAGGTCAAGGCCACTGCAGACCAGAACCTCTCTACCATAGGGCTGGACGGCATCCTTTATTTCCTCGGTCTCAAAGATTCCCAGATAGACCCGTTCTAGCGGAACATCTATAATCTTCCTGCCATTATTCGAAAGTTTTGTATATTTGCAGGCGGCTTGCGGGCGTGTTGAAATTGGTAGACAAGCAAGACTTAGGATCTTGTGCCCTGTGCGTGTGGGTTCGAGTCCCACCGCCCGCACGATATGCCTTCCAAGATACTTAACGCATGGACCGGCAGCAGCCTCGTGCTCCGAATACTCGGCGGCCTGCTGATTGGCGCCGTGCTGGGTTTGCTGGCGCCGCAATGGACGGGCGTCGGCATACTCGGAAAAATATTCGTGAGCGCGCTCAAGGCCATCGCGCCCGTGCTCGTTGCGCTGCTTGTGGCCTCTTCCATAGCCAAGGCCGGCGGAGGGCTCGGACCGCGCTTCCGGACAGTCATATTCCTCTATATTGTAACCACCCTTATGGCCGCACTCGTAGCCGTGATAGGCAGTTTCCTGTTCCCGGTGCGCCTCGATTTGCAGGCGGGAGCGCAGGGAAGCGCCCCGGGCGCCCTCACCGACGTGTTTACCAACCTTCTCACCAATATGGTGATGAACCCGGTGCAGGCGGTGGCAGGCGCCAATTACATAGGCATATTGTTCTGGGCCGTGCTCTTCGGCATAGGGCTCAAGCTGCTTGCCGGAGAGGGGACCGTCAGGGTGGTGTCCGACCTTGCCGAGGTGGCCTCGCTATGCGTGAAATGGATTATCCAGTTCGCCCCCTTCGGTATCCTCGGACTCGTGTTCTCGGCGGTATCTGAAAGCGGCCTGGAGATATTTACGGTGTACGGCAAACTGCTGCTGCTCCTGGTCGGCTGCATGCTCTTCAACACCTTTGTGTGCAACCCGCTCATTTCCTTCCTGGCAACGAAGCGGAACCCTTATCCGCTGCTCTTTACCTGCCTGAAAAAGAGCGGACTTAACGCATTCTTCACCCGCTCTTCCGCCGCAAATATCCCCATAAACCTCGAGCTTTGTGAAGAATTGGGACTGGATGAGGATTTCTATTCCGTGAGCATACCCTTGGGCGCAACCATCAATATGAACGGCGGCGCCGTCACCATAACCGTCATGACTATGGCCATGGCCCATACCCTGGGCATAGAAGTGAGCTTCTTCACCGCCCTTCTGCTGTGCGTTGTGGCCGCCCTCGGCGCCTGCGGCGCCTCCGGAGTTGCAGGCGGCTCGCTCCTGCTCATTCCCATGGCCTGTTCTTTCCTCGGCATAGGCAACGACCTGGCCATGCAGGCAGTGGCTATCGGCTTCATAATCGGAGTCGTACAGGACTCAGTGGAGACCGCCCTCAACTCCAGCGGAGACGTTTTCTTTACCGCGACGGCGGAGTTTCGCGCAAGGCTCAGCAAATAGTTTTTTTACCCTTTCGCCCCTAAAAAGAGTGGGGGGGGGGGGTAGTATACTTATTTAAAAAAATGCTTACCTTTGCTCTTTGAACACAGAAAATTATAAAAATTGTAATTATAAGTTTTTGGATTATGAGAAAACATCTCAGTGCTTTTGTTTATTGCGCCATGGCGGTACTTGCCCTGAGCTCCTGCAAAAGGGAACCGGTGGCTACCGTGAATCCCACCTACGATGCCGATGCCAATACGGTGAAGGCTGACTTTGTGCTCAACCTCTCCACCCCCGCTACAAACGACGCGTCCACGAAGACTACGCCCGAGTTTGCGCAGGCAGGAGACAACCCTACATTCCTCGGAATGGAAGCCGTGCACCTTCTTGCCTATAACCTTGGGGAAAAGAACTTTTACTATATGCCCTCCGAGCGTGACGCCGAAGGCAATGTGGTAAAATTCCCCGCTACCCGTGACTTCGACCTGGGCAACCTGATGAACGCCGGTGACGTAACTTCCAGTTCTTCCTCCCGTTCCGTTTCGCTGGCCCTCCCGCTCAACACCAACGCCATGGTGCTGTACGGCAAAGCCAAGAAAGACGCCTCCAACGACCTTCAGGGAGCCGTGACTACCACAGGGGATGTAAACGACATCAGCACCATCCAGTTCTCACTGGTGAGCCGCCTTACTTCACAGGATGCGTTCGATGGTGCCGCCTTCCTTTTTACCCGCTGCCTCAACAACCTTGTGTCCGCAGGCTTGGTAAAGGAAACGTCATTCTGGAATAATCCTACAGGCAGCGTGGACAGGAGCTACCGCTTTTGGTGGCCTATAGATGCCAACACTCCCACCGATACCGCGGGTGTCGTAAACGGAGCTACGCGTAGTGTAGACCGTGCCACAACCTACACCTTCCATCGCGGACAGATATCCTGGAAGCAGTTCGGACAGATGTACGATTATGCTTACAAGAAAGGCCTCGACCCTTCCGGGATTCCTGAGCCCGACATGGATCTGTCTCCGCTCGGCGAGAGCCTCGGAGAAGCATATTCCGTGCTCACCACTATTGTATCAAGAGACCAGTACAAGGAACTTCGTGCCGGCTCCGCGGCATCGCTCATCCGTACCATGGACGACCTTTACACCGTCCTGCTCAGGATAGCCAATACCGACCCTACTGGCTGGGAGGAGCATGTTGCCAAGCTTATGGCGCAGGAAATCATTCGCAGGATGGACCAGATGTTCCTGTATCAGAGCGGCGTCCTGTACTTCATGCCCAAGAAAAACGGAGATGTTTATGATGTCACTTCCGTAGATCTGACCAGGTTCCTGACCGTAGCCGAACTGGCCGGAGGCCCGTCGGATTGGGCTGCAAACAAAAGTAAGATCGATTTGTTTGACGAAAGTTTCTTCGCCATAGGAGACAATCCCGGTTTCCCGGTGAACATCGGCCTTCCTTATGGTGCCGCCTGCCTTGGATGTACTGTAGTGAATGACATTGATGCCGCTAAAAAAAGCGTAGACAGATTTTCCTACGTTACGGATATTCCGGCATACGGAATGGGCGAAGCGACTTTCCCCATCGCTAATTACCGCTATCCGCCCGAGCTTATGTATTATGGCAATTCCCCTATCCGGGTTTCCAACAATGCCGTGGAGACGTTCCCGGCTTCTGTAAGCGCCTGGGATAGTGAAAGCCAATGGAACGATTGGGAGGAAGGAAAGGTTGTTTCCACCACCCGCAGCGTTGCCATGAAGAACCATATCAATTACGGAACCGCCCTTCTTAAGACCAATGTGCGCTATGCTACCGGCGTCACCAAGCTGTACGACAACAATTCCTACATCCATGACGGTGAGGCGGACAATGAAATTGAAGTTAATACCCGAGCCATCAGCGGAGGCTTTGAAGTTACAGGTATCATCATCGGCGGCCAGCCTAATACGGTGTGCTGGGACTACACCCGCGCAGCAGACGACATAAACGTTGTCTGGAAATGGGACGAAGAACAGCAGCTCTACACCGACGACCAGGGCGGAGCCATCCTGTTCAACAACAACAAGTTCGACAAGATGATATACGACAAGGTTATTCGTGACAACGATTACATAATCGGCCGTCAGAACGACCCTATCTATACGTTTGCCTGGGACAACTACGACGCCACCCTTGCTGCGGATAAGCAGTCTGACGTGTATGTGGCCGTGGAAATCCTCAACAATACCGGCAAGGACTTCTGGGGAGAGCTGAACCTCGTCCGTAACGGAGGTACTTTCTATCTTATCGGCAAGCTTGACATGAAGACGGCCAGAAAGCCCGACGGATTCAACCTTGCAGGCATGAGCAATTACAATTATCCTCCTTACAAGACCCAGGACGGAAGCACCGTTGACGCTCCGCGCGTGTTCATGCAGAATTACGTGACAACCGCCGACATTATTCTGGGCAAGGACGCCTTGAAGCATGCTTATGTGACCATGCCTGACCTCCGTTCCAGCCAGATTACCCTGGGCCTTGTGATAGACATGTCCTGGAAGTCCGGACTTGAGTTCAACGTGAACATAGGCACCGAATAGAGCGAAATGTCTGGGCGCTTTGCACTGGCAGGCCTCCTGTTCGTGTCCGCCACCCTGGCCGGATGCGCACTGGTGGACGAGGACATGAGCGACTGCGGAAAGGACCACACCCTGAACTACAGCCTGCAGCTGGTTACCAACATGAGTACCCAGCTGCAGACCGAGCTCAGCCTTGCCGCAGACATCTCCGTGTCCACGGCCCTCCAGGCCTACCTCAAAGACGTCTTTACAGATTTCGCCCACGACGTGGACCTCTCGTTCTACGACGTCGCCGCCGACTCGGTGCGCCTGCACCACGAATACCATATCATGGATGCCAGGGAGTCCAGCTATACCCTCTACATCCCTGTGCGCGACTACATGCATCTGGCGGTGGCTAACATCACCGTAGATTCCTCCATCCGCATAGAGGACGACGGGTTTTGCCATTCCGCCCGGCTTCACCAGGCGGTGGCCGACACTCTGGACCCCCACACCACCGGCATTTTTACGGCACGTCTCCCAATGCATATCAAGGAAGGAGAGGACCAGCAGTTCGACGTGAGCCTGTATATGGCCAACTGCGCCGAGGCCCTGGTGCTCGACACGCTGGGCAGCCGCATTAAAGACCTCCGGGTGTATGCCACCGGCTTTGCCACCGACTTCGACATGGCAGACAGCACTTACAGCTTCAACTCCTCCCCCGTATTCCGCACTACGCACATGGTGCCGGAGGAAGGCACGGGGACGGAGGTGTGCTACGCCTGTGTGAATTTCCCTTCACACGTGCCGGAACCGCAGACCAGGCTCATAATCCAGACCCCCGACCCCGACGTGGAGGAGAGCCCCGACAAGGCAATGTGGTGGTTCCTTGTTTATGCCACCACCCATGACGGAGCGGTGACCCGGAACGAGCTCGGCGTGCGCAAGCCCATCACCCCGGGGCAGCTCAGGATTATCAAGGTGCATGTCTTCGACGACGGCTCCATAGATACCGAGGACCACAGCGTTGTGGTGAACGTCACCCTCGACTGGACCCCCGGCATGGAACACGAAATTGTAATGTGATGAAGTACAGGGCGTATCATACGGTTTTGCTTCTGGCGCTCCTGGCGTCCTGCTCGGTATGGCAGGACACCGACGACGCCGGAGACGGAATACAGTCTGTGAGGCTGTCGCTGTCTGTGGGCTCCGGAGCCGCCACCAAGGCGGACGTGGATCTGCTCACCGAGCTGGATGTTGAGCCTGTGTTCCGCGGTATAACGGACCTTTGTCTCGTCCCCTTCTCTTCTTCGGAGGCTGTTTCTTCTGATCCGTCCCTCACCGGAATTATCCGTCTGCCGGGCATAGTCTCCGGCGCAGGCAGCGACGACAGCGGCTCCGTCCTCTATGCTTCCACCGGTGTTTACATTCCCAAGAAATGCTCCGATGTGCTGCTGTACGGGCGGGCGGTAAATGCAGACGGCGCCCAGATTGACGCTACGGTGCTCAAACAGATAAACGGCTCCGTATTGAGGAGCGGAGGCTTCCAGACAGTTACCAAGCTCTCTGCTGCCGAATTGGGATTCGCCCCGGATGTCATGATGAAAGGTGACGACGTGCCGGAACCGGCGCAGAAGATTGCCGGCGTGCTGAACGGTATAATGCTTGGAGCGCCCACGGAGGTGGAAGCGTTCTACGGCGCCGGGCTGTCCACTACGGTGAGCCTGAACTGGAACGAAAGCGTGGGCGACAGCAACCTGCGTGAGGCCTACAGGCAGATTACCAACGACGGCGCCATGATTCCCGGTTCCGCACCCCTTGTGGAATCCCTTTTGTCCAGTTTGTACGGCATGCTCCGGAATTACGAGAGTCACAATGTAAACGAGTACGAGGTAGTTGAGGCCGGGGTGGCATACGAAGCCCGTAAGGCCGACGGTACCCTGCTCCTTTACAAAGATTTGTACAACCAGCTCAAGGAAGATGTACTTGGACGCTTTGCCGCGCTCAAGGCCGACGGCTTGCTGGAAATAGAAGACGACGCCCTTGAAGTGTACTTTGCAGATCAGGCCGTGCGGTCTTACCCTGAGAATTTAGGACTTCCGTCAGGCTGTGCCGTCCTTCGCTGGACTCCCGCCGGCTTTGTGGTTCCGCTGATGAACGGCGTTGAAGGCATGGCTCCCATGAACCGCTACTGTTTCCCTCCTTCCTTGTGCTATTATATAAATTCAGGCATACGTACCTCTGAAGACGAGGATGTGCTTCAGAGTTTCATCGGAAGCAGTTCGGTAAACTGGTCCGACATCCTTTCCCGCTTCACGCAGGGCACCACGGTGTCGAGCAAGACAAAAGCTGTGGCCCTGGTGGAACCAGTCCAGTTCTCCGTCGGCTTGATAAGAGCCACCATAAAGGCCGGCAAGGCCAAACTGCAAGACAACGACGGTCTGCCCGAGACTACTGTGGACGCCATCGGGGAAAACCTGCCGGTTACGGGAATCATCCTTGGCGGGCAGTATGCCCAGACCTACGACTTTACTCCGGTCTTTTCAGAAGACGGTGAGTACTATCTGTACGACAACCAGATTCCGGGTGTTTACCTGACTGCAGACACATCAGCTCCAATACGTTCACTTTCGTTCCAGACGCCTGCAGACAGGGAGGTTTATTTTACTCTTGAATTCAGGAACGACAGCGGAAAAACCTTTTACGGTGCCGACGGCCGTATTCTTCCGGGCCGCAAGTTCTATATGGTGGGAAAACTCACTTTGCCGGAGCCTCCCCGTGCTTTCGACAGCGTTGTGGTCAAGGACCATGTAACGACTGTTACCTGCGTAATCAATTCGCTCGACGGCGCCTATAACGCCGTTCCCGACCTGGGCCTTCCGCAGCTTGTAGTCGGCGTTCAGGCTCAGATGAACTGGCTTCTGTCTTCTCCTACAACTATAATGCTGGAATAGAATGGTGGGCAAGAGAATCATATGGCTTATTGCGGCGCTTATGCTGACGGCTTCCTGTATCTACGAGAAGCCTGATACGGACGGCTGCCCCAAACTGAATCTTGCCATCGAGTTCCCGCAGGCATCAGACGCCACCAGGGCGATTGAGGGAGAGGTTCCTGCTTCGGAAGCGGAAAACGGCATCTACGACCTGTCTATCTGGGTTTTCAACCACGAGACCAAGGAACTCATAACGGATCCTCTTATCACCGACGACGAGGCCAACCTTCCTTCCGGAGGCGGTGTGCGCAAGTACGCCTTGCCCGTGACCCGCCAGTTCCTGCTCACCCGCCCCAGGGTAGATGTGTTCGTGCTGGTAAACGGCGGTTCCATTGGCTCCACGCTTGCTCAGAGCGCCAACCGGGACGAGGCTCTCTGGGACGAGCTGAGCGCTGCGGTTTTTGGCGGTGACGCCCTTTTCAGCACCGTGAGCCCGGTTACATCCGTGCCTGCCAAGGGACTTCCCATGAGCGGAGTGGGACTGAACCGTGAAATCAGCGGCGAGGAGCCTTCGCTCACGGTATCTACCGTTTCCGTGGGACATGCTGTGTCCAAGCTTCGCTACATCTTCAGCCAGATGTACACGGAAGGTAATACGGAAGAGGTATTTGCCATACAGAAGGTGGTCCTGGACGGAGACCAGATTCCGCAGAACGAGTATGTCTTTTCTCCGGACGCCTGTCATGTGGTTCCGGACGATTATATTTCCGCCCCGATGGAGACCCCGTGGCCGGAGGGCGCCGAGCTGGCGTCCAGCGATTCCCCGGAACTGTATTCCTATGCAGGCCAGGACGGCCCCACCTATGAGAGGCTGATAAACTACGGCATATTGAACGGAAGCCTTACCGATTGCGGCACATACTATCTGCGGGAGAGCGACAAGGCGCTTACCGGTACGGTGTATTATTCCATCACCACCAAGGGACTTGACGGAGACCCCGACGTTACGGAGAACAAGACAATGCCGTTTTCCATGGCGGCTCCGGGAGATTTTGCCCGCAACCACACCTGGACGCTGTACGGCTACTTCATAAGCAACCGTACGCTTCAGCTTGCAGTGAGCGTGCTGCCCTGGGATATGAACAAATATACCATCGAGTTCGACACATCCTCCCTCCAGGTTACCCAGAAGTTTACAGTCGAGGACAACTCGGCCACCATCGTCCCTCTGGGAAAGAACGAGTTCAACGTGTTCCTGGATACCCAGAGGCCGGCGAAAGGCTTCCTGTATGTGACGACTCCACAGGGAGGAAAGCTGGAAATTATTCCCGAAGGCTCGGCGTCGGATCTCGCGGCCTTCTCGGTTACTCCTGCGGAGGTTACCATAGACCCTTCACATCTGGGCGGACGCATAGATATAAGCATAGACCGCAACCGTTCCTATACCGGTGATACCAAAGACAAGACCATAACCCTCTCCTTCAAGGCCTACACCCCCGACGACCGCGAGATTTCCGGTGCGTCTGAGTGCATAGACCAGATATACCATTTCTACTTGTGATAAAACGCCTTTCATACTGCCTGCTGATATGCTGCCTGGTGCTTTCTTCTTGTGGCAAGGAAGTGCCGGAGACGGTATGGGACGGCCCGGTGATAGAGTTGGGCGTGGCCTGCATGGAGCCGACCGACCCCACCAAGGCCGGCAGCGACGGCGTGCAGGCAGGAGACAACAGCTACCACGAAAACGTAATTTCGTGGGTGGATTTCTACTTCTATCCCGGCGGCGCAACTTTCGAGAATGCGAGCTATCACGTGCGCAAGGAATCCGGCAAGCGGGAAAACGACGTCTTCCGTATAGAACTTACCACCAATCAGGTGAACTACCAGATTTTCCCAGTGCAGTCGGAGACTACGGAGGCGAGCGTATTCGCCATTGCAAACGGCCCCAAAGATCTTCTGGACGGCCTGGAGGATACGTCGCTGGACAATATCAAGCGTCAGGTGGTCTCTACCGAGTTCGTGAACGTAAGCTACACCAACCACAGGCAGGACCAGTTTATGATGAGCGGTTCCGCTACGATTACCCTTTCCGGCCGCAGCCAGAAAGTGGTTTCACAGGGTCTTGTGGGCCTTCTCCGTTATGCCAGCAAGATTACCGTGGGCATCAAAATGGAGGAGCAGGTGGAAATGGATTCGGGCCGGTTCGACGGCGAGGGCAACCCTATAATGGAGGTATGGACGCCGCGTCCCCAGGAAATGCGCATATACCTTGTTGACGGAGTGCGCAAGGTGCAGCTCGGCGGCGCTCCCGCCGGCTCCGAAGGTACGGATGCCCCGACCGACGCCGATTACCTCACGTACGGCGACTACCCCCTGTATTTCTACAACAGCGCAGGGGAGCTGTACTTCGACAAAGAGGGCGAGTATTTCCAGACTTTCCCTATGTACACCTATCCCTATCATTGGACGACAGGTTCTGCCGAGGAAGGCTCCCGGGAGCCTTACCTTAAGCTCGTACTTCCCTGGGACCGCAAGGCCGGCAACGGCATATCCGCCGTACAGAAAGAGTTCTACTACAAGATTCTCATTCCCCAAGACCGTCGCGGAGGTGAATTTGCCAACAGCTTTGTCCGCAACAACTGGTATCACTACGATGTGGGCGTGGGCGTGCTGGGCGCTGATACCGACGAGGCTGCCGTAGCCCTCAACGCCGAATTGTTCATAGTGTATTGGCAAGACAAGAACGTGGTGGTGAAGCATGCCAATATAGGAAATGCCCGCTACCTTTCCGTAGAAAAGGAGGAGTACTATCTCTATAACCAGCAGGGCATAGACGTCCGTTATACCACCAGCAACCCCATCGCCATCAAGAATGTGCACGTTACCCGCCCTTATTATGGCGAGAGTCCTTCCGTGGGCTACAACAGTAAATACAAAGGCGATGTGAAGCGGGTAAGTTATTCAGACGATGATACTTACGACGACATATATCCCGAGGGAAGCTACTATCTCGAGTTTTCCGAGGAGCAGCGCATCGCGCTTAACGCAGGCACCGCCGATGAGGGTAAAGACTGGCTTCAGGATTTAGGGGGAGTCATACGCTATTCCCACACGCTCAACAATGATTACACCACGGATCTCTTTGATTATTCTACATATACCATAGTTTTCGACGTAGGTCATGCCGACAGCCGCGAAGCATGGATGGAGAAGTACGACAAGCACGTTAAGATAGTCCAGAACCCGGGGCTCTATCTGCATGCGACTCCTAATCCAGACACCTGGACCGGCGTGACCGGCGATACGACCCCTGATCACTGGGGCTATGTGTTCGTGAACGACGACCAGTACACACGTACCAGGTATGATGCGGACCTTAAGCTTGTTCCTGCGGACGAAAAAGAAGCATGGCGGCTGGACCATATCTGGAGGGTTGTACACTACTCCAGCGGCGGTACGGACATGTACAGGATAGACGTTTCCGTGCTGCCCGAGGACTCCGAATTCGTGCTCGGAGACCCCCGTCAGAGCACGGTGGACAATCTGCGTACCGGTATGGACGAATACTTCGCCACCGCTCCGGCCATCGAGGGGGGAGAGCGTTCTCTGCAGTGGTATTATCCCACGGAAGCCTCAGACCGGACGGTGAATATGCTCGCTCCGGCATATCGTATTTCTACGAAGCTGAGCGGAAGCGAGTACGGGGGTACGCCTCTGGAGCAGGCGCGTATGCGTTGCGCTTCTTTTCAGGAGAACGGATTCCCTGCAGGGCGCTGGCGCCTGCCTACCGAGGGGGAGGTCCGCTTCATATCCAACCTCTCCGCGCACGAAGTGTTCGAGTGGCAGTTCAGCGGCAATTACTGGTCTGCCAACGGTGCCGTGAATGTGAATAAGGCAAACAAGACTGTGACCAGGGTGCCGTACGTTACCGTGGCCATGCTCCGCTGTGTTTACGACAGCTGGTACTGGGGCGACGAGCGTGTGCTCGACGGGAACGGTGTACCTTCACAGTTTACATGGGGGGATGCACAAAGATGAGAAAGTGGATGCTCATAGGATTTGCTTTGCTGGCGGCCCTGTCCTGCTCTCCGGACAGGGATCTTGAGCCGGTGGAGGCGCCGTCCGGCGAACCGGAAGGGCGCGTGCAGGTCACGTTCAGCGTTGCCGGAGAGTTCCCGGCCACAAAGGCCCTTGGCGAGTCTCCCGCGCTGGAAACCATGCACGTGGCAATTTTCGGCGGCTCAGGTTACCTGAAAGAGTACCAGGAAGCAGAGCTGGTAAGCGACAGCGGCACATACGATTATTCTTACCTTGCCGCCGACGGCGAGACCGTGTTGCACAAGACCGTCCCCCTCTATACCTTCAGCTTCTCGATTGCCTTGTCAAACTCTTCCCGCAGGGTGCATTTCATAGGCAACGGGCCTTCCAGCATTCCTTTCGGCAGGGATTATGAGGTGCTGCCGTCTTTGCTCGGCGAAAAGGAAACCGGTTTCTGGCAGATGGTGACCCTGACGAACGTTACCGCTCTCCGGGACGGTGACGGCGACTATGTTTATCCAGACATAAACACCAAACGGCAGTCCGGAGATCCATATCTTCCCAGCAATGAGCTTCTTTCGGCCTTCTCCAATATCCCTCTCATCAGGAACTGGGCCAAGATAGAGCTCAAGTCGAAGCCCGCGGGAGAGTCTAATTTTACCCCCTACAGTTTTGCGGTAGTAAATATGCCCAAGTACGGCACACTGGTGCCATACGGAGGGGACAAGGGCTTCATTACCAATTATAAAGACCTCAGCTTCGACCAGCTTCGCGGCAGCGGATACAATTACGAGGGAAATTTGCCCTCGGACGTGGAATTCAATCATGACATTCCCGGCACGGACGATTTTGAGAATTGCACCGGAGGCGTGAAGCGTTACGACCCCGACGCCCCTGAAGATTCCGAGGACCATACCGTTTATCTGTATGAGCGGCCTGTCCCCAACTCCAAGCTCGAGCCCACCTATGTGATTGTTTACGGTCTGTATAAAAACCCCGCCGACGACACCGTCCCTTCGGAGGGGCTGATGTGTTACTACAAGGTGGACCTTATGGCGGGAAGCGAGTATTACCCGGTGCTGCGCAACTTCAAATACGAAATCCAGATAGACAAGATATCCGCGCGCGGCTACGATACCCCCGATGCCGCCGCCGCAGCTGCGGGAAGTGCCGACGTTTCTGCCGACATCAACGCTTCCGGTCTCCCCGACATCTCCGACGGAACCCGCCGTATGGCCATTCAGCACTGGATGAGCAAGACCTTCATACGCGCAGAAGAAAAGTCGGAACAGCTGTACGTAAAGTTCTTCGACGATATCAACGGAGACGACCCGGAGCCGAACCTGAGGCCTGAATCTGTTTACTACGAGTTGATTCCGGAGAACGGAGGCATCATCAAGGACCTGGAAATCGGAAATCCTGTTACCGAGACCTCGGATGCGGAGAACTATGGCTGGCGGCCGATTTCTTTCGGCATTGCAAGTCCCGGTGAGGCTGCTGTGCGAACCCAGACCTTGCGCATCCTGTGCAAGACGGACCCCGACAACGTAGAAGAATCTCCCCTGTATCGCGACATAGTTATTTCCCTGCTGCCTACCCAGCCGATGCGCGTGAGCTGCGAAAGCGAGCGGGTACTGATGGTAAGGGGCGAAAGCCAGAGGGTGGACGTCGCAATTCCGGACGGTCTGGTGGAGTCCATGTTCCCACTGTACTTCATTATAGAGGCCAAAAATCTGTCCCTCACTCCCGACACATCAGTGGATGACAGCAACCTGCCGGTGATTTCTGAGAAATCCATCGTTGGCGACTACCAGACCTTCCATTTCCAGCGCACCCTGGAGTGGGAAGAATACAATAATCTGCAAGCCCGGCTCGATTATGAGGACGAGAGCCTCTGGCGTACTTTCTCCAGCTATTTCAAGACCAATTGCGAGGATAGTGCGACCGAGATTTATGTGGCCAATGAGTTCTTCTATCCCGGCCAGGCTTCTTTCACAAATTACGCATCGTTCAGGAAACCCCGCTTCACGTCTTCCGTCCCCCGGGAATCCGGCAGGGAGGTTACCGTGGCTGCGGAGCAGATGTCTGCCAGGGATTCTTACGACAGGGTATATCTGGATCTTACCGGCCTGGAACCTGCAGAAGGCTCCGGTATCCAGACCGACCCCCAGACCGGCGAGTATTACTACGACCCTTCTGACCAGGCGATGACTTTCACCCTTAAGACCACTACCGACGACGGAGAGGTGTCCGTAGGGCTTCGTTCCGCGGACGGCCGTTACGAGCCTGTGACAATCAAGCCCTGGCGTTTCAGGAATCTGAGCATCATGGATATGTCTGTTCCCAACGGCAATCAGCATCAGGGTACCGGGAACAGCTTCTCGCACGTTGCGTACGGGTACGTCACTTCCTATGCCGACAGGCCTCTTCTTGTGGGCTACTACACGGACCCCGACAGCTACAAGTATCTTGAGGGGAACAAGAAACTCAGGATGTCCGTGCCGGCTTACAACGGCGTCAAATCCGTAAATCCCTGGGACGATACCGGAAACGTCTCCAGTACCGCACAGGACTATTACCGCGAGAAATGGTTTACCACGACTGCCGGGTACGATGCCGTATCCGTCACGATTTCCTGCGCGGGATACGTGGAGGAAACCGTTTCCGCGCCCCGTTTCTTCGGCTCCATCTATTCCCTGGATATTTCCAGTTCCGCAGATTGGACAACCTTCGTGAGCAACGGAGGGCTGTTTCAGAAAAATATTACCGTATCCAACGCTCCCAACGGTCTCTTTACGCTTGAACTGGTTGCCGACAAGGATGTCCAGAAGCACGACAGTTCCAACGGCATAGTGCTGCCGGCGGGCGGGCATTACGAGCTGGAGGCGGACATCACGTCTTCCAACAGCGACGTTTACCTTTACTACGCGCAGGTGTTCTACTACGTATACGGCACTACGCCGCAGCGGCCCCGTTCCGTCAGCCCCGAGCCGGACGGAAGCATTTACTATGGCTACCTGGGCAACAACTACGAGTATATGTGGAACCTTCCGTGGAGCGAAACGGGCGGCAAGCTGGTTATGGACGCTCCGTCGAACCGTGATATAGTGATTACACGTATCGTCCTTCGTGGTTTCCATGGAATACGTAACGATTCCGGAAACGCCGGAGGCGGAGACATAGGCCTGGGCGGCGGACTTAACGACGGAGGTAACTTATGATGAAGTCTTTGTTCAAATATATTCCGGCCCTTCCTCTGCTCGTCCTGCTCTTCTCCTGCACGGAGAAGATAGGCATTTCCATTGACGTGCCCCGCACCAAGACGATTCATTACAGCGCAACCATCGACGGCGGGAGCACTACACGGGCCTCTCTCGGTGAGGATATGAAGTACTCCTTCGAGAGGGGAGACAGGGTGTATATGGAAAGTGAAGGCGGCGAGCTGTATGGCTTCTTGTCGCTGTCCCGTGCTGCCGACATCGGTCGGTCGGAGGCCCTCTTCGAAGGAGAACTGACTTGTGCAGAGGACTTTACACCTGTTGCGAGCACTCCCGTCTCGCTGGTCCTCGTGGGGCCTGATGACGCGGTGCACACCATTACGGACGGTAAGGTCGGCGGCACGGACTATGCAGACAAGAAGGCTGATTCTTTGCAGGAAGCCGTTCGCAGGCTCAGTCATTTCACGGGTTCCGGAAAATTCGGAGACCTCCGGTATACCCTTTCCCAGCAGAGCTCGTTTATGGTGATGAGTTTTATGTTCGATGAACAGATAACTCCCTCCGGAACGGCCCTCACGGCGACTATACTTAATACCCAGGAAAACACCCGGATTGGATCCTATTCCTTCAACGCGGAGGAGGTTGACGGGGATGTAGAATCTACATTTGTGGCCGCATTTCCATCCGGGATCGTCTTGGAGGATGCGCGGGTGGTTCTTGCCCAGGAAGGGCAGGAAGACCTGGTTCTCAAGATGGCAGACCAGACCCTCAAGGCCAATAACTACTACACTTTCCAGCGTACTACTTTCATGCAGGATTACTTCGCAGTAGAAGCGATTTCTGCCGGTACCAAAGTAACGTTCAGCAAGGGCTCAGGCAATGGTATACAGTATAGCCTGGACGGCTACGACTGGGCGAATTATTCCAGTGCCGTAACGCTGCCGAATGCCGGAGACGTTATATATTTCAGGGGGAAGGGGACCAATTACCAGATTACCGGCAACTCTTCGCTCGTCTCTGCAGACAAGAACAGTTATGTTTATGGCGACATAATGTTCCTCATGTGTGACGACAAGTATAAGGCGAAGTCTGAGATTACGGCGTCTTACGCCTTCCAGAGAGCCTTCTATAATGCAAAGTGGCTCAAGCTTCATCCGGAAAAGAAGCTCAGGCTTTCCGCCTCCACCATGAGCCGGGGCTGCTATATGGAGATGTTCTATGGATGCACGAATATCACCGGCCTTGAGAATCTGGCCTTGAATAACGACGCCGCCCTTACCGCCCAGTGCTTCGAGAGCATGTTCTTCGGAACCGGAATTACCGCAATACCCAGTGGCTTCCTGCCCAGGACGGACCTTGCGCTCGCCTGCTACAGCAAGATGTTCGAAGGCTGCAAGAGCCTTACGGGCGTACCTGCCGACCTGTTGCCCTCGACTACGCTTGCCAACGGCTGCTATTTGCGTATGTTTGCAGAATGCAGCGTGCTGGAAAGGGGCCCCGACCTGATGGCCGTCGACCCTCAGCCAGGCTGTTATTTTGCCATATTCAGAAAGTGCTCCAAGCTGAATTATGTACGATGCCGTTTGAAGCTCACTTCCGACCAGTGCGTTATAACGAGGCCTGATACTTCATACAGTGATTCCGCAAGTCCCGCTTCCTCCAATGTGGAAAACTGGACTGTGATAAATTTGTGGACCGTTTTCAATAAATGGCTTGACGGAGTGCAAAATAACAATAAGTGCAATTTTTATGCGAACCCGGCAATGCTTTACCTTTATCCTTTCCACGGCGGAACATCAGGTATGATAGGTTCAATACCAAACAACTGGAATGTCTATTATAACTGACAAATCCCGGGAGCAGGACTTCCATTGGTATGCGCTGCGGGCCTACTGGAACCGTCTCGAGCAGGTAAAGGAGTTGCTGGAAGAAAAGGGCGTGGAGTATTATGCCCAGAAGGTGCTGCCCTCCTATGTGTTCGTGCACACCACCCTGGACAAGCTGGAGGCCATGCGCCGCTTCGAATACGACAACGACCTGCACCGCTTCTACGTCTATTGGGACAAGGAGAAGAAGCGTCCTTCCGTGATTCCGGATAAGGAAATGGAAGTGTTCAAGATTGTGTCCTCGGCGAAGGAGGCCGGCCTTGAGCTGCTTGGTGACGATATGGAAAAGTACCATAAGGGCGACAAGGTGCGCGTCCTGGACGGTCCGTTCAAGGGTGCGGAAGGGCACGTTGTTAGAATAAAGAAAGACAGGCGCCTGGTCGTCACCATTTCCGGAATTGCGGCCATGGCTACTTCGTACATACCGAAAGAATTACTGGAAAAGATATGAATAAGAAACCATTAGCCGGCCTTGCAGCCCTGCTGCCCCTGGCCTCCTGTGCCCCCAAGGCTCCACAGCAACCCAACATCGTGTTCTTTCTGGTCGATGACTTCGGCTGGGTGGACAGCAGCGTGCAGTACGGAGACGAGCTGTACCCCAACAACCTGCGCTTCAACACCCCCAACATGCAGCGCCTCAGCGAGCGAAGCACCGTGTTCGGCAACGCCTACGCCTGCGCCGTATCCACTCCCACCCGCACCAGCATCATGACGGGCATGAACGCTGCGCACACCCGCATCACCAACTGGACGTCTGCGGTGAAGGATACCCCTTCCGACGCCACCGGAGGAGGTTTCTGGATGGCCGAACACAAGGGCAGCGGCGATGCGATGGAGGGCGATGTGCTTTCCCGTCCCGACTGGAACATGAACGGCATCAGCCCCGTACCCGGCGTGCCTTACACCCAGTACGCCAACTCCATGGTACAGTATCTCAAAGACGCCGGCTACTTTACGGTGCACGTTGGCAAGGCCCACTGGGCCGCTGCCGGCACTCCGGGCGTCAACGCCTACAACCACGGATTCTGCGTCAATATCGCCGGTACCATGGCGGGTATGCCGCGCGACTACAGCGGCCTGCAGAACTACGGCAACACCAAGGAGCGCTGGAACGACTTCGCCGTGCAGAACCTGGTGGAGTACTATGGGACGCAGACTCATCTTACCGAGGCTCTCACCCGGGAGGCCTTCAAGGCCCTGGACTACCCCATAAGCCACAAGCAGCCGTTCTACCTCTATCTTGCGAGCTATGCCACGCACACTCCCATCCAGCCGGACGAGCGTTTTGCGCAGAAGTACCGCGACGCCGGCATGGACGAGGGGCAGGCGGCCTACGCATCCCTCGTCGAGGGCGTGGACGCGAGCCTGGGGCAAGTGCTGGACTTTCTCGAGGAGAAGGGGATTGCAGACAATACCGTAGTCATTTTTATGACCGACAACGGCGGCAATTCGGAGAATAAGCAGAAGGGCGGCGTGCTGCATACCCAGAACAAGCCCCTCCGCGAAGGCAAGGGCTCCTGCTACGAGGGCGGCATACGCGTACCCCTGATGATTTACTACCCCGGCAAGACGAAGGTGGGCAAGTGCAACGTGCCGGTGATCTGCGAGGATATGTTCCCTACCATCCTGGACATCGCCGGGGTGCGCGGATACGAGACTGTGCAGGAGCTTGACGGACAGAGTATACTCCCTCTCGTTACAGGCGTGGGCGAGGGCCCCGACCCGGAGCGCCCGCTGGTGTTCCACTATCCCCATAAATGGAAGCCGTACGATCTTAAGGACATCGATTTCCTCAGTGCCGTACGCGTCGGGGACTGGAAGCTCGTGTACCGCATAGCGGAAGGTGTGCTGGAGCTCTACAACCTCAAGGAAGACATAGGCGAGGAGCACGATGTTGCCGCCGAGAACCCGGATATTGTGCGGCGGCTTGCCGACACGCTCTCCGAGCGCCTGTCGCGCTGGAATGCTCCCATGCCGGTGGTGGTGCAGACAGGCAATCCCGCGCCTCTTCCGAACGAGATATAGTCTGTTTCATGGCAACGTACTTAGTCTGACCTGGTGATTATTTACCGGGTCAGCTTGCGTATGTGGCTGATAATAAATTGATAGGGGCGATTTTCCATGCGGGGGGGGGTAGAATGGTGAAACGGATACGGACGAAATGAGTTTTGAAATTTTTTTCAAAAAGTTTTTAATTTGCGGGATTATTTTCGTATATTTGAAAGATTTTGCAAGATGAACAAGCTTTGGACAGTTTTGGCGGCTCTGCTTTTGTTTGTAGCGTGTACGGCTCAGGAACCTAAGGCAGATGCGGTGGGCCCGGGAGACAGTATTCCGGATTTCTCCGTCATCATGGACGACGGGACTGTGCTCAGCAGCGCCGGACTTGCCGGCAGTCCCAGCCTGATAGTGTTCTTCAACACCACCTGTGCCGACTGTCGCCGCACCCTGCCCCATGTTCAAACTGCATACTTAAACTATGGAACCAAGGTCCGTTTCGTCGCCATATCGAGGGCGCAGGCCCGCGAAGATGTGAGCCAGTGGTGGGCGGCGAACGGAATGAGCGTCCCTTTCTCAGCACAGGAAGACGACAAGGTTTACAAGCTTTTTGCCCAGTCTCGGATTCCCAGGATTTTTATTTCCGGCGCCGACGGCAAAGTGTTATATGCCTATGACGACAATCCCTGCCCTGACTTTGCGGAACTCGACAAAGTGCTTGGCAGCCTTTAGATACATATGAATAAACTTTTTCGCATTGCGTATGTGCTTGCGGCCATTGCCGCCCTCTGCGGCGCTTCGCAGCACGTGCACGCTCAAAACCGGGTGGCACTCAAAACGAATCTTCTGTACGACGCCACCGTTACCGTTAACGGAGGCGTGGAAATCGGCCTCGGAGATAAATTCTCATTAGACATCTCCGGAAACTTCAACAACTGGATTCTGAATGACGGAAAACGCTGGAAGCACTGGATGGTACAGCCTGAGTTCCGTTACTGGCTGTGTGAGCGTTTTGCCGGCCACTTCTTCGGCGTCCATGCCCTTGGCGGGCCTTGGAATTTCGGCTTCCTGCCCAATTCGATAAAATTTCTGGGCTCCGACTTTTCGGTCCTGAGCAACGCCCGTTACGAAGGCTGGGGCGTTGGCGCAGGCCTGGCGTACGGCTACGCCGTGGTGCTGGGCAAGCACTGGAACCTGGAACTCGAAGCCGGCGCCGGATATATTTACAACCAGTGGCGCGGATGCACCGAGTGCGGAAAGGACGGAACCTGGACTCCGCACAATTATTTCGGCCCCACCAAGCTGGCAGTTACTCTTGTGTACATCTTCTAGTGGATTATGAAGACGATATTGTTATTTCTGGCATTGACTGTTTTGGCCAGCCCTGCGGCAGACGGCGTGAAGGTACAGAACGCCGATGTGTCCAGGCATGGTAAAAGTGTTGCCGTGTCCATGAATATGGACTTGAGCGGTGTCAAGGTTTCTTCCAACAAGGCTGTGCTGCTCATTCCTGTGCTCAAATCGGCCGTAAAGGAGCTGGAACTCCCCGCCGTGGGCCTGTACAGCCGCGGCCGTTTCTGGCAGTACGAGCGTATGGGAACCACAATGAGCGGTTCTGCGGAGACCCGTTTCAGGAGCTCCGAGATACCAGATAATTATTATTACCAGACATCCGTCCCCTGGGAAGAGTGGATGAATTCCTGCACCTTGGAGCTGAGGGAGCGCCTTTATGGATGCTGCGGCAATAATGTGCAGACGTCAGCCTCCACCCTGTATGCTTATGACGTCAAGAACGATGCAGGAGCGATGCCGTCCGTCGTTGTGCGGGTGGATACTCTGTATATAGAGCGACAGGTGGAACGCCCGGCGCTTATACGCTCCGTAGAAGGCCGTGCTTTTCTGGATTATCCTCTCAATGAGACCGCAGTCAATCCGGAGTATCATTCCAACGGCCAGGAGCTCAAGTCCATGCTTACCACCATAGAATCCGTGCTGCAGAATCCTGGCTGGGAATTGCGCAAGATATGGATAAAGGGGTACGCTTCTCCCGAGGGCCCCAGGGATATCAACAGCGCCCTGGCAAAAGGCCGCACCGAGGCGGTTAGGAACTATATTGCAGGCAGCTATGGCCTGCCGGATACACTCTTCGAACTGGAGTCGGAGCCGGAGAACTGGGAAGGCTTCCGCAACTTCGTGGATGCTTCGTCACTCCCGCACCGTACGGAAATCCTGGAAATAATGGACGGGGACCGCAGCCCCGACGACAAGGAGTGGATGATAAAGAGCCGTTACCCGGAAGACTTCTCCACCCTTCAGGAGCAGTGTTTCCCTTATCTGCGGCGCACGGACTATCGCATAGAATACGAAATCAAACAACAATAATTAATTCAAATTCAGTATTATGAAAATCAAACATTTACTCATTGCAGTACTCACCGGTGCAGCGCTGGTGGGATGCAACAAGGAGGGTGCTGACCAGCTTGACAAGACCCAGAGGTCTTACATGGCGTTCAACGTGGTCGCTCCCAACTCCATGACCAAGGGTTCCGTGGGTTCCCCTGAGTTCGACGGAATAGAGGAAGAGAGCAAGCTGGACAACATCTATTTCTTCTTCTATGTAAACAACGCTTTCCTCTGCGAGGGCAAGGTCATTTCCGACCTTAGCGGATTCGGATTCGGCTCCGCCGCATCCGGCAACACTGTAGAAAAAGGCTCTTCCAATGCTGTGGTAGTGCTTGAGACCAACGGTACCAAGCCCAACGGAGTACTGTGCTTCATCAACCTTTCCGCCTCTGACCGCAGCGCCCTTCGCGGAAAGACGCTCCCCGACGCCATCGCCTACACCAACAAGGACCGCACCGGTATCAAGCACATCCAGTTCGGTTACGAGAATGCGGGAACGTACTATTTCACGATGAGCAACTCCGTGTATTGCAGCTCTTCCAAGTATATTCAGGCATATACCGTCACCGGTGCCAACTGCGCCAGCAGCGAAGCCCTTGCAGTAGCCGACCCAGTGACCATCTACGTGGACCGTATCGCCGCAAAGGTGTCTGCAGTAACTTATAACGATGCAGTCGACGCCTACAACTTCAACGACGGAGCACACGCCTACAACATCACTCTCCAGAACTGGGGCCTCAACGCAACCAACCGCTTTGCTTTCTTTACCAAGAACGTAGATGCCGCTTGGGCAACCGCCGGATCTGCATGGATGGGCAACACCAGCGGTGAGCACAGGATGTTCTGGGAACAGGATCCCAATTACCGTACTGCAGACGCCGCCCTGGTCGATTTCCCCAACATTGCCAATGAATTCGTGGGCGACGAAGACAACTCCCCGCTCTGGTACTTCTCTTACAACCAGATCACGAACAGCGCCGCCGAGGCTGCCGTTCCCGCCACCAAGTTCCATCACAACGACACCGGCGCCAACCAGTATTCCGGAGGACTCGTGCGCAACTACTGCTTCCCCAACACCTTCGGCGATGCTTTCAAGGCCAACTTCCGCCGCGTAGGCACCCACGTGCTTGTTGTGGCCCAGGCAAAGATGGACGGTGCCGTAAAAACCTTCTACGAGTACAACGGAGTCCATTACGTCGAGGCAGACTACATCACCGTGGCCCTCGCCAACATCAATGCTACCAACCAGCTGTACTACTACGATGCCGGTACCATGTCTTACAAGCCCCTTGATGCAGCTCACGTGAAGATTGCCAAGGCTATCGTGAACGCCTCCGACGAAATTGAGGAGACCACCGGCGCATCAGACGGGTACGTATCCGTATTCTCCACCCTGCCCAAGACCGGGCTGTTCTTCTACAATACCGCTACCACCGCCTACGAGTTAATCAGCGACGCCCAGTACAAGCAGGCCTTCACTACCGATATCGTGGAGCGTGCAAACTGCTACACCGACGGCCTGATGTATTACTGCGTGCCCATCGAGCACCTGGCCGCCAGCAGTGAGGCCTATGGCGTACACGGTATGGTGCGTAACCACGACTACCGCGTGACCGTTACCGGCGTGAGCACCCTCGGCAAGGGTATCTACGATCCCGCAGAGCCTATCGTGCCCGGCGACAAGTCCCAGAAGTGGTTCCTCGCAGCCAAGATCAACATCAACGCCTGGCATGTTGTAAGCCAGAACGCCGTACTGAGCGAATAATGAATTTTTTCAAGTCCATAGTTCTGGCGGCGGCAGTCTTTCCTTTGCTCGCACTGGCCTCCTGCGGCCGGCTCATTTATGATGACGCCGGCAGCGGGGACGCCTGTCGGGTTTCGGTGCGCTTCAAGTACGACTACAATATGAAGTTCGCCGATGCATTTCCTAACGAGGTGCACTCCGTAACTGTCTTTGTTTTTGATCCCCGGAGCGGGGCCTTGGTGACCAGGGCATCCGACGTGGGAAAGCATCTGGACGGCAGCTACAGCCTGAGTATCCCGGGGCTCGCCAGCGGAACGTACGATCTGGTGGCCTGGTGCGGGCTGGAAGACAGCGGCTTCACCGTAAACGTTCCGGCGACCAAGCAGGAACTGATATGCCGCTTGAACACTCTTACCAAGGCTTCGGACTATCTGGACCGGGATCCCGGCGCGCTGTATTACGGTTATGCCGATAAAGTGCAGCTCGACGTGCTTCCCGCAGGCGCTGCGAACAATGTCGTCATAGACCTCATCAAGAATACCAACAGCGTAAGGGTGATGCTGCAGGCCCTGAATATGGGCGCTCAGCTTAACCCCGATGAGTATGACTTCATAATATCCGACGACAACGCCCTCCTGGACTGGAAAGACGAGGTCTCAAGTCCAGTCTCCGTGGATTACTTGCCATGGGACAAGCGTATGGGCACAGTGGAGTACGACGACAACAACAATTACCTGTCTGCGACAATCGCCGAGTTTACCACCAACCGCCTTTTCAAGAAAGATAAGAACAAGGTAATGCTTGCGGTGGTGGACAAGGTCACCGGAGAGAAGGTCATCAACATCCCCATCGTCGATTATTTCCTGCTCGTAAAGGGCAACTATAACCGGCAAATGGGAGACCAGGAGTACCTGGACCGTCAGGACGACTACCAGATAACCTTCTTCCTGGACAATACCCGCGGCTGGAGCATAGCCGCCGGCATCTTCATTAACGGCTGGCACGTGGTGCTGCAAGATACTGTACTTGATTGATGAACAATAGGTTCCATATACTGTTCCTGGTTCTGCTCGCCGTCTTGCTGGCGGGCTGCGCCAAGGACGTGTACCGGCAGGCCCCGGTTTCCCGGGCCTTTGATGCACGTATGTGTATGGACGTGAGCATAGGAGACTATGCCGGTATGATGCAGTCGCCGGCATCTACGAAGGCCGACTTTGTAGCCGTTGACGAAGTGTACCGTTTTGCCTCCGAGCAGCTTGTGGGCAATATTGGAGTCTATGTCTTCGACGCCTCCGATGCCTATACGACTGATGGCGGCGGCAAGCTTGCGTTCGACCCTTCCAAGGCCGTGCAGCTCTTCGACGGCAACGTGGTACCCGACCAGCAGGCCGTCATGGGCAGCATACGGCGCATAGAGTTTACGGCTCCGGCGGTGACATCGATGGCGGTGCTCGTGCTGGCCAACGTGGACGACGCATCGTTGTATGCGGGAATAGGCAGCAAAGGCAGCAAGATGTCGGACGTGGTTGCATCCATCGCATCTTCCAAGCTCATGGATTACGACGCATCGGCCTCTTATGGCACTACGGTGGGCATACCTATGTGCGGCTGGAAACTTTTCGGCTCCCTTGAAGGAGAGACCGACCTTGCGGCGGCAAAAGCGTCCAAGGGCCTTAAGTTCTACCGCGGAATGTCAACCCCGCTCACGCAGACGGGCTTTGCAAGCTCCGCCGCCGTGGATGCCTACTACAGCAAGGGCTTCGTGGCGGATGAAGACCTGCTGCGGCTGGAGCGCCGTTTGAGCCGCATTCACCTTTACTTCAAGACGGCTGTAGGAAAGAGGGATATGACCATCGTATCGGCCAGGGTCCAGAACTACCGGAGCAAGATCAGCCTTGTTCCTTCCGGATTGTTCGGAAGCGGGCTTACTCCCTTCGATGCGGTTACTGACGCCGGTACCGTGGAGCTTGCGACCGTATCCTTCCGCGAAATCAGCACCGGCCACTGGGTGGCGTACGTTCCTGAGTTCAATGTCGCTGCGTTGGCAGGAGACAGCAAGGAACCCTGCCTTATCATTGAAGCTCGGGAAGACGGCACCACGCGTTCTTACCTCTACACCAAGGACAAGGTTACCGTCAGCGACCCGTCGGATGCAACGCTTCCGCGGGATTTCCACTACGCCATGCCATGGCTGCGCTTCATTACGCAGGAGGCAAAAGTGGACAAAAACGGTGATCCGGTGGCAGCGGGCACTTATTTTAATCTTGTAGGGAACTATACTTACGAATGGATAGCAACAGGAATTGAGCTGTGAGAAAATGGGGCCTCATATTGCTTTTGACTGCACTCATCCTGCCGGGATGTGTGTACGAGAAAGCCGACCCTGAGCAGTGCGGAGGACGGAAGTACTACCTGTCCCTCGTACTGCGCACTCACGGCGAGTCTGCCGCCACCAGGGCCAGTGAAGGCTCTCCCAACGCCTTCGAGGATGCCTCGCTCCCGGAAATGCTTGTCGCTTATGCAGACGCATTCTTCTACGGCGCCGACGGTGCGTACCTGGAGACGCGCCACCTTACGGGTATAGATTATGCCGCCGCTTCCGACCCTTCGGTGGAGATGCAGGCGGGCACCCAGACGGTGGAGCTCTCGCATCGTCCTTACAAGATGCTCATTACTGCGAACCTGCCGGACGCCTCGCTGCTCGAGGGCAAGACTCTCTCGCAGGCCAAGGAGCTCGCCTCTGATATCGCCTGCAGGTGGGTGGCTCCGGTTTCCGTAGATTATAACGGTACGCCGGTGCCGGACGTATATCCTTTCCCGATGACTTCCAGCACCTGGCTGTCCAACTCCGCACAGGTGATTACAGATGTGGCAGTACCGGAAATCTGCCTCAAGGAAACGGCTGCAAAGGCCGCCGCGGCTCCTTTTACCGTGTATATGGAGCGAATGGCGGCAAAACTTACGCTGCGCATGCCCGCCCTTGAGTATAAGCTTCCTGCGGTAACCACCGTCAACAACATCTCCACCAAGGTGGTGGTTTTGGGATGGGGCCTGAACGCGGTCAACAAGAACGCGTACCTGTTCAAGCGCGTACGCCCGTCCTGGGCCGCGGATTTTTCATGGACCTGGTACAACCCTTCCAAGTGCCGCAGCTATTGGGCGGAAGATCCCAATTACGGCGCGGGGACGTATCCCGTCTCGGCTGCCGGCATCAGCGGCGGCGACGCCCTGAGTTATGTGTCCTTCAACGACCTGAGCGGTACTTTGGCCCTTGACGGCGGCGGTTATTACAGCGGCAGCCTCTATTGTCGCGAAAACACTGCAGACGGGCAGTATCTGCCTCTCACAGACGGCGTGTCGGCAACCCTGTATTCACGTATCACCCACGTGCTCGTGAAGGCTGAACTTCAGTTCTCACTGGCTTCCGGCACCGATACCGAGGGCTACACGACGGCCGGCGACATCTATCGCTACAACGGAGTATTCTATGCCTCGCTTGCTGCGGCACAGGCTGCCGAGCTTGCTTATCCCGGCTCTGTGATAGAATGCTTCAAAGACAGGCAGCTGTATTACAAGATTCCTGTAGAACATCTGAATTCCGTCTATCCATTGAGCGGAACTTCGTACAATACAGGCAATTACGGAGTAGTGCGCAACCACCGTTATACCATTACGGTGACTGGCTTGTCAGGAGTGGGAACTCCTGTGGCAGACCCCTCCGAACCCATCGTTCCCGTACGCACCCCGGGAGATTACCAGGCGTCCGTGTATATCACCGTGTCGCCTTGGCAGCAGTTTCAGCAGAACTTTGTGTTTTTAGACCCTTCCGGCGCCCTGCAGACTAATGGCCAGCAGGTGGAGAGTTGGACAGACACCAGCGGTTGGTATGAATAGAAGGTTTTACATAGCGTTGCTCGTTCTTGCGGCCTCCGTTTCCTGCAGCAAAGTGCTGGAGGAAGGAGGTGATGTCATCAAGGACGACCGCATTCACATAGGAGTCGCCACTTTTCAGGACCTTGGAACCAAAACCGCTTATAGCGGGGAGGTCGTGGGAGCATACGAACGTATCAACTGGCTTCCCGGGACAGACAGAATACGGGTCATCTCCAACCTCGGCGTCACCAAGGCCGGTGACAAGAAGGCGGATTACCTGGTAGTGGCGAACGCCCGCACCAATCAGGCAGGGCTGCAAAAGAGCGAGGCTGAGGCCGAGGCTCTCGTGAGCGGAAAAGACCTGTACTGGGAGGCTTCCCAGAACGACCACTATTTCTTCGGCTTGTATCCCGTGCCTGCCGCGGACGCCGACTTCGTTCTCGGCTCCGGCGATAAAACAGCAGTGATCAAGGGCAGCGTGCCGTCTGTCCAGACTGCCATCAGCCGTTCTGAAACCACTTCCGGCGGCGTTACAACCTACGAGTACCTGCCGGATATGACCAATGCATATATGTATGCCGGCGCGCTTGTGGCAGGGAAGAGCGTGGGCACAAAAAAAGTGGTGCTCCTGTATAAGCCCCTCTTTACGGCGTTCAAGTTCGTAATTACGGCGGGCGATGCACTGGCCCGGAATTATAAGCTCAAGACCCTTACGCTCAGTTCCGATGCCGGTGCGTCCGGCTCTGACCTTTATGGGGATTTCACTGCCGAAGTGGGCCTGGACAGCGGCCTTACGGGAGACATCGCCTCCGTTTCCAAGTCTTCCGAGGGGCGCAGCGTTTCCATGGCCCTGAACATGACGGAAGCGCTGGACGGCAATACGGTCGTGGCCACGCTGCTGGCGCTGCCTGTTGACCAGACGCGTCTGTCGATAGACGTGGAGTTCGAAGACGGCTCGGGCTACATTCGCCACCGCAAGCTGAACCTCCAAAACAAGCAGCTTTCCGGGGCTCCGTGGGTTACGCTCAAGGCTCCGCGAAAGTTGGTGGTAAACATGAACCTGGTAGACATCGAATACGTTTTTGACGTGGCTCAGGAACTGGATCAGTTCGACTCCAACGGCAGCTCCGTCGGCGATTATTACCATGTCTCCAGCTACCGGAAAAAGTACAATACCGCCTTGGCTAAGGACGAGTATGAGGCATGGCCTTGGGATGTCGTGGAGTACAATACCGGCGGCGGATGGACTTCTTCCAAGCCCGGCTGGCTGACGCTGGAAGCCTATACCGGTGAAGGAAAGGCCCCTACGGGCGATCCCGTCGACCTCTCCACCGCCCCCGTGTCTTACGACGCCACGGTGGAGCAGAGCTACGACCTGGCGGCGGACGACGTGTGGCTGAACCTTGGCAATTCCACTCCGGAAACTGCCATAGACCTCAGCAACTACGATTTCATGACGCAGGCCGCATACCCTGGCCGCACTATGCAGGGCAAGCCCTCCGATACGCCTTACGAGACCGCCAACTGCTACGTGGTGTCGGGCCCCGGGTGGTACAAGATTCCGCTGGTGTGGGGAAATGCATATCAGCTGGGGAATATAAACAGTAAGGCGTACTATCCCAGCAATACCTATTCAGACTATATAATGGGCCAGTTTCTGGCTTCCAACTGGACTTGGCTGAGCGAGCCCTGGATTACCCGGGACGGCGGAGACCACGGCATGGGGCTGGATTATTACCGTTATCCACACCTGCTGTGGCAGGATGTAGAGAATATGGTGTACGTTCCGCAGTTCGATCCCGACGGGTCGGCCGCTAACGACAAAGGCCAGAAGATTCTGCTGCAAGGCTCCGAAGAGCGCAACAGCTGGTGCGAAGACCATTATATGTACTTCAAGGTTGACAACCTGTCCAACCGTGCCGGAGGGAATGCGGTTATTGCCCTGAAAGATGAATATGGCAACATTATATGGAGCTGGCATATATGGGCCGTACCCAAGTCAGTGCTGTCGACGCAGAAAGTGTATTACTGGCTTGATCCCATGTATGCAGCCGTTGGTTCTGAGCCCGCCAATACTACTCCTCCTTCCAAGCTGTCTTACAACGATATGCTGGATTTGAACCTGGGCTACGTGGCCGGCAAGCCTGCGCGTTACTGCCTGGTGAAATTCCGCCAGCGTTCTTCTGGCACCGAGGCTGTGATACATCTGATGCAGGCTGGCGATGCCACCACAGCCAGCGCCGTCCATTACCAGTGGGGGCGCAAGGATCCGATGTTCAGCGTCGGTGGCTTGAAGTCTCAGAATTACGCCAAGACAATATGGTTTGAAGACGGTACCACCGTCAGTTCTGCGACCCTCCCCACTTATTCCGTAGGATCGGTGAACTATTGGGATTGGCCGTCCAATTATATTCCGGAGGCTTATGCCAATCCTTATACGCAATTCACAATAGATTACAGCGGCCCCTTTACCTGGTCCGGAGAGCGTTTCGACAATCTTTGGGATGCCAATGTAACGCATTATCCGAAGGTGTCTACGGAGCATTTCGACGGTTATTACGTGGCCAAGACGGTTTATGACCCGTGCCCTCCCGGCTTTAAGATTCCGAATGAGTACGCGTTTACCGGATTCAATCTCCAGGGTATGGATGCCAATGTGGACGCATCTACGGTAGATGGAGAGGGGAATTTCGATCCTACTCTGGTAATCAACGGTTTACGTGCGAGTTTCTATATCGGAGACCAGTACAAGGCAGGTGAGCCTTTCGGCAGCCAGGGGATGTATCTGTACTGTGATCCCAGGGATAAAGACAACGGCCTTGCTTTCTTTCCGGCCCTTGGGCGCCGGGTGGGCTTCGGGGCAAATGCAGGCGAGTTAAGCGGAATGTATTCCGAGGCCCTGTACTGGACTGCGGCGCCCTTCTACGACGATGCGCTCTACGCCCGCAACTTCACTATGAGGCGCAGCCTGAACGATGCCTCCACTACCGAGGGCTATCCCCAGTGCATTCCCGTTTATACTGTTGCGGCAGCTCCGAGTTCTATCCCTTATTCCGGCTTCCTCCGCGCCCACGGCTGCCAGGTGCGTCCTGTGAAGGATCGCTACGAAGATGCGCACAACATACCGTTCGAGGTAGTGACTATCTACGCCGGCTATTTGACTTACGGAAGTTCGTTCTCTGCCGGGACCATTTATTTGTAAGAGTATGAAGTCGTTAACCAGATACATAGTTGCATTTGTACTTCTCTGCTGCTTTGCCGGATGCGCCAAGCTGCCGGACGCCGCAGGCGGTTTCCTCAGCGAAGAGATATGCTTCAGTACCGCAGCGGAGGAGAGCGGACCCGACACCAAGTTGGGACTTAAGTTCTGGGATTCCTGGGTTTATCCGGAGTGGGAAGACGGTGATCGTGTAAAGATTGTAAAGTATTCTGAGTCCGGAGCATCCGGCAATGCGGAATATAATTGCAGTATTTCTTCCGGCAATTATTTGTGGAAATCTGCCGCGCCGTTAAGGTGGGAGGAGAAGGCCGCGCACGATTTCTTTGTGGTGTATCCCGCTTCCGGGACCATAACGCCTCTGTCTACTCCCGGTACGGGGACAGATCCGCAGGCCCGTATCCAATGTGAAGTTACCCGTAACATGTCTAATGGCGATCCCGCCAAGTTTTATATGGTAGGAGCGTCTCATGCAGATGAGCCGGTGTCTCTGGTAAGGTTTCAGACGACCCCCGCCCTTTCTGTATTCCGTTTCAGCATTACTAACAAGAAGGCTGCGGGCCTGCGAATAAGTTCCGTGAACCTGCTGGCGTGGGATGAACCATATTGGACTTCCAGTTCCCAGCAGATGAATCTTTACGGCAAGTATTATGTAGATTTAACCGCCAGTTATAGCGGATGGTATTACACCCCTTCCGTTACTTATGCCGGGCTTGCCGAGGCCCCTGCCTACAAGTCTATGATACCTTCTTTTGCCAAAACCATGGCATTGAATGAAACGGCTTCCTTCACCGTATATGCAATTCCCCAGAATTACAAGAGGCTGGTGCTTACCCTGACTCTTACCGGGGCTGTCTCTAAGGAGCAGAAAATAGATTTTAGGAATACCTCCAATTCCTCATTAGGCTTCGAGCCGTTTAAAAAATACGACCTTAGGGTTACTCTTCAATAGCAATTGTTATTGTGCAAAGATTTTCGTAAATTTGCGGCGCAAAACCGCAAATTTTATATTTTTTTTGTCAATATCATGAGAATTATTCAAGTAACAGGAAGGGAAATCCTCGATTCAAGAGGCAATCCTACAGTTGAGGTCGAGGTTATCCTCGAGTCCGGTATCAAAGGTGTGGCAGCAGTTCCTTCAGGAGCTTCTACCGGTGAGAACGAGGCTCTTGAGCTTCGCGACGGAGACAAGAAGCGTTATCTGGGCAAGGGCGTCCTTAAGGCAGTCGCCAATGTGAACGACGTCATCGCTCCCGCTATCGTCGGCATGTCCGCCCTGGAACAGCGTGCCATAGACAAAACCATGATCGAGCTCGACGGCACCCCTACCAAGAGCAAGCTCGGCGCAAACGCCATACTGGGCGTGTCCCTCGCAGTGGCCCACGCAGCCGCCAACTATCTGGACATCCCCCTGTACCGCTACATCGGCGGCACCAATACTTACGTGCTCCCCGTTCCTATGATGAACATCATCAACGGCGGTGCTCACTCCGACGCCCCTATCGCGTTCCAGGAGTTCATGATCAGGCCCGTCGGCGCCGGCTGTGAGGCTGAGGCGGTCCGCATGGGCGCAGAGGTCTTCCATGCTCTCAAGAAGGTCCTTAAAGACCGCGGCTGCAGCACTGCAGTAGGTGACGAGGGTGGCTTCGCTCACGCACTCAAGGGCATCAACGACGCACTCGACTGCATCATCGAGGCTATCAAGGCCGCTGGCCTGGAGCCCGGCAAGGACGTTACCATCGCAATGGACTGCGCAGCTTCCGAAGTCTGCTTCAAGGGCGAGGACGGCAAGTTCTACTACGACTACAAGCAGCTCAAAG
>JAFTDJ010000024.1 GCA_017454265.1 Bacteroidales bacterium | reverse complement strand
CGCCCTGGAACGCAACTTTTTTCTGCGTCAAGAAACGCCAATGGGAGCCAGCCTGGGCCAAATTCCCGGGATATGCCTCAGATATGCCTGCGGATAGGGTCATTGTATAGTACTACTCGTTGGGAAAGTTTTAATTAAAAGCGAGTGTCTCTACTTTTGCCGGATAATGACGCCCTCAGGTCCTGCATCCACTACGATGCCGGAGCCTTTGTGTACGCGGCCTTCCAGAATTTCGCGGGCCAGGCGGTTCACCAGCTCGCGCTGGATGAGTCGCTTCACGGGACGGGCGCCGAAGTCGGGATCGTAGCCGTTCTGCACCGCCCACTCCTCGAATGCCGGAGTGTACTCCAGGGCCACGTTGTCGTCTTCCAACTTCTTCTGCAGCAGCGACATCTGTATCTTTACGATTTCCCGGATATCGTCGCGCGTAAGAGTATCGAACTTCACTATCTCATCTATCCTGTTTATGAACTCCGGACGCATCCGTAGCCGCAGCTCCTCCTCCTTGAGGTTGGAGGTCATAATCAGAATAGTGTTCTTGAAGTCCACCGTACGGCCTTTGTTGTCTGTGAGCCGGCCGTCGTCGAGCACCTGCAGCAGGGTGTTGAACACGTCGCTGTGGGCCTTCTCAATCTCGTCCAGCAGCACTACGGAATAAGGTTTGCGGCGCACGGCCTCGGTGAGCTGGCCGCCCTCGTCGTATCCCACATATCCCGGAGGCGCGCCCACAAGACGCGAGACGGTATGGGCCTCCTGGTACTCGCTCATGTCGATACGGGTCATCATGGACTCGTCGTTGAAGAGGAACTCCGCAAGCGCCTTCGCGAGCTCGGTCTTGCCCACGCCGGTCTGCCCCCGGAAGAGGAACGACCCGATGGGCCGGTGCTCGTTGCTGAGGCCTGCCCGCGAGCGGCGGACGGCGTCGGAGACGGCCTCGATGGCTTTGTCCTGTCCCACCACACGTTTGTGCAGCTGCTCCTCCATGCGCAGGAGCTTCTCCTTTTCGCTCTCCAGCAGGCGCCCCACGGGGATACCGGTCCAGCGGGCAACGATCTCCGCGATGTCGGTAGGCGTGACTGCCTCGGTGATGATAGGATCCTTGATTGCCGCCTGCTTCTGAGCGAGCTCCTGCAGGCGCTGCTGGGCGCCGGCGAGCTTGCCGTAGCGGATCTCCGCCACCTTGCCGTAGTCGCCCGAGCGCTCCGCCGCTGCAGCGTCGCGCTTGAGGTCCTCTATCTGCTGGCGAAGGTTGTTGAGCTCGGTCACGATGCCCTTTTCCTCGTTCCAACGTTTCTCCAGGCCGGCCTTCTGCTCCTTTGCGGCTGCAAGCTCGGAGTCGATTTTCTCGCTTTTGAGCGACGTGCCCTCGCGCTTGATGGCCTCCTTTTCAATCTCCAGCTGACGGATACGTGCGTTGAGCTCGTCGATGGGCTCCGGCACTGAATTCATCTCCAGACGCAGTTTGCTGGCCGCCTCGTCCACGAGGTCGATGGCTTTGTCGGGCAGGAAACGGTTGCTGATGTAGCGGTGGCTGAGGTTCACGGCGGCTATGAGAGCGTCGTCCTCGATGCTCACGCGGTGGTGGTTCTCGTAGCGCTCCTTGAGGCCTCGCAGGATAGCTATACTCTCTGCCGGCGACGGCTCATCTACCATCACCTTCTGGAAACGGCGCTCCAGGGCCTTGTCCTGCTCGAAGTACTTCTGGTACTCCTCCAGGGTGGTGCTGCCGATGGTGCGGAGCTCGCCTCGTGCCAGCGCGGGCTTGAGGATGTTGGACGCGTCCATTGCGCCGCTGGTGCGGCCTGCGCCGACGAGGGTGTGGATTTCGTCTATGAAGAGAATGATTTCTCCGTCGCTGTCTACGACTTCCTTCACTACGCCCTTGAGCCTCTCTTCGAATTCGCCTTGATACTTGGCGCCTGCGATGAGTGCGCCCATATCCAGCGAGAAGACCTTGCGGCTCTTCAGGTTCTCAGGTACCTCCCCGTTCACGATTTTAGTCGCAATCCCTTCTGAGATAGCGGTTTTGCCCACTCCGGGCTCGCCCACGAGGATGGGGTTGTTCTTGGTCCTGCGGCTGAGTATCTGCAAGACTCTTCTTATTTCGTCGTCGCGCCCGATTACCGGGTCCAGACGACCTTTTGCGGCGGCCTCGTTGAGGTCGATCGCATACTTACTTAAAAATTCGTACTTGTTTTCCATAATTCTGTCCTCCGTTAGGTTATCCGGTCAAGTTCTGTTCCAGTGACAATTTGTCAGAGAACGGTGAGTCCGTCCACAAAACCGGCCCCTGGTGTGGACGGGATTTGCTTTGCTTGAGGGAAATCATTACTTTTACAGCAAAAGTTATTATATGCGTATGAAAAAGGTTCTTTTATGGATAGTGGGCATTCTCGCGGCTCTCTGCATAGCCGTAGCCTGCATTTGGGGCGGAGAAATCTCCACTATAAGTACAATCAAGTCCGTTGGGGGCAACGAGTACCTCTATACCATGGAGTACAAGGCCGCATACGACCTTGACGACCTGATAGCCAAAGATATAGACAGTAACGCCAGACTGCTGGAATATGTGATAGGCCGCATCGGCAAGGGCATACCCATTAAAATGAAAAGCGCGCAGGTCGCAGGCGAAGACGGAGAGCTGGCCACTATGAACTGTACCAGTTTCCAGGCCGCCAAAGCTGACGGAAACGGCTTCTGGTATGGCCGCAACTACGATTATTTCAAGAACCCGACGATGGTCACCATCTCCAGGCCCAAAAAGGGATATGCTTCCATAGGCGTGAGCGATATGTCCCACTTTGGCTATTCCCTGGAAAAGCTCCCCTCCTCCGTCGGCGCCAAACTTAGCTGCCTGGCGGCAATCTACGCTCCCGTTGACGGCATCAACGAGAAAGGCCTGTGCACGTCCATAATGGCCCTTCCCAAGCAGGCGGCCCGGCAAGAATCTGGCAAACACAAGGCAGGCACCACCATCATCATGCGCCTCTGGCTCGACCGCTGCGCCACCGTGCAGGAAGCCCTGGACCTTGCAGCGGCCCTGGATATCCGGCACGACGCCACAGTGGGTTCCGGTTACCATTACATGATTGCCGATGCTTCCGGAGATTGTGCAGTACTTGAATTCGACAAGGAGGACGGCTGGAAGTCGATGGTGGTGCGCAAAGCCCCCGGCGATAACTCAATGCTTGTGACCAACCACCTGCTCTCCGACAAGTACTACACCACCGTGCCCGACGAGGCTGTGGGCAACCCACACAGCAAAAGCTGGTGGCGGTACGAGACGGCCGGCGCTTATCTGAATGAGCATAACGGCACGCTTACTCTGGAGCAGGCCCGCGAGTGCCTTTCCCTCGTGCATTGGAAAGACCTGCTTTGGGACAACGGCATGGTAGAAGACACGCAGTACAGCAACGTTTACGACCAGACGGCCATCACTCTGGACCTGCGCAACTGGAACGACTACGACAACCCGGTGCAGTTCTCCCTGAAGTAATGCAGCCACACCGGCCCCATGCCTGCAACCGGAGAGCTCCCTACCAGACGAACTGGAAGCGGACGTCCATTGGAATGCGGGCCTGACGCAGGCCGGCAAAACTCTGGCTGAGGGACTCGGAAGTGGTTCCGTAGTCGGTAACGAGCTTGAGGGCAGCGGCGCGGTCGCCTGTAGCCTGGAGGGTAAGCACCCTGGAGGCAATATCAGTTATTGCCCGCTCCGCCTTGTCGAAGTCCACGGCATAGTGGCCGTTGCGGTCTATCGAGAATCCACCCTGCTCCTTAAGATAGTTGTAGAGGATGATGTTGGCAGAGCCAAGGGCGTTCGCCTCGCCGAAACGGGAAGAACGGATAAGGGTAACGACGTATGTAGTGATAGCGTCCTCACGGGTGAGGAGCGGATCCATCTGGCCGGATGCAATGAGCTGAAGGTCGAGATACAGACCAAGGGCGTCGCCTTTGAGTTCCTCCATGGTAAGGGCCTCGTCTCCAAGAGCCTCAAGCACCGTTCCCCGGCCGTTCACGGTCTCCTTCACACCTATTCCATGGGCCACCTCACGCATTGCCGTGTTCCAAAAGAATGCAAGATGATCCAGATATTTGGTCTGCTCGCCGGCAAGCAGCAGACGGCCTGCAGGAAGGATGATTTTTGCGTATTTGGCGTTGATTACGTTGTTCAGAAGCGCGGTACGCGTACCCATTTCCTGCTGCACGCGCAGGTCATAGGGCAGGTTGACGGCAATTTTCTTTACACCGGCGTTGGCACTGCCGGCACAATAAACCGCGTCGTATGCATAAATGGAGGAAGCGGAGCCGGGAGAGAAAGCCTTGTAAGCCTCATCGCAAGGCAGGCTGGCCTGAAGTTCAGGGATGAGGGAAGTAAAATTATCTATGGACGCTGTGAGCTCCAGGTCTTTCAGGAGCACGTAGGCCTCGTACGATGTTTTCACTCCGTTCAGGCGGTCATCCTCTGTCTCCTGAGGGCCGATGATAAGGTCCATCTTGCTGTCGTCCATAGAAAGCCACAGCTTGTCGCTCTCGTAGTATTCGTCTGTCTGCAGGGCGGCAATCTTGGCGAGCAGATACTCGCGCACGCTTGGCTTGATGGTGTAGTTTGCAGCTGCAGTGAGGTAAGACGCGATGCGACCGATTTCTTCCTTGTATTCGTCGTGATACCACACTGCGGACAGCTTGCCTTCGGAATCCCTGCGCACAAGTGTATAGGGGCTGTTTTTAAGCGGCTCGTCCCAATCTGCAAACTCCTCTGCAGTCATATCTGCAGGATAGAAATTGGCGCCGAGCGGACGCACTCCCCATCCGTCCACAAAGCTCTGACCGTCTATACGGTTCCAAGGGCCGTAATTCACTGCGGCAAGTTCCTTCTGGGCGTGATTGGAAAGAGAAGTCATCTGCTTCTTATCGCCGAAATTCTGCTTCCAGTAGATGTCGTCCGCCGCTACGGAAGCAAGTTTGAAGTAATTGAGAACTTCCCTGCCGTTGTCGGAAATACCTTCGAAGAAAGAAGATCCAATCTGGATATCAGCATAGTCGTCGAGCATTTCCTGCGCGGCGTCACGGTTGCCTCCGCAAGCGGTCAGGGCCAGTGCACACAAAACAGAAACAAATATTTTTTTCATATCTAATAATAATTTACGCAAGTAAAATAAGTAACTGTGCAGCCAGCACCCTCAGGAACATCGTGAGCGGGTAAACGGTTGCGTAATTCACGGATACGTAGTCTGATTTATAGCTGTCCTGCGCAAAGGCGAGCGCGGCGGGATCCGTGGTACCGCCGGCCACCAGACCGCAGATCTGATAGAAGTTCACTTTGAATACCAGGCGTGCGAGCAGCACTATGGTGAGCACCGGGATTACGGTAATGAGGAGTCCGTACAGGATCCACCAGAAACCGCCGGCAAGGAGCGACGCCACGAAGGATTCTCCCGCCCCGAGGCCCACGGCTGCAAGGAAGAAGCAGATGCCGATTTCTCGTATCATCATATTGGCGCTCACGGTAGTGTAGGTGGTGATTTTCCAGCGGGGGCCGAAGTGCCCGAGCAGGATTGCGATGATGAGGGGGCCTCCGGCAAGACCGAGCTTGACCGGCTGCGGGATGCCGGGGAAGGTGAACGGTATGCTCCCGAAGATGACGCCCAGGGCGATGCCGAAGAAAATCGGCACCAGGTTGGGACGCAGCAGGTTGTCGGGCTTGTTGCCCACTTCCTTGGATACCGCCTTGAGGGACTGTTCCGTTCCTACGGCCTGCAGGATGTCGCCCATCTGCAGGATAAGGTTGGGCCTGGCCACGAGCTCAAGGCCGGTGCGGATTACCCTTGTCACCTGGACTCCGTACTTGGCCCTGAGGTTGAGCTGGGCAAGGGTCTTGCCGGTAACCGACGACTTGCTCACGGTAAGGCGACGGCTCACCAGATGGTCTTCGTGCTTGAGCCAGTCGCTGAGGTGAAGGGGAATCTCCTCACCGAAGATGATGCGGATAAGGTCCACGTGCGGCTGGGAGGTGACAATCAGGATCCTGTCTCCCTTCTCCAGCACGGTGTCGGGGCCCGGGATGAAGATTTCCGTACCGCGCATGAGGCGGGAAATGACGAACTTTCCCTCGTTTTCGTACATCACCTCGCAGATCTTCCGGCCGAAGATGGCGGGATTCTCCACCTCGCAGTGCATGCGGCGGGCCGCCGTTGCGGAAGTGGGGTTCTCGTCGTCCAGCCGCTTCTTTTCGGCATCCAGGTCGGCCTTGAACAGCGGGCGCATGATCATCGGGATGAATATGACGCCAAGAACGCCGAGAGGGTAGGCCACGGCGTACGAAGAAGCAAGCGCCGAGGCGTTAAGCTGCGCAACCGCAGGATCGGTGCCCTGCCCGAGCATGATATCGGTGAATGTCTGCTGGGCGGCACCAAGGCCCGGAGTATTGGTAACGGCGCCGGACATAACGCCCACCATGGTGGGCAGGCTCTCTCCGGTAATGAAATGGATGGCAACGGTAACCACGACGGCCAGCAGCACCAGGCCGGCTGCGAGCATATTGAGCTTGACGCCTCCCGCCTTGAATGACTGGAAGAAGCCCGGGCCCACCTGCAGGCCAATGGAAAAGACGAAGAGTATGAGGCCGAAGTCTTTCATGAAAGCGAGGACCGTAGGGTCGGAACGCAACCCGAAATGACTGAGCACTATACCCAGGAACAGTATCCACGTAGAGCCTATGGAAATGCCCTTGACCTTGAACCGCCCGAGCCATAAACCGGACGCTATCACCACGGCAAAGAGAAGTATGCTGTGCGCTATTCCTGTCCCGAAAAACAAATCTTGCATAAACCGCAATTTTTTCGAGCGCAAAGATAGCATTTTATTTGTACCTTTGGGCTATGAAAAAGCTTTTTCTGACTCTAATATCCATACTTTCAGTCATTACAACCGCTTTTGCACAGCAGAAAGACAAGCTGACCTTCCTGGACGAGCTGTCTTTCGACGCCCGCGCCACTTTTCACCAGCAAACCACGGGGGGCGTTTACGATTCACACTTCCAGGGCGACTACTTCAACCTGCATATAAAGGGGCACATCACAGACAAACTCACTTTCCGCGTGCGCCAGAGACTCAACAAACAGATAAAAGAAGATAACCCTTTCAACGCCACAGACCACCTCTGGATCAAGTGGAGCCCGTCTTCTAAATGGTCCTTCACTGCAGGCAAACAGCCGATTATGGTGGGAGGATACGAGATAGACTCGGCGCCCATCGACGTTTACTACTACGGCGCATTCAGCAACAACCAGTACCAGTACTTCGCCTTCGGCGCCACCGCTACATTCAGCCCGGCGGAAGGCCAGGACATCAGTTTCCAGTTCACACCCTCTCCCATCTCCCCAAGCACCCAGGACGCCTATTCCTTCAATTTGTACTGGAACGGCCGCCTGTTCCCCTGGTGGAAAACCATCTGGAGCTACAACCTGGTGGAGGACGAACTGCACCGGAAAATGAACTGGGTGGCCCTGGGCAACAAATTTCCCCTCGGAAAACTTGTAATAGACGTGGATTTCATAGACCGGATAGGATTCGGACAGAAGAATCCCATTTCAGACTGGACCACCATAGTGAAAGCCATCCTGACCCTCGGGAAATGGAACCTCTGCACCAAATTCGGTTACGAACGCAATGACGCAGCCAACATCAACCCCGACGACGGAATATCCTACGACCTGGTGCTCCCTGCCGGAAGCAAGTATCTTTACTACGGCGCCGGCGTGGAGTTTTTCCCCCTGGGAGACGAGAGAGTGAGGCTGCACGCCGTTTACTTCCGCGACAACCACGACCGCGTGAACAATTTCGACATAGGCCTGACCTGGCGATTCAACGTGTATTCCAAAAAATAACTATCTTTGAATCCGGACAAAATCAATAACAATATACTGAAATGAAAAAACTTACTCTCCTATCTGCACTTGCAATCTCTGCAGTGCTCAGTGCCTGCAACAGCCAGGTCGGCTACAACGTAACCGCAAACGGAGCCGAAGACGGCACCGTAGTTACCCTCACAGACATGCTCTCCGGAGAAACCATCGAGTCGGCGGAAGTTGCCGACGGCAGCGTGACCTTCACCGGCAAGGCCGACAAGAACGCCCTTCTCATGATTCAGAAAGAAGATTCCAACTGGCAGAGCCTGTTCTTTGCCGACGGAAAGCCCGTAAGCATTAATCTCTCAGACAACAGCCTCAGCGGTTCCGAGCTCAACGAGAAGCTCACCGCTTACGACATTGCCGCAAGCGAAGTGTACGACAACGCCCTCAAGGCCATATCCGAGTACAGCGAACTGAGCAAAGAGGAACAGGAAGCCCAAGCCGACGCGATCCAGGAAGAAATCCAGAAAGTCAGCGACAGTTACAAGCAAATCCTGGACGAGAACCGCGACAACATCATCCCCGCAGCATTCGTTTCTTCACTCAGCCAGATGCTCAGCGACGAGGAATTCGCCGAGGCGATGGATGAGAAATACCCTTATGCAAAACACCCTTACGCCAAGAAAATCAAGGCCCAGATAGACGATTACAACGCCAGGATGGCCGAAATGGAGGCCGCAAAGGACAAGCTCATCGGCACCAAGTTCATCGACCTTGAGGAACCGGACGTGGACGGCAAGATGCACAAGCTCAGCGAGTATGTGGGCGTCGGCAAATGGGTGCTCATCGATTTCTGGGCTTCCTGGTGCGGCCCCTGCCGCAGGGAAATGCCCAACGTGGTAGCAGCATACGAGAAGTACCACGCCAAGGGCCTGGACATCGTAGGCCTTTCCTTCGACAACGAAAAGGAAGCCTGGGTGGAGGCCATCAAGGAACTCAACATGCCCTGGATTCACCTTTCAGACCTGCAGGGGTGGCAGACCGTGGCTTCCGACACCTACGGCGTGAAGTCCATTCCGGCCAGCCTCCTCGTAGATCCTGAAGGCACCATCGTAGCCCGCGACCTGCGCGGCGATGCCCTCGGCGCCAAACTTGCGGAGGTTTTCGGCGAGTAATTATTTAAGCACGGTTTTTTCCGCGATACTCCTAAGATATGCGGCTTCCTCGTCCGGGAGGCCGCATTTCGGTACATCCCCGCTGAACGGCCTGCCGGTGAGGACCAGGCAGGTGATGCAGGCCTTGAGGTAGGCTCCTGCAAGGCCGGGGTGTTTGGCGTCCGACTCGAGCAATTCTGTCCGTTCACGGGCAGCCGTAAAGGCTTTGCCGACAGGAATCTTGTCGCCTACACCGGCTTCTGCAAGCAACCATGAGCCTTCTTCCAGCAAGCGGTCAAACTCGTCCAGGGAAGAAAAGCCGCCGTTATCGGAACCCGGATATCCCCAGGTGTTCTCTACAAAAATATTACAATCCGGTGACGTTTCGCGAATCTTGCGGCACAGCTCCACAAAAGCGTTCTCCACATCAACCTGCCCGCTCCTGTCGGCAGCATACCGTGCAGGTTCCTGGCTTTGTCCCTGAATGACAGCATAATCGTATTCACCGCCGGAAACAGTACGGAGCGTCATTTCGCGGCCGCAGTGATCGCGGAATGTCTGGCCGCCCTTGAGCGATGCCTTGACATTCAGTCGGAGGCCCTGCGAAAAAGCAATCTCCTGGAGCATGAACGGCTCTCCGAAGTAGTAGGTGAAAGAGTTTCCTATCAGCAGCAGCGACGCCGTCTCGCGCGGGGCTTTTGTACCGAGCGGATTGAGGTAGGCGCCCACGTAGTGCTTGTTTTTGAGGGCCACCTTGTTTTGCGGTTCATCGGCGCTCAGCCGGCTTCCATCTGTCGCAAAAGGACTGCAGACGCGCAGGCGCACCTTAAGCGTATCGCTCACGGCATTACGCAGTTTATACACTGACAGGTAGGTGGACGGATGCCGCACAGAGGAGCTCACGGTAAAAAAACTGTATTCCGCCTGGCCGTCGTCGTACACGAATTCCGGGTCGGCGACCCAGCGCCCGCCGTCGAAAAACTCGACCATATAGTGCCGCGGGGCTTTTTCTCCACCGTTTTCCAAGCTCGCGCAGAACTGTACATAAGAGCCTGCGGGCAGATTGTCCACGGGGCGGGCAAGCACGAAGGAGTCGCCCTCCACCATTCCAGCCTTCTCTATTGCCTGCGACGTGGAGAGATACCAAAGGCCAGGAGTACCCTGGGCAAATGATACGGCACTCAGTGCGAGCGCCAGAAAGAGAACGGCAAGGAAACGTTTCATTCGGTGAAAAGTTTAATGATGTTAAGAATGACGGCAGAAGCCTTTTGCATAGATTCCAGCGGCACCCACTCCATCTTGCCGTGGAAGTTGAGGCCTCCGGCGAAGATGTTCGGGCAGGGAAGCCCCTTGAAAGACAGGTTGGCGCCGTCGGTCCCGCCGCGTATGGGCTGGATATGAGGCTCCACGCCGGCAAGGCGCATGGCTTTTTCGGCCTTTTCTATGATGTGATAATGGGGTTCCACCATCTCACGCATGTTGTAATACTGGTCTTTCAGCGTAGGCGTCGCCGTGCCTTTGCCGTATTTGTCGTCGATAAATTGGCAGCAGCGCATCATCACCCTCTTCTTTTCTTCGAACTTTGCCCTGTCGTGGTCGCGGATAATCCAGGTAAGCTGGCTTTCCTCAACCGTGCCCTTGAAGCCGACGAGGTGGAAGAAACCTTCGTATCCGCTGGTGAATTCCGGCCTCTGCTCCACCGGCAGAAGGTCCATAAGTTCGTGTGCTATATGGATGGAATTCAACATCTTGCCCTTCGCGTATCCGGGGTGCACGTTTCGTCCCTGGATCTTCACCACGGCAGAGGCGGCATTGAAATTCTCGAACTCCAGCTCGCCCGCTTCGCCGCCGTCCATAGTGTAGGCAAAATCGGCCCCGAAACGCTGTACGTCGAATTTAACCACGCCGCGCCCAATCTCCTCGTCCGGAGTGAAGCCTATGCGGATATCTCCGTGCCTGAACTCGGGATGCGCAACGATGTACTGCACCGCATCCATGATTTCCGCCACGCCCGCCTTATCGTCGGCTCCCAGCAGGGTAGTGCCGTCCGTGGTTATTATCGTCTCCCCTTTGTGGGCAAGCAGTTCTGGGAAGTCCGCCGGGTCCAGATACAGTCCGCCAACGCCCTTGAGAGCTATGGGACTGCCGTCGTAATTCTTTATTATCTGCGGCTTTACATCCTTGCCGCTGGCATCTGGAGCGGTATCTACATGGGCTATGAAGCCTACCGCGGGCACTTTCTTGTCTATGTTGGACGGAATGGATGCCATCACATAGCCGTACTCGTCGAGTTCGGCCTTCACGCCCATGGCGAGGAGCTCGTCCCGCAGCAGGCGCAGCAGGTCGAGTTCCTTGGCCTCGGAGGGCTGGGATTCGGATTCTTCGTTGGACTGGGTATCTATTGCGACATACCGCAGAAATCGGTCGAGAATTGTCTCCATATTGATTATCAGTGCTTTATCAATTATTTTTCAGATGTCCTTAAAGATGCAAAAATCATATATGCACATATCAGCAGGAACGGAACTATGGCTATCATCTCCGCGGGAGCCGCACCGCCGGCGCCAGGAGCGTTCCAGGCGCTCAGGTACCAATCTACACCGGCAAACTTCAGGATGGCGGAGACAACGCCCATAAGCGCGCCGCCTGCAATGAAGCCGCTTGCGATAAGGGTGCCCTTCTCCTGGCCGCCGCGCTTGCCCACGAACCAGGAAATGGCCCCGCCGACGAGCAGGGGCAGATTCAGGTCGATGGGGATGAACATTCCTAGGCAGAATGCGAGGGCGGGAAGCTTGAACAAGGTAAGCAGTATGGCGATGGCCGCACCAATGCCGTAAAGCAGCCAGGGGGCGCTGCCTCCGTTCATCATTGGCTGGATAACGGCCGCCATTGCGTTGGCCTGAGGGGCAACCAGCGCTCCGTCGGCCACGAATCCGTAGGTCTTGTTGAGCACGAGCATAACTCCGCCTACCGTAGCCGCCGCCACCGCGACGCCCACGAATTTCCAGGTCTCCTGCTTGCGTGGAGTGGTGCCTATCCAGTAGCCTATTTTGAAATCGGTAATGAGGCCTCCGGCGGTGCTGAGGGCCGTACATACAACGCCGCCGATTACCATGGCGGCAACCATTCCGGCATTACCCTTTAGACCCACCGCCACCAGCACCAATGAGGTGATAATCAATGTCATGATAGTCATGCCGCTCACGGGGTTGCTGCCCACAATGGCGATAGCATTGGCCGCAACCGTAGTGAAGAGGAACGATATAAGAGCCACGATGAGCAGCGCCACAAGGGCCTGCCATATATTATTCACAACACCGCCGAAGCCGAAGAAAGCGAAAATGGCCAGCAGCGCTATCACGATGCCGAACACCACGGTCTTCATGGGCAGGTCCTCCTGTGTCCGCTCGGGCTTTATCCCTTCGGCCCCCGGCTTTCGCCTGAACTCTCCGGCTGCAAGGCCAACGGCACTCTTGATGACGCCGGCACTCTTGATAATTCCGATGATGCCCGCGGTAGCTATACCTCCAATGCCTATGTGGCGGGCATATTCCCTGAAAATCTGCTCCGGTGCCATTTCACCCACCGTAGCGGCAATACCGGTGCCCATAAGATCTATCACCTGACCGCCCCAGATGAGGTTCATCAACGGAATGATGACGAGCCATACAAGGAAAGAACCGCAGCAGATGATGAACGAATACTTGAGCCCGATGATGTAGCCCAGGCCCAGCACCGCCGCGCCCGTATTGAGCTTGAGCACCAGCTTGGCTTTATCGGCCACCACCTGCCCCCAGTGCATTACGGTGGTGCTTATAGTCTCCGCCCATGTGCCGAACGTAGCCACGGCAAAGTCGTACAGTCCTCCTACAAGGCCGGCAACCACCAGTGTCTTGGCGCTGCTGCCTCCACCCTCGCCGCTTACCAGCACCTGCGTGGTGGCGGTAGCCTCGGGGAACGGATACTGTCCGTGCATTTCCTGCACGAAGTACTTACGGAAGGGAATAAGGAAGAGTATGCCCAGGACACCTCCCAGCAGGGAGCTGAGGAACATCTGCCAGAAATTCACGTCCAGGCCGAGTATATAGATGGCAGGAAGCGTGAAGATGGCTCCCGCCACGACTACGCCGGAACAGGCTCCGATACTCTGGATGATTACGTTCTGCGCCAGACCGTCCTTCTTGCCGAGTACTCCGGTAACGCCTACAGCAATGATGGCGATAGGGATCGCCGCCTCGAACACCTGACCGACCTTAAGGCCCAGGTACGCCGCCGCCGCCGAGAACAGCACGGTCATCAACAGTCCCATCGTCACCGAGTACGGCGTCACCTCGAGGGGCTTGCCCGACGGGCTCAGCAGGGGTTGGTACTTCTCCCCCGGCTTCAGGGGCCTGTGAGCGTTGTCGGGCAGCTTTACGTTTTTGCTCTCTTTCATATTGTTTACGGTATTTTTCTATGTACTTCTGCAGCTTGGCTTCGTCTTTGGCTTTCTGCTTCTGCTCAGCCTTCAACAGCCTCAGGGTCTTCGCCCGCTGCTTTTCCAGCTCTTTCTGCTTCTTGGCTGCCAGCTTGAGCGAATCCTGGCGGTCGAGCTCCGCCCAGCGAGCCTCACGGGCGGCGACGCGGGCGTCGCGAGCCGCTATACGCATCTTGCGCTTGAGCTCCTGTTCCTCCTTGCGCTTCTGCTTGGGATCTACGGTAGGGACGGCAAGAGGGTCTGCTTCTTCCGTCGCGGCGGCAACGGCAGCCGCTGCAGCAGGAACTGCAGCCGAGAGAGTATCCGCCCCGGTCTTGATGGAATCTGCGGGAGAGGCCACCGAATCTGCCGCGGCAAGCGGCGAATCGGGCCGGACCGCAAGGCTGTCCCTGGTAAAATGCTCCAGAACCAGACTGTCTGCCGGCCGTCCGGCAAGACGGTCGGAATCAAGGGCGGCCGTAGTATCCAACTGGGGTTTAGGAAGCTTTGCCAGGGAGTCTCGGACTGCGATTTCCCTGCGTATCCGGGGAATGTAGCCGGGGAAATACTTTTCTGTCTGCATAAACTCCGCCTGCGGTTTTGAGGAATAGTAAGAACGCTGGCTGCTGCGGGGCTTGATACGGGTAATATCCTCGGGAGAGGACGGCCTTTCGTCGGGCCTCCAGTTGAATCCCTTGAGCTTTTTCTCTGCTTCCGGCATCTGGACTACCGGGAAGGCGTTGTTCTTGGGCTGCTCGAAATAGTACACCTGGTCTATGTCGCCATCCTTCAGTATACCGGAAAGCATCTTGCTCTCTACTTTGTTCACAGTGGCGAACACTCCGTTTTCCTTGAGATAAAATATGCCGGTGGCGCCTCCCAGGGCGTCGAAACGCTTGAGACTGCTGTCCAGGCTGTCGAAATAGGCTATGATTTCCGTACCCTTTATCTGGTCGTAGCTCTTGGGGTCTTCCTCAATGATTACCAGAGCGTTGGACTGCAGGCTGGCTTTGCGTATTCCTCCTCCGCCCACGAGTATGAAAAGACTGTCCGAGGTGTACTGGCGGTTGCCGTCGTTCCATACAACCGGATCTTTGTAAAAGCGGGCTATGGAGTCCAGGTCGCAGTAGGCCATGGAATCGCAGCGCATCTGGATGTCGCTCCGGAATACGCGCACCTTGCGGATTCCGTACACAAAACCAACCTTGGTGGTATCTTTGGGCGCTTCCGGTACCGCAAGGGTATCTTCGGCGGCAGTGGTATCGCGTACAGCGAGGCTGTCGCGGAGGGATCCGTCGTCCGGTACATCCCCGTCGTCCGGTTCGTCCTCGGCGGCAGTAGTGTCACTCACCGAAAGAGAATCGGCGGCCGGCGCCGTTCCAACCAGGCTGTCTATTGCAGCCAGAGCATCGGTGAGCGGAGCCATCAGGCTGTCTTTTTCGTGCTGCGCCACAGAAGCGGAATCTGGCTGCTGCGGAGCTTCGGGCTCCGGCTCCGGGGTTTCCGGTTCCGGGGTTTCCGGTTCCGGGGCGTCCTGCTTGGCTCCTCCCTGCATAGGCCTGGGACCGCCGGGGCCTCCTCTCTGCTGCCTGGCTTCCTCTGCCGCTGCGGCGGCTGCTTCAGCAGCCTTGCGCCGGAACTCCGTCACTGGGTCGGTCATAATGTCGGACAAACGCGTCCCGCAGGCCTTTACCGTACCTTCCGGAATGTCGCAACGGCGTATGCTGCGGTATATCAAGGTATCGGCGCCCATATATATGGTGTCCCGCTTCGAATTCTCTTCCGTCTGGAGTATGGCGGCGGCGTTGCGTCTGAGCATTACCTGCTTGAGCGAGTCTTCGTAATGGATACGGTCCGCTACTGCAGTCACATCGCGTGACGGGTCCTGCACCTGGGCGTTTCCCATCATCAGGATATTGCCCGTGCCCCGGTAATAGTAGAGGGAGTCGGTCCAAGCCTCCTGGTCCTCGGACATTCCGTGTACGTTTTTGGTAAAGAAGACAGTCCCCGCTCCCCGGTCGTACCAGCCTTCCTGAGCCGACAGCATATTGCCGCCTTTCCAGAAATCTATAGCCGCGGGGAATTCCGCGCGCTCGGCGTTGGAATAGTAAAACAACCTGCTCGTTTTTACGAACATGGAGTCAGAGAACATATTCACGCGGTCGTCGAAAATGAACATTCCGGAACTGGAGTAGTACGTACCGGAAAGGCTCTCAATCACCTGTCCCTGCTCGTCCCGCATAGACGCTCCGCCACGAAAAACAGCCACGCTGTCCTTGGTGTTGTAATCCAGGTTGCGGGTGCGCAGCTGGTTGCGTTTCTTGTTCTGCAGCTGCACAAGGGTGCCGCGAAATTGCGCCAGATTGTCGTCTATGATGTAATCCAGCTTGTCACTGGTGAGAATAGTCTCATCCTGGATAACCTTCACGTGGCCATTGGCGTTGATAATCTTGGTATCCACATTCCAGAGCGCCGTGTCGCTGATGAGGTAAGTTCCGTTGTGCAGGAAGGTGGATGAGATGGCTTTGCGGTATTGCTGGCCGTTTATTACGAGCTGCTCTATGCTCTCGGCCTTCATCAGGCGCACCAGACTGTCCGCCTTTTCCTTCTTGGGCCGGGCGGAGACAGGCAAAAGCGCCAGCATGGCTGCCAGCGCAAGTATCAGTGCCTTTAGTCTTGTGTGAACTTGGATTTCCATCCCTCGAGCTCGAATTCGCAATCCTTGAACAGGGGGTCTATCTTGATGTAGGTGACTTTGATTTTATCTTCTACGAACTGTTCTATTGCACGCGCCTGCTTCACTTGCCTCACATCTCCGAGGAGTTCCGTGTAGTCGTGTTCGAATGTGGCTGTATGTGCCGGGACTATGCTGTCCAAACGCAGAATCTTATAAACCAGGTTGCCGTCTCGTCCCTCGTTGTCCAGGGATGAGATTGGTTCTGATATCTGTCCGGGCTCAAGATCCTTCACTGCCGCATAGTCCTGGGGCTTGAGCTGGTCTATCTCGAAGTAGGCGGAACCCGTGTTGGGATCTGCCATCTGACCTCCGTTGGTGCGGGTCGCAGGATCCTGGGAATACAGACGGGCCGCCAGCTCGAAAGTTATCAGGGAGTCGGCGATGGCCGTCTTGAGGCTGTCCAGACGCGAAAACGCCTTCTGCTGATCGTCCACGGTGTAACGGGGCTTGAGGAGGATGTGGCGGGCGTTGAACATATCGCCTTTCTTCTCAAGCACTTCGATGATATGGAACCCGTCGGGGGTTTCCACTATCTGGGAAATCGCACCCGGCTTGAGGGACATTGCAGCATCGGAGAACGCCGGCCAGAAGATGGACTTTGAAGCCATTCCCAGCTCTCCACCCTTGCGGGCGCTGCCGGTGTCTTCCGAATACAGGCGGGCCAGGGTAGAGAATTTTTCTCCGTTGATAATGCGCTCGCGTATGCTCAGAAGACGCTCCTTGACTGCAAGGGCCGCCGCTTCACGGTCGGGATAAACGCATATCTGGCTCATCTTGTACTTGATGGGCACGACGGGAAGCTTGTCAACCGAGGACGTGTCGAGATACTGCTTCACGTCGAATGGAGTCACTTCAGGAATCCTTTTGGCTATTTCCTGCTGCTCCTGCTGTGTGAGCGAGTTGTCTTCTATCTGCTTCCGCCACTCCTGGCGCAGTTTGTAAACAGGTTTGTGGAAGTATTCCGCCACACCGTCATCGCCGCCGAGGGCAGTACGCACCTGGTCTATCTGCTGGGCGAGCTGCGCCTCCACCATCTCCTGGTTCACGGAGAGGGAGTCAAGGCGAGCCTGCATCAGGAAGAGCTTGGAGCGCATCGCGTTCTCCAATATTTCGCAGCGGATGTTGCGGTCTGAGGAAAAACCGCGGGCGTTGAGCATCTGCACTTCCTGCTCTATCTCGGAGAGGGTAATCAGTTCGCCGCCCACTACGGCCACGGACTTGTCTATCACTCCGTTGTATTTCTGGGCACCGGCCATGAGCGACACGGCGAGCAGCGCCAGGGTGACTATTGTTTTACTTACGAATTTCATACGCGTCCTGCTAACTTCAATTCCCATGCCCAGGCGGCGGAGAGGGTCTCTTCCACGCTGCGTCCGGCCTTCCATCCGAGTTTGCGTTCTGCAAGGGAAGGGTCCGCCCAGATGGCGGTTACGTCTCCGGGGCGGCGCGGGGCAATGCGGTAGTTGAGTTTGAGATTGTTGACTTTTTCGAATGCCGTTACCAGTTCCAGCACGGAAACGGGGCGGCCGGTGCCTATGTTGAAGATTTCGTAGGGTTCGTCCATCTTGTCTTCAATCATACGGGTCACTGCGCACACGTGGGCCTGGGCAAGATCCACTATGTCGATGTAGTCCCGCAGGCAGGTGCCGTCGGGGGTGGGATAGTCGTTTCCGAATATGCTGAGGCACTCGCGTTTGCCGATCGCGGTCTGGGTTATGAAGGGCACCAGGTTGTTTGGCACGCCGCGGGGCAGTTCGCCGATGAGGGCGGAGGGGTGGGCGCCGATGGGGTTGAAGTAGCGAAGGGCTATGCCGTGCATCCCGTAGGCCCGTACGCAGTCGCGCAGGAAATCCTCGCACATCTGCTTGGTGTTGCCGTAAGGGGATGTGGCTTCCTGGCGCGGCGTCTGCTCGGTCACGGGTGTTTTCTCAGGCTCGCCGTAAACGGTCGCCGAAGAAGAGAACAGTACGTGGGTGCCGTGGTCTCTCGACGCCTGCAGCACGTTCAGGAACGAGTCCAGGTTGTTCTTGTAGTACATCAGCGGCTCTGCCACCGATTCGCCTACCGCTTTGTATGCCGCAAAGTGGATGACAGCGTCTATCTTGTATTTTGCGAAGAGGGCATCGACCGCCTCCTTGCTGCAGAAATCGGTTTTCTCGAAGGGGAGGGTGCGGCCGAGTATGGCGCAGACACCTTTGTAATTGGTTTCGTCACAGTTGGACATATTGTCTGCGATTACCACGTCGTAACCGGCCTGACTTAGCTCCACGGTGACGTGGCTGCCTATAAATCCGGCTCCGCCGGACACAAGTACTGTTTTCTTCATATCCTGCAAATTTAATAATATTTGTACTAGAATCAAATTTTGCTACCTTTGTCTCCGTGTGTAAGGCCTATGGGACACGATAAACTCAGGAAATTTGCAGAAAACGAGACGTTTTCCTGCCTGCTTCAGCCCTCTGCCGAGGAGCTGCTGCGCGACGGATATTTCGCCCTCCGGGATCATCCCGTGAAAGGGCGTTGGGGCGAGCGTTTCGCCCGCGCCGGAGCGCCCCTTGTGCTGGAGCTGGGCTGCGGCAAGGGGGAATATACCATAGACCTGGCCCAACGGAATCCTTCGTGCAACTACGTGGGGGTGGACATCAAGGGCGCGCGGCTGTGGAAAGGGGCAAAATATGCCACGGAGCACGGCCTGGGGAACGTCGGCTTTCTTCGTACCAGGATAGAATTCATCCAGGCGTTCTTTGCCCCGGGCGAGGTGTCTGAGATTTGGCTCACCTTCTCCGACCCGCAGGTGCGGAGCGAGAACTCACGCCTCACTTCGCCGGTTTTCCTGGAACGGTATTCCAGGTTCCTTGTCCCCGGAGGCAAGATTCACCTCAAGACGGACTCGCAGTTCCTGTATCAATATACCCTGGCCGTCTGCAGGGAGAATGCACTTCCGGTCCTGGCATCTTCAGAAGACCTGTATGCCGAGGCAGACCGCTTTGACCCCGCCCTCACGGAAGTGCAGACTTTCTACGAAAGCATGTTCCGGGAGCAGGGTTATTCCATTAAGTACCTGTGTTTTACACTGGGAAGCGGGATATCCGGCTTAGTGTCGCCATCAGACTTCGACCCCGACTACTGGCGCAGCATAGAGGGAAACCGCACCCTCTTCGGCCGCGACACCGCCGAGACCCGCAGGCAGAAACTGAAAGAGGGATAAGATGCTTTTATTTTGCTTTCTTGTAATAAGTTATCAACTTATCGTAGGTGATTTGCGACAAAACGCCGTCCCCGGTTTGCTCGAGTTGCATCTCAGTAGTGGAGAGCTTGAGTATAGTGGCGGTGAAGTTGAGGATGAAACTCATCGTGATTTTGTCGCCTGAAATAGTGTAATCACCCTGAATAGCAGATGCTTCTGTTGTATAGAATTTGCCCTCGGCTGTGAAAACGGTCTGAACGGTACCGGGTTCGGTGTGCACGAGTTCACCATTATGATAATACTCGGTCTTTTCTACGTTCCATGTTCCAACAATATTCTTGGAATAGTCGGCAGGATTATCTTTATCACACGAAACAAACATTGCACTCATACCAAGCAGGAGTGCCACTGCGCAAAGAATTTTTTTCATATCTGTAAAAGTTTTAAACGTCCATCTAATCCGGTTTCGCGGCAAAGATAGTCTTTTTTTCGTTCAGAACCAATTTTCCTCATGCCGGAAACGAATAGTGCGGCGGTCGGCGACCGGCGGTGCGGTCGTAACTCGTCCACAAAAACGGCCCCTGGTGTGGACGGGAGGCGAAATTCAGGCATTCCGTCCACAAAACGGGCCCCTGGTGTGGATGGCAAGGGGATTTCTCGATAAGCAAGCGACCGGTACACGGACCTTTACAGGTGAGCCAAAATATACACCAAATTGATTTGTAAAAGTGCTTAAAAATGATGATATTTGAGGGTTAGTCTCAAAACAGTCCCTATTATGGAAACCTTTAAGTATATTGGTACCTTCGCCTTGACTTTAAGTATATTGTGTTCTTGCGCCCAGCGGGAAGACTACCAGCCGATTAAGTTTCTTTGGCAGGAAAAGGCCAGTGTTGTTCTGTCGGGTTCGAATGAGTTTTGGGGCGAGGCTGATGATATAGTTATTCGAAACAAATCAGGAAAGAATGAAGAAATCATATTTACAACCGCACAAGACGGCAACAATGTATTGCTTGAGTTCGTGCCTCCTGTTCCGGATGTCCGTGATTTGACTTGGGAAACAGACGGAGACCGGCAAAAAGGCAACGGCGCAGCGGTAGCAAGCGTAAGGACTAAAACAAACAAGTTCGACATTTTATTTTCTATGAATTCTCCAGTTTGGGTTGGCCTTCGTTTGCCGACCCTTCCGGCATCCTGGCCAGAATCGAGACTGGAGGAAAATCGTTTTATGGCCGAGACGGAGTTTTCGTAGTGGAGGTGCAATAAATCCGGCCGTCTTGCAATAAACGGGAAATATCCGTAACTTTGAAGGCTATATATGAATAATATATGACCTTACTCATCATATACCTTCTGCTCACCATGGCCGTGTCTTTCCTGTGCTCGCTGCTGGAAGCCGTGCTTATGACTACGCCCATCTCCTACATCACGATGCGCGAAGAGGAAGGAGACAAGAACGCAGAGCGCTTTCTCAAGCTCAAGCAGGAACCCGACAGGCCCCTTGCTGCAATTCTGTCTCTGAACACCATCGCCAACACCCTTGGAGCCGCTGCCGTTGGCCATCAGGCCACGCAACTCACGGGTGAATACTGGTTCGGTATCATCAGCGCCGTCATGACCATACTTATCCTGGTTTTCTCCGAGATCCTCCCGAAGACGATAGGCACTTCTCACTGGAAAGACCTTCTCTGGCTCTCCGGCATCATGAATCTGCTGGTGTGGATACTCTATCCGATAGTTTGGCTGGTGATGAAGCTGCGCCGAAGCATCTCAGACGACGAAGCCGACACCACCATTTCCCGCGAAGAAGTGTCTGCGATGGCCAACATTGGCGAGGAAGAGGGAGTGCTGGACGACTCCGAGAACAAAGTCATCCAGAACATAATGAAGCTGGACGACATAAAGGCCTACGATGTCATGACCCCGCGGGTGGTGGCCGCCATAGCTCCAGAGAGCATGACGCTCAAGCAGTTCTATAAACAGGAAGAACTGTCGCACAACTCCCGCATTCCGGTATATGCCGAATCGCCGGAGTTCATTACCGGTTATATCATGCGCTACGACGTGCTGGAGAACCTGGCGGAAGACAAGTTCGACACACGCCTTAAGAGCATCAAGCGTAAGATAGCGGCTTTCCACGAGGAAACATCCGTTTCCGACATATGGGAGAGCCTGCTCAAGAGCAAAGACCAGATAGCGCTCATCATAGACGACTACGGCTGCTTCCAGGGCATCATAACGCTGGAAGACATCATCGAGACCATCCTCGGCATGGAAATTATCGACGAAAACGACACCGTTACCGATATGCAGCAGCTCGCCCGCGACCGTTGGACCAAGCGCAAGAACCAATACAAAAAGATTGTACTGCCCGATGAAGAAGACTGATAAATTTACCCTGTGGCACCGGATAGCTGCACTCGTGGCCTTTGCCGTGAGCGCCGTCACCTACCTGCTCACAATCGAGCCATCCGCCTCATACTGGGACTGCGGCGAGTTCATCGCCTCTTCTTATAAGCTTGAAGTGGGCCATCCGCCGGGAAATCCCGTTTTCCAGCTTTTCGCCAGGTTTTTCACCTTGTTCGGCGACAACATGCACGCCGCCGTGCTGGTGAACGCAATGAGCGCGATATGTTCCGCCCTCACCATCTTCTTCCTGTATCTCACCATCGTATGGCTTGCCAAGAGGCTGGTGAAGACAGACACCGTGGGCGGCATGATAGCGGTGATAGGCTCCGGCCTCGTGGGTTCCCTTGCCTACTGCTTCTCAGACACCTTCTGGTTCTCTGCCGTGGAGGGTGAAGTGTACGCAATGTCGTCCCTCTTCACCGCCGTAGTGTTCTGGGCCATGACCATGTGGTACGACCGCGCCGACGAGCCGCACGCGCTCCGCTGGGTGGTTCTCATAGCTTTCCTGATGGGCCTCAGCATCGGTGTTCACCTGCTCAACCTGCTGGCCATTCCGGCCCTGGTATTCATGTTCTACTACAGGCAGAGGGAAGACAAAGCCTTCACTTTCTGGGAACTGGTAAAGATATTTGCAATAGGCGCCGTGATACTCGGCCTGCTGGTGTTCCTGTTCATCCCCTACCTGCCCAAGCTGGCGGCATACTGCGACCTTTTCTTCGTAAACGTGCTGGGCCTTCCATACAATACCGGAGCCGCATTCTTCATGGTGGTGCTGCTGGCGCTTTGCTTCTGGGGCCTTTTCGTCACGCTCAGAAAGCAGAAAGTGTTCTGGAATACCGCCCTGCTGTGCATAACCACCATCATCATCGGCTTCTCGGTATTCAGCATAGACATCATCCGCTCCTGCGCCAAGACGCCCACCAACGAGTATCAGCCCGACAACGCCTTTACGCTGGTGCGCTACCTGAGCCGCGAGCAGTACGGCAGCACCCCTTTGGTTTACGGCCAGTATTATGACGCCCCGTACGAACTCAAATCTACCAAATACTGGGCGCCGCTGGACGGTAAGTACAAGCACGTTGAAGGCCCGGTGGACGCTGCATACAAAGCCTCCGGCAAGATGCTGTTTCCCCGTATGTGGAGCTCCTCTCCGGACGGCAGGTACGAAAACTTCTACCGGGCATATACCGGCGGCAAAGGGACCAAGGTTTCCGGCGCCACCGACCGAAAACCTACGATGGGCGCCAATCTTTACTATTTCTTCGATTACCAGCTCGGATGGATGTACTGGCGCTACTTCATGTGGAACTTCGTGGGACGTCAGAACGAAATCCATTCGCCCACTCCGGGGAACATCTTTCACGGAAACTGGGAAAGCGGCGTGGGCTTTATAGACAACTACCGCCTGGGCGACCAGAGTGACGCTCCCGCTACGCTGGCACACAACGCCGGAAAGAACCACTACTACTTCTTGCCGCTCCTGCTCGGCCTCTGTTTCCAGTTCGACCGCGACAAACGGGGCTGCTGGCTCACTTTCCTGATGTTCTTCATGACCGGTATAGCAATTGTGCTGTACCTCAACCAGCCGCCTTACCAGGTGCGCGAGAGGGACTACGCCTACGCCGGCTCGTTCTATTTCTTCAGCGTGTGGATAGGCCTCGCGGTGGCCGCCGTGTACAGTTGGATAAGTTCCGCCACCAAGGGGAGGCAGGGTGCGCTGGCGGCATCTGCCGTGACTGCGTTGTTCCTGCTGTTACCGGTACAGATGGCCTCCCAGAACTGGGACGACCACGACCGTTCCGGACGCGCAACCGCAGTGGAGATGGCCCGCAACTACCTCAATTCCGTAGGTCCTAACGGCATACTCATCACCCACGGAGACAACGATACCTTCCCCGTATGGTACGCGCAGGAGGTGGAGAACGTGCGCACCGACGTCCGCATTTGCAACACTTCCCTGCTTGGCACCGACTGGCACATAGACCAGATGAAATGGGCCTGCAACGAGAGCGCCCCGCTCGCCCTGAGCGTCGGTCCGGAGCAGTATCTCTACGGCACGAACGAGTACGTGCCAATCGTAGATTCCCGCAACCAGGAGATGGATATTGCCGATGTAATGAAGCTTTTCCGCCATCCCGACGTGAAAGTGCCGATGAGCAGCGGTCGCAAGGTGGACTATATCGCATCCCGCAAGCTGGTGATACCGGTGAACAAGGAGAATGTAATAGCCTCCGGTATCCTTGCCGGGAAGTACGCCGACGTTATCCCGGACAGCATCGTGCTTCAGATTCCCGAGAGCAAAGATTACCTCACAAAGCCGGAAATCTTCATGCTGGACCTGCTCTCGGGCTATCAGTGGGACCGTCCTATAAATATGCTCAATATGGGCGGCGACCTCAACATAGGCATCAAGGATTATCTGGTGTACGAGGGCTATTCCTACAAATTCGTACCCATCAAGAACAAGATTACCACCACCGACATAGGCTTCGTGGATACTGAAGAGCTGTACCGCAAGATGACACAGGTGTACAGTTGGGACGCACTGGCGGCTGACCGCTGGTTCGTGGACTACCAGAACATCTACACTCACCTCGGCGTAATGGCACCCAGAAGCATTTTCATCAGTGCCGCCAAGGCCTTTATGAAGGAAGGCAAGGACGATTGGGCCATAGAGATGCTGGACCGCAGCCGCGAGGTGATGCACCGCTTCCCGCTGGAGAGCATTCCCCTGGGTATGTCCACCAACGACTATATGGTCATCAATATGGTGGAATGCTATTACAAGCTCGGGAAAGTGAACCAGGCCCGGGAGATTGGTGCCAACATGGCGGCGGACCTCCTGGAAGCCACCCGCTTCTACCTTGAGTTCTTCGAGTTCGGCAAGAACGAGTTCGACCTCTGCGGCAGCTACGTTTACTACCTGGCCGACGTAATGAAGGAAGGCGGCGACGCGGATATGGCAGAAAAACTCACCGACGGCTTCTCCAAACTTGTGGATTGGGCCGCCGGCGAATCTTCGACCGATGACAAATAGCCGCGCGGGCTATCTGTCTTCTGCCTGGTGACCGGTACGGTCTACCTGGTGATAGAATTGGGTGTAGGGCACATCGGTGCGTCCTGCACCTTTTTTCATAAGCGAGACCAGATCCTGGAAATTTGTCTTGTAGATGTCGCGGGGCAGGAGTTTCTTGCTCACGCATACGCTCGCGGCAAGTCCTACCACTTCGCCCATCATGGCGCAGGTACGCATCACGCGCACACTGCCGAGGGCTATGTGCGTCACGCTGATGTCACGGCCCGCCATGAACATATTGGGCACGTCGGCGCTGTAGAAGCACCTGTAGGGCAGGGCGTAAGGATCGATAGGGGTCAGTTTGCCAATACTCATCCACTCGGCGCCGGGGTACTTTCCGGCGTTGCGCGGGTCGGGATAGTGCTGGTCTATGCGCCAGGTGGTAGTACATGTACCGTCTTCGTAGGGGATGGGGCGGGTGAGGTCCTGTTCACGCAGGATGAGGTCTCCCACGATGCGGCGGCTCTCACGCTTGCCGCTCACGTGAGATACCCAGGTAAGGTGGGTGCACTCCCAGTCTTCCTTCTTGGCGAGGCGGTTCTTGCAATATGAGAAGGTGCTGTAGGCCACGTACATACCATAGTCGCGTATCTTTTCTGCGTCGGCAATCTGGTCGTCGTTCATACCCACCTCCCAGTACCAGTTGGCGCGGTGCACAGGCTCCACCGTCTCCTCATCGAGTTTCAGGCCCCAGTCGAGGCTGTCGGGGAAGGTGCTTGGGGTATTCCAGTCTTCGCAGTACCATTCGATGGAGACGCCCATCGTGTATCCGTCCGCTTTCTCGGGGGCCAGGCTCTCGCCGAACTCGCTGCGGGCTTCGCGTCCCATCATGGTGCGGGCTCCGGCCATTACGGCAAGGTGAGCGTCGCCCGTGCAGTCAGAGAAGACGTACCCGCCTACGCGTATGCGGTCCTGTCGTGTGGCCTCCACGGCTTCCACAGCCTTGATGCGGCCGTCTTCCATCTTCACTTTGTCAACTGTGTATCCGGCGAACAGGGTGATGTTGGGCTCTGCGGCAATCACGTCCCACTTTTTCCAGTCCTGGTAGTGGTGAGCGCCGCGGGCGTTGCCATAGCGGTCGGGCCCGATTTCATTGAGGATGTATCCCAGGGAGGGGAAAGGCGCCATGTTAATCTGCCCGCCGAGGCCTACGCGCACCTCCGAGGAGTTGTTTCCGCCGAGGATGTAACGGTCTTGCAGAAGGGCCACGCGGGAGCCGTTGCGGGCAGCTGCGATTGCTGCGCAGAGGCCGCTCATCCCGGCACCGACTATAACGAAATCATAGTCGCCCTTGTCCACTACAGGCTCGGGAATGAGTTCATTACGGAGGGTCCTGTACGCCTCGAGACTGTCGCCGGGAACTTCGCTGGTTGTGGTGAGAAGAATGGCGTCGGCACGGCCGTCCAGTCCGGTAAGGTCTTGAAGCTCAATCTTGTGGCTGCCCTTCTCAAGGTGGTAGGTCCCGCCTTTCTGCCAGTACCACGCTGCGCGCTCGGCCCTTGTGGCTCCGGGGCATCCGGTGCCGAATTCGGCGGGGTCGGCGGCGCCGTCTATCTTGACGCTGAAGATGCCGGGGGTCTTGCCTTCGCTCCAGAAAGCTGTCCAGTTCTTGGTGCGTACCCAAAGGTGATAGTCTCCGGTCTCCGGGACCTCTATGGTAGTGTTGGGGTTTTTCTTGATTGGCTCGCCCAGGCCGTGGGCCAGAAGATAACTGGACCCCATCTGAAGGACGAATTGCTGTTCTACTGTCCAGTCGCCCGGATCCTGGAAACGCGTACAGAGTACGAAGAGGGAGTTTTTAGTGTCCATAATAGTATATGTTACTCTATTGAATTGATATCTACGAGGCCGTTGAGTATGGCGTAAACCGTAAGCCCCGGGGCCGTTTTGATGCCGGTCTTGCGGGTGATGTTCTTGCGGTGGGTTATGACGGTGTTTATGGAGATGTGCAGTTTGTCGGCAATCTCTTTGTTGAGCAGGCCGCGAGCCACCAGTATCAGCACTTCTTTTTCCCTGTCGCTCAAATCGTTACGATTCTCTTCAAGGTCCTCGGTCCGGGGTGGCCGGCCGAAACCCGGGACGCGCTTCTCATATAGTTCTACCAACGGCACCAGGATGTCGTCTTCTATGTAAGTATGATGTTTCAGGTCTTCCTGCAGATGGAAGATATTGGACAGAACTTCGATACGGGGTTCGCCGTCGCACTCGGGCGGCATGGACTGCATAATCAGGTTCTTAAGATCCGACAACGATTCTTCAATGTTGGAATGGGCCTCGCGGAACCTGGAGATGGAGTACCCCGACGGCACTTTGTCTTCCAGCAGCTGCCTGACGTAAGGAATAACTACCTGCTCCTCATAGGCGAAATGCTTCTCCAGCTCTGTCCTGTAATCGTTGAAAAACTGACGGAAGACTTTCTGGCGCACCGGTTGGGTAGGGCGTATCATTTCTTCTATGGAAGGGGCCAGCTTTGCCAGCGCCGAGTTCACGTAGTATTCATGCGAACTGTGCAAATAGAGCAGCAGGTCCTCCGCCTTACAGTGTCTCAGTTGCTCCTCCGTGGGTTTGATTTCACGCCCGGAGTACACTGTGCAAATAAGAATAAATGTGTCAGGATCAATGAAATAGCGATTGCAGATTTCTTCTACGGTATGGTCTGAGAAACTGCCGCGAATCCCGAGTCGGGACAGGATGCCCAGAAGGTGAAAATTCGCTTCCACCAGTTCAGACATCTTCATTTTTTTATTTAGCATCATACGTTTCTGTGTGAGAATTCGCAGCCGCACCAGTTCTGGTTGTAAAAGCCTTGTTCGCAGATAATCTGGCTGCGACGCTCCTGCAGGCCGCCGCGGCGCCAATTCTGGTTCCAGAAGAGCACGTTGTGCTCTTCTGGAACCACACTATTATCCCCCTGCACCCCCAGGGGACGGGGGGCTACGTTTTCGTGTGCGCTGCAAGTTTCTTTTGCCGCCCAGTCGCCTGCCTCCGCAACCTGCTCCAGGCTCTTCCATCGGGAAGAGGCAAGCGTAGTCGTAAACACCGGAATATCGTGCGCAGCTGCATACGCCGCAGCACGACGAAGGCGGAACTTGAAGCAGCGGAGGCACCGTTCGCCGCGCTCCGGTGCAGCCGCCAGCTCCTGTGCCCTGGATCGGCCGTTATCCCCCAGTTCCCCCCGGAACCCGTCTGATGTTTCATCGTTGATTGCCAGCACGAAGCCGCGCCACGCGTCATGATCATACTCGTCGTCCACCATTGTGACACCGAGCGATTTGCAGTAGCGCGCAAGTTCGTTGCGGCGGAGTTCGTACTCGCTGAAGGGGGTGATGTTGGAGTTGCTGAAAAACACCACCGGCCGTATGCCGTTGGCAAGCAGGCACTCCAGCACGGCACCGCTGCATGGCGCGCAGCAACTGTGCAGCAGCATTTTAGAGCCGTCTCCGGGGACATTTAACTTCAACATTCCGAAAGTTTTACGCAAAGTTATCAAAAATTTTTTGCGATTCTGCGAAATATGCTTAATTTTGCAGTCCTAAAATATCTGCGGTAGTGGTGAAATGGTAGACACGCTACTTTGAGGGGGTAGTGGGCATTGGCCTGTGTGAGTTCGAGTCTCACCTACCGCACAAAAAGACCGGCTGGATTTCAGCCGGTCTTTTTGTTGTCTCCCTTGTTAACCGCAGCTCCGCTCCGGAGGCCAATAATAAATTTTTCAATTAAATATTGTTTTTCAATAAATATTTATTATATTTGCCAAAAATAACCCGATAAACAATATCTATATTATGGTCGAATGGTGGAGTTCCCTGAGCGTTATGATGAAGGTCCTGTGGGCCATCACGCTCTCTGTATCGCTGATTTTTATCATCCAGAGCATTCTTACCTTCATAGGTGCGGACTCCGGAGGTGGTGACTTTGACCTGGACACGGACGTGGATGTGTCCGGGGCCGACGGAGATGGCAGCACCGGAATGGGGCTGCTTACTTTCCGCAACCTGGTTAATTTCCTGCTTGGCTTCGGCTGGTCTGCAATACTTCTTAGGGAGAGCATTCAGTCCACCACCGTGCTGATGGTAGTTTCAATCTTGATTGGCGTGGCACTGGTATTCCTTGTCATGCTGCTCTTCAAGTGGCTTAGCGGAATGCAGCAGGCCGGGAACATCAACGTGTTCCGCGCATCCGCGGGCTGCGAGGGAAAAGTCTATCTGGCAATTCCAGCCAGTCGCAGCGGCAGCGGAAAGGTGCAGATCACCATCAACAACTCGGTTCGCGAATACGAAGCCGTAACCGACGGCGAGGCCCTGCCTACGGGCGCATCCATACGCGTTGTGGAAGCTCTAAGCGCAGAAACACTTCTGGTGGAGCCCCTCGAAACTCTTATTGTCTGATAATCATTTAACACCAATACCGCTATGCAACTTTATCTCATTCTCATCATTGTATTTGTCCTGTTCGTCACCTTCGCGGCCATCCTCCGCAGGTATCGCAGGTGCCCTTCAGACAAGATTCTGGTCATATACGGAAAGACCGGCAAGAACAATTCCGCCAAGTGTATCCACGGAGGCGCAGCGTTCATTTGGCCCGTATTCCAGAACTATGCTTATCTGGACCTTACCCCCATTTCCATCGAGTGCAACCTTACCAACGCCCTGAGCAAGCAAAACATTCGAGTTGACGTACCTTGCCGCTTCACCGTGGGTATCAGCACGGAGCCGGAAGTTATGACCAACGCCGCCGAGCGTTTGCTTGGCCTTGCCCCGGACGAGATCCGCAACGTGGCCACCGACATTCTCTTCGGCCAGCTGCGTCTCGTGATTGCCACCATGGACATAGAGGAAATCAACGCCGACCGGGATAAGTTCCTCGCAGCCGTGAGCCAGAACGTGGAGGCAGAACTCCGCAAGATCGGCCTGAAACTCATCAACGTAAACGTTACGGATATTCGCGACGAGTCCGGCTACATCGAGGCTCTCGGCAAGGAAGCCGCAGCCAAAGCCATCAACGACGCCAAGAAGAGCGTTGCAGAGCAGAACCGTTTCGGTGAAACCGGAAAGGCCCTGGCCGACAAGGACACCCGCGTGAACGTGGCCGCCGCCGACGCCGACGCAGTGAAAGGAGAGAACTCCGCAAAGATAGAAATAGCCAACTCCGACGCGCAGCGCCGTGAGAAACAGGCTGAAGCTGAACGCCTTGCCGTTGCCGCAGAAAAGGTACAGGCCGCAAAGGCACTCGAGGAAGCCTACAAGAGCGAACGCGATGCCGAACTTGCCCGCGCCGAGCGCGAGAAGGCCACCCAGCAGGCGAATATCGTGGTTGCAGCACAGATAGAAAAGGAACGCGCTATTATCGAGGCGGAAGCAGAGGCCGAACAGCTCCGCCGCAAGGCAAAGGGTGAGGCAGACGCCATCTTCGCCAAGATGGACGCCCAGGCTCGCGGTACCCTGGAAGTGCTGAGCAAGCAGGCTGCCGGTTTCGGCCAGCTGGTTGCCGCAGCCGGAGGAGACGCCAGCCAGGCTATCACCATGCTCATCACCGACAAACTGCCGGAGCTGGTAAAGACCCAGGTGGAAGCCGTGAAGGGTATCAACATAGACAAGGTTACCGTATGGGACACCGGCAACGGCACTGACGGAAAAACCGCCACGTCCAACTTTATCTCCGGACTTATGAAATCTGTTCCTCCTATGGAAGACCTGTTCAAGATGGCCGGAATGGAACTGCCCAATTACCTGAAGGGCGAATCCAAGGCCGAGGCAGAAGAGCAAAAAAGCGAGGAATAAGGTATGATAGTGGTTAATCTGGACGTGATGCTCGCCCGGAGGAAAATGTCCTCCGGGGAGCTTTCCGAGAAAGTGGGCATCTCGCCGGCCAATATCTCCATTCTCAAAACCGGCAAGGCTAAAGCCATACGCTTCTCGACCCTGGACGCCCTCTGCTCCGCTCTCGACTGTTCTCCGGGAGACATCCTTGAGTACCGTCCAGAGTAGCTCTTACCCAATAGCGAAAGCTAAATTAAGCGTACGAGGTCGAATATCATGGCTTCGACCTCGTGCACCAATAATTGCGTAGAAGTCTCTCTGTTACTATTTCGCTGCGCGAGATAAGCTTAGTTATTATCGACCTCGCTCAACTCGGGAAGTATTATACTACGGCACCGGGTCGTACCCGCTGCCGCCGAACGGATGGCAGCGCAGGATGCGCTTGAGCGACAGCCAGAACCCCTTCAACGGCCCGTATTTGCGAAAAGCCTCAAGGGCGTACTGCGAGCAGGTGGGGGTAAAGCGGCAGCTGTTGGGCAGGAACGGGGAAATACAGTGCCTGTAAAACTGTATCAGAAGAATGAACGGAGCATTGAAAACCCGCTTGATGAGTTCGCCCGCCGTCATCTGGCAATTCTTTTCAGCAAGTCGCCGACTTCTCCGAAAATAACGGAGAACTCAACAACTTCCGCGTTATTATAAACAAAAAGAATATCGTGCCCGGGCTCTTCCAGAAGGTCTTTCTGCAGCCTGTATGCCTCGCGCAGACGCCTTTTGAGCAGATTCCGCCTGACGGCACGCTTGAAATACCTTTTGGGAACGGAAACCATGATGCGGTTCAGGCCGGTACCGGTTCCGGACAGGCAACAGCAGCGGAGGTGGGGCGTATGGTCCCACTTTCCTCTGCCGGTCAGAACGGCGATTGCAGTCTTTCCGGACAGCCTTTCTTTTTTTGGCAGGGTTGCCGGCAAATTATTTAGAGCTTAAAAAAACGTCAATTGCTTTAGCCGCGGACTGTATGTCCGGAGTAGGCCCCTCAACCGCTATGCTCAATCCTTCTTCTTTGAGCGCCTTGGCTATTCCCTTACCGTAAGAAATCAGCGGTATGGACTTAAGGTCGAAATCCGGGAAGCTTGCCCGCAGCGACTTGAGGTCGTAGGGGTTGTATAGTACCAGCGCCCCGTAATTTTCCAGCATAATACCGGAAAGGTCCTGGGTTACTGACTTCACAAGTACGGATACAGTATAGTCAAGGCCAGCCTTCTCGAACAGGGAAGTTATGGGCGTGGTATTGCCTTCTGCAGATGTAGTAACGAGGAACTTCTCGCCCTTGTGCTTCGGGCCTATCAGAGCCACCACAGACTGGGGTGTACCGTCACCGAAGAAGATCTTGCGCTTGCGATAGACCACGTGCTTCTGCAGATAGAGCGCAACCAATTCTGTGGTGCAGAAATACTTCATCGTCTCCGGCACCTTGAAGCGAACGTCTTCGCAAAGCTTGAAATATGCATCTATGGCGTGCCGGGACGAGAAAACTATTGCCGTATAGTCGGGGAGATTTATCCTCTGACTTCGGAATTCCTTGGCCGAAAGGGGTTCGATCAAGAAAAAAGGGTGGAATTCCACCTGTACTCCATATTTCTCTTCCAGACTCTGGTAAGCCTTCAGGTTCGACGGCGCTTTCTGGGATATCAGTACTTTCATAGTGCGCAAACGAAAATCAAAATTCCAATTGGCAGAATTTCGAGGGCGCAAAGATACAAAATAGTTGCAAAACTAGAAAAGCGGGATGATAAAATTTGACTTTTGCGAACCAGGTACAGCAGTGAGAAAAATGCTGCTTCTGCCAGCAGAACCACCCTTACAACCTCATCTGCGGCACTTATTGCCAGCAGCAACAGCACCGTAACAAGCATCACGGAACATAAAATAATGAGATAGTTGTAAAGGGAATTTTGCATGGTAGCGTTGTACTCGTTCCTGCGATTGCGGAATCTTGAGATGATAAACAGCAACCGGCGAAGCAAAAGCATCCCTGCAATTATGCCTGCGGTAACAGCCAGCTGTAAATAATCCGGCAATGCCGTCTTGAAAGAAGGCGCAATAAGCCGCCAGCGGTCTGCTAACACGCACAATACCGGTATAAGCACAACTGAGATTGTATTCCGGGTGCGTGCAGTACCCATACTGTGCTCCACGTCAACATTCGCCTTCCACAGCGGTACACATCGTATCAAAGAAGGATATATGCGCAGAATGTTGGGAATCTCCACGACAATCAAGGCAAGGCACACCATAACCGCAATCCGGTTGACCATACAGTCTCCCCACAATTCGGCCGTCCCGGGTGCCGTCAAAGGCACCTGGGACATTTCCAGCGTTCCTCCCCTGAAAAGATCCGGCATCAGTTACCCCTTTTTGCGTTGTATCCCATTCCCTGCAACAGAGCGACCACTTTGTCCCGCAAGTCGCCTTGAACAGTTATTTCTCCCTCTTTTGCCGTTCCGCCAACTCCGCATTTTGTCTTTAGCGTCTTTGCCAGCGCAGCAAGGTCATCCGAGGAGCCTATGAACCCATCCACCAGCGTAACCTGCTTCCCGGCTCTCTGACGGCGGTCTATGCGCACGATGAGCCTTTGCTTTGAAGGGGGCGGGGTTTCTGCCTCAGGTGTACTCTCCTGAGTGTATTTAAAGTCCGGATTCGTAGAGTACACAACACCCAGACGCGATTTCCAATCATTGTCGGCCATCTCTCTTTTTCTGCAAAGATATTGCTATATTTGCGAAAATGAAAACCTCTATGAAGAAATTGGTCCTGCTTGTCTCCGCCGCCATATCCCTTTTGCCTGTGAGCGCCGTTCTTTTTGCCCAGGAACCCGTGCCGGGCACGACAAGGGGCCAGCTGGTCGCCCACCGCGGAGGGCGCTACGAAGCGGACGAAAATACCATCCCTGCATTCAAGACCGCCCTGGAGGCCGGCATTACAGGCTATGAACTCGACATTCATACCACGGCCGACAGAAAGTACGTGATAATGCATGATTTCGACATCTCGCGCACGGTGAACGCCGAGGGGACGCTGGAGAAAATGCGCTACAGCACGATACGCCCTTTACGCACCAGGCGCGGGAACCGCATACCCACGCTTGACGAAGTGCTCAAGCTTTTCGGGGAATACCGTGGACTATACGTGGAGTTCGAGATGAAGACGTCGAGGGAAGACCTCTACCCGGAAGACAAACTGGCACGGTACGCCGAGGATGTCTATGCCGCGGTCACTAAAGCCAGGCCCGAAGGCTCAACATACATATTTTCGTCATTCGATACAAGGGTGCTGAAATACCTGAAGGAGCATCATCCCGAAGCGGAGGTAATGTACATTACTTCTAAAGGCTGCACGGAGGAAACACGTGCGGTTGCAAAGGAGATCGGCACCAACCGCATGGCCTGCCACCGGGCGCGTACCACCCAGGAAGAGATGCATAACGCCCACAAAGAGGGAATGCTCATAAATCTGTGGCCCAACGCCGATGCCACCGACGTTGCATTGTCCAACGCTCTGGGAGCAGATTACATCTGCACCGACATGCCAAGGGATATATGCTACTTTATCGAAGAGGGGATTTTCTGGATAAAGAAATAGCAACGGCACCAAGAACCAGCAGAATCAGCAGGATGGAACAAGCCCGCGATATGGCTTCGCCGCGCGCGTAAGACTGCGGCTCGAAGCTCATCACCAGCCTGTGGTCTCCTTCCGGAAGGTTTACGCTCCTCAGAACCTCTCCGTAAAGCTCCACCGGCAGCTCGGTTCCGTCTTCCAGACGCGCCACCCATCCCGCAGGATAATATATTTCGCTGAACACGGCGCGTCTCCCTTCGGGCGCTGAATACTCGTACTCAAGGCGGTCGGGGGCATAAGTTACAAGGTCTATGTCGTAGCCGTCGCCTTCTGTCTCGAACCAGACGTTTCCGCGGGCGTACTTGTAGCGCAGCGGAGGATTCTCCTCGCCTACAATGATATAACGGCAGTTCAATGCAGCAAGACTCTCCAGGTACGGAAGCGCCGCTTCCGCCTCGGCAACAGTCGCCGCTCCCGAAATGGCACGGGACAGAGCAGCTATATCCGGAGCGATATGAGCGTCGATATATTCCTGGTAAATCTGCAGCTTGGCCGGCGAGTAACCTCCGATGTTCTTATGCCAGTAAGAGGGGTGGGAGTCGTTGAACACGTTGACCGTGAGGTCCAGCACCCTGTAAGAAGGATCCTTGTCTTCGAGTATCATTTCATCCACGGGGCGTTTGGCAAACTGGCTCTGGAAAGACTTGGGAGAAGTAAAATCGTCCGGACCAAGGTAACGTTTGCCAACAATGAACAGGTCTGCAAGCACAAGCACGCAAACCAGTCCTGCGCCCGCGAGCCTGCGTTTTTCCGACGAAACGCCCCACACCAGCAATGCACAGGCGGCAACAACCAGTACCAAAGACCTTAAGGTATCTGCCCAAAGCAAGTGATACCGGTCCGCTGCAAGCGCATCTGTGAGTATCTCCGGCTGACCGGCGTCGGCGGCACCGGTAAAACTGCCGAACATACTTTGGGCAAGCGCCAGCAGCAGGAGGAGGCCGGCAGAAATACCTCCGGAAATGAGCACCTTGCGACGCAATTCCTTTTCGCTCCCTGCAGAGCGGACTATGCCGTCCAGCATCAGGAAGCCAAGCACCGGAAGCGTAAACTGCAGCACAACCAGAGCCATAGACACCGTACGGAATTTATTATACAGCGGGACATAGTCGTAGAACAGCCTGGTAAACCAGAGAAAATGGCTCCCAAGCGCAAGGAATACAGCGAGCAGCGACGCAATCACGGCCCACCAGCGCTCCTTCCCCTTCCACCAGCAAAGGCCCAGGATAAAAAGAAAAACGGTCACCGCCCCCATATACATGGGTCCGGCGGTAAACGGCTGTGGCCCCCAATAAGTGGGCAGGTGCTTGCTCACTTGCTTGAGGTTGCCCTGACCGGCCCGCTTGAGCAGTTGAACGGTTTCCGAATCCATAGACAGAGGCCCCGAGGATGCTCCTCCATTGTAGTTGGGAATAGCCAGGTTGGGCAGTTCCTCCCAGCCGTAAGACCAGGCGGTTGCATAATCTATGTCCAAGCCCTTGCGCGACTCGCCTCCGGAAGCCGAAGAAGACCCGCCGCGCATCGAGTAAGGCGTGTATTCCCAGGTAGGAAGAAGCTTTATGGCATTGGTTCCAATTCCTGCAACACCCATCACCAACAACAACGCCGACGCTATCCAAAAGCACTTCAGGGGTTGCTTCTTCCGGATGAGCGACACAAGCAGCACAGCTACGTAAATCAGAATCATCAGGGCCAGATAATAGGATATCTGCGGATGGTTGGCCTTGACCTGCAGGCTCACGGCCAGCCCGAAAAGCGCCGCCCCCAAAAGGGTTCGCGTTATTCGGCTGAAGCTGCTGTCCCCTTGGCACACCGTGCGATAGGTATATACCACCGCGGCCATTACCCACGGGGCGAAGGCAAGCGCCTGCATCTTGGTATTGTGCCCGACCTGGATTATCTGAATGTTGTACGAACAGAAAGTGACTGCAACGGCCCCACCTGCCGCAATCAGCGGATGCACCCCGAAAGCCAGCATCATAAGGAAAGCCCCGAGGAGCGAGACGAAAAGGTAAGTAGCAGGCCGCTTTCCCGTAAGCAACACATCGTAAATCTTCTGCGTCCAATCTCCCTTGGTAGAAGCCTGAATAGTGGTGGTGGGCATTCCGCTAAACATGGAGCCCGTCCACGCGGCAGGTTCTCCGGGGTGGGCCTTGTCCCACTGCTGTTTCTCGTGCGCCATTCCCTGCCAACCGGATATGTCGCTCTGGTTCACTATTTTACCCTCAAGCAACTGAGGCACGAAAGCATAAGACAGCACCAGGAAACCCAGTACTATGCCAAGACATATGAATAAATTCTTTTTCATCAGCGTAAAAATTGTTCCACCCAGGACCTGTCTATGCGCACCATTCCCCCGAGCCCGCGGGTAATCTCGGGATTCCTGCCCACTATGCCGCAGCAGTCTTCGTAAACGTTAAACCCGACAGACAACATCTGCATCTGTCCACCTTCGGGATACGCAAGTATGATATCGTTGTCTGCTCCGTCGAGGCGCAGGAACTTGAGATCCACGTCTTTACCAAGTTCCTGACGGGTAACGAACTTGCAGAACTCCATGGGTACATCGTCGAGGCCGGCGGTAAATATCTTTACCTTTTCGATCAGGGAGCCCACATCGGAAACCAGCCTTCCGGCCATTCCGTCAAGGCCCTCAACTTCCAGCTTACGGTCCGAAAGGCACGCCAGCAGATGATTGTCGCGGTAAATCACCGGATCGGTTACAAGCTGCCTGCTGCCGCAAAAGGGGCAGGTGCGCAGGAAAAGCTCCCCGCTTATAACCTTATCCCTGAGTTCGGGCTCGGCAACGGCATCTACGTGCCTGTAGGCTTGCGCTTCATATTCTTTGCCGCAACCGGGGCAACACAAGGAAACAGATGTTATGACTGAACTCATAAAATACCTGATAGTTTCTCTGTAAGTGCGATACGCGAATACTGGTCTATGTTACCCTCGGGAGCATTGTCTGCGCCCACGAGATGACGTTCCCAGGCGCTTTCTATATAGTTTCTGACCGGTTCTACGCGGTCCCAGTCGTACATTACGCCTGCACCGGTATCGGAAAGCACGGCGGCGGCGGCACCCCCTTCCTGTCCTATTCCAAGCACAGGCCGGCGGGCTGCAAGGTACTCGAATATCTTACCGGGCAAAGCCTTTGCATACTCGGGTTCCTGGCGCAGGGGCAGCAGCAGTATGTTGGCGGAACGCTGGAGCTGCACGGTCTGCCAATGCGGCAGGTATTCCAGATTCTCCACGTTCCCGGACAGTCCGCGAACCGACAGGGCCTCTATGATTTCTGCGTCCGTCTTGCCGGCAAGCCGTATACGGAGCTGCGCGCGGAAGTTGCTGTCCGCCGCACACTTCCTTGCAAGGACATCCCACAGCGCAAGCGGGTTGCCGTCGGAGGCGAAAAGGCCCGTGTGCACCAGCGTAAAGCGGTCAGGAGGGAGCACCGGAGCGTCTTTTGCAAAATCGTCCGTATCGAAACCGTTGGTGATGAGCACTACCGGCGTCTTGGTTCGCGACTGGAAGTCGTCACGTACGGGAGCGGAGACTGCTATCACCGTATCCGCTTCGTCCAGCACCTTCTGCTCCATCGACCGGTGGCGCGCCGCAGTCCATGGCAGCAGCCCCATATGCTTAAAGTAATGCATCTCAGTCCATGGGTCGCGGAAATCGGCAATCCATTTCACACCTGTACTGCGGTGCAGGCGCAAGCCTATGAGATGCATGGACTGGGGCGGGCCGGTAGTAACCACGGCATCTACGGGATTATCCCTCAGCCAGTTCTTCAGAAAGCGCACGGACGGCTTCACCCAGCCCACACGGGGGTCGGGAACAAAGAGATTGCCGCGGAGCAGCACCGCCAGCCGCTGCTTGAAACTCTTCTTCTGACGGTTCAGGGGATTCACCCCTGCTCCCTTGGCTGAACTGCCGCCAAAAAATCTGCGGTACATATTGTACGGTTCGCGGATAGGACGTTTGAGCACCGTCACCCCTTCGGGTATATCCGTGAGCAGGCTTTCGTCTGTAGCAAGCTGCTCAGGATTTTCGGGGGTATATATGACAGGTTCCCATCCGAAGCGGCGCAGATACTTGGTGAATTTAACCCAGCGCTGCACTCCGCTGCCCCCGGTGGGCGGCCAATAATATGTTATGATGAGAACTTTTTTCATCGGATGTCAGTCTTTGTCCGCCCCCACCTCGCCCTTGAGTTTGCGCAGCAGGTCGAAGGCCTGCAAGGGGGTCATATTATCCAGGTTCGCCTCCAGAAGCTGCTCGCGCAGGGAGCTCAGCGTGGGGTCGTCCAGCTGGAAGAAGGAAAGCTGCACGCTGCCGTCTTCAGAAGTGTCTTTGGAAAGGGCGTCTGCATTCTTCTCCCGGCGCTCCAACTCGCGCAAAGTGCGCTCCGCAGACGCTATTACCTCCTGCGGCATACCGGCCATACGGGCAACGTGGATGCCGAAGCTGTGGGCCACGCCACCGCGTTCGAGCTTTCGCAGGAAAATAACGTCGTGTCCCTCTTCCTTAACCGCAATATGCCAGTTGTGCACACGCGGGAAACGTTTTTCCATGTCGTTGAGCTCGTGGTAGTGGGTGGCGAAAAGGGTCTTGGCGCCACGGCCCCTTTCGTGCGTATATTCAATCAGGGCGCGGGCTATGGACATTCCGTCGTAAGTTGAAGTGCCGCGGCCTATTTCGTCCATCAGCACCAGGGAACGCTCGGAAAGGTTGTGCATGATCATCGCGGTCTCCAGCATCTCCACCATAAACGTTGATTCGCCTCGGGAAATGTTGTCGGTGGCTCCCACGCGGGTGAATATTTTGTCGCACAGGCCTATACGGGCTTCGCGCGCAGGCACGAAGGAGCCGGCCTGGGCCATCAGCACAATCAAGGCAGTCTGGCGCAGGAGAGCTGATTTACCTGCCATATTGGGCCCGGTAAGCACCATAATCTGCTCCTTGCGGCTGTCCATGGAAATATCGTTGGGCACGTACTCTTCGCCCGGAGCCATCATTGTCTCGATGACCGGATGGCGCCCGGCCTTGATGTCGAAAGACAGCGATTTGTCTATCACAGGGCGGCAATAGCCGCGATCCAGCGCCTGGCGGGAGAATCCGGCGAGCACGTCCATCTGGGCCACTGCGAGGCAATTGCCCTGAATATCCTTTATGCGTTTCTGTACATCCGCCACCAAAGCACCGTAGATGCCGGATTCCAGTTCGTAAATGGAGCCCTCGGCAGACAGTATCTTGTTTTCGTATTCCTTGAGCTCTTCCGTTACGTAACGCTCGCTGGACACCAGGGTCTGCTTGCGCACCCACTCCGGCGGCACCTGGTCCCGATAAGTGTTACGGACTTCTATGTAATAGCCGAAAACGTTATTATAGCCTATTTTGAGCGAACTTATGCCCGTTCGCCCCGCTTCCCGCTGCTGCATCTGCAGGAGGTAATCCTTGCCACCGCGGGAGATGCTGCGCAGTTCGTCAAGCTGGGCAGACACGCCCGGAGCAATCACATCGCCCTTGCCGAGCTGGGCCGCGGGATTCTCGGCCAAAGTGGCGCGAATCCGGAGAAGCAGCGGATCCGTGTCTTTTATACCCCGTGCAAGCTTCTCCAACGCAGGTATTCCAGTCTCGGAGCACATCTGGCGGAGAGGCGTCATCTGGGCGAGCGAACGGGCCAGCTGCATCATTTCACGCGGGCTTATTTTACCCGTCGCAGCTCGGGCCGTTATGCGGTCGAGGTCTCCTATGTCCGAGATGCGCACGCGGGCGTCCTGCAAGGCCTCCTCGTTGTCGCAGAAGAATTGCACAACGTCGTAGCGGCCGTTGAGGGTGGGTATATCGAGCACCGGCAGCGAAAGCCATTCCCTCAGCAGGCGGCTGCCCATAGGGGAAGAGCAACGGTCAAGCACGTCTGTAAGCGAAACGCCCTCACGGCCTGCATTGCTCTGGAAAATCTCCAGATTGCGAATGGTAAAGCGGTCCATCCATACGAAGCTGCCTTCATCTATACGGCTGATACTGCATATGTTACGCAAACCCGTATGATGCGTCTGCTCGAGGTAGAATACAAGCGCTCCGGCGCTGCAGACGGCAAGCGGATAGCGGTCTATGGCAAAGCCTTTGAGGGAACTCACTCCCAGCTGGCGGCAGAGTTTCTCCTCCGCGGCTTCCTGAACGAAAGCCCATTCGTCTATGGCGCTTACATAAAAATCAGGGAACTTTTCCCGGACACCGCGCAGCACTTCCCGCTGCACTACAAGTTCTTTCGGCCGAAAGCTGTAAAGAAGCGTAGCAATATAATCCGTGCTGCCCTGGGCCACTTTGAAAGTACCTGTAGAGACGTCCAGGAAGGCGGCGCCGCACTCCGGACCGTCGTACAACAGGCCTGCAAGCCAATTGTGTTCCTTTCCTTCCAACATGGTCTCGCCAAAAGCCACGCCCGGGGTGAGGATCTCGGTGACTCCGCGCTTTACGAGCTTTGTCTTGACCAGCTTGGGATCTTCCAGCTGGTCGCATATAGCCACTTTGTAACCGGAGCGTACAAGTTTGGGAAGGTAGGTATCTATTGCGTGGTGGGGGAAACCGGCCATCTCCGTATCGCCCTTGTCTCCATTGGAACGGCGCGTAAGTACGATTCCAAGCACCTTGCTCAAGGTTACCGCATCATCGGAATAGCACTCATAGAAATCCCCTACCCGGTACAGCAGGAGAGCCTCCGGATTCTGGGCCTTGATTGTGAAGTACTGCTTGAGCAGCGGAGTGTCTTCCGATGATCTTGCCATTATCTTGTATTCCTGTTCAGAATTTCAAAGTTACTAAATTCTGCGGACTTTGGCAAAACCACAATCACCTGTTTTTGTCTATCTTCTTCCATAGCCGCCACATCAGCCAGCCCCAGGCTAAAAACAACAGAAGGTAGGCCCAGAAAGGAAGTACGGCGGTGTAACTGTCCTGTCCCGGGAGCTTCTGGAAATCCGGTATGTCTGCATAGTAGTATGCACCGGCGCCAAAATCCAGGTCCGGATTCAGGCCAAGGCCGTGTATCATTATGTACACCGCGGCTCCGACGGCGATTAAGCCGACTATGATTGCCGCGATGCTTCCTTTGGACAGCTTCATTTCTGCACCAAAGGTACAAAAACTAAACATAAAAGGGAATGAACGCCTGTGGGAAGTACTCGATTCGGGGCGCCGGCTCGGCAAAGACTACCGTGAGGACATCAAACCAGATTTCAAGATTCGGGGGAAGGGTGCCGCGCTCGGCCGAATTTATGAAGGCATTGGCTGCGGAAACCATACGGCGGCGCTTGTCTCGGCCGACGTTTACCTCGGGAGGAACAGGAGCCCCCGCGCTTCTGGTTTTTACCTCCACAATGTGAAGTACACGCCCTTGCAGCGTAATGACATCCAGCTCCAGGTGCCCCGCCCGCCAGTTCCGCCGGAGTATGTGGTGTCCCTCCCCTACGAGCCAGCTGCAGGCCTCTTCTTCTCCCCGGCTTCCGGTTTTTTGTTTGTCTGTCTGCATATCCGGCGCAAGATGGACATTTTCCGCCCGAAAGCAAGGGAATAGAAAAAATCAGCAACGAAAAATTGCTGATTATTTCTAATTAACGAAGCAATACTTTATCGCGAGTTTTCAAATGTGTGACGGTACCTGATATTTTGACCGTATCCCCTGATGCTCCGGCGGAATCTGCTGCCGGCATTGCGTCTTTGAAGACGCATCCAGCCCCCCGTTTTCTTTAACATCCTTGCTATCAACACCTTACCCTTTCCATGTGGGGGCAAATTCCCCCACTTGGAAGAAGTAAATGGCTGAGTACTAGAGAATTGGCGTTTACGGTTGGTATAGGGGAATACACCCAAATTGCCGATACTGTTTCCGCGACAATACAGGAGGTTCATCACCGCTCACTGAACGTTACCGCTTTACTTTGGGCAATAAATGTTTGGCCATTATCAAGTTCCAAATATAATCTGAACCTGCAATTCTCTATCTTCTCGGAAGGAATATCAGAACGCTTGAAAACGATAGTCAGACTATCGAATACAAGTGGTTTTAGCCCTAAATAATCACTTAGTAGAGAAAACTTAGGGCAGACGCCAAGGTATTGTTTATCCGAATTGATGACAGGTGTTCGGCTGAAGATGACAAATTTATCCGTTATATCCGTTGAAGGTGGCAGGCCAAAAATGGTTTGCTCACATGTTATACTCAGGTTTTTTAATCCTTCCAACCTATAACTCAAAGGACTGCCTATAGGTGAATACAGATTGTCTCTTCCGGAATTGGCGATGAGTTGGGCGTCGATTTCAGGCTCTCCTGGCCTATAATATGAAAGCAATTCTGAATCTTCCATAATTTCATCCCAACTATGCTCTTTTGTCCATAATGTCAATGCAAATTCATCGGCTTTAACCACCTGAGTATCGTTATAGTTATTCCCACACCAAGTCCAGCAGGAAAGATCCCCGGCATTTACCCACTCTATGCTTGAATTCCATACAATGAGGTAATTAGCCTTCTGTATGCCAAAACTACCGTATTCTAGAGGCGTGTAACAAACGTCTGGATATTGTGCAGATTTGTCACCACATCCGCATAATGAAATATAAAACAACAGAATGGATAAGCACAAAAAAAATTTATTATTAAAAGCTTTCATTACTCAAACTATTATAATACGTTAATTAAGAGGACGGATATTATACAATATCGTTATTAATTGTTATACCAATAATATCATCAATAAGACTATTAAGCCAGGTGCTTAATGCGGGTGATTCGCATATCTCTTCAAATGAGAGGGAACAATTATCGTCATATCCTAGGACCGGTTGAATTCTAGTGTCGCCAGAAACAAGACACCAACCATTGTTATAAGAAATAAGATAAGCACAAGTGATACCTTCATGGATAATTGGCGAGAGATTAACTATCGACTTGTTTCCAAAGGTGAGTTTAAAGTAATCTTCAGCCATCTGTTGGGAAACTGTAAAGGGGTTCTCATCTTCCCAATCAGATTTCGCTTGTATACTGCCAATAGTGGAAGAGTGCTGAAGAATCTCATCATTCTGTTTGTTACATGATGAAAAGAAAGATGTTGTAGTAAGTGCGATTACGACAATGCGCATTAAAGATGAATGATACTTCATAATAGAGTTGGTGCTTAATTGATGTTTATACGGAAGCCTATAGAAGTTGAGTAATAGATACGATTTGAATCACGGTAAGTGGAAATACCATTGGGACTTGCGGCTGTCATGAGCATTGAGGCGGATGGTTCAAGGTACAGGCTAAAAACGGGAGATATATTATATTGAAGGGCAAAAGACAGGAAGGTCGTTATAGCTGGGTTGCGGGTATTATTCTGAATGGTACCGTTGATGTTTGAATTGAAACACCAATCTGCCTTCACACCTAAACCTGCATATAGGCCAATATCTCCAAAATCACAAAAATGATAATCCGCTCGGATAGGCACGCCTATATAATTGGTACACTGACTTTTTTTAAATGCCGTTTGGCCCGTGCTTATGTCTGAGACATATAAAGAATAATCCAATCCGCTGACAATTGACCATTTGTCTGACAGAGAATACCTGAAGGATATCCCAAAAATCAAAGGCATATAATGCTTTGTATAATCTATGTGTGGATGCATGATGCCTGGAGGCGTGGTGGTGGCGGGCTTGGACGCAGTTGATTCATGTGATACTATGCCTAGGGCTATTCCGTTTGTCAATATGCCGGAAGCCGGACAAATAAGCGCCATCACATTTTTTGACTTTCCTGTAGAAACATCTTCGAACGGGGTGAATTCATTATCCTTAACCGTTTTTTCTGATATGATTAGAGATTCATTTGCTTGTTTATCATTGCTGCTTTCATCTGTGACTGTTGGTTCCGGAGTTGTTTCGGGGTCCGTGATAAACCCCTTATCTTCAAAGGTTTGTGGCTCGCTATCAACCGACCGGGTTATTATGCTCTCCAGAGTGGGAAGAGAGAAATCATCTTGTTGAGCTTTTATCGACTGAGCGGTAATACTTCCATTATTTTGATTTGTCATGAAAGTATCATCATACGATTCTCGGGTAATCATTATCAGTATAGCTATGATTGCCGCAACTCCGGCAGGGAAGATACCCCAAAACATAAGAATTAAGTGTTTTCGAGCTCTCCTTGAAGTGGCGGCATCAAGCTTTCTCTCAAACACCATCCAATCACCATCGGGAAGAGCCGTAGAGAACTCTTCCATACTTTTCTTAACGAAGTTGTCTGTTTGGCTATTATTCGTCAACATAATCGAAAACCTTTTTCTTTAACAAGGCCCGGGCTTTTGCCAAAATGGAGGCGGACCCCTTTTCCGTTATTCCAAGCCGCCTCGCTATCTCTTTATGTGAGTATCCGTCAATGCAGTACATGTTAAAAACAATCCTTCGCTCTTCAGACATACATGAAATCATTTGCAAAAGAATCTCTGGCGGGACTGCAGGTAGTAAACTGTCCTCTTTTTCATCTGCGGGCTCAGCGATCGTGCTTATTGGGACTTGTTTAATCCGTTTGTTCAGCCTGAGTCTGTCTATAATCATGTTTATGGTTATCTTTCTCAACCAAACATAAAATGAACCTTCTCCGGAGTACTTGAAACGTGATATAGCTAGAAAAGCTTTAATTATAGCGTCATGTGTGTAGTCCAAAGCATTTTCCCTGTCTCCTAAGTATCTGATACAAAGCGTATAAACCCTTTCTGCATATTGAATATACAGTTCTTTTTGTGCATCTTTGTTGCCATTTCGGCAAGCGTTGATTAATTCTTCTTCACTCACATCTCGACATTTTGATGTCGTATATTAATATAACGCAAAAACATAGAACTACGTCATTGGTCGGCATTTTTTTTCTGAGTATCAACGCTTTTTACAGAAATGGCATAGTTTAAATTCACCGGCCCAGAAGATGTAAGTGAATGAAAATCAACCAGGTCGAAGGACCGGAGGCGACGGAGCGAAGGGAGGTGACATTGATTCTCAAGTTTTGTTATATTTGCAGTATGAAACGTGCGCTATCCATTTTGCTCTCCGGACTGCTTGTCTTCTGGGCATGTACGCCTCAAGACCCGGATACTGAACAGCAGGAAACAATTGTTCCACCGGAACCGGAGCCCGAACCCGAACCGGAACCCGAGCCAGAGCCAGAGCCGGAACCGCCGCTGAACGACGACACCCATATCAATGGTTCCCTGCTGATTGAGGGCATGACCGGAGTAGGCCTGGTAAAAAACGCAGCCACAGGGAAGGGCGTTCCCGGCGTACCGGTGAGCGACGGATATAAATTTACACTTACCGACGAGAACGGCGTTTACCAATTGCTTCTGGACGAGCGCTGCCGTACCGTTTACATTACCGTGCCAGCAGAATTCAAGATTCCGCTGGACGAAAAATACCACGCACCTGCGTTCTACAGCAAAAATCCCATAAGCAAGACCGAAGTCAACCGCAACGACTTCACCCTGGAGCCTCTGGACTCGCCCGAAAACGAGTTTACTCTTGTGATGATAGGCGACCCCCAGTGCCAGACTGCCAAGGGAGCCGGATACTTCACCAAAAAGCACGGGAGCTATCCGGGTACCATTCCCGACATCCAGGCAACAGTGAACGAGGGACTGGCGTCGGGCGAATACAAAAATGTGTACGCAATCACGCTGGGAGACATAGTGTTCGACTCCTCCAATATGTGGGATACTATGCGCGACGCTATGTCCAACGTCCGTATATCCTCAGGCTGGCTGCCGTTCTTCCAGTGCATAGGCAATCACGACCACACAGCCACTGCAGCCGCCACAGACGACTACAGCGCAACGCAGCTGTACATAGATCATTTCGGCCCCACGGACTATTCCTTCGACAGGGGACGCGCCCATATTGTTGTAATGGACGATATGAACGTCACTTCCAAGCTTGACGCCGCTTACCCCGATAAACAGACCTGGAGTTTCTTCTCCGGCTTTGTGCCGGAGCAGTGGGAATGGCTCAAGCAGGATCTGGAACTGGTCGCCGACAAGGAGAGCAAGATGATAATATTCTGCACCCACGTCCCATTCAGGGAAGGCTTTCCCTGGCCGGTGGAGGGCACTCCGAACATCATAACCTTCTGCTATCACGGCGAAATACTGTCGGCAATGACAGAATTCCACTCGGCGGAACTGATGGCCGGGCATACGCACTATCCTGCTTGCTACATACACAATGACTACGTGTGCAAGAGCGGGCGGCCGGTAATGGAGCACATTCACCAGGCGGCATGCGGCGGCTGGTGGAATTGCCACAGCAGCGTTACAGGTGGCCCCAACGGTTACACTATCTACTCTGTCAAAGATGCCGACGTGGTGGACTGGACCAACAAGGGCACGGGCCGTCCCAAGGATTATCAGTTGCGCGTGTACGACGGCAACCAGCTTTACAGCGGGGCCCGCAGTTACAGCTTTAACTGGTATTCCGACTGCAACGGCCCCAATGATGTGACCGCATACGGCAACAACCAGTTCAAAGGCTGCTTCGTGGCGGAAGTGTGGGACGACGACAACACCTGGTGGACGGTGGAGATGTTCAAAGACGGAGTCAAGAAGGGCGACTTCACCCGCGTACCGGACGGCTCCACCTCGAACATGGCCCTTGCATCCTACGCCTTCAACGAACTCGGTAAGGATTCTGTTGCATGGACAGACCGCACCCACAGTCATTTTTGGTATTACAAACCCGCCTCCGGCAATCCTGCCGCCGAAAGCGGGTGGGAAGTGGTTGTTACACACACCATACCCGGCAGCGGCATCAAGAGAGTGTTCCGCCGGAGTACTCTTACCACCGATTATTCGGAATTCTGATTATAACTTGCTTGCATAGAATACAAATGTCATCTAAATTACTCAAAAGTGAAGACTGGCTTGCAGTCTGGATAGGCTTCATCATCATTGGAATAGGTTTGATTGCCGTGCTTACCGGCGCCTTTGATTTTTCTGCACTTAAATTCAAGACCTGGACATGGGGAGAAAATCTCCCGGAGGCGGCAGCGGCCAAAGTCGTGCCTCTGGGGCAGCAACTCTCCAGCGGAGCCTTCTGGCTAAAGATGATGCTGACGGTCTGCGTGCTGGGAGTTTTGTTCGCCGTGGGCGCCAAGCTCACCGGAGAGAAGTTCTCCAGGTTTATCCCGGCTTTTACCGGCGTTTTCCTGCTGTCTGTAATAGTGAGGCTCATAAGCGCAGAATTCACACTTAACCGCTATCTGGAGTGGGCTTTCTGGGCACTTATCGTGGGCATGCTGATTTCCAACACCGTAGGAACTCCCAAATGGATCAGACCGGCCGTTCGCACGGAATTCTATATCAAGACGGGCCTTGTGATAATGGGGTTCTCGGTGCTGTTTTCCAATATCGCCAAATTCGGCCTTTACGGACTCGGCATCGCATGGGCCGTGACGCCTGTAGTAATCCTGTTTATGTGGTGGTTCGGCACACGAGTGCTCAAGATGGACAACAAACCACTTGTCATCACTATGGCATCGGCCACCAGCGTATGCGGAACGTCTGCCGCGATTGCATCCGGAGCCGCCTCGGGATGCAAGAAGGACGACCTTACCATGACCATTTCCATTTCCATCATTTTCACAGTACTGATGATGGTGCTGGAACCGGTGATCATCAAGGCATGCGGGATGTCTCCCATAATGGGAGGAGCCCTCATCGGAGGCACCGTGGACAGTACCGGAGCCGTTGCTGTAGCCGGTTCGGTGCTTGGCGGTGAAGCCGAGAAGGCCGCCGTGCTGGTGAAGATGATTCAGAACATACTGATTGGCTTCATCGCCTTCTTCGTAGCCCTGTTCTTCGCTACCAGCGTAAACCGCAAGGACGGCCAAAAGGTTGGCGCCGGAGAAATCTGGACCCGTTTCCCCAAGTTCATCATCGGTTTCTTCGTTGCCTCCCTCATTGCTTCCTTCGTTGTGCTTCCGCTTGCCGGAGCAGACCAGGTGAAGGCGGTAAACGGAGTTCTGGACCAGTACAAGAACTGGTGCTTTGTACTTGCCTTCGTAAGCATAGGCCTGGATACCAATTTCCGCGACATCGCCCGCCAGATGAAGGGCGGCAAACCGCTGTGGCTCTACATCGTGGGTCAGACTTTCAATATAGCACTGACCTTCGCCATGGTATGGTTCCTGCTTTCAGGCGCTGTTTTCCCCATCCCCACGCTCGACTGAACGGCAACGTGGCGGAGATTAGAGGGAACAGATGAATATTATCAAAATCACCACGGGAATAACCCAGCGCACCAGAAACCTCACCACGGGGAAGACACGGCTGCTGAAACGCAGCGTGCCGCCGTTGGTGAATTCGTCCCGGAAGTCTTCGTCCTTCATTTTCCATCCGGCAAAGAGAGTGAAGAACAAGGCTCCAAGAATCATAAACACATTGGAACAGACATAATCACAGAAATCGAACACCGTCTTTCCAAAGATTTTAAAAGACTCCATACAGCCAAAGGACAGGGCGCAGGGGATTCCCAGGGCAAGGGCAAGTACGAAGAACAGCAGAACAGCCTTACGGCGTTTAAAACCGTACTGCTCTACCATATGCTCAACGCAGACATCCAGTATGGAGATTGACGACGACAGCGCCGCCATAAGTATAGCAAGGAAAAATATAACTGTAACTGCATATCCCACCAGGGGAGCATCCGTACCCATTTTGGCGAATATGTACGGCAGCGTTTCGTACACCAGCGACGGACCCGCCCCTGGCTCGATTCCGGCCGCGAACACCGCAGGCATAATGGCGAATCCGGCTATGATTGCAAAACCGGTATCGGAAAAAGAAGTCCATAATCCGGAGCCCAGGATACTGTTGTCTTTCTTCATGAAAGAAGAATAAATCAGTACGGTACCTACGCCTAGCGACATGGAGAAGAAGGCCTGTCCAAGGGCGCAGGCCCAACCTTCTGCATCCAGTTTGCCAAAGTCCGGCTTGACGAGATATTTTACGCCCTCGGCCGCTCCTGGAAGGGAAACAGAAAAGATTACCATTGCCACCATGAGTATAAAAAGCATGGGCGTGGTAATCTTTGTGAACTTTTCTATTCCGTTTTTTACTCCCCTCAGTACAATCACTGCGGTTGCGGCCAGGAAACACATATGCATCGATATCGACTCCAGAGGCGAAGCCGCCATCTTGCCAAAAATCTCAACGGCCCTGTCGGGGCGGCCCTGGGCCAGCTTCCCGGTGAGTGAACGGACCAGGAAATCCAGGGACCATCCGCCAACCACACAGTAGTACGAAGCTATTACGAAGCACGTCAGCACAGACAAGAATCCCAGGTTTTTCCATCCCGTACCAGGAGCCAGACGGTCCAGGGAGCCGTACACCCCGCCACGGCCTCTACGGCCTATTACAGCTTCGCACACGAAGCAGGGAACGGCAATGAACAGGCTGCAGATTATATAGGCGATAATGAACGCGGCACCTCCGTGTTCCCCTACCATATATGGGAAACGCCAGATATTGCCGAGCCCGATAGCGGACCCGGCCATGGCCATTATGAAAGTGAAGGAACTTCCGAAATTCTCTCTCTTGGAAGCGGACATCTACTAACTGACTTTTCTAACGCTCCCAAATATCGGAAAAAAATTTAAAATTCAAAAAAACCGGCTCACCTGCGAAGTTCCGAGTTCCCTGTTGGCACAGCCTTCTTTCGGGAGCAAAAAGTCATATTTCACTCCCGGGACACGACGTATTTGCTGTTCCGTCCACAATACAGCGGGTTTTTGTGGATGGACTTCGAAAAAAATGCTTGCTGTCCACAAATCAAGGCTATTTTGTGGATGGCAAACACAAAGACACGGAAAAAAACCGCTACCTTCTTTCGTAAACGACGAATTCGAAGGGATAACCCGTTTCCGGGTCAGTGCGGGTTTCTGAAGTACTTACCACCTTCCAGACCGCCGGGTCGATTTCCGGGAAGAAGGCGTCGGCCTGTTCTACCACGGTATGCACGTGAGTAATGTACAGGCGGTCCATCACAGGAAGGGCTGCACGATATACCGAAGCTCCTCCCATAATGAAGCATTTATCCTTTCCGGTGGCCTCCGCTTCGCTGAACGCCTCGTCGAAGGAATACACGCAAGTCACCTCCGGAATAGGTTCTCCTCCAAGGTTGAGCACAATGTTCTTACGCCCCTTGAGCGGGCGGAACGGAAGGGAAAAATATGTCGTGCGGCCCATAATCACCGGATATCCGGCAGTAACGGACTTGAAGTATTTGAGGTCTTCGGAAATGTGCCAGGGGAGGTCTCCCTTCACACCTATTCCATTGTTGTCGGCAATGGCGACGATAAGGCATTTAAGCATAGCAGGATGGTGTTTGATAGTGAATCTCATACCGCCACGGGGGCTTTGATGGCCGGCCATGGGTCGTAGCCCTCCAGGGTGAAGTCTTCGTAACGGAAATCCCACAGCTCCTTTACTTCGGGGTTGAGCCTCATCACAGGCAGGGGGCGCGGTTCCCGGGAAAGCTGCTCCGCCACCTGGTCGAAGTGGTTGAGATAGATGTGGGTGTCTCCGGTAGTATGTATGAATTCTCCGGGCTGCAGGCCGCATACCTGGGCCAGCATCATGGTAAGAAGGGCGTAGGAAGCTATGTTGAACGGCACGCCGAGGAAAGTGTCGGCGCTGCGCTGATACAGCTGGCAGCTCAGCTTTCCTTCCGCCACATAAAACTGGAACAGGCAGTGGCAGGGCGGCAGGGCCATTTTATCTATGTCTGCCGGGTTCCATGCACAGACCAGCATACGGCGGGAATCGGGATTGAGGCGTATTGTCTCCACCACCTGCGCCAGCTGGTCTATGCTGCGGCCGTCGGCAGTGTCCCAACTGCGCCATTGATGACCGTACACGGGCCCCAGGTCCCCGTTCCCGTCGGCCCACTCATCCCAAATGGTCACTTTGTTGTCGTGAAGGTATCCGATGTTGGTGTCCCCTGCGATGAACCACAAAAGCTCGTGTATGATAGATCTCAGGTGTACTTTCTTGGTGGTGAGCAAAGGAAAACCGTCGGCAAGGTTGAAGCGCATCTGGTATCCGAAGATGCTCTGCGTACCGACTCCGGTGCGGTCTTGCTTAATGACTCCGTTCTCGCGTATGTAACGCAGCAGGTCGAGATATTGTTTCATTGTCTGTAGATGGTTTCAAGATAGTCGAGCACCCTGCCTGTGGGGGCGTCCTTCATGATTACACGCTTTCCGGCATCCAGCAGGTACAGGGACGGTATGGCGCGTATGTCGTAGCTCCCGGAGTCGCGCAGGCTGAAGGTGTAGTCGTAGCCGTTGATCCACTCGGGAGGATAGTTATGAAGATACTCGCGCCACTTCTGCACCTCTTCGTCTATGTAGATGTTCACGATAGCCAGTTTTTTCTCGGTAATCATGGGGCGCACGAAGCCCCGGGAGCCTATTTCTTCTATAATAGCCTTGCAGGAGGTGCAGCCCGGGTTGCTGAAGAACAGCATGGTATAATCCGCCTTTACCGCGTGGAGCGACCCCTTGTTGCCGCGGGCGTCTTTAAAGCTGAAGTTGCGCGCGGTCTGGCCGAATCCGTTCTTGCGGCATGCGGAAGCCTCGAAGCGTGCGGCGTTGCGCATATCCTCGCGTGTGCAAGGGCTGGCCGCCATACCTTCGGCGAAAGGCAGGTAAAGGTCCTCGTCGCGCATGGGGGAATTGGGGTCGTAGAGATACTTTGTGACCATCTCCGTGAAACGCAGGTAGGTATGTGCGGAAGTATCTGCCAGCTGGCGGGTTTCCAGCCTGGAGAACATGGCCTTCACGCCGTTCCGGGCAAGGGTGAAGGAGGCGGGCTCGTCCGGCGTGGCGGTAAGCTTTATGTTCTGCAGAATCTGTATATAATTAGACAGGGCCTGCTCCACCTCGTCGTCGGAAACGCCAAGTATGGACTTGGGGGTGGTGGGGCCGTCGGACTTGAAAAAGGTGTCCCAGTAGTGAGTCACCACATATTCCTGCGCCGCTTCAGCGTCGTTTGCATATACGGAAGGCACACTCATCTGAGGGAATGGCCGGTACCTGGTCTCCGCCTGCTCTACAGCTAACGGTTCGCCTTTTCCGCCGTCTGCGCGACTGTTTTTCGCTTTACCGCCGCTGGGCGCGCCGCCGCACCCGGCCGTCAGCACAATTGCCACCGCCAGTAACGGCAAAACTATAATATCTCTCTTCTTCATTTCTCACAAATATAGCAAATCGTTTTCTTTTCTGTTCTCTTCGTCCAGAAAACGAAGCATATTACTGCCTTGTAAACCCGAGTTTGGCCAGACCGGCAAGAATATCGGGGTTTTTCATAAAACAGCGCCATAACAAGCCGCTGCGGCCGTTTTCTATCATCACAATGATCGGGCCCTGGTCTATGGCGATATAAGACGACGCAAACCAGCGGCTGTCCAGGCAGAAGGCGTCGTAGAAGCCATACTTGCCCCAGAGGCGGTCGCCATAAACATAGTAGAACTGCCTTAAGGCGCGGAGGCTTTCCTCCGGAACATATGGATAAGAAGCCAGGGCGGCCGTGGGAGCAATGGCGCCGCGGTCGTTGGAAGGGGAAGAAGCCGTATAGCCGCCCGGGTAATCGCTGGCGGTAAGCCCCCAGGAATCGGCGGAATATCCGGCGTGTTTCTTGGAATTGGTTACGCAATAAGAATAGTTACGCAGCGCGTGGGCCGTGTTATGTTCCCAGTAATCGGCATAACTGTCTTTGAGTCCGCGGGGGTCCAGGCCCATAAAGGAATAGTGGGCAAAGAACATGGGACTGTTGTTGGACAGCGTCATGCCGCCGCCCGACGCCCATCCCTGATGATACACTTCCGCTCTCACCGGATGCGTAGGAGAAGAAGCTGCCAGCACATAAACTATAAGGCCTTCGTTCCAGCCTTTTACCTGCATATTCATTGCCCACTCCTTATCCGGAGACCAATGCCAGTACAGAACATCCTGCCCGCGTGTGTACCAGTCCCACTCTACGGCCCGCCAGATGGCATCTATTCCGTTGCGGATATCGGCCTCGCCTGGCTCGCTGAAGTACTGCGCCGCAGCCAGCAGGCCCTGAATCATAAACGCCGTTTCCACCAGGTCGCCGCCGTTGTCGTTGGAGCTGAATGGAACCACTCTTCCTGTGGTGCCGTTGAGCCAATGCGGGAAGGCTCCGTGGAAACGGTCTGCCTTCGTTCCCAGAAAATCTACAATCTTTCGCAGCCGCTGAGCAGCTTCGCTCCGGCTCACAAATCCCCTTTCTACGGCTACGGGAAGAGTCATTACGCCGAACCCGGAACCGCCGGTGGTCACGGTATTGTCCGAGCCCAGACGCTCGCGGGCGAGACCGCTGTCGGGGTGGCCGTAGCTCCAGAAGTAATCGAAAGTCTGTTTCTGCACCAGCGTCAGCAGCTCATCGTCGGAGATGCGGGGAAACTTGTCTGAAGGATCGTACTCCGTGGTCATTGTGAACTGTACGTCCTTAAGTATATTGACGCCGAAATACTCTCCCGCGGAAAGAGAGAAAGTATAACGCTTGAAGTACTCCGGTTCCTTATCAGGACGGAGTTCCACCGTGGTGCGGTCCGCTCCGTACGAAGGCACCAGGTTGCCTCCAGAGAAAGAATAACCGCCCGCCTTGCTGATGTCCGCTTCATGCGTAAACGTAAGCGCTATGACGAGACCGCCTCGCAGAGGCACGTCGTTTACCGTTCCGGACAAGGATACCGCCTTGCCGTTTACCAGGATGCTTGTGACCAGGGCTTTGGGAGATTCGGCCTGCTGCCGGTCGCAGGCTCCGGGAATAAGCATCAAAACGGTCAGAATCAGCGTGGTTGTTATTCTTCTCATAATTGAAAAATGGGGTTGACCGAAACCGGCCAACCCCGTATGAAGGATTAATGAATTAAATACTCTGGGTGAGAGCGATGGTTACCTCCTCAAGATAGAGGGCGGCAATCTGCACCTCGGTCAGAGGCTGGTTGTAGAAGCGGACCTCGTCGATTGCACCGGGGAAGTAGCCCTGCCATGCGTCTGCGGCCTTGCCCTCGATACGGGAAGCCCAGCCGCCGATATACATGGCGTTGCAGTCTGAAGCGACGCAGGCGTTGATGGCACCCACGGGCTTGTCGTCGATAAGGAAGTCACCCTCGCCTACGAGAACGCCGTTCGCATAGTTGGCCCAGTGGCCGGACTGTGCATCATAGGTACGTGCAACCTGGATCCAGTCGTCCTTCTTTGCATACTCTGTAGAAGCGCTGTTGGGCCACATGGCAGCAGACTTTGCAATGAAGTCGATGCGGCCGTTGAACCACTGCTCGTTTGTCTCGGCATTGTAGTTGTCGAAGAGGAATACGAGTGCGGGCCACACGGGCTCCATGGCGGTACCGTTAATGGAAAGCACGCCACCCTTGGCCTCAGTGCCTGCGGGAAGCTTTACCCATGCGGTGAAAGTCATGCTCTGGAGGTTCTTGATAGCGTTGCTGGAAGCAAGGTTGAGCTTCATATAAGCCTCGGAAGTGTTGACTCCGGCGGTGTTGCCATAAGCCTTGCCGATGAATCCGTCTACGAAAGCGGCAGAACCGGTAAGTCCACTGTAGGTGACACCGGCACCGACCTTGACGGCTTCAGTTGCAGACTCCATGGGGAAATGGGCAACAAGAGCCTCCTTGGCAACGGTTACCTCGGGAACGGTCTTTTCCTTGTCTTTGTCTTTGTTGCAGGAAACAGCTGCACCAAGCACGAGGATGGAAGCAGCGAATAAAAGTACTTTTTTCATTGTTTTAATAAATAATTGGTTGATATAAAGTGAATAAAAAGTAATCAATAACTGTACCCGGGCGATGCGGGCAGGTTGGGATTGAGCTGACGCTGGGTGGAGGGGATGGGGAAATGTTCGTTCTTGCCGGCGGTGAAGCCAAGGGGCCCCAGGACCTCGGCGGCCTTGCCCCAGCGCACCAGGTCGAAGAAGCGGTTGTCTTCCATTGCAAGCTCGGCGTGACGCTCCTCCTGTACGGCGTCAAGACTCACGGCAACGGCATTGAGGCCTGCGCGCCCGCGCACCATATCCAGCGCATCCTGGGCGGAAATACTGCCTGCGGGCGCTCCGTTCATCACGGCCTCGGCATAGTTGAGCAAAATCTCTGCATAACGGATGAGACGTATATCGTAGTCGCGGCCGTAGGCATTGTAAGACCATTTATTGTAGCGGGAAGGAGTGTAAACCTTGCCGTTGTAGTAAGGATTCACGCACATGGTGCTGATTTCGTCTCCCTCGGGAGTCGTGGTGCCCCTTTCAAGGATGGTGGTCTGTTTGCGGATTACATCGCCGCGGCCGTCAAGGAAGGCGATGAGTTTCTCGCTCGGTACTTTGAATCCCCATCCCTGCATATTGGAAGCCGGGTTGTTGCGGGGGCCCTGGATGAAGGCGTAATAGCACATGGGGGCGTCTCCGGCGCTCTGGCCAAGGGTGGAACTCTGGATGGACATAAGTATTTCCGTGGAGTTCTCGCCCTTCATCTGGAATACGTCGCGGAAGTTGGGAAGCAAGGAGAACTCGCCGCTTGCAATTATGGCATCGGCCTGTGCAGCTGCCTCTTTCCAGTCTTTGCGATACAGGGCCACACGGGATTTGAGGGCCCTTGCAGTCCAGCTGGTATAGCGGCCGGGGTACTCGTCCCAGGCGCTCGGAACCACGTTTATCGCCTCATCCAAGTCTGCGTAGATATAGGTGAAGAGCTGGTCTTCGGTAGATACCTTCATGGAGGCGAGCTCTTCTGCGGTCATTGTCCTGTCTATGTAGGGGACGCTGCCAAAAACCCTGAGCAGGTTGAAATAGGCCCAGGCGCGGATAATCTTAGCCTCGCCGCGGGTCTCTTTTACCTGGCGGAGTCCGTCTTCGGAGGTTATTGCCTCGCCGAACTTGTCCATAGACTCGATTGCGTAGTTGGCAGAAGAGGCTATGTTGTAGTAATAAGTCCACATATCCGCCACACAGGTATTGGAGGCGTCCAGGGTAAAGTTGTCTATGGCCTTGGCCATAGGACCGTCATCGGCAGAACTGCCCTTGTCTGCGTCGTCGGAGCAGATTTCCATCACCGCCACGTAGTTGAAGGATTCGCCTTCGCCAAGTCTCATACTGGCATAGGCGGCGCTAAGCGGCATAATGATATTTTCCGTCTTGGTATAATCGAGTCCCGATGAGGGCATCGTGGCCTCTGTGCGGATGTTCAGGAAATCGGAGCAGCTGCAAAGGGTCAGGATGGCTATTGCTATGAGTATAAATGACTTTTTCATTGCTGCTTAGAAATTAAGGTTGACACCTGCGGTATAGATTGCCTGCATAGGATACACAGAGGCACCGTCTATGCCGGTTGCAGTAGGGCTGCCGCCGATTTCTGTGGTGAAACCGTTGTAGCCGAAGAGGGTAAGGGGACGCTGGGCGGAAACGTAGGCGCGTATGCGTCCGGCTCCGAACACGTTGCGGAAGGTGTACCCCAGCTGCACATTCTGGATACGGAACATGGAGCCGTCTTCTACGAAAAAGCTGTTGCTCTGGGCCATCATGGATTCAGTGAGCGCCTTGGGACTGGGATAAGTGGTGCTGTGGGCATCCGAGCGCCATGCGTTCCTGTAGAAGGCAAGGTCGTAGTTGCCGTCGGGGAACACTTGCTTGTTGATGCGCTTGGAGTTGAAAATCTTGTTTCCTACGTTGGCGCTCATAACCATCGAGAAGTCGAAGTTCTTCCACTCAAAGCCCAGGTTCAGGCCCAGCATAAGCCAGGGCAGTGGACTTCCAAGGTAGGTACGGTCGTCTTCGTTGATAACCTTGTCGCCATTGGTGTCGGCATAGCGGAAGTAGCCCTCGTCGGCCGTCGTCTGGTTCACACCGTCGTCCCGGAGCTTGGCCTCAAGCTTGTTCTGGAAGATGCCCTCCACCTTGTAGCCCCAGAAAGCGCCGATAGGATAACCCACCTGCGTCAGGGTCGAATAGGCACCGTTGACGGCAGCCCCGGGGATGTTGTCGCGACCGTCGAGTGCCAGCACGGAATTGTGGTTGAACGTAGCGTTGAAGCCCACGTTGTAGTTGAATTCTTCTGCAATGGAATCGGCCCATCTGAGCGAGAGCTCCGCACCTGCGTTAAGCACCTTGCCGTTGTTGGCAAGCAGCGTAGCCACACCGCCGCCGGTAGCAATGGGTGCGTGGAAAACCACCCTGTCCGTCACGCGGTGGTACAGATCAAGTTCTCCGGTAAGGCGGTTGCCAAGGAAAGCGAAGTCGGCACCCACGTTGGTTTCCGTCACCACTTCCCAGCGCAGATAGTTCTGATACACGGTCTGGGCGCCGATTCCGTCAACCACGGTATTGCCGAACACGGCGGAGCTTCCGATTCCGGAGGCACCGGCGATATTGATGTCATTGGCGGGCACGTTGTCGTTGCCGAGCATACCCCAGCTTGCGCGCAGCTTGAGGAAGTCGAACACCCTCTGATTCTGCATAAAGGGTTCGTCGGAAATATTCCATCCCAAACCCACTGAGGGGAAGATTCCCCATTTCTCCTGATATTTGGAACTGCCGTCGGCACGCAGCGTCACGGTAGCAAGGTACTTGCCCTTGTAGTTATAGGTGCCGCGGGTGAAGAAGGAAAGGCCGTTGTAGCGGGAGCCTCCGTCATTTGTCGACTGGTTCTTGTAAGAACCGTTGGTGAGGTATATGGACTGCCTGTCGAAGTCGGGAACGCTGCGGGCAATGCCGTTGAGCCAGGAGCTGTATTGCATCCTCGTGGACTGTCCGAGCATGGCGGTGAATGAATGGTCCCCAATCCGGTCGGAATAGGTGAGGGTGTTGTCCAGAATATGATAGGTTGCGTAGCTGAAGGTCTTGTTGAGGCTGGATACCGAGGTACCCTGGGAGCCTCCCACGTAATGCTCAGGCGTATATGTCTGAGCGTCGGAGAAGGTGAGGTCGAGATTATAAGAAGTCTTGAACTTCAGCTTCTCGGGGATGATTGTCGCCTCGGCATATGCGGAGAACACTGTCTTGAAACCGTCGGTCCAGCTGCGGTGGTAATAGGCGCTGGCTGCGGGGTTGCCGTAGGAATTACCGAATCCGTAGAGCTGAGGGGAATTGAAATGCTCAGGATAGGCGGCTGTATTTGCGTCGTTGTAAACAGCATACACAGGAGGATTCACGAAGGCCTGGTAATATACCCCGGAGTTCGGATTGTTGCTGGAGTACTTGGACACCACTGTATTGAAACCCACCTTGAGCCAGGAGCTCATGGTCTGGTCCAGGCGGGCCCTGAAATTCAGACGGTTGTAGTCGTTCTTGGTGAAGTTCATAATACCGTCCTGGTAGAAGTAGCTCAAGCCCACGGAGTAGTTGGTCTTTTCCGTTCCTCCGGAAAGGTCCAGGGAGTGGGAGTGGGTAAAAGCGGGATGCACCAGGGCAGCATACCAATCGGTGCTCACTCCGCCATAGTTTGCCGCGTTCTTTGGCACGAAGCCGGTCATATCCTTGTAAGCAAGGTTGTAGAGCTCAACGTACTGCTCGGTATTTGCCAGCTTCATTATATTTGTGGGAACCTGTACGCCGGCATAGCCGTCATATGTTAGGCGCGCATGGCCCAGTTCACCCTTGCGGGTGGTCACTATAATCACGCCGTTGGCGGCGCGTACGCCGTAAATTGCCGCCGCGGATGCGTCTTTAAGCACGGTCAGCGACTCGATATCGCTGCTGGCCAGGAAGTCGATGTTGTCCATAAAGGCTCCGTCAACGACGTATAGAGGATTGGCGTAGTCTCCGATGGAACCCACGCCGCGGATCTTCACGGAGGGTCCGGCTCCGGGGGCGCCGCTCTGGGTAATCTGCACGCCGCTCACCATGCCGGAGAGAGCGCTCATAGGGTTGGCTGTGGCCTGCTTGGACAGTTCACCTCCCTTGATGTTCACAATGGGAGCGGTGAGGTCCTTGGCCTTCTGGGTACCGTAACCCACAACAACAACTTCTTCAAGGAAGGTGTCGTCTTCTTTCAGGCTGATGGTAGCCGGCATTTCAGAGGCTTTGAACACCTGCGTGGCGTAGCCCATGCAGCTCACCTCCACCTGTACGTCGGGACTTGATACCGTAAGCAGGAAGTCGCCGTCCAGGCCTGTGGGAACGCCGTTGGAGGTCCCCGACTCAAGTACGGTAGCTCCGATTACAGGCCCCAGTTCGTCCACGACGACGCCCTTTACCTGATATGCCTGGCCATAGCTCAGCGCGGCAATCAGAATGGTTGTCAGTACTAGTGCTAATTTTTTCATATTATTCTGAATAGTAGAATCCGAGTTTGCGCAGACCGTCCTGTATCTCGGGGCAGCTGCCGAAGAGCCTCCAAAGCAGACCGCTGCGGTAATTTTCTATCATCACGGCTTCGGGGCCCTGGTCTATGGCGAGGTAGTGATCTACCACGGCAGGCTCCCGGCCGGGATTGTATGCATCATACAAGCCCATGGGTCCGAACATCCCGGGGACGTCGAAGTACAGGTGACGAATCACCTCCATCGACTCCACGGGAGTGTACACTATGGAACTCACGGCAGCGGTAGGCGACACGGTGCCGTTCTCGTCCGGCGTGCCGGGATGATGGGAGCTGTATCCCACGTCGGGGTCGTCCGACGAGGTGAAGCCCCAAAGGTCTTTTCCCAGACCCTTGTGGCCCTTAGGGTTGTCTATCGCGTAGGCACGATGTATGAGGGTGTGCGCCTTGTTGCGCTCAAAATAGTTGGTGTACCCGTCACACAGTCCGCGGGGGTCCAGCCCCAGCCAGGAATAGTGGCAGAAGAAAAGCGGTCCGCCGTATTCCATGCCCAGCGGCAGTTTGATGCCGTAATACTCCTTGCCGTTGTAGTAATAGTTTGAGGTCTTGTAAGAAGCCTCGTAGCATTCCTTCGTGATAGGATAGGTGGGCGAAGACGCTGCCAGAACATACGTGATGAGTGTTTCGTCGAAACCGCTGATACGGTGGTTCATCTTCCACTCGTAGTTTTTTGACCAGTGCCAGTAGAGTGAGTCTGTTCCGCGTGTGTACCAGCTCCACTCCACTTCGCGCCACAATTTGTCGCAGCGAGCGGAGAGCTCCGCGTCTTTGTCTGAGAGCCACTGCCGTGCCGCCAGAAGGCCCTGCACCATGAAGGCAGTCTCCACCAGGTCACCGCCGTCGTCGTATTTGCTGAAGCTGAACGGCCGGCCGGAGTCGGCATCGTACCAGTGGGCCCAGGCGCCGTGGAAGCGCTCCAGGCGCTCCAGGGTGCTCACCATCTTACCCACGCGCTCCACCCCTTCCGCCTGAGGGTAGTACTCCCTCTCGGCGCCCGCTATGACGGCCATCATGCCGAAGCCCGAACCTCCAATGGTGACTATGTTGCCGTTGGCGTCGTTGTTTCGCTCACGGGCGAGTCCCGTAGCCGGGTCGGCAAAATCGGTAAAATACTTGATTGTGTAGCGCTCCACCGTGTCGAGGAGGGCTTCGTCGGAGAGCTGCCTCTGTGGCCTGGGGCCGCAGGAGCACAGCAGGGCGGCAAGCAGGGCCGCGGCAAGCAGGCTATTCTTCATAACGGAAAGATGCTTCGCGCACATCGTCGGATGCGCCTCCTATAAACACTTTGAAATCACCGCTCTCGGGGCCATAGCTCATATCGCGGCGGTAGAAAGAGAGGGTCTCGGCGTCGATGGTAAAGGATACCGTCTGCGACTGCCCGGGCTCAAGGTATATTTTCTTAAAACCCTTTAGCTGCTTCACGGGGCGGGTTACACTGCCCACGAGGTCCCTTATGTACAACTGGACGGTCTCGCTGCCTGCGCGGCCGCCGCTGTTGGTAACGGTACATTCGGCGGTGATATTGCCGTCTCCGCCGAAGGAAGAGGCGGAAAGCCTGACGTCGGAATAATCGAACCGGGTGTAGCTGAGGCCGTGGCCGAAGGCGAACAGGGGCTCGTTGGGCACATCAAGGTAGCGGGATTCGTACTTTGCTTCCGGGTGCACGTAAGGTCGTCCGGTGTTCTTGGCGTAGTGGTAAACGGGCACCTGCCCGAGGTTGCGGGGGAAAGTGACGGACAACTTTCCGCCCGGATTCACGTCTCCGAAGAGCACGTCGGCAACCGCAAATCCGCCCATAGTGCCGGGATACCAGGCCTCAAGGATGGCTCCTGCCTGCTCCACCTCGGCACTGAGGTCCAGCGGACGGCCGTTGAGCAGCACCACGGCGACGGGCTTGCCTAATGCCGCGAGCTTCCCGAGCAGTTCGCTCTGTACGCCGGGTATGCGGATATCGGAACGGCTCGCGGCTTCTCCCGTCCACTGACAGTCTTCGCCTATTACGAGCACCACTTTGGACGCCCTGCGGGCGACGGCAAGGGCCGCGCCGAATCCGCTGCGGTCTTCGCCCGTCTCCTTGCAACCTTCCGCGTACAGCACGTTGGCGGGACCGTTGAGTTCACAAATGGCGTCCAGTATGCTGGCCGGCACGCTCCGAACCTCGCCGGCGCCCCTCCAGGAGCCCAGAAGATCGTCCTTGGAAGCGGCCAGGGCTCCGATAACGGCTATCTTTTCTCCCTTTTGCAGGGGGAGCACTCCGTCGTTGCTCAGAAGCACCATGCAGTCTGAGGCAAACTTTCGGGCGAAGGCCTTGTTGCCGTCAGTAAGGGTTTCGGAGGCCTCCAGCTCGGGACTGCAGTACTTGTAAGGGTCGTCGAAAAGGCCGAGGGCGGCTTTTACGTTGAGCACGCGGCGTACGGATTCATCCAGCGTCTTCATACTGACCTTGCCGCTTTCCACCTGCTCCTTGAGGTAGTTGAAATAGGCGGCGCTCTGCATGTCCATATCCATTCCTGCGTTGATAGCCTGCATGCCGGCTTCCGCTTCATCTGCAGCCGTGCCGTGGCAAACCATCTCGTTTATGCCCGTGTAGTCAGACACCACAAAGCCTTTGAAGCCCCACTCGCCGCGGAGTATATCCTTAAGCAGGAAGGAATTGGCCGTTGCCGGTACACCGTCGAGCTCGTTGAAGGAGGCCATCACGCTGAGGGCCCCGGCATCTACCGCGGCCTTGTAGGGAGGAAGGTAAAACTCCCTGAACCAGCGCTCGGACATATCCACCGTATTGTAGTCGCGTCCGGCCTGGGGAGCGCCGTACGCGGCAAAATGCTTGACACAGGCCAGAATGGTTGCAGGATCCGAAAGGTCGGTGCCCTGATAGCCTCGGGTCATTGCCGCAGAAATGACACTTCCAAGATAAGGGTCTTCTCCGGAACCTTCTGATATACGGCCCCAGCGAGGCTCGACGCAAATGTCGCACATAGGAGAATAGGTCCAGTGCAGGCCGGCGGCAGCGGCCTCGCGGGCGGCGATTCGCGCAGACTCCTCTATGGCCTGCCCGTCCCAGGATGCGGACATTCCGAGATTGATGGGGAAAATGGTGCGGAAGCCGTGTATAACGTCGTACCCGAACAGAAGAGGTATGCCCAGGCGTGTTTCGTTGACCGCGATTTCCTGCAGTTTGCGGGTATATTCCGCGGTATAGGCGTTGAATATGTTTCCGCAGCGCCCGGCACGGATATCATCCATGTATCCCTGTCGCATAGTGGGACCGGTGACGCTCCAGTCGCTTGTGAAAAGCACCAGCTGACCCACTTTTTCTTCCAGGGTCATCTTCTTCATCAGTTCATCTACACGGGGGTCGTTGAGAGCTCCGGGAGCCGGCGCAGCGGTGCAGCCGGCTAGCAGACAGCAAGCGGCGGCCGCAAGGATGAGGGGGTTCTTCATTCGGGTCGTAGTGTTATTATTTCGCGAATATATACAAAATGAAGCAAATAACGAAATTTACTTACATATCGACAGTGAAAACTATATCAAACAGATGAGGATTCAATCCGGAAGGGATTCCCAGGTTGTAATAATATTTTACGCCGATGCGCGTGTCGTACGGTATCCACAGGAAATTTCCCAGCACGGCGCAAAGCTCCACACCGGCGCCACCAAGATTCAAAGACGCAGCTTTTGCCGCTCCTCCGGCGAAGGCATAATCTCCGTGCAGGGTACACTCGAGGTTACGCACGTAAGCCACCGGGCCCATTCCGGACCAGTCGAGGGGCAAGAACGGAAATACATAATCTGCTGTAATGCGGCCCTGGAAAGGATAGCTTGCCATCTGCGAGGCAAGGTCGGTGTAGGCTCCCATCCCGCGAGGCATCACAGACGCGTAGCGCTCGTGGAAGGGTGCGCTTCCCACAGGCGCCTGCGCCATAACGGAGAGCCTCAGGCCATGGGTATCCATAAAGCCGGGAAGATAGCCGTATGTGTAAAAATATGCGTTGGAGCTGAAGATGCTTAACGCCCCCGGACGGCCGCTCCAGCCCGTCTCTGCTCCGATTCCCAGTTTAGGATATACGCAAGACGACGGAGTCGCCTTGACGATATAAGCTCTGACGCTGGCCGACAATCGGTTCATAGGGGCGGAACTCCCCCTGGTAATGATGCTGTTGGAAAGACTCCAGCGCAATTGTGGCACTACTCCACGGTACCACCCTCCGGAAGATAAATTCAGGGGTAAATAAATACCGAGCGAAGCGTTGAAACCCGGGATGCCGGCAAGAGTCTCGTGCGAAAGACTGAGAACCTGCGAAAAATTACTGAAAGAGCTCTGCAGGAAATACCAGTACGGCGCCGCGCTGCTTACCGACAGGCCGCCTTCGATTACAGGATACAGTCCGCTGTAGGTGATTTTGGCCTCGCCTTTATGTACCCATCCGCCCGAATAAGCGGCATTGTACGCAGCGGTACCCTGAAGCGTGCTGAGTTCATTCTGGAAGAATACCGTTGCCCCAAGGCCGGCGCTGCTGGCAATGGCGTCGAAACTCAGGTTCTCAACCGCATCATAATCTATGTACAGCGGTATCCAGGAATGTATGCGGAAAGCGTTAGCAAATTTGTTGTACGGTTTGGGGGCGGGAACCTCAACGGGAGTCTGTTCAATGACGCCGGGGCCGCCGCCGGAGAGGTCTTCCGCAAATTCGTATCGGTGCGGCACGCCGAAATCCGCCCTGGTGCGTCCCGGCAAGGAATCCAGCTGCGTGGTGTAAACATAACGGCCGTCCTTTGTGAGCATGGAATACAGCAGGCTGCTCCCGTCTGCAGAAAAACGGTAAGACGATGAGCCCACGGCGGTGCTGGTAATGCGGTAAGCGGCGGGCTCACCGGGTGCCCACGAGTAAAGCTCATCTACGCCGGTCAGGTCTGATATAAAAAACAGTGTACCGTCGTGCACAAAAAGCTGCTTTACCGTGTTGTGCCCGCAGGCAAGCTCGCGGCGGAAACCGTCCCGTACGTTGTAAATACCCTGCCCGCCATCGGTAATGGCGCAGGCGTAGAGCCGGTCTCCAAGCCACTCCGCCTCAACTATCTGCATTCCGGAGGGAGCCGTATATCGCGCGAGTTCCGAGCCGTCTTCCGGGTTCACAAGCAAGAGCGCGCTGCCTCCGCCCGCGGGATACTCCACTACGCACAGCACACCGCCGTCAGGAGAAACCGCCGGGTTGTACCAGCGGGTACGCTTCTTAAGGCAGCCGGTGCGCCCGGAGGCGTCCGAGTAATGGATTTCCGAATAAGATATCATCCCCCACCGGGGGTCGCTTACGATTTCGCTCCACCAGATACGCCCCCTCAGGGGGTCTTCCTTAAGCACGGACGTGCTGTAGGAAAAGGGCCTGAGCGCCGTCGTGCGGCCGGATTTAGTGTCTGTACGCACCAGTTCGGGAGCACTCGTTATTCCGCGGCGTATGCTGAACAAGGAGCTGTCTAACAGGCAGCTTCCACCGTATGCCGTGTAGTGACGGCCGGGCGCCGTGAGCTGCTCCGACGGCTGGAAGGGTGCGCGTGCGGCCTCGTCGCGGCTCCATCGCTGCCGCAATGTATCGCTTATCTCCGAAAACGCATCCCGAAACCGCTTTCCCGATACTTCTTTGACTGTTTTGGGATAGTTGAAGAAGGGGAACGGCCACCCTTTTTTTGCAAACATACGCCGATAGTACCGGGCTGTGAAGTCCGGGGTATCATACACGCTGCGCATACCAGCCGCGGTAATATAACCAACGGTGTAGTGGTCGGGGGTGAATTTCTTCAGCGAACCGTAACGCCACTGCCACCAGTCGCGGGTGTCGCCCTCGCGGAAAGATGCCCGGTAGAATTCCAGAAATGCCGCGTTACGGCCTCGCCCCGCTTTGGTGAGCTCGGTTTCAGCAACTACGGCATCCCCCTCAAAGAAGGCCGGGCCGCAGTACAGAATATCCATAGCTCCCTGGAAAAGCTGCCCGAACAATATGTTCCAGACGCGATACGGTTTGTCGTATGCGTACTGCATCTGGCTCACGTGGCGGGACTCGTGAATGGTGAGATGCCTGTGCCAGGGCTCGGGTAGCGGATCAAGGAAATCAGGCGTCGTGAACAGCTCCATACGCTTGGGCGTCCACGCCACCATTCCGTTCGCCTGCGCCGTCCAGGGATGAAGGATGACGGGGAGCTGCTTTTTGTACAACTGGTTGGGGGTATAGCCTGCAGTGGCGCCAACGGGCCCTTTCACCCGCTCCAACTGGGCCGCATACACCCGGGCCAGGGAATCCATCCCTTGCGGATACAGCACCTTGTAGTCCGCTGTCTTTATCTGATACCAGCGAAGCCCCGCCGGCTCGTTCCCGTCGTTGTAAAACTGGGCCCGGGCCGGCAGAGCCGCCATTATCAGCGCAAGCAGGGATACAAGTGCCCGCGCGCGCATCTACTCAATCTTGCGCGCTCCGTCGGAGATAACGACGTCGTACACTTTGAGTTCGTGGCCGAACTGGGACTTGAAGCGCTCTTTTGCCGTTGCCACGAAGGCGTCGTAATACTCGTTCCTGACCAGGTTGATGGTGCAGCCGCCGAAGCCGCCGCCCATTACGCGGGAGCCGGTGACATCCATCTTGCGTGCCAGGCGTGCAAGGTAGTCCAGCTCGGGGCAGCTCACCTCGTACAGGCGGCTCAGTCCGAAGTGGGTCTGGTACATCATTTCGCCCACGGTCTCGTAGTCTCCGCGCTCCAGGGCGTCGCATACGTCGAGCACGCGTTGTACCTCACCGATTACGTATTCTGCACGGATGAAGTCTTCCTCGCTGATCTCGCTGCGCACCTCGTCGAGCCAGACCCTCTTGCAGTCGGAGAGGAAATCAACCTCGGGATGGTTCTTCTTGATGGCGGCTGCAGCCCTCTCGCAGGACTGGCGGCGGAAGTTGTAGGCGGAGCTGGCGAGCTCGTGCTTGACGCAGGTATCCAGCAGCACGAGGCGGTAGCCTTCGGGATTGAAGGGGAAGTACTGGTACTCCAGCGTCTTGCAGTTGAGGCGGATAAGCTGGCCCTTCTTGCCAAAGCACGATGCGAACTGGTCCATGATGCCGCAGTTCACGCCGCAGTAGTTGTGCTCGGTGCTCTGGCCAATGCGGGCAAGGTCGAAGCGGCTGAGGCCGTTGCCGTTAAGGTCGTTGACCGCATAGGCGAAGCAGCTTTCCAGGGCAGCCGAAGAACTGAGGCCGGCGCCAAGGGGCACGTCGCCGGCAAAAACGGCATCGAAACCGGCCACCTTGCCGCCGCGCTTGATGGTCTCGCGGCACACGCCGAAGATGTAGCAGGCCCAGGCCTCCGCGGGCTTGTCGGCCTCTTCCAGGCCGAATTCGGCGCGGGCGTCGTAGTCCAGTGAGTACAGGTGCACCCTGTCTGTGCCGTTAGGTTTGATTTCGGCTACCAGGCCTTTGTCGATTGCGCCGGGGAACACATATCCGCCGTTGTAGTCGGTGTGCTCGCCTATCAGGTTGATACGGCCTGCCGCCGCATAGAACGCTCCGCCCTCTCCAAAGAGCTCCACGAACTTGCTATGAATTCTTTCTTTCATTTGGTTATCAGTATTATACGTTAAACAAAAAATGCATGATATCACCGTCCTGTACTACGTAGTCTTTGCCTTCTACGCCCATTTTGCCGGCGGCACGCACGGCCGCCTCGGTGCGGTATTGCACGAAGTCCTCGTACTTGATGACCTCTGCGCGGATGAATCCTTTCTCGAAATCGGTGTGGATGACACCCGCGGCGCGGGGGGCCTTGTCGCCGGCGTGGATGGTCCAGGCACGGCATTCGTCGGCCCCGGCGGTGAAGAAAGTCCGCAGGCCAAGGAGCTTGTAGGCTTCCTGTATCAGGCGCACTACGCCCGACTCCTCCAGGCCCATTTCTTCAAGGAACATACGGCGGTCTTCGTAGTCTTCCATCTCGGCTATGTCCGCCTCCGTTCGGGCGGAGATGATGAGGATACCCGCGTTTTCGTCTTTTACAGCCTCTTTTACAGCCTCCACGTAAGCGTTGCCGGTGGCAGCGGATGCATCGTCTACGTTGCATACATAAAGTACCGGCTTGTTGGTAAGCAGGAAGAGATCGTGGGCAAGCTGGACTTCATCGTCGTTCAGCAGGGCTACGCTGCGGCAGGATTTACCCTGCTCAAGGGCGGCTTTGTAGCGCTTGAGCAGCTCGGCCAGCTTCTTGGACTCCTTGTCTCCCGCCTGGGCGGCCTTGATGCATTTGGAAAGACGGTTGTCCACGGTCTCCAGGTCCTTTATCTGAAGCTCCGTGTCCACCACTTCCTTGTCGCGGACCGGATCTACGGAACCGTCTACGTGCACCACGTTGCCGTCGTCGAAGCAGCGGAGCACGTGCAGGATGGCATCGCACTCGCGTATATTGGCCAGGAACTGGTTGCCGAGGCCCTCTCCGCGGCTGGCGCCCTTCACCAGGCCGGCGATGTCAACTATATCTACGGTTGCGGGGATGGTACGCTGGGGCTTGCAGATATCGGTAAGCACCTCAAGGCGCTTGTCTGGCACGTTGGTGGAACCCAGGTTGGGCTCTATGGTACAAAAGGGGAAGTTGGCGCTTTGGGCTTTGCCGCTGCTCACACAGTTGAAAAGGGTGGATTTACCTACATTCGGCAGGCCTACTATACCGCATTTAAGACTCATATCGTTTAGTGTTGATCAGTTTGCTAATTTAATGTTTTTTTCCATTATCAGCAACTTACGTCCGCTGAGCCGGTTGTTTTTAACCAGGTCATTATTCGTAAGTCGCTGAAAGCCAAAGCAGGACGGGATAGTGGTCGCTTACCCCGCCCAGCCAGCGGGGGCCGGAGAAGCTTCGGTGGGGCTTGGTGCCGCCGTATGTGCGGTCCGGCTCGGAAAGGAGGGGAGAATCAAATACTGTTTCCTTCACTGTCAGCTCTCCTCTTGAGAAATAGCCGTCTATCTTCTCCCACGCTCCGTTGTATTTGATT